>DATBRI010000113.1:0-20801 GCA_036560365.1 Methylocystis sp.
TCTTTGGCTGGATGGCGCTCGGCGTGTTCGGCGTCGTGCTTCAGCTGCTGATGAACATTCAGCGCCTGATCGGCAAAGAAGGCGTCGCCCTTCTGACCGACTAATCGAGACTGCGCGCCGCCCGCCACGGCGGGCGGCGTCATGAATAAAATAAAACCGGGAGGACCTCCTAATGGTTATCGTCATGCTGCTGCTCGCCGCGGCGCTCTCGCCGCTCTGCTTCCTGTATGCCGCGCCGCGTCGTGTCCCGCAGCGCGCGCGCTGCGAGGTCGCGCCGACGCGTTGTCGCGAGAACTACTAGTTTCTTGATGGGAGGCTGGCCCGCCAGCGTCGCTGGAGAGGCGATTACGGCGGCGTCCGCCAACCATGCCGCGTTAGGACGATTGCGTCGGCCTCAGCCGCTCCCCGCGCATTGTCTTGCTTTTTCACTGAACTAGATCGTCAATGGCGGCGCGCGAGATCGCGCGCGGAACAGGAGAGGCCAATGAATGATCTTCTCGTGATTGCATTTCCATCGGAAGAAAAGGCCGAAGAAGTTCGGCAGAAGCTCTTCACCATGCAGAAGGAATATTTGATCGAGCTCGGCGACGCGGTCGTCGCGGTAAAGAACGCCGATGGCGCGATAAAGCTCAATCAGCTGTTCAGCACCACGGCCCTTGGCGGAGTCTCCGGCGCCTTTTGGGGCGCTCTGATCGGATTGATCTTCATGATGCCGCTCGCAGGCGCTGCGATCGGCGCCGGCGCCGGCGCCGTCTCCGGCGCGTTGACCGACTTCGGCATTGACGACAGTTTCATGAAGGACGTGGCGGCCGCGGTTCCGCCGGGCGGCGCCGCATTGTTCCTGCTGGTGCGCAAGATGACCACCGATAAGGTTCTCGAAGGACTGAAAGGCGTCGGCGGCGTGGTGCTGCGGACGTCCTTCGACAAAACCAAGGAAGACGCCATCCGCGCCGCGCTGACGGGGCAACCGGCCTCCGCCTGATCGGACTGCGCGCCGAATGGGTCTTCGGCGCGCACCCCTTTAAGAGCGTATCGAACATGGACTCATGTGATCGATAAGAAATCGCTCAAAGTCAGAAGCTGCAGCAGGTTCTCATCGAAAAAGTCCGTCAACTTTTTCGGAACCTGCTCTAGACGGTCTCCTCCGCCTCGCGAGCTTTTCGGCGATGGGAGTGCAGCGTGATGTAGATGCTGGCGGCGACGAAGGCTATGCCGAGGATGGTTACGATAATGAACAGCGATGACCGCTGGATAATCGCCACGGCGGGAACGAAGAGCCCGAGAATAATGCCGACGACGCAAATCTGCCATGCGGCCGCGTGAACGCCCGCGACGAAGGTTGCGACAGCCAGCAGCACCATTAGATTGAGGCCCGCGGCGTTGACGTCGATCAGCTGGCGCAGCGGTGGCGAATAGATCAGCCACATGCCAAAGAGAAACGCCGCCCAGTGCAGTATTTGGGTCCAGACCAGCCGCGTGCGTTCATGCGTCGTTTCCGTATGCCGCCAGCCGATATAGATGCAGATCGCGCAGTAGACGGGCGTCAGGAACTCCCAGTAGTAGGCGACCGCCTGTCCCGTGAAGGTGACGATGCCGATGCCTAGCACGGCGGTCGACAGCATCACGATATAGGGGAGGTCGATTTTGATGACGTCGAGGAAGAGAACGCCGGCGGACTGAGTCCGGATCTCTTCGATGCCATGCTCGATCGTCGTCGCCCAGCTCTCATGCTCCGGCGTAACGTGGGGCTCGTTGTGTTCGGCCGGGTCGGAGCTATTGGACATGAGCAATCCTCACTGGTTCGGGCGCGAACGACGCTGCAGCGGCGATCCCCGCTTGTCCTGTCGCGCCTGTTGGCCGAATTAGAAGCTCAAGATAGTTCGTGCGCGTGACCCGAGCAACCGGCGAGATGAATTGGGCCCGCAGCAGGCATACTCTGCTTAGGATCGAGAGGCGACTGGGGAAGGGGAAGACGATAGGCGCGATGCTGGGCGGCGGCCCGATGTCATCGCCGCGTCACAAGGGCGCCGGCAAAGGCTAGACTTGACGAAACATCCTGCGTGGTTCGATTTGATAGTAGCGGGCGGCAAGCCGGTAAGGAGCGCTCATGGCCGAAGCTGACGACGCGGCGGCGATCATCACGGTGGAGGGCCTGCAAGACTTGCTGCGGGCGATCCGGGCGCGCGGCTATCGCGCCATCGGCCCCACCGTGCAAAATCAGGCGATCCTTTACGACGATATCGAATCCGTCGACGATTTGCCGCGCGGATGGACGGACGAGCAGAACGGCGGCCGATACAGATTGGCCAGTCGCGACGATGATGCGCTCTTTGGATATTCCGTCGGGCCGCAGTCGTGGAAAAAATTTCTGCATGCGCCGAAGCTGCGGCTTTGGACGGCCGAACGCGATGGCGAGAACGCAAGCGTCACGCCCGAACCGCCCTCATCCGATCGTCTGGCCTTTATCGGCGTGCGGGCCTGCGAAATTCGCGCGATGGAGATTCAAGACAGGGTTCTCATCAACGATGTCTATGTTGATCCGCACTACGAGGCGGCGCGCGCGCGCGCGCTGATCGTGGCCGTCAATTGCGGCAAGGCGGGAGGGACCTGCTTTTGCGTTTCAATGCACGCGGGTCCACGCGTGGAGCAGGGGTTCGACATCGCCCTGACCGAACTTCTCGACGGGACAGAGCATAGCTTTCTCGTCGAGACCGGCAGTGACGAGGGGCGCGCGCTCCTGGCGCAGATTCCGCATCGGCTTGCATCGAGCCGCGAGATCGAGGAACGCGAATCGGTAGTCCAGCGCACGGCATCCTCGATGGGACGCGAAATGCGTTCCGACGATCTCAACGAGCTGCTGACGAGCAATCTCGACCATCCCCGTTGGGACGAGGTGGCGACGCGCTGCCTGACCTGCACAAATTGCACGCTGGTCTGTCCGACCTGCTTCTGCACGTCGGTGGAAGACGCCTCCGATCTTTCCGGAGCGCGCGCCGAACGCTGGCGCCGCTGGGATTCCTGCTTCACAATGGATTTTTCCTACATTCATGGCGGCAGCGTGCGCAGCAGCGCGAAATCGCGCTACCGACAGTGGATGACTCACAAGCTTGCGACCTGGATCGACCAGTTCGGCTCATCAGGTTGCGTCGGCTGCGGCCGCTGCATCACATGGTGTCCGGTAGGCATCGACATCACCGAAGAGGTGCGCGCCATCCGCGGCTGTGACGCCTCGGCCGAGGAATCGCGATGAAGGACATTGCCGATCTGCTGCGTCATCATCCCTTCGCCGAGGGGTTGGATGAAGACACGATGGCGCTTATCGCCGGGTGCGCCAAGAACGTCGTCCTGCAGCCGGGAGATTATGTTTTTCGCGAAGGCGCCGCGGCCGATTCCTTCTATCTCGTGCGGCATGGCGCCGTGGCGCTGGAGACTTTCGTGCCTGGGCGTGGAGCGTTCACCTTTCTCACCGTCAAGAGCGGAGAAATTCTCGGCGCCGACTGGCTCATCCCGCCCTATCGTTCGTCCTTCGACGGGCGCGCCATCGAACTGACGCGCGCCATCGCTTTCGACGGGAAATGTCTGCGCGGCAAATGTGAGGCGGATCCGCGCGTCGGCTATGAAATGATGAAGCGCTTCATTCCGCCGCTCCTCAAACGTCTGCAGGGCGCGCGCATGCAGGCCCTCGGGATGTATGATGCGGCAAACGCTTAAGGCCTGCGCGCCGTCGCCTTACCCAATGGCGCCGAGCATGACGCGGGTGACCCGCTTCATCCGCGAGTCGGCGGAGGTGTTCACCTTCGATCTCGCCCCCGAACGCGCCGCGCCATTCACGCCAGGGCAGTTCAACATGCTCTACGCATTCGGCGTCGGCGAAATACCGATCAGCATCAGCGGCGCCGCCGATGCGCCTGAGCGGCTGACGCATACGATCCGCGCGGTCGGTCCGGTGAGCGCGGCGCTCGGCAAATTGCAGGCCGGCGACCGGGTGGGCTTGCGCGGTCCCTTCGGGGTCGGCTGGCCGGTCGAGGAAGCCAAGGGCTTCGACGTCCTGCTGATTGGCGGCGGCATCGGCTTGGCGCCGCTTCGGCCGGTGATCTATTGGCTGCTGCGCCATCGCGCCGCCTACGGCCGCATCGGCGTTCTCTATGGCGCGCGCACGCCGGAGGACCTCATCTTTGGCGGCGAACTCGAAGAATGGCGGCGCACGCCCGACTTTCAGTTGCGCGTGGCGGTGGAGCGCGCCGGACCGTCGTGGACCGGGGACGTCGGCTATGTGACGCCTTTATTGTCCAAGCTCCGCTACGATCCTGCGGACGCCATCGCCATGATCTGCGGGCCGGAAGTGATGATCCGCGCGACCGCGCTCGCGCTCGAAGACGCCGGCGTCGCCGATTCGCGGATCTTCGTCTCGATGGAGCGGAATATGAAATGCGCCATCGGCCATTGCGGCCACTGCCAGTTCGGTCCGATGTTCATATGCAAGGACGGGCCGGTGCATCGCTATGACCGCGTGCGCGATCTTCTCGCCTATCGGGAGCTGTGACGTGGCGCGCATTCGACCAAAACTTGCCGTTTGGAAATTCGCCTCCTGCGACGGTTGTCAGCTCAGCCTTCTCGATTGCGAGGACGAGTTGCTGCAGATCGCGGGCGAAGTCGAGATTGCGCAATTTCTCGAAGCGACGAGCGCTTCGGTCGAGGGTCCCTATGATCTCTCGCTCGTCGAGGGCTCGGTGACGACGGCGCATGACGCGGAACGCATCCAGGAAGTGCGTAAACTGTCGCGCTTCTTAATTACGATTGGCGCATGCGCCACCGCCGGCGGCATCCAGGCGCTGCGCAATTTCGCCGACGTGCGCGAATATGCGGCGATCGTCTATGCGCGGCCGGACTATATCCAAACGCTGGCGACGTCGACCGCCATCGCCGATCACGTCAAGGTCGACTTCGAACTGCGCGGCTGCCCGATCAGCACCAGGCAGCTCGTCGAGGTGATTTCGGCGTATCTCGCCGGGCGCAAGCCGCAGACGCCGGCGCACAGCGTCTGCGTCGAGTGCAAGATCGCCGGCAATCTGTGCGTCATGGTCGGACACGGAACGCCGTGCCTCGGCCCCGTCACCCATGCGGGCTGCGGCGCGCTCTGCCCCTCCTATAATCGCGGTTGCTATGGCTGCTATGGGCCGATGGAGACGCCCAACGCGCCGTCGCTGTCGGTCTGGTTGAGCAAGCTCGGCATGGATGAGGATGCGCTGAAGCGCGTCTACAGAACCTTCAACGCCAATGCCGACGCCTTTCGCGAGGAGAGCGAGCGTCATGATCGTTAAGACGATCAAGGTCGATCAGCTCGCCCGCGTGGAAGGCGAGGGCGCCCTCAAGGTCGTCGCGCGCGACGGCGTCGTGCAGTCCGCGGAACTCAACATCTTCGAGCCGCCGCGCTTCTTCGAAGCCTTCCTGCGCGACCGCATGTATAGCGAGGCGCACGATATCGCCTCGCGCATCTGCGGCATCTGTCCGGTCGCTTATCAAATGAGCGCGGTCCACGCGATGGAGGACGCGCTTGGCGTCGTCGTCGACGGACCGCTGCGCGACCTGCGACGACTCCTCTATTGCGGCGAATGGATCGAGAGTCACACGCTCCATATCTATATGCTGCACGCGCCGGATTTCCTCGGCTATGAGGGCGCGATCGAGATGGCGCGCGACCACGCCGACATTGTTCGACGCGGCCTCGATCTCAAAAGAGCGGGCAATTCGATCATCGCGCTTCTCGGCGGCCGTGAGATTCATCCGATCAATGTCCGCGTCGGGGGCTTTTATCGCGCGCCGAGAAAGCGCGAACTTCAGCCGCTCGCCGAAGAGCTGAAGCGGGCGCGTGACTGGGCGCTGGCGACCGTTCGCTGGACGTCCGGCTTCGATTTTCCCGACGTCGTGCGCGACTATGAATTCGTCGCCTTGCGCGGCGACGGCGAATATCCCTTCAACCAGGGCCGCATCGTCTCAAGCCGCGGGCTCGACATCGCCGCCGCGGAATATGACGAACATTTCGAAGAGACGCATGTCGAACATTCGACCGCGCTGCACGCCCACCTCAAGGCGCGCGGCCCTTATCTCACCGGGCCCTTGGCCCGATACGCGCTGAACGCCGCGTCTCTCTCGCCGATCGCGCGCGAGGCGGCGCGGGACGCGGGACTTGGGCCCGTCTGCGCCAATCCCTTCCGCAGCATCATCGTTCGATCCGTTGAAGTTCTTTACGCCTGCGACGAGGCGCTGCGCATCATCGACGCCTACGAAGAGCCGGAGCGACCGGCCGTCGATCTCGAACCGCGCGCGGGGACCGGCTTTGCGGCGACCGAGGCGCCGCGCGGCATGCTGTATCACCGCTATAAGCTGAATCCCGATGGGAAGATCGCGGACGCGCTCATCGTGCCGCCGACGTCGCAGAACCAGCCAAGCATCGAAGAGGATCTGAAGATTTTCGCGACCGCCTGGCTCGATCTGCCGGACGATGGTCTGCGTCACCGATGCGAGCAAACGATCCGCAACCACGACCCCTGTATTTCCTGCGCGACGCATTTTCTGCGGCTCGATGTCGACCGGGGCGGATAGCTCACGCGAACCGCCGCGCATCATCGTGCTCTGCATCGGCAATCCCGATCGCGGCGACGACGCGGCAGGTCGTGCGGTCGCGCGCGCGCTGAGAGCGTCGCCGGCCGACGTCGACATCATCGAGGAAGAGGGCGAGGCGACGCGCGTGCTGACGCGGCTTGAGGCCGCGGACGCCGCCTATATTGTCGACGCCAGCGTTTCCGGGGCGCCGCCCGGCGAGATCCGCCGCTTTGACGTGAGCACAGACCCGCTGCCGCGCGCGGCTTTCGGCGCCTCCACGCATGGTTTCGGTCTCGCTGAAGCCTTGGAGCTCGCCCGCGCGCTGGGCGCATTGCCCTCGCGCTGCGTCGTTTATGCGATCGAAGGCGAGACCTTCGAGATCGGCGCGCCGATGTCGCCGGCGGTCGCGGCGGCGGTCGATATCGTCGCGGGCAGATTGCGCGCGGATATTCTGCGCGGATAATCAGAGAGGCGGCCGCGCTGACACCCGACTTTCGTCGCTCCTCGAACGCGGCGGCTCCTTGGCGCGAATGAGTGAAGCTACCTATAAGACAACACGACGCTTTTTGCGATGCAGCGGCAATTCCCCCGAGACGGGCGCCCGGCCGGCGCGTGCGGCGGCGCACAAAATTGACTCAACGCGGAAACCGACTGGCAACATTGCAGCAAACCGGCTGAAACGTCTGGGCGCCTATAGTGTGCGTCGCAATATCGTTCAGCATCTAGACCGCTCCGGCCGAACGCCTCCCCGCAAACGCGCCGCCGCGACCCCATTATGGAGACAGGAATGCCGCGTTTTGTTTCGTCGTCCTTCGCCGCCACCTTCTCGACGGTTCGCGTGCTCGTGAATTGGCCGGTGCACATTGCTCGGCGCATCGCAGCTTCGCCAGAGGCCTTTATCGACGCCATAGAGCGTTTTGCGAAGCATTAGGCTTTGCCGTCGGAGGGCTCGTTCAGTCTATAGTTTGAAATCCAAGCTCTGTCGCATGCGGGTAACTGCGTAGAATCCGCCAGGAGCTTGATTCATCTTGCCGTCATCCCAGTTGAATTGGCCAACGTCAATTCAATCGGGAGGAAAAGATGCGCAAGCTCACGCTATTGATCATTGGGGCGATTTTCGCTTTCACGCCCCTGGCTCAAGCGCAGCGATCGTACCCTAGCGATGGCAATGTTCAGTCCTATGGCGCGCTCTGGCGTTATCAAAAAAGGGATTGGAGCACGCCTTGGCGGCCTCTTAACCCCGGCGTGTGCTGGCAGTGGAGCGATTCCGTCGGCAACTGGGTTTGGGTGTGCTGAGAAATACGCCAGTTCGTTGAACCGAAAGAAACGCCCCGCCGCAGTCGGGGCGTTTCTATTTATAGCTCACGCGCGGCGTCCGGGCGCGCCGTCATTTCATCGCGCCTGTCGCCTAGCTGAGGCCGCACGTCAGCCATAATGACGGTCGCAATTCAGGGTAAAAGGAGCACACCTCAACCTCTGAAGGCTAGGCATGGGCTTTCCCTTGGCGTCATCATCGGTCGGGCTATCGCGCCGAAAAAATGAGATCGCCTTCCTCCCGGCGATCGCGATCTCTGCTCAGCCTGACCGCCTGCTCGGCAAGCTGGTTTGCATGGTCAGGGCGAACGGGATTTTCGCCGTCTCGGAAATTTGCAAGGGACTCGCGATACTCACAGTCGGGGACATGGTGATCGCGGATGGCGTCGGCGAATTTGTCTGCATCGTCGCGTTGACGATTGACGCATTGCCTGCCTTACGCCGGCGATCTTCGGCGCACGCCAATCGAGCCGCATTGCCGTCTCAGTGAGGGAACGGCTACGAGAAAGAAAGGTTTGGCGCGCCTTTCCGATGCTTTCCTTGCGAGCCGCCGCGCTTCTGTTTTTGCTTTTTGCGGGCGCGGAAGCACATGCGCGGGGCGCAAAGGCGACAGCTGAACCCATACCCGACGCAGTATGGGCTTACATGCTAGGAAGGTCGTGGCGCGCGGAGCTTCCATGTCAGGGACGGGACCAGCTCGTTCTCTTGAGAGTCCCTTATCTCGATTTCGACGGCAACGCGCAAACGGGCTCTCTCATTGTCGCAAAGAGCGTCGCAAAAGCGGTCGCAGCCGCCTTCCAGGACATTTTCGACAGCGGGAAATTTCGAATCTATCGCATGTCGCTGATTGATGAATTCGGCGGCGACGACGCACGATCGATGGCGGCGAATAATACGAGCGCCTTCAACTGCCGAACGACAGATCGCGGCGCGATGTCGCGACACGCCTATGGCAAGGCCGTGGACATCAATCCCGTTCAAAATCCCTATCGTGAAGGCGGCCTAACGGAGCCCGAGGCCGGACGCGCTTATGACGAACTTTCCAAGCGCAGGAGAGATATTGTCGGGATCATCGTCGACGGCGACGTCGTGACGAGGGCGTTCGCGCGACAGGGCTGGCGCTGGGGCGGACATTGGAAAAGAAGCGTCGACTATCAGCACTTTTCCAATGACGGACACTGAACCGGACAGAAGGGTGCGGGGCGACGCTCAGCGCGCCTGCCGGGCATAGGCGCGAGCCCAGGCTAAGTTCTTGGAAAGCTTGACGAATTTTTCGACGAGAATCCGCTTCGCGTTGTGGCGCCGCTGCCACAGTCGGCTGGAAAGCGTGCTTGGAAGGCCGCACAGCATCTGAATTGCTTTGACTGTGCAGGGCTGGTCGCTTTTTTTACCTGAAGCCGCCTTTGGGCGCGGGGATTCGGCCCATGCCGTTTTGAGCTTTAGGAGAAGGTATAATGAAGAAGGCAACTTTTGCCGCTTTGGCCCTCGCGCTGACTGCAGGTTCGGCCATGGCCGCCGACCTTCCGTCCTACAAGGCGCCGCCGCCGCCGCCCCCGCCGCCGATGATGACCTGGACGGGCTTCTACGCCGGTCTCAACTTCGGCGTCGGTTTTTACGCCCAAAATTCATCCAACGCCTGGGGTTGGGGCGTGAATAATCACGGCGGTAGCCGGGCGGGCGTCGTCGGCGGCGGTCAAATTGGCTACAATTACCAGATCACGCCGATGTTCGTCGTCGGCATCGAGACCGATTTCCAGGGCACCAGCATCGGCTCTGGCGCCGGCGGCAACAGCTACGCCTGGCTCTTTGGCGTTCCTCCCGTCACCACCGCGACCCTGAACTGGTTCGGCACCGTGCGCGGCCGCGTCGGCGTCAACCTGCTGAGCCCGCAACTCCTGATCTATGGCACAGGCGGCTTCGCTTATGGCGAGGTGAAACGCAACGGCTGGTTGAACCAAAACAGCACGGTGCAGACGGGTTGGACCGCCGGCGGCGGCGCCGAGTATATGTTTGTTGCGCTGCCGAACTGGTCGGTCAAGGCCGAGTATCTCTATACGCAGCTCAGCGGCAACAACAACAATGGCTTCAATTTCGGCCTCAACTTGAACAACGTCAACAACCGCACGCGCTTCCACACGATCCGCTTTGGGGTGAACTACCACTTCAACTTCGGCGCGTCGGCGCCGGTGTTGGCGAAATACTGATCGATCGTTCGAGCCAGGCGCATTCAGGAAAGCCCAGCCTTCGTGGCTGGGCTTTTCTTTTTCTGAGCGCCGTTGGGGCGATGACGTGGGCCGCGACCCGGTCGGACGTCGCCGATTAGGTCAGGGGGAAGTCATCCGGCGATTGTCGGCCTATTCGTGGGTTTGCCCGAGCGTCGGGGCGCAGGCGTCAAAGTCTGGATTGCAGGGCGCTTGCGGATGGTAGATTGCATAGGCGTAGCTGCAACACGGGTTGTGTGTTTTTTTCTCAGCGCCATAGTCCGCGTTGAAGGAAACCTCATTGCCGACGTGTAGATAGTCGCCGCTACGTTTTGGGGGAAGAGTTGGCACCGTGTCGGCCGTGTTCACGAGACGGAATGTTTTCACCTTCAAGTTTGCGTAGTAGTCGCTGAAAGGTTTTAGTCCCACCATTGGACTTGCTGAATTGTAGTGCATCGGCGCAATACCGTGAGAAACCGCCAGCGGCACAGCGAGTGTGGCAAGCGCCGAGCCAAGACTGTGGCCAGTGATGAGAAGAGGCTTGCCGCCGATCGTCTTGAGCTGAGTATCTAACGCTTGGACAAGCCCGGTGTACACCGCATACCAGCCTCTCGCGACGAGCATGCCGGGAGGTGGATTGGGCGTCGGCGCGCTATAGGCGACCGGCTTGAATTCAGTATCGACTTCGAAGTCCTCGAGACTTTTGCTGCCCCGGAAAACGAGAAAAAGGCTGCCGTCGGTCTTGGATTTAACCAGGCATCCGAACGGTTCAGTGACTGTCTTTTTGAACTCTAAAGTGAACGTGCTCCAGATCAGCTGCCCAAAAGCGTAGTCTTCCACCTTGAAATCAATCGTGATCGGGCAGGCATTAGCGGGCTGCCAATCAAAATCGCGCGGCGAGCCGGCATTTATCCATTGTTCATACATGTTACTGAGCACGTTCACGAGGAACGTGCAAACCTTGAAGGTTTGCTGAGAAGAATCCCCAAAGGTTAACGGTTGAGATGTGCTGCAAGTCGTAGGGGTCATAATATTCTCCAGATCGACAGATGATGACAATAATATTCGTGGCTGCAAGCTGCCGCCGGCCGGGGCCGTTGGAGCGTTCAATTGGAACCTTGCGTTATGCGTACTGGAGGTGAACTTCTTCCCCGGTGGAGGGATCTGCCGGGAAATGCCGGCGTCGTCCGCAGAAGCTTTCGTTGTTCTATCGCACTGGACGGGTGATGCGAGCGCCCGCCATTAATGTGCAAGCCTCGCATTCTTGACGCGCTTCGTCGAGCCTGAAGGAATGAGTTTCGCGTTCAGACGCTGCGTTTGCAGCTTTTGCTGGAATGCGCGCCGAATAGCGCGGCCTTCCGCGGCCACTTCAGTGACCCCGAAGAGTGACGTTCGCTCGGATTGGAACAGGGCGCGGCGGCAGCGGGCAAAGGGGAGGAGCGCATTTCCGGCGACGCGGCCGTGTCGGAACATTGCCGGAGTTTGCGAGGTTTAGCGGATACCTCAACTCAGGCTCTTTGGTGATAAATGAAGACGTCCCTGATCCTCGCCGCCACTTTGACAACAGCGCTTGCTGTTGCTGCGCCCGCGCAAGCGCGCGGCTGTCTGAAGGGCGCCTTAGTGGGCGGCATAGCCGGCCATTACATGGGCCATCATGGCGTGCTCGGCGCCGCGGCGGGCTGCTTAATTGGCCGCCACGAAGCGCACAAAGCTGATCGGCGGCACTGCTGCGTTGCAGCTTTTGCTGGGATGCGCCGCCTTTCCGTGGCCATTTCAGTGACCGCCGGAGCGTTAAACACTCAAGTTTTTGAGAAGATTGGTCGGAGTGAGAGGATTCGAACCTCCGACCCCCTCGTCCCGAACGAGGTGCGCTACCAGGCTGCGCTACACTCCGACTGAAATGGCCGAAGCCGCTTCCGGGCGATTTTATAGCCACAGGCGCTCTGCGCCGCAACCAAAATTCAAGCGGTCAGGCGCGGACCCGCTCAAGCGTGACAAAAGCGAAGTCCGCCTCGTCCTTCGGGCCGCGGGGCGGCGCTTCGCGCGCGATCTCGCGCCAGTCTCGCGGGTCGAGCGCCGGAAAATGCGCGTCGCCGGCAATATCGAGCGCCACCTCCGTCAGTTCGATGACGTCGGTGAGGTCGAGAAAGGCGCGATAGATCTCCTCGCCGCCGGCGATGATGATCTCGTCGACGCCAAGCAGTCGGGCGAGCCGACGCGCGGTCGCCAAAGCCTCAGAGGGGCTCGCCGCGACATGCGCGCCCTCGGCCGCGAAATGGGGATCCCGCGTCAGCACGACGCTTTCGCGCCCGGGCAGTGGCCGTCCAATCGATTCGTAAGTGCGTCGTCCCATGATCATCGGCTTGCCCCAGGTGCGCGCCTTGTAGCGCTTGAGATCGCTGGAGAGGCGCCAGGGAAGGCCGTTGGCGACGCCGATCACGCCATTGCTTCCGCGCGCGACGACGGCGACAATTTTCGGGTCCATGGGCGCCTACACCGCGATCGGCGCGGCGATCGCCGGCCAGGGCTCGTAGTTCTCGACGTTCACGTCTTCATATCTGAAGTCGAACAGCGAGGGCACTGAAGGATCGAGCTTCAGGCGAGGCAGGGGCTTTGGCTCGCGGGAGAGCTGAAGCCGCGCCTGCTCGACGTGATTGAGATAGAGGTGGACGTCGCCGAAGCTGTGGATGAAATCGCCTGGCGCGCAGTCCGTCACTTGCGCGACCATATGCGTCAGCAGCGCATAGCTCGCGATGTTGAAGGGCACGCCGAGGAAGACGTCGGCCGACCGCTGGTAGAGCTGGCAGGAGAGCCGCTTGACGCCGTCAATTTCCGCGACATGAAACTGGAATAGGCAATGGCAGGGCGGCAGCGCCATCTTGTCGACTTGCGCCGGGTTCCAAGCCGAGACGATCAGCCGGCGCGAGAAGGGATTGCGCTTGATCTCTTCGACGACATTCGCGAGCTGATCGATCTCGCCGCCGTCGGCCGTCCAGCGGCGCCACTGCATGCCGTAGATCGGACCGAGGTCGCCCTGTTCATCGGCCCATTCGTCCCAGATCGTGACGCCGTTCTCGCGCAAATATGCGACGTTGGTGTCTCCTCTTAGAAACCACAAAAGCTCGTGGATGACGGATTTGAGATGCACGCGCTTGGTCGTCACCAGCGGAAAGCCTTGCGAAAGGTCGAAGCGCATCTGATGGCCGAACAGCGACAGCGTTCCGGTGCCGGTGCGATCGTCCTTGCGCGCGCCTTCGCGGAGGATTTTATCCAAAAGGTCGAGATATTGACGCATGTCGCAGGTTTAATCTTTCGGGTTCGGAATGTCTCTCCGCTTTGCACGTTCGTCTTGGGAGCGCGTGGGGCCGCGTCGGTTTCCCCCGGCCAAGCCTTTGCGCCCGCGCGCGGCGCTTCCTATATATGCCCAGCCAGGGGAGCGTCGTTCCCCGCAATTTTAAGGACAAGACAATGTCGCGTTTCTTCGCGCTTAAGCGTGGATCGCTGATTTCTCTTGCGCTTGCGACGCTGCTGGCGCTTGCGCCCGCCATCGCTGAAGCGCGTATGGGCGGCGGCGGCAGCTTCGGCAGCCGAGGGGGCCGCTCTTGGTCGGCGCCGCCTTCCACCCGCACCATGCCAGGCGCAGCGTCTCCCTTCGAACGTAGCGTCGCCCCGCGGCCCGCGCCCGGTATGGCCGGTCCGATGGCGCAACCCGGCGGCCTCTTTGGCGGCTCCATGGGTCGCGGCCTTCTGGGCGGCCTCGCCGGCGGCCTGCTCGGCGCCGGGCTGTTTGGTCTGCTGACCGGTAACGGCCTTCTTGGCGGCATGGGCGGCTTTATGTCGATCCTCGGTCTGCTGCTGCAGATCGGCCTGCTCGTTTTCCTGGCCCGGATGGCTTTCAATTGGTGGACGCGCCGCAACGCCAACGCCAACGCGATGGCCGGCGCCGGACACCGTCCGAGCCCCGGCTTCACGTCGCCGTTTACCGCGCGCGCCCCCTTCGGCGCGGCCGGTTTCGGCTCCGGCGCCTCTCCAGAGGCGGCGATGGCGAAGCCGATCAAGATTGCGGCGGAGGACTTCAACGCCTTCGAACGCCTGCTCGGCGAATCGCAGGCCGCCTACAGCCGCGAGGACATTGGCGCGCTGCGCGGCATGTCGACGCCGGAAATGGCCTCCTATTTTGACGACGAATTGGAGGAGAACCGCCGCAAGGGCGTCGTCAATCGCGTCTCGGACGTGAAGTTGCTGCAAGGCGACTTGTCGGAGGCGTGGCGAGAAGGCGTGGACGAATACGCCACCGTCGCGATGCGCTTCGCGCTGAATGACGTGATCGAGGATCGCGCCACCGGCAAGCCCGCGCCCGGCTCGACCGGGGAAACACAGGCGACCGAGGCCTGGACCTTCCGCCGTCCGGCGGGCGCCGGGCCGCAGGAGTGGAAACTGTCGGCGATCCAGCAGGCGGCATAAGTTCACCATTGACTGCAATTCTTCGCCCCTCCCGCAAGGGAGGGGCTTTTTTCGTTTCCGGTCAGGCGCGACGCGGCGTCTTGACGCTTTGACCAGCGTCGTCAATGTCCGTCGCGCTATAGAATTTGGAACTTTTGAAGCGCGCGCCTTCGATGCTGCATGATCTTTCTGCGCTGCCGATCGACGATGTGCTGCCGGCGATCCGCGCCGCGCTTGAGGCGTCGTGCAACCTTGTCGTCGTCGCCCCGCCCGGCGCCGGCAAAACCACGCGCGCGCCGCTCGCGCTGCTCGGCGCCGACTGGGCGAAGGACCGCAAGCTCATTTTGTTGGAGCCGCGACGGCTCGCCGCCCGCGCGGCGGCGAGCCGCATGGCGGCGACGCTCGGAGAGAGCGTCGGCGAAACGATCGGCCTGCGGATGCGCCTCGAATCGAAAATCTCGACGCGAACGCGCATCGAGGTCGTCACCGAGGGCGTATTCGCGCGGATGATCCTCGACGACTCGGCGCTGGAGGGCGTGGCCGGCGTGCTGTTCGATGAATATCACGAACGCTCGCTCGACGCCGATCTGGGCCTCGCGCTGGCGCTCGACGCCCAGGCTGGGCTGCGGGAGGATCTGCGGCTCATCGCCATGTCCGCGACGCTCGACGGCGCCCGCGTCGCCGCGCTGATGGGCGCCAAGACGATCGAGAGCCAGGGGCGCGCATATGGCGTCGAGACGCGCTATCTCGGCCGCGACGCCAATGCGCGCATCGAAGAGGCGATGACGCGCGCGATCATTTTGGCGCTGCGCGAGGAGCGCGGGTCGATCCTCGCCTTTCTGCCGGGGCAGGGCGAGATCATGCGCGTCGCCTCGCGCCTGGCCGAGGCGCGCCTGCCGGACGACATCGACGTCGCGCCGCTCTATGGCGCGCTCGATCGGAGCGAGCAGGACCTGGCCATTGCGCCGGCGCGTCCGGGCCGTCGCAAGATCGTTCTCGCCACGTCGATCGCCGAAACCTCGCTCACGATCGAAGGCGTGCGCATCGTCATCGACAGCGGGCTGGCGCGCGTGCAGCGCTTCGAGCCTGATCTTGGATTGTCGCGGCTCGAAACCGTGCGCGCGGCGCGCGCCAGCGTCGACCAGCGTCGCGGCCGCGCCGGCCGCACGGAATCGGGCGTCTGTTATCGCCTGTGGGATGAGCCGCAGACAGCGGCGCTCCCGGCCTTCGCCGCCCCCGAAATCCTTGCTGCCGATCTCTCCGGCCTTGCGCTGGATCTCGCCGCTTGGGGGGTGAGCGATCCGGGGCGACTCAAATGGCTCGATCCGCCGCCGGCGCCCGCGTGGAAGGAGGCGGTCGCGCTCGATCGCGAACTCGGGGCGCTCGACGACGACGGGCGGCTTACCGATAGGGGCCGCGCCGTACGGGCGCTGCCGCTTGCGCCCAGATTAGCGCGAATGGTCGTCGAGGCGGCGCGCCACGGCGAGGCCAGACGCGCCGCGGAACTCGCCATGCTGCTCTCGGAGCGCGGGATCGGCGGCGCCGACGCCGATCTTTCGCATCGGCTCGAGCGCCTGCGGGATGAAAACTCCAAACGCGCAAGCGACGCGCGACGCCTCGCTGCGCAATGGGCGCGGCAGGCGATGGCGGCGGCCAGCGCATTGCACCCACCGCAGTCCTCCTCCGCTTCCGCGGGAGAGGAAGTCGACTCGGCGCTTCATGTTGCGAACCCCCGATCGTTCGCGTCCCCTCTCCCGCGGCGCGGGGGAGGGACAGGGAGGGAGTTCTCCGACGGCGCGCTGATTGCGCTCGCCTATCCCGATCGCATCGCCAAATCGCGCGGCGCGCGCGGCGAGTTCCTGATGGCGAACGGTCGCGCCGCGAATCTGCCGGTCGAAGATCCATTATCGCGCGCGCCATTTCTCGCGGTCGCCGAACTCACCGGTCGGGCGGCGCAGGCGCGCATCCTCGCGGCCTGCGCGCTCACCGCCGAGGAGGTCGAGACGATCGCAAGCGAGCGCATCGAGACTCGCGATGAAACGATCTTCGACGCGGCGAGCGCGAGCTTGCGGCGGCGCGCCTTCCGGCGTCTCGGGGCGATACGACTCTCCGAGCGCAATCTGGCGGTCGAGGCATCGGAAGAAAACGCCAGGACGCTCGCGCGCGGCGTCGCCGCGCTTGGCGTCGCGCGGCTGCCATGGACGAAGTCGCAGATGCAGCGGCGCGACCGCGTGGCCTTTCTGCGCCGCGCCGAGGGCGACGAATGGCCGGATCTTTCCGACGCCGCTCTGGCCGCGAGCGCTGGAGACTGGCTTGCGCCGTTCATTGAGGGGCGGACGTCGCTCGCGGACATTACGGTCGACGACCTCGAGGCGTCGCTCGCTCAGCTTCTCCCCTACGATCTATCGCGGAGGCTTGATGTGGAAGCGCCAGCCTCTTTCGAGACGCCCGCTGGGTCACGCCATGCGCTCGATTATGCCGCCGACAACGGGCCAATCCTCTCGGTGCGCGTGCAGGAGCTTTACGGCCTTTCAACTCACCCGACGCTTGCGCGCGGACGCGCGCCCTTAACGCTCGAACTGCTCTCGCCGGCGCATCGGCCGATTCAGACGACGCGCGATCTCCCGAGTTTTTGGAAAGGCTCTTGGAGCGAGGTGAAGAAGGAGATGAGAGGGCGCTACCCGCGCCATCTCTGGCCGGACGATCCGGCTGCCGCGCAGCCGACGACGCGCGCCAAGCCGCGGGGCTCTTGAGCGCGCGACTGAGCTAAGCGCGAAACTTAAGGCGCGCTTGCGGTCGTGGCTTGTGCAGCGTCGCGCGGCAATCGCTCGATTGTCACTTTTGCTGTGCCGGTATTGTTGTCGTAAAAAATTTGCTTGCGACCGTCTAGGGACACATGCGCCGCGTCGTTGACGAAAAGAAATAGTTCGCCGGTGTCGCTCGCAACGAATTCCGACACGAAGGTTTTGCGCGGGAAAGCCGAATTGCAGCTCTTGCCGTCGTAAGAGTAGCTGTCTCGAACCCAAGCGGCCTTTGCGGCGTCTAGCTCGTCGGCGGGCAGCGAATCGATGCTCAGCGACAGGCCGCTGTTAACACAGGATTTGGCGCGGGGGTGATCCGCGCAAAACGACTTATGTTCGGCAGTTTCGCTGTAATCCAGCGGGAGCATCGAGCATCGCCGACCGCGTGGCGAGAGAGCCCCGCCGCCGTCGATCGGGACCAGCGGCCACTCTGCATCCCCTCGCGCTCCGATGCGGGCGATGGGATGGAACCAAGCGGCTGAAGGCCAGCGACGTAAGGCGACGCCGGCGGTCTGAACCAAACCTTTCGCATCGAAGCCGTACGGATCGGTGAGCATCAGCTGATCAAGCCAGGGATCATCGTTCTTGGGGTCGATGCTGATCGTCAGGCGATAGACGCCGCCGCGTTCAACTGCCCAGCGGCTCGCCCAGCAGGGGTCATTCGTTGCAAAGCGTGCAGATGCGCTCGCCACCCATTCGGAAGCGCTTGAAGCCACGCAGACGCGACCAGATCCCTCGAGATAATTGAAGCCAATTCGATTGGCTGCGAGAAGCAGGGGCGTGAACACAAAAATAAGCGCATAAGCGGCAGGCGCCATTGCGCGGCCGACGCCAAGGACAGATCTCGCCGCAGACGAGCTTCGTATCGTGCGCACGAGCTGTGACGTTGCGCGCGGTTCGGGCTCAACGCCTTTTTTGACTTTGTCGTTCTGGATGTTCCAAGCCAAGCGCGCGTGGTAGCGCGTGGCGTCCTCATAGGCGTCGCTCTTACTGCGAAGAACGAAATAGGCGAGCACCAGCGCAGTGCTGAAAAATGGATGATTCAGCGCAGCTTTCACATGAGCGTAGAGATAGGAGGGCGTGAAGGACAAGATCGTGTCGCCCACGCCGCGCAACACATTTTCAGTGCCGGACATGAAACGCGACAGAGCGTCGCCAACGGGGCCGAGCACGTGCAGGAGCCATTGGAACGGAAGCGCAACGACCGACAGCTGACTCCATATGCCTTCATTAGAGTCGTCGATCGTTGAATCGAGCAACGGAAGAGCGAGCGCAGTGAGGAACAAAGCCACGAAGAAAAAATATGCGATTCGGTTTAGCCATACGTAGTCGCGGGCGATCTCCATCTGTTCCCGGTTGGGCGCGTCCAGGCTCTTCATTGCTCCCTTGGCGAAGTCGAGGTCGCTGCCATCGCTGCGTATACTTGCTGGCTCAAACGCCGGGTCCGCCTCTCGAACAAGCGCGTAGGCCGGTCCAGTCTCGGCGCGCGCGATGGAGCCGTCGGGCATGAAGACGTCGGCGCCCTTCGGTCCGGTTTGGGCTTGATCCGCGCTCGTCCCGCCAAGCGCTAGCGGCGCGTAATCGCCGCCTCCATCCACCAAGCGTTCAACAACCGTGTGGTGGACGGTCGGCCGGTAATAGGGATTGCCGGCTGGATCCGTCAGGGTCACTTGCCGCGGATCGTAGCGATACAACACCGCCATGCCTGCTCGCGAGTCATGCAGCGGCCCGAATGGCGTCGCCGTCCGTCTGAATTCGGCCAGCGCAGTTTCGTGAAAAGCGAGCGCTCTGTCGGTCCCAGCCGTCTGAAGTTCTCGAACCATCCAGACCAGCGGGCAATGCGCCGTCATGTCGTCAGGATAACCGCCGCCGACGTCAGAATGCACGCCGGCGAACCAAACTTCCTGTATGCGTAAATCCTGCTCGTCGGGCTTTAGAGACACGCGGATTGGATGGAAAGTGAGGCGCTCATCGTCGAGCGACAGCGCCTGTCTTACGCGGCCGACCTTTTCCCATATCGTATGATCGCCGCCGAACTTGATGGGGAACACAAAGCGATGAACGACCTCGCGCATTTCTTCGATCGGGACGCCATAGGCCTCCACTGTGTCGAATAGGCCGACAAAGTCGATGGAGAGATTCTCAGGGTCGCGGTCCGAAGCCGCTTTTTGCACGTCAGCATAGCTGGGCTGCCCCAAAAGCTTTTTCCAGACGCCCAAGATGGCGTCTCGCAGCTTGGGGAAGCCCAGAAAAACCCAGATATTCTTTTTACGTTCCTCGTCTTGCTGGCAGAAGGCGCGCCAAGCGTCTTCGGAATTGCGGAGCATCTCCTGGTGCGAAACGCGCCGCCCGTTGAATTCGGTCGGCAACAGACCCTGCGCGCGAATGAGGTCGATCAGCATCCGAATGGTGAAGGCGCCGCGGCTGAAGCCGAACATATAGATGGCTGCGCCAGGCTCCCAATTCCAAGACAGGAAACGGTATAGCTTGCGCACGTTGGACGGCACGCCGAAGCCTGTCGCGCCGTCGAGCATCGCGAGCGGCTTGAAACCCTCGGTGCCGACGCCGGGAATGTAATAGACCACCTGATCTTTGTCTGAGAGGCAGAGCGCTTGCGAAAGTCGACAGATATTTGAGACTTGCTCCAGTCGCCCGTTTCCCGTGCCGTCGGCGAGCAAAATGATTTTCTTGGCCATAGCGGTACCTCTATAATAAACAAACAAATAGCCGCGAAATACTGCGGAAGTTAAATCCTACGAGCGCTTTTCACGCGCTGCAAGCTTAAATTGAATTGTCTGTCGCCCGAATTTGGCGCGGCGCGGATTTTCGCTTATGCCAAGCCCGCTAAGTTAAGGCTGCTATGCCAAGGCGGCCAAGGCGACGCTCGTCAAGCGAAGGATCGTTGATGTTTCCCAAGCCCGTCCTGAATCTGCGCCCGAACACGTTCGAATATGAAGAGGCGCCGCTGATCAAATCGACCGGCTTTCGCGAATATGACGCGCGTTGGCTCTTTGGCGCCGATCTCAATTTGATGGGCGTGCAGGCGCTCGGCATGGGCCTTGGCGCGCTGCTGCGCGAATTGGGCGTCGCACCCGAAATCGTCGTCGGCCACGATTATCGCAGCTATTCTTCATCGATCAAATTGGCGCTGGTGAGCGGCCTGATGGCCGCGGGCGTGCGCGTGCGCGACATTGGTCTCGCTTTGTCGCCGATGGCCTATTTCGCCCAATTCGATCTCGATGTCGCGGCTGTAGCGATGGTGACGGCCTCGCATAACGACAATGGCTGGACGGGCGTGAAAATGGGCGCATGTCGGCCCGTGACCTTCGGGCCGCAGGAAATGAGCCGTTTGAAGGAAATCGTTCTTGCTGGCGAATTTCACGAGGCGGAAGGCGGCTCCTATCGCTACATCGAGAATTTCGGCGCGCGTTATATCGAC
>DATBRI010000114.1:0-3053 GCA_036560365.1 Methylocystis sp.
GCACGAGCGAATTATGCGGCGACAGATCGAGAATGTAATATTTCATGATCCAGGCGGGCGTGATGAGCACGGGCTCGGGCCGCACCGTCTCCGTCGACGGCGCATATTGGATGAGTTCGATCAGCCGGTTGCGGTAGACCACCTTGCCCGGCGTCGTCGCGACGTTATGACCGGGAACGAAGGCTTCGGCGCCGACAGGGCGCTTGCCGCCGGCGCGCCGCTCCATGTCCTCAAGAAAATTCTGCAGGCCATAGACGAGATTGACGCCGCCGGTCTCGAACGTTCGTTGCAGCGCCTCGGGATTCGTCGGCAGGAAATTCGACGGCGAGAACATGTCGAGCAATTGCCGCGAGGCGAATTCGACGACGTTCTCATGCTGCTTGGTGACGCCGCCGATCCCAGTGGTGGCGTTGTGCCACCACTGCTGATTGAGCAGAAAACCCTGGTAGAGCAGCGCATATGGCCAGCGCCGCCACGCTTCTGCGGAAAATCGCTTGTCTTGCGGCAGCGGCTCGATGCAGGGCGCGGCGTTCGGCTGCAGCGCGCACCGCCAGGCGTAATTGGAGAATCGCCAAGTTTTGCGCATCGCTTTTTCGGCGAGCTGCATCTGCTTTCCGGGCGATGACGCAAGATGCGCCGCCCAATCCCAATAGGCGCCGGCCATGGCGGCGGGCGAAAGGCCGCCGGTCAGATGGGCGACGCTCGCATGCAGCGAGCGGTCGACAACATTGCTCAACGCGGCAAAGCCGTATGAATCACTGTCGGTGGCGCGTTCAGCCGCCAGAAAGGCGCTGGGCCACGCGTCGACGAAGGCCTTGGAGGCAAGGCGCGGAAAGTCGCGGGCGGCGTTGGAGCGACCAGGGCTGGGAGGTGTCTGCTCTGCGCGAGCGTCAATCGATTGCGCAATCTTCGCGTGAGTCGTCATCACCTTGCCTTAAGCGGAGGGGTTCGGTTGGAGTCTGATCCTAGATTGGATGATGCTGCACTGCAACATGCGGCCGGCTCTTGGCCGGGAGGCGAGCGCTACCATGTCCTTGTGAAGGAATGCCGACCGTTTAGGAGATCGCTATGAGAGCCATTGCTGCCGCCGCTGCCCTCTTGACGCTCGTCTCCAGCGCCGCGCTGGCCGCTCTCAAGCCCGGAGACGCCGCGCCCGACTTCAGTCTGGAGGCGGCGCAGGGCGGCAAGGAATTCCTCGCTGCGGCAGGCGCGCGAGAAGGGTCCGGTCGTGCTGTATTTCTATCCGAAGTCGCTCACGAGCGTCTGCACGATGGAGGCGCATGAATTCGCCGAAGCCATGGAGCGGTTCGCCGCCATGGGCGCGAGCGTCATCGGCGTTTCGAGCGACAAGATCGCGACGCAGCGCGAATTCTCGACGAAAGAGTGCCGGGACAAATTTCCCGTCGCCGCCGATCCCGACTTCAAGGTCATCAACGCCTATGACGCCGCCTTCAAGGTTCCGGTCGCCGGAGCGATGTTCGCCAACCGCATCTCCTATGTCATCGCGCCCGATGGAAAAATTCTCTCGACGCTCGAGGATTCGGGCGCAACGAAGCATATTGAGAGTGCGCTCGCCGTTGTGCGGCAGTGGCGCGACGCGCAGCGGAAATGAGAAACGCGCCTATCGGCGTCCCGAGCGGAAATGGGAGCGCGCGCGGCGCGTGTCGTGCGAAGCGCCCAGGTCGCGCAGTGGCGCGCAAACGTTCCGACAGATCCTCATCGTGGTAAGCTGTGACATGGATCGCCAGAACGGCGATCGAGAGCGCGGACGTCGCAATCGCATCTGCCAGCCACACGAAGCGCAAAAAGCGCTATCGCCTATCTTTGGCGGCCCGTCGTTCAGCCCCTCTTGGGGCGAATGCGGATGATCACGTCGCAGCCGACGATTTCCATCCCTTCGGGCGGCGCCGGCAGCCGCGCGAATTCGATCGAACCATCGGCCGTGTCGAACATGCGGCCCGTGCCTTCATCCATGAAGTGATGGTGCGGCGAGGTGCGCGTATGGAAGTAGGTGCGGGGTCCCTGCACGGCGATCTCGCGCAACAGACCGGCTCCGGCGAACTGGTTGAGCGTGTTATAGACCGTGGAGAGAGACATCGTCAGACCGGCTTCGCGCGCTTCAGCGTGCAATGCCTCGGCGCTCACATGTCGATCGCCGTTGCCGAACAGCAGCCGGCTCAGAGCGAGCCGCTGAACCGTTGGGCGCAGACCCGCGCCGCGCAGCCGCGCCTTGATGTCCGAGATCTTCGTCGCGCTCTCGGGGGATTGATCGCGCAGTTTGATCGAACGGTCGAAACTCGTAGTCGAAGGTTGATGAGTCATTCTTCGCGACAGGCGAGCATCACTCGCTCCCTATTCATACATTTAGCTTTTTTCAGTAGAGGGCAGCGCCTGCCCCCTGTCAAACGAAATGGCGGAAGGTGTAATATTTCCAAAGAAGCAGCAAAGGACTGGCTAATGATGCGGCGCCTTAAGCCAATACTCTATGCAGGAATTGATCGACGTCGGATTCTCAGCGCGTCCATCAGTGCGATCGCGGCTCTATGGCTTGCCGGAGGCCGCGCCGCAGCCGACACGTTCGAGGCGTTTTTGCAGGGCCTGTGGCCGTCGGCGCAGGCCGCTGGCGTCTCGCGCGGAACCTTCGACGCGGCGATCGCCGGGCTCGCGCCTGACCCCTCGGTCTCGGCGAAGCCGCGCGCGCAGGCCGAGTTCACCATTTCAATTCCCGCCTATCTCGCCGGCTCTGTGACCATTGGTCGCGTCGCGCGCGGTCGGGCAGTCGCCGCCGAACTCGCGGGGCCGCTCGGTCGGGCGCAGTCTCGCCACGGCGTCCCAAGCGAGATCGTCGTCGCGATTCTGGGCGTCGAAAGCAATTTCGGAACGGCGGCCGGCGGCTCTGACGCGCTGCGCGTTCTGGCGACGCTCGCGTGGAAGGGGCATCGCGCCGAAACCTTCACTGAGGAATTTGTCGCCGCGCTCGTGATGTTGGAGAAGGGCTATGCGACGCGCGCGCAATTACGCGGCTCCTGGGCCGGCGCCATGGGTCAACCGCA
>DATBRI010000115.1:0-8406 GCA_036560365.1 Methylocystis sp.
GTCGTGGTCGAAGAACACGCCCGGCGAGCGATGCATCTGCGAGACAATGACGCGCTCGGTGCCGTTGACGACGAAGGTGCCGTTCGACGTCATGAAGGGCATGTCGCCCATGTAGACGTCCTGCTCCTTGATGTCCTTGACCGACTTCGCCTGCGTATCGGGATCGACGTCGAATACGATGAGGCGCAGCGTCACCTTGAGTGGCGCAGCATAGGTCATGCCGCGCTGGCGGCACTCGTCGACGTCATATTTGGGCTGTTCGAACTCGTAGCGCACGAATTCGAGCAGGGAGACCTGCGCGAAGTCGGAGATCGGAAAGACCGACTTGAAGACGGACTGCAACCCCTCGTCAGGACGGCCGCCTTTGGGCTCGTCGACAAGGAGGAACTGATCGTAGGAGGCCTTTTGGACCTCGATCAGATTCGGCATTTCCGCCGCTTCGCGGATATGTCCGAAGAATTTGCGGATGCGCTTGCGACCGGTGAACTTTCTCGCCGACGTCTGAGCCATGTCGCTTTTCGAGCCTCTTTCTTCGTTGAGCCGACCATCCCGCTGCGAGAGGTCCTTTGCCCGTCAAGCGCTCGTCATTGCGGCATGAGTCCCGCGTCCGTGAGCGCCTTCTTTTATTGGTCGCAGCCCCGGCGCGCCGGGGCTGCGACGATCTCGACGCCGCCAAAGGCGGCAGGAATTACTTGAGTTCGATCTTGGCGCCGACCTTTTCGAGGGCGGCCTTGATCTTCTCGGCCTCGTCCTTGCTCACGCCCTCCTTGACGGGCTTGGGCGCGCCTTCGACCAGATCCTTGGCTTCCTTCAGGCCGAGGCCGGTGATCGCGCGGACCTCTTTGATGACCTCGATCTTCTTGTCGCCGGTCGCGGCCAGGATGACGTTGAACTCGGTCTGCTCTTCAGCGGCCGGCGCGGCGGCGGCGGCGCCTGGAGCGGCGGCGACGGCGACGGCGGCGGCGGCCGAAACGCCCCACTTCTCTTCGAGGAGCTTCGCGAGTTCAGCCGCTTCGAGAACGGTCAGCGCCGAGAGGTCTTCGACGATCTTTTCGAGATTTGCCATTTGTTGCGTCCTTTGAATTTGGTTTGTCTGGTTCTCGGCCTCTTAGGCCGCGTCTCGATTGGCGTAGGCTCCGAAGACGCGCGCGAGCTTGGCGGCTGGCGCGGTCGAGAGCTGGGCGATCTTGGTCGCGGGCGCCTGGATGAGGCCCACGAGCTTGGCGCGCAGTTCGTCGAGGGACGGCATCGTCGCAAGCGACTTGACGCTGTCCGGATTCAGAGCAGTCTTGCCCATGGCGCCGCCGAGGATGACAAACTTGTTGTTGTCCTTAGCGAAGGCCACGGCGACTTTCGGCGCCGCCACCGGATCGTCCGAATAGGCGATCAGGGTCGGCCCCTTGAGCAGGGGCGCGATGGAGGCGACGTCGGCGCCATCGAGAGCGATCTTGGCGAGGCGGTTCTTTGCGACCTGGACCGTCGCGCCAGCACTGCGGGCCTGCTTGCGCAGGTTTTGCAGCTGGGCCACGGTCAGGCCGGAGTAGTGAGCGACGACGACGACGCCGGTCTTCGAAAAGACTTCGCGCAACGTCGCGACCGCTTCCTTTTTCTCCGCTCTGTCCACGGTTGCTCTCTCCACTGGCGGGAAATCCCGCCGGTTGCGACATGCCGCTCGCTTGAGGCGAGCGGCGCCGTAGATCCTGTCCCCGTCACGGCGCAACGCCGCGGCGGTTGAAGGGGCGCGAACCAAATTCGAAGGACGCTCGCGGGAAGCCCGCTTGCGGCCTGTAAAATTCCGGTTTCCCCGTCTGTGCAGGCCGCCTTCAAGATGACGGATCTCTCCGCCTTCTCTTGGGCCGATTGAGCCGCTGCAGGGCGTGAAGCCCCTTGCGTGCGCCGGCAGTCTCGGACAGGACATGGCCGGACGGGACACGAGGGAGAACCCCCGGGTCCGCCGGCCTATCCACCGCCTTTTCCTAGGCCCTGTAGGGACTTGGTCGAGGCGGAAGCTCAAAACTGAAAACGGGGCCGCAGGTCGATTGGCCAGCCCCGGATCGTCTATTTAAGGGGAGTGGAACAGTTTGCCAAGGGGAAAAACCATGTTTCTCGCCCAATTCAGCGGCGTTGAGGTCGGGTTTATCGCCGTCCTGGCGTGAACTCCATGCGCACGCGGCCGCCCCGGCCAGCGGAAAGTCGCGCGGCGCGAGACGGCGAGCGATGGACGCCGCGGCCTGAAGCTTTCCCGCTGTGTCCGCCCTCGCTGGCGACGCCGGGATAGGTCGCCCCATGCTGGCCGCGCGTGGGTCCGAAGGAGGCGAGGCAGCGGTTGTAGGCGTCGGCGTTCTCGATCTTCTCGCAGTCGGCGATCGATTGCGATGCAGCGCGTGCGGGCGCGGCGAGGACGGCAAAAACGGCCGCAATCGCCAAGCACAAGCCACTGCGAGGCGCGTGGCGAGGAAGCCATCCAGCGGCCGCGTCACCACTCTTGATGGCGTCGTGTCGCTGGAGGTGACGGTCTCTCATCCCCTCAGCGTTGCGCCACATTTCTTTTGCGCCTCCGTCACGATCTTCTGCGCCACCGCCTCGATCTCCGCGTCGGTCAGGGTCTTCTCCCGCGGCTGCAGCGTGACGGCGAGGCCGATGGATTTTTTGCCCTCGGGGACGCCCTTGCCCTCATAAACGTCGAATACGGCGACATCGGCGATCAGGGTCCGGTCGGCGCCCTGCGCCGCCTTCACCAAGTCGCCGGCCCGCGACGTGCGATCGACGATGAAGGCGAAATCGCGCGACACCGGCTGGAGATCGGAAATGTCGAGCTTCGGCTTGATCTTCGTCGGCTTCGCCTTGGGCGCGGGGAGCGCGTCAAGAATGATCTCGAAAGCCGCCACCGGTCCCTCGACGTCCATGATTTTCAACGCGCGCGGATGCAACTCGCCAAAATGGCCGACGATCGCCTTGGGTCCAAATTGCAGCGTCGCCGAGCGGCCGGGATGAAACCACGCCGGCCCGCCGGACACGATCTGCAGGCCGCCGGTGGCGACGCCGAGCGCATGAAGCAGCGCCATGGCGTCGGCCTTGGCGTCGTAGGCGCCGGCCGCGCGCGCCGGCGCCGACCAGTGGCGACCCGCGCCCGCCAATCCACGCCGAACGCCCGCCGCCGCGAGGCGCTGGCCGGTCTCGGTGGCGTCGAGAAAGATCTGGCCGACTTCGAACAGGTTCTGATCGCCAAGCCCGCGCGCGGCGTTGCGGCCGGCGGCGGCGACAAGGCCCGGCAACAGACTAGGCCGCATGTCGGAAAGATCGGCGGCGATCGGATTGGCGAGCGCCAGCGGCGGCTTGCCGCCCCCAAACGCCTCCGCCTGTTCCTTGGAGACAAAGGACCACGTCACCGCCTCGACGAGCCCCTGGCCGGCGAGCGCCCGGCGCGCGTTGCGCGAGCGTTTCTGCATCACGGTCAGCACGGGCGAGGCGACGCCGTCCGTTCGCGGCAGCGGCGTCGAGGGCACATGGTCGACGCCGATCATGCGGACCACTTCCTCGACGATGTCGGCCTTGCCCTCGATGTCGGGACGCCAGCTCGGCGCGGCGACATGGGCGACGTCGGCGTCGGCGCTCTCGACGTTGAAGCCGAGACGCTCGAGAATCATCGCCGCGTCTTCGCGCGGCACGTCGAGACCCGTGAGCCGCTTGGTTTCGCTCCAGGGGAAATTGATCGCTCGCGAGAGCAGCGGCAGCTCCCCGGCAAGCGCGAGTTCTGACGGCTCGCCGCCGCAGAGTTGGAGCACGAGCTGCGTCGCAAGTTCGATTCCCGGCAACGCAAAGGCGGGATCGACGCCACGCTCGAATCGATAGCGCGCGTCTGTGACGATGCCGAGCTTGCGACCGGTGTGCGCGATGTTCATCGGGTCCCACAGCGCCGTTTCGATCAGCACGTCGGTCGTCGATTCATCGCAGCCGGACGCTTCGCCGCCCATGACGCCCGCCAGCGATTCAGGGCCATTGTCGTCGCAGATGACGACCATGTTCTCGTCGAGCTCATAGGTCCGCTTGTCGAGCGCGAGCAGCGTCTCGCCCTGTCGCGCGCGCCGCACGACGAGAGCGCCCTTCACCTTTTGCGCGTCGAAGACGTGCAGCGGCCGCGCACGGTCGAAGGTCAGAAAATTGGTGATGTCGACCAGCGCGTTGATCGGGCGAAGGCCGATCTCGCGCAGCCGCGCCTGCAGCCAATGGGGGCTTGGCCCGTTCTTGACGCCACGCACGAGGCGCAGGCCGAAGAAGGGCGCGAGATGCTTGTCCTCGTCCGAAAAGTCGAGCGTCACGGCGACCGGGCAAGGGAACTTGCCCGCAATCGGCAGAATGTCTTTCGTCTTGAGGACGCCCACGCCCGCCGCCGCGAGGTCGCGCGCGACGCCATGGACGCCGGCGGCGTCGGGGCGATTGGGCGTCAAATTGATCTCGATGATCGGATCGTCGAGCCCCGCCCATTGCGCGTAAGAGGCGCCGACCGGCGCGTCGTCTGGCAGATCGATGATCCCCTCATGGTCGTTGGAAAGTTCGAGTTCCGCTGAAGAGCACAGCATGCCGAGCGACTCGACGCCGCGGATGACGCCCTTGCCGAGCGTGATCTTCTTTCCGGGAATGTATGTGCCGGGGGCTGAAAAGACGCTCTTCATGCCGGTGCGAGCGTTGGGCGCGCCGCAGACGACCTGCACCGGCGCGCCGCTCCCCGTATCGACCATGCAGACGCGCAAACGGTCGGCGTTGGGATGCGGCTTCGCCTCAATCACCCGCGCGATGGTGAAGTCTTTCAGCTGCGCGGCGGGGTCGTGCACATGTTCGACCTCAAGGCCGATGCGCGTCAGCGTCTCAACGATCTCGCTGAGCGAGGCCGACGTGTCGAGATGTTCCTTGAGCCAGGAGAGGGTGAGTTTCATGTCTCGGATTCAATATTTTGCCGCGCCTCAATCAACAGCGCGTCATGCCCGCGCGTGTCGCGGGCATCCACGCCGTAAGGATGCGGAATGATGAAAGTGAGCGGCGTCATTCGTGTCGTGTCTCTATTACTGGTGGTCTTTGCGTGGATGGCCGGGACAAGCCCGGCCATGACGCGGAGAGATTGTCGTTAGCCGCTCAAGCCGCCGGCGAGCGTCGGAAAGTCGAGCGGCCTGAAACCATAATGTTCGAGCCAGCGCGTATCGGCGTCGAAGAAGGCGCGCAGATCCGACATGCCATATTTTAGCATCGCGAGGCGGTCGACGCCGACGCCGAAGGCGAAGCCTTGATAACGGTCCGGATCGATGCCGCAGTTTCTCAGCACATTGGGATGCACCATGCCGCAGCCCAGGATCTCCATCCAGTCGTCGCCCTCGCCGAAGCGGATTTCGCCGCCCTGGCGCCGGCACTGAACGTCGACCTCCATCGACGGTTCGGTGAAGGGGAAGAAGGAGGGCCGAAAGCGCAGCTTCACGCCCTTCACTTCGAAGAAGCTCCTGAGGAACTCTTCGAGCGTCCATTTGAGATGCCCAAGATGCGTCGTCTCGTCGATGACGAGTCCTTCGATCTGATGGAACATCGGCGTATGCGTCTGGTCGAAGTCGCAGCGGTAGACCCGGCCAGGGCAGATGACGCGGATCGGCGGCGTCTGCGACAGCATGGTGCGCACCTGCACGGGGCTTGTATGGGTGCGCAGCAGCCGCTTCCCGCCTGACTCGGCGGTCAGAAAGAAGGTGTCCTGCATCTCCCGCGCGGGATGGCCTTCGGGGAAGTTGAGCTTGGTGAAATTATAGTCGTCGCTCTCGATGTCCGGCCCCTCGGCCACGGCGAAGCCCATGTCGGCGAAGATGATTGCGAGCTCATCCGTGACCTGCGAGATCGGATGAATGCGCCCACGCTCCAGCGGAGCGCTGGGGGCAGGCAGCGTCATATCGAGCGTCTCGGCCGTAAGGCGCGTCTCCAAAGCCGCTTCCGCAAGCTGCTCGCGTCGCGCCGCGATCGCCTCGGCCGCTTTGTCCTTCAGCGCATTGATCTTCGCGCCCTCGGTCTTGCGTTCTTCGGGCGACATTTTGCCGAGCGTTGCGAGCAGCGCCGAAATCGCGCCCTTCTTACCGAGCGCCGAGAGGCGCACGGCTTCGAGCGCCGCTTCGTCGGCGGCCTCGTCGATCTGGCGCAACGTGTCTTCTTCGAGTTTGGCGAGGTCGGTCATAGCAATTTCTAATGTGGACGTTCTTCGCCCTTCGAGACGCCCGCTCCGCGGGCTCCTCAGGATGAGGAAACGTAAAGCGCGCCGCTTGCGCCCTCATGCCGAGGAGGCTCCGCAGGAGCCGTCTCGAAACACGCGGGCGAAGATGAGCCGCCCTTTTCGGAGATATTGTCGGGCTGCGCCGCGTTCTGCCATGCGGGGGGCGTTCTGTCGAGAACGCCAGATCACGCGCTTTAAGGCGCGGCGCGCGGCCTGTGGGTGAAAATCTGCGCCAGCGCCGAAGAGACGACGCGCGAATCGACGTCGTCGGCGCGGCTCGTCAGCACGATCGGAACTCGGGCCCCGAGGACCAGCCCCGCCGTATCGGCGCCGCCGAGAAAGACGAGCTGCTTAGCCAAAATATTGCCCGCCTCAAGATCGGGCGCGACGAGGATGTCGGGGTCGCCGGCGACCTCAGACTCAATGTGCTTGGCGTCAGCCGCGTCGCGCGAGATGGCGTTGTCGAAGGCCAATGGACCGTCAAGCTCGGCGCCGACGATCTGGCCGCGGTCGGCCATCTTGCAGAGCGCCGCCGCCTCGATCGTCGACGGAATTTTCCCCTCGACCGTCTCGACCGCGGAAAGCAGCGCCACTTTGGGCCGTTCGATGCCGATCGCATGCGCCAGATCAATCGCGTTGCGCACGATGTCGCGCTTGATATCGAGAGTCGGCGCGATATTGATTGCGGCGTCGGTGACGAGCAGTAGCTTATGATAATAAGGCGCGTCGATCACAAAGACATGGCTGATCCGCCGGTCCGTGCGTAGTCCCGCGCCGTCGCGTATGACCGCGGTCATCACCTCATCCGTGTGCAATGCGCCCTTCATCAGCGCGTGCAGCCGGCCGCGGCGCACGAGCTCCACCGCTTGATCGGCGGCGGCGTGGCTGTGTGGCGCGTCAACGATCTCGACGCCGTCGAGCGAGACGCCGCTGGCGCGCGCGGCCGCCTCGATTTTGGCGCGTGGTCCGATGAAGGTCGGGACGATCAGCCCTTTGCCGCGCGCGGCGAGCGCGCCCTCGACCGAGCGCGCGTCGCAAGGATGGATGACGCCCATGCGAATGGGCGGCAGCGCCTGCGCCTGCCGCACGAGGGCGTCAAGCAAGGCGCCGCGTGCGCGGGCTTGCGCCATCATGGACCATGGCGGGCGCGACGTCGCCGTCGGTTCACAGCCAGCGCTCTGGCTCATACGGGCCTCCTTCGCTCAAATCGGCGGATCGCGGGCGATGCGATCGACGAAGAATTTCGTCGCGCGCGCCCATGATTGATCATTATCCCCGCGAAAATCGAACCCTTGATGATAGATCAATTCGCCCGTCGAGACGCGCGCGATTGAAACGCCCATGCTGAGAATAAGCGTGCTGACCTTATTGACGACGCCTGTGAGAACGAGGTCGGCGCCGGCCTTGCCGGCAAGCGTCAACTCGCAGCCGTTGCAGGTGCGAATGTAGGTTTGTTTCAAGATCGCGTCGAGATCCGCGGCGATGGGAGCCCGGTCGACGACGTCATAGACGCGCCGCGCGGCGAGTCCCGCGCCGATGTCGTCACGCGCCCGCGCCAGTCTTTTTGCATGTTCGGCGCTTTGGTCGACAGGCTCGTTTGACGTGTCGACCAGCTCGAAATCGAGAACGAGCAGGCGTTTGCGCGGCGCTTCGGCCAGCGCCGACGCGGCTTGAGACAGCGGGAGGGTCAGGAGCAGGGCGAGTCCGAGCAGGCCGCGGCGGTCGATCATCGCGCCTTGGCTCCATATTTGTGGAGGTGCGCGCCATGGGCGGAGAGCCAAGCTTCGGCGCGATCCGTGTCGGCGCAAAGCCGCCGCGTCAACTTCCAAAATCGCGGCGAATGGTCGAGATGCACGAGATGCGCGACCTCGTGGGCGGCGAGGTAATCGAGGACGAACGGCGGCGCCATGATCAGCCGCCAGGAAAAGCTCAGCGAGCCGGCGGCCGAACACGATCCCCATCGGCTGATCGGATCGCGCAGGCCGACGCCGCGGGGCGGCAGACTGAGTGCGCCAGTGTGGCGGGCGACCGCCTCCTCAAGGTCGCGCCGCGCCTCCCGCTTCAAATAATCCTGAACGCGGCGGTGCACATGTTCGGTCTGACCGGCGACGCAAAGCGCGAAGGGAGCCTCGGCGTCGTCTCTTGGCTCGATCCAGGTGACCCCGCGG
>DATBRI010000116.1:0-3015 GCA_036560365.1 Methylocystis sp.
CCTCGCCGACTTCGCCGAGGCGTTACGCGATTCGCAAATTCTCGCCGGCTAAGGAGCAACGCCATGAAAACGCATGAAACCTCTGGCTCTGACGACGCGGCCCGCGCGGACAAACCCGCTTCGCTTGGCGTCGCGGACGAGCTCGCGTGCATCCGCGCTCGCGCCCGCCTCCTTGAGCTTGCTCTGCTTGGCGGCGACCGAACCGGAATGAGCTTGGAAGGTGGAACCTATCACGACGCGCTCATTCAGGGCGCGCAAGACGTCGCCGATGGTCTCGACAGGCTGGCCGAAAGGCTAAGCGCTTGACGCCCGCTTCTCCGCGCGGCGAGCTGGGCCGCGTCGCGCGAATCGCAAATCCTTTCCCAAAGGAGGATGACAAAATGACGGATCAGACAGCAACCGCGCGGGATGCGCGGGCTAACGACCAAGAGGAAGAAGACCTCGACCGCGATTTTTGCGAATTGGCTCGCAACATGAAGTTGCGATGCGCCGGCTTCGCAATTCTACTTGAGAATATGGCTGAAGTCTCCCCCCGCCTTGGAGAAGATGATTTTGAGGCAGTCGCGCGCCTGGCGAGGGACATCGCTGAAAAAGCAGCCGAATTACATGAGTGCGCTCGGTTGGACTTTGTGGACGCACTGGACGCCGCCAACGCAAAAAAGGGTATATTTCCATGAAGACGCGAATCTCTCGTCGCGCCCGCGCGGCGGCTCCCGCGACCCTCGACGGCGGTTCTAACAACGCTTCTCCGCTCGCCTCCTTGTTGGCCGCGTGGCTCTCGCTGTGCGAGGCCTGCGACGCCGCCGGTCCCGATGTTCCCTATGAACTTCGTTCCACAAGATGCGATTTGGAAACGCGCATTATTGAGACTCCGGCGCGGAACATTGCGGAATTGCTGCTCAAGGGCCGCGTCGTGAAGCGTTGGTTCGACGCGCGCGAAACCGCAGCTGTTTGGGCCGGGCGTCTCCTTGCGGATGACGCCGCGAGGCTCGCCGCTTCTTAGCCGAGCCCTGATGCGACGCCGTGATTTGTCAAGGAGGGGCTGTGACCAATTTGTGCTCCAGCGCCCTCGGAATTTCGAGGCCAAAGAACAACGGGGCAATGGTTCTCTCTCGCGGGGGCGAGAGATTTTCATCCTTTACCTTACGCGTCGCCGGTATGGATCGCGTCGCCGCGTTTGGCACAAGCTACGCTCATTCGCAATTCGAAGGAGAGCGTGAAAATGAATGCTGCATCGAATGCGCCTCAAGAGGCGCTGTTGAACGAAGCACAGGCCGCTAACCATCTCAATGTGTCCGTGCGCACCTTGCAACAGTGGCGCGTGTCCGGACGCGGTCCGCTCTTCACCAAGCTTTCGCGCGCCGTGCGCTATCGCCGCGCCGACCTCGACGCCTATGTCGCGCGCGGCGTGGCGCAATCGACCACGCAAGCCGACGCCAACAAAAACGTGGCGTGAGGCGCTCGCGCCTTTTCGCCTTGCGCCAACAATCCGCCTTTGGTCTTTCATGCAACAACCGCCCGCAGCCGCCCCTTCGTCCCGATCAAAAAGCGCCGCCGCTCCGCCGCCTCGCGAGGGCTGGGAACCGTGGCGCGAATCCTTCCGCCAGCATGGCGAAGACGCGCATATGCCCGCGTGGCGCGACGGCGCGCGCTCGCCCCTCCCGCCGCTCGATCCCGACGCGCCGGCGCCGGTGTTTCAATTGACGCCGCCCCGTCTTGTGGGAAGCCGCAGCTTTTGGAGCTCGGTTGAGCTTTCCGCGACGGCGCTGCGCCGCGCGTTGATGGGCGCGATCTTCGCGGCGGACGCGCCCCGGAGCGTCATGGCGCGCAAGCTGGCCGGCGTTTCGATCATGGCCTCTTGCCATTTTGTCGACGCCGAATGGTCGGCGCTATGGAAAAGCGGCCGGACGGTCGCCGGACGCGAGTTTCTCAGCCTTGTTTCGCTGTTGTTCGGCATTCCGCCGGGCGTCGCCAGCGTGCGCGTTTTGGAGAGTTGCACAGGCGCCAAATTCGACGCGCGGGCCGCGCTGGAAATCGCCGCGGCCGTCGACGGATGGTTCGAGCGCGGCGCGCCGCCGAACGAAGGACGGCGAGCATGAGCGACCGCGAGCTTGAGGCGCTGCGGGAGCGGCTGCGCAGCGGAACCGGCGGCGCCGTGGCGCGGCCTCATGCGTTTCTGGAGATTGTTTATAAAGGCGACACGAGCCAGGAGATCCTTTGGCGGCTTTTGCATCTCGAATGGTCCGGCTTCGCGGACGTTCCCTATTCGAGATTTGAATCGATTCTGCGCTTTCTGCGCCCGCATTGGCGCGCCGATTACATGCCGGCGAAGGATCGAGCATTTTTCGAGTCGCTGCCCGATAAAATCGAGGTTTGGCGCGGCCAGGACGATTCGCGGCCCATGCGCCTCGCCTGGACGACGAACGAAGAGACGGCGAGGGCTTTCGCCCGCGGGCGGGGCTTGTTCGTCAATTCCTCGCCGGTCCTTTATCGCGGCGTCGTCGCCAGGCGCCATGTCGCCTTGGCTCCGCAGGACCGTGACGAGGAGGCGATCGTCATTTTCGCCGCGCGGCACATTCGCCGCCTGACGAAAACCAAGCTCCTCGCCGCGCGTTCGGGCGAAGAGCGCGCGCCGGCGGAGCTCGATCAAGCAGAGGGGCGCGCGCCATGACGCGGGGCCGCCCGATCGCCTTTCAACGCGTCGCGGACGCAGCCGCGCGACAGTCGCGGGCCATCCTCTCGCGGTGGCTTCCAGGCGGCCGCGAAGACGCGGGCGAATGGATCGCCCGCAATCCAAAGCGCCCCGATAAAAAGCCGGGAAGCTTCAAGATCAATATCAAGACCTGCCGCTGGGGCGATTTCGCCACGGGAGACAAGGGCGGCGATCTTATAAGCCTCGCCGCCTATCTGTTCGACCTCAATCAAGCCGCCGCGGCGCGGCGCGTCGCCGAAATGCTTGGGGTTGATCCCTATGAGTGACCCTTTCGCGCCGATTGGCGGCGGCAAGCCGAACGG
>DATBRI010000117.1:0-34727 GCA_036560365.1 Methylocystis sp.
ATTCACCGGCGCCGGCGTCAAGATCGGCATCATCGATTCAGGTTGCGACAGCGCGCACCCGCAATTGCGCCATGTGACGCGCGGCGCCGATCTGACCAATGGCGGCGACAAGACGAGTTGGTCGAACGATCAAATCGGCCATGGCACGCACTGCGCGGGAATCATCACCGCCGCCTCTGACGGCGGCGTCGCCGGCATTCGCGGCTTTGCGCCGAAGGCGGAAGTCCACTCCCTGAAGGTGTTTCCCGGCGGGCGGTTCAGCGACCTTATCGACGCGCTTGACGAATGCATTGAACGGCAGCTCGACGTCGTCAATATGAGCCTTGGCAGCGGCGACCCTTCCGAACTCGTTGCGCAAAAAATCTCCGAAGCGCGCCAAAGCGGCGTCGCCTGCATCGTCGCCGCCGGAAACTCCAGCGGACCCGTGCAGTTTCCCGGCATGCTGCCGACGGTTCTGACCGTCGCGGCGCTCGGCAAGATGGACGAGTTTCCAAGCGACAGCTATCACGCTCAGACGATCGTCCCGCAGCTTGTCGCGGGGACGATGTTTTCGCCGAAATTCACCTGCTTTGGGCCGCAGGTGGCTGTCGCGGCGCCCGGCGTGGCGATCGTCTCGACTGTTCCCGGCGGCGGCTATGCGGCATGGGACGGCACCTCCATGGCGACGCCTCACGTCACCGGCATGGCGGCGCTGCTTCTCGCGCACCATCCCTTGCTCGTAGCCGCGAGAACGACTCGCAACGAGCAGCGCGTCGCGCAACTCTTCTCGCTGTTAGCCTCGTCCGGCGTTCGATATCTCGGAGATGCGACGCGCGAGGGCGCCGGGGCGCCAGATTTTGAGCGCGTGCCTAGCCTCGCCGCGTCTCAGCCGATGGGCGCCGCCGCCCCCGCCAACGCGGGACTGGCGCCGGCGGGCGCGATGATCAATGGATTCGCTCCGATGAGCGCGCCGGCGCCCTGGGCCATCGATCCTGCAATGATGCAAAGAATCAATCCGGCGATCATTCAGCGCATGATGCAGCTGCGAGCCGCGGGCCTCATTTAGCCGCGAGAACCAATGGGGCTCGATTGGTCGGCATAGAAAGCGCTTCTCCCTCACATGCGGAGGAGCGCTTTCGCATCGAGTGCGCCGCTTCGCCGCGCCCGCGCACTTGTAGCTTTTGAAGAACATTGTGCACGTGATTCTTCACCGTGCCGACCTCGATGCGCAGCTGACGGGCGATCTCCTTATTCGACAGCCCGCGCTCGATCAGTCCGAGTATTTCGCGCTCGCGCGCCGTAAGCGCGTCCTTTTCATCTGAGCCGGTCGCTTGCGCTTTGCCGACTGGCCGACGCTCTCCGACGGAATGAATCGCAGACGCCACGGTCAATCGCTCAAGCAGTTCAACGACGTCATCGATCGAGCCCTCGCGAGGGATGACGCCGACGATCTTCGGACAAGCAGCCGCCAACGCTGCGCCAGCCGATGCAGGCGCGCCGATGGCGATGATTCGCAAATCTGAATGCTGCGCGGCGAGGCCTTGCGCGATCGCTAAACCTTCCAATTCGCCGACATCGAGCAGCGCAATATCGGGTTCTGAATCAGCCGCGGCCGCCAGCGCGGCGTCACACTCGACGACGGCGACGACGGACATTCCCTGATGCTGTCCCAGACGCAGGCCGAGCGCCTCGCTAAACAGGCGCATGTCACTGACGATCAAGATGCGCGCGTTTCGCGGCGGATTTGCCGACGTTGGAATAAACGCGCCCTGCGCTGACAGACCGGTGTCCAGAGCGGAATCGTCTCGGAAAGCCGCAAACCGAGGCATGGAACTACTCCTGAGCGCTATGTCTGAGCGGGCGCCTAAAATTGGCGTTTGACAGGCGTAACGCTCGGGCGTCATCGCCTGCAATGTTTCCGTTTCAGCTTTGTGGCCGTTGTTGAATCGCATCGACATTTTGCCATCATGAGGCCTTCAGAAGGCGCATGGGGCGATTGTCGACATAAGGTTTTCATAAGCGCGCTTTCAGGAGCTTTGTCCTCCCGCAAATGAATGGTTTCGCGGAAAAGCGGCAGCTGTGTCCGTTCGGGCTTGCATTCAAGAAGCCAAGGCGCAGCCCGCATTGAGCGACATCGCGTGCGTCGCTATTCCTTCATCGGATGGAGAATGACATGCTCCTGTTCGTCACCGTCGTTGCGAGCGACGATTGCGATCGCTGCTTCGCTGTCGCTCAAGTTCACGGGCTGATGCCGCACGTCAGGAGGGATAAAAATAAAATCGCCAGCGACGTTCACGACGCTCTTTTCGAGATTGTCTCCGTACCGCGTCTCGACACGGCCTTGCAACAGATAGATCGCCGACTCGTGCCCCTTGTGCGTGTGGGCCTGCGCCTTGCCGCCGGGAGGAATGATGACCTTCAAGAGAGACAGCCCTTTTGCGCCGGCGGTCTTTGTCGAAATTCCAGGGAAGATCGGGAGCGCCTGTTTGGATTGTGAGGCTTCGCCGACGCGCACCGTCACGATGTCCTTCCCGTCCTTTTTGCCTATGATCGACGTCTCGGACGCCGCCGGCGCCACAAGGGCTGCTAAGATCAAGGAAAGAAGCAATGTGGCGCGCATGGCGTTCACTCCAAAGGTTTGAGGCGCGAGACTATAGCGCAAGCTCGATACGCAGCGACAAGCGGCTGGCTACGCGATGACGGACGTCTCGCTGATGATCCATGGCGGCGCCGGCGCGATCCGCGAACCGCATCGCTATGAGCCCTCCTTGCGCGCGATCGTTGAATCGGGCGCTAGTCTTCTTGCAAAGGGATCTTCGGCGCTTGAGGCGGTCGTTCACTGCGTCGCGCTGCTCGAAGACGATCCGCTTTACAACGCCGGTCGAGGCGCCGTGCTCAACGACGACGGCGCCGCATTGTGCGACGCCTCGATCATGGACGGCCGGACCCTCAAGGCGGGCGCCGTCGCCGCGATAGGAGGCGTAAGAAACCCGGTGCGTCTGGCATATGAAGTCATGATGAAGAGCGGCCATGTGTTGCTCGTTGGCGCAGGCGCCGAACGCTTTGGGCGAGAGCAGCAGCTAGCGTTCGAAAGCGAAGATTATTTCCGGACCGAGGATCGCGTCGCGCAGCTCGCCAAGGCGAAGCGAAAGCACGAGACCGCGCTCGATCATTCCGACCCGGCCGATACGAAACTCGGCACGGTGGGCGCCGTCGCGCGCGATCGCAACGGCGATCTTGCCGCGGCGACGTCAACTGGGGGCGTCGTGAACCAGCGTTTCGGCCGCGTTGGGGATTCGCCGCTCATCGGCGCGGGGACATTTGCCGATAACGCCAGTTGCGCTGTGTCCTGTACCGGCGTCGGCGAGGATTTCATTCGCACTGCGCTCGCGCGCACGGCGGCCTGCTTCGTCGAATTTCGCTCGATGCAGGCTGAAGAAGCCGCCCACGCGGCGATACGCTATCTCGTCGACAGGGTGGACGGCCGCGGCGGCCTCATTCTTGTCGACCGCGAGGGAAGATGCGGACGCGCGCGCTCGACTCCGGGCATGCTGACGGCGACGTTCGTTGCGGGCGCCGTATGGGTCGAGACAACATAGGCGCAGCCATCTCAGGCCGCCCCCGTGCGCGGCGTATGCCGTCGACGCTCGGCGAGGCGCTGAGCCAGCGGGTGCCTCCGATCGAGCGCAAGTTGCGTCAACGGCGCAACGAAACTTGGGGCGTCGAGTTCACCAGCGATCTCGAAGCGGCACATCAGACCTTGCGCTTCGCCCGCATCGAAGATGTCGACGACGACGAGCCGCGGCGCGCTTCGCCCGATCGCGCCGCGCGCGCGTAGAAATGCGAGGAGCGCCGGCCGGGGCCGAGCGGAGAGGGGTAAAGCGTCGCGCAGAGTGTGGACAAGACTTTCCCGTTTGGCGCGATCGAAATCCATTTGCCGCTCCATCAATAAACAAAAAAATTCGATGCAATCGCAGGCCTTTACGCCGTCTCCAAAAAAAGACGCGGCTTTCCACAATTCGTCAAGCTGAGCGGCGGTCCTTTCCTGTGCATAGAACGACGTCGCCAAGCCGTCGGCGCCGAACGACATTGATCAAATCAACAGCGATCGGCTAGCGCCATTTGGAGATGAGATTCTGACGGAGAGCGAAATTCCGGGCGCGCTCAGAGTCTGCCATTGATCGCGATTCGGTCTGCTCATGAAAAACGCCGGACGCTCAGTCCAGTTCGAACTTTTCTTTATAATCATGTTTGAGCGATGCGTTTTGATCGTCTTTGCGCAGATAGCAATCGCCGATCACCAGCGTGTCCATCTCGGTTCCCATGAAGCAGCCGAAGGCGTCTTCTGGGGTGCAGACGATGGGTTCGCCGCGCACATTGAAGCTCGTATTGACCAGCACGGGGCAGGCGGTCATTCGCTTGAATGCCGAAAGCAGCGCGTGATAGCGCGGATTCGTCTCCTGATGCACGGTCTGAATCCGCGCCGAATAGTCGACGTGGGTCACGGCCGGAATGGCGCTGCGCGGAACATTGAGCTTGTCGATGCCAAACAGCGCCTGCTGCTCGGTCGTCATTGCGTGACGATGCTTTTTGGTGACATCGGCGACGAGCAGCATGTAGGGGGAGTCGCCTTCGAGCTCGAACCAGTCGGCGACATCCTCACGCAACACCGACGGCGCGAAGGGCCGAAAGGATTCGCGATATTTGATTTTGAGATTGAGCGTTTTCTGCATCGTGTCGGAACGCGGGTCGCCGAGAATCGACCGTCCGCCAAGAGCGCGCGGCCCGAATTCCATTCGGCCTTGAAACCAACCGACCGCCTTTTCGTCGGCAAGGTCCCGCGCCGCCGCCTCGATCAGATCGCCTTCCGCCATCGTTTCGAATTTGGCGCCGGCGGCGTGCAGCCGGCGTGCGATCTCGGCTTGCGAGAATAAAGGTCCAAGATAGGAGCCGCGCATGGCGTCGCCGCCGCCGTTGAGGCTTCGGGGATTGTTCTTGTAGTGATAATAGGCGGCGAGCGCCGCGCCGAGCGCCCCGCCGGCGTCGCCCGCCGCCGGCTGAATCCAGATCTTGTCAAAGCTGCCGTCGCGCAGCAGTTTTCCATTCGCGACGCAATTCAGCGCCACGCCGCCGGCGAGACAAAGATTGCGTGCGCCGGTCTCTTTCGCGAGCGCGCGGGTCAGCCTGAGGACGATCTCCTCGGTGACCGCCTGTATCGAGGCGGCGATATCCATGTGCCGCTGCGTCAGCAGTTCCTCAGGCTTGCGCGCCGGGCCGCCGAAAAGTTCGTCGAACTTGGCGTTGGTCATTCGCAAGCCGGTGCAATAGTCGAAATATGACTGATCGAGCCGAAAGGTGCCGTCGGGCTTCAGGTCGATCAAATTGTCCAGGATCAAATCGGCGTATTTCGGCGCGCCATAGGGCGCAAGGCCCATCAGCTTGTATTCGCCGGAGTTCACCTTGAACCCGGTGTAATATGTGAACGCCGAATACAGCAGGCCGAGCGAATGCGGGAAGCGCAATTCGCGCTGCATGGTCAGTTGATTGTCACTGCCGAAAGCGACCGACGTCGTCGCCCACTCGCCGACCCCGTCCATCGTCAAGACGATCGCGTCCTTGAACGGAGAGGGGTAGAAGGCGCTGGCGGCGTGGCTGAAGTGATGCTCGGCGAACAGCAGCCTTTTCGCCCAGTCGACATCCGCCGCATAGGCCTTCATCTCTTTCAGAAGCAGCGACTTTTGAAAGAGCTTTTCGCGCAGCCAGAGCGGCAGCGACATCTTGAACGACTGGAATCCGCGCGGCGCAAAGGCGATGTAGGTTTCCAGCAGCCGCTCGAATTTGACGAACGGCTTATCGTAGAAGGCGACGAAATCTATGTCCTGAGGCGTCGCGCCGGCCGCTTCAAGACAATAGTCGATCGCGTGACGCGGAAAGCGCGAGTCGTGCTTCTTGCGCGAGAATCGCTCTTCCTGAGCGGCGGCGATAATTTCGCCATCCTCCACCACGGCGGCTGCGCTGTCGTGGTAGAAGGCTGAGATGCCAAGTATCCGCATGCATCGTGCTCTAAAAGAGCGTGTAGATGAACGGAGCGACCGCGGTGCCCTGCAGAACGATCAGCGCGCCGATCAGCAGCATGATGACCAGAACCGGCGCCATCCAGTATTTCTTACTGGTCTTGAGATAATCCCAAAGTTCGAGCAGAAAACTCATTTTATCTCTCTCCTCAGAACTGCTTGCTCATGTCGCTCGCCCCTTCAGGCGCGTTGCGCATGGTCCAGTAGGAAGCCGCATTCTTGTCGAACGAAAGTTTGAGCGGATCGGCGCGGCGCAGTCGGAAAATCACCGCGATCGGGAGGATCACGCCAAAGAACAGGACGCCCATGATGATCGGGTTGGTGATTTTGTGCAGCGCCAAACCCAGCTTGTGCCAGAGCCGATTCAGCGGCCGCAATTTGGCGGGCGCGAGGAACGCGGCGGCGGCGAAGCCAAGCGCTGCGGCGAGGCCCCAGAAACGAGGCGCCTCGCCTCGCCACATCGGCAACATGCTGATGACCGTGATCGCCACGGCGATCACCAGACCGAAGGATCGATCGGACCCCATGGCGGCCGCACGGTCTCTCGAAAAGTCCTCATGCGACATTTAGACGTGACCCCCCCCAGGTCGCCTCACGATCTCCGCGGCTCACGAACAGCAAACCTTCGATCTTCGGCATCGCCTCATTTGAAGGCGCAAATTAAGGGATATCCCCCGGGGTATCAAGCCGCCGGTCCGCAGCCGGGGGCCTGGGGAGCGTCACTCCCATCGCGTCCTTTCCACCGGATGCAACGCCGTCGCGGGTCGTTCGCGCGCTTACTCGTAATTCTCGATGAGTCGGCGCGCCAGGAGTTCGTTGCCGCGCTCGTTGAAGTGAAAATCTCCCCAGAAGTACAGGGATTTGAGGAAATCGGCGTTCTGCGCCTTGTACTGGAAAAAGTCGGGGAAGTGATCGAAGAATCTTCTGCATTTGCCCGCGCACCAGTCGCGCCAGAGCTGCGCTTGTTGCGAGTTTTCGCTGTCGTAGAGAAGCTGTTGCGGCCAGGGATAGACGCCAACCGAAAGCGCGATCCCGCGCGACGACAAAAGTTCGTGCAAGCGATCCATCTGCTTTTTGGCTTTGTCGATCGACGCTTTGATTCCCAGAGCGCCGTAGCAGCTGGAATCGTCGCTATAGGTCCAACTTGGGCGCGCGTAGTCTCGACTATAGACACGGCGCGATTTCGCGAAATCCTCGAAGCTCGCCTGTTCCATCGCCCTCGCCAATTGCGCCGAATAACGCATCTGACCAAGGAACTCCCCGACATAGGAGAATTTTTCCCACCATCGCTTCTCCGGGCGCGGCAGCGGCGGACGCGGCACCGGCGAACACTCCTCGGAGCCGGTCTGAAACAAGCCCATCTTCAATACGCCGTTCTGATCGTAGGAATAGAGAATGGCTTCGTCCTGAATGTCGGAGATGTCGATATAGACGACGGCCTCGTCGAACGTGAGCCCGGAGTCGAGAAAATATTTGAGCTTCTCGTAATAGACCGACGGCGCGTAGCTCGAAACGCCCGCATTCAACACATCGATCGCGGGAAACGCCTGCGCGAAAAGGCCGACGAAAGATTGTTCGTAAGGAACGCCAAGGCTTTCCGTGAAGGAATCGCCGATAAAGACGACGCGCTTGCGGTCCGCGGTCAGCGGCACGCTGCGTAGGGCGGCGTCTCTAAACCCCAGTGAATTGGTGAAAATGGGAAATTTATTGGAGCCCCAGGCGTCGAAGCCTTTGAAATTGGGCTTGAGGCCGTGGGTGTAATGCGGATCGGGAACCCTCAACTCGTTTCTCGCAGGCGCCAAAAACGGATTGCCGCCCGTGTAGACGAGATGAAGAACAATCTCCGCAATGACGACGAGACCGAGGAGCAGGCCGAAGTTGATGAAAAGAATGCGAAACAGCTTGTATATTGAGTTTTTGCGCGACCACGACATCGACATCGGCCAAATCTGGCTTCCCCGGGATTGTGAGCGCCACTTTTGTCATAGATCGGCTGAAATGAGCAAGTTCTTTACAAAAAATCATTTTGCGGCGTCGAATGCAGGACGGCCTTTGCGGTGCGCTAAGAAGCCGCAGTGAAAGTCGCGTCTTGGAGCTGCTCATGACCTTGCGTCCCAGTCGTTCGCTTGCGGAATTCTTGCCGGGCTCTGCGCTGTTGCGGATGGTCTGCACGGCCTTCGCCGTCACCCTCGCCGTCACATGGGGCGGTTGCGCGGTCCATGCGCGCGATATGTCGCGCGCCGCCGCCGGGAGCGACACGTCTGCGGCGCTTGAGGGCCTTCGCGGCAATGGCGCCGCTCTACGCAGCTTCCTTGTCGAAATGCCGAAAGGCGCCGATCTGCACAATCACCTTGCGGGCGCCGTCTACGCGGAAAGCGCCTTGGCTTGGGCGCGCGCCGAGGGTTGGTGTTTCGATGTCGCCAGCAAGGCGGCGCTGCCGCCGCCCTGCGGCGCCGTGTCGAAGCCGCCTCTCGCGGAAGCGCTGAGCTCTACGCAGGCCTATCGAGACGCGATCAACGCCTGGTCGATGCGCGACGTCATCACCGCGCGCGTGAGCGGCCATGATCAGTTCTTCAACACCTTCTTTCGGTTCTCGGACGTGACGGGGAGCCATGTCGGCGCCGCCCTCGCCGAGGTCGTCGAGCGCGCCGCCGCGCAGAACGTCTTGTATCTCGAATTGATGATCAGTCCGCTGATGGGCGAGGCGCGCGGTCTTGGCGAGCAGACCGGCTGGAAGGACGATCCCGACGCAATGCTTGCGGCGCTCGACGGCAAAGGTCTCGGCGACCTCGTCCAGCGCGCGGCGGAGAGCGTCGCCGCCGTCGTCGCCGACAAGGACCGGCGGCTCGCCTGCGGCGACGCCGCCCATCGTGCGCCCGGATGCGACGTCGCGGTCAGGTTTCTCGCGCAGGTCTATCGCAATGTCGACCGCGCGAATTTGTTTGCGCAGACGGCGCTCGCGGCGCGCCTCGCTTCGCTCGACGGTCCGGTTGTCGGATTGAATCTTGTCGCGGCGGAGGACGATGAGATCACGCTGGGAAATTACAGCGATCAGATGCGGATCGTCGGCGACATCGGGCGCCGACATCCGAAAGCGCGAATCAGTCTCCATGCCGGGGAGCTGACAATGGGGCTCGTTCCGCCAAAGGACCTGATCTTCCATATTCGCGAGGCGGTTGAGGTCGCCGGCGCACGGCGCATCGGACATGGCGTCGACATCGGCTTCGAGCGCGACGCCAAAGGTCTGATGGCGCGAATGGCGCGCGACGGGATAATGGTCGAGATCAATCTCACGTCGAACGCGCAAATTCTCGGCGTCGAAGGCGACGACCATCCATTTCCGCTCTATCGCAAGGCGGGCGTGCCCACTGCGCTATCCACCGACGACGAGGGCGTATCGCGTATTGATCTCACGCACGAGTATCAGCGCGCCGCGCGCGTCTACCAACTTTCCTACCGTGACTTGAAACAGCTCTCTCGAAACAGTCTGACCTACGCTTTTCTTCCCGGCGAGAGCCTGTGGCGAGATCCCGCGGCCGAGCGCCCCGTTTCGGCTTGCGCCGACGCTCAGCTTGGCGAGATTTCGCCTTCCGCCGAGTGCCGTCGCTTCTTGGCGGGCTCCGAAAAAGCCAGACTGCAATGGGAGCTCGAGACGCGCTTCGCGCGTTTCGAATCGAAATGGCGGGGGCGCGAGGAAAAGCCAGCGAACGGCGTTGCGCTGGCGTCCCCGCCCGGGTCGTCGGCCAAACGTGATCGTTCGTCGCGCGGCCTTCGCTAAAGAAGGCTGCGGCCCTGAATAACGCGCAGAATGATCACGATGACGGCGATGACGAGCAGGATGTGGATGAAGCCGCCGAGGGTATAGGAGGAGACCAGGCCAAGGAGCCACAGAATGACGAGGACGACCGCGATCGTTTCAAGCATTGTTCAGCCTTCCATTTGGTCCCGGCAGGGGCGCGTCACAATTTTTTGCCCAGCGACTTTGCGTCGGTCTCGACCTTTTTCCAAGCGCCTTTGAGCTTGCTCCAGAAAGACTCCTGCGGCGCCTTCTTGCAATCGTCGATGACCATGGGAATGACCTTCTCCGTGCCCTCGATATCGACGTCGGTTCCGAGCGGCTTGCCTTTCTTGCTCTGCGCAGAGGACCAGTAGATCACCTTCGGTTGAAACTGGTCGTCGACCGCGAGGAAATCCTCGCATGTCCACTTGGACGTCGGCTTCTTCGTATCGGCGAGCCCGTTCGTCGCGTAAAAAGACAGTGCGGCCGCGGCAATGAAATAAACTGGCTTCATAGGATGCTCCCTCGAATCCGCGCCTTCTGCGAAAAGCGCCGCCGAGAGACTATTGCGGAATTGAGCCGACATCCAGTCGGAGCTGGCGCCGTCGCAGATCCGCTATTCCACCGCCAAAATAACGTCCGCAGCGTCGAAGGTCGCCAGGGCGGCGTCCCCTTCCTTCAGTCCCATGTCTTCGACAAGATGGCGCGGCGTCACCGCGGTCATCGTCTTTCCGTATCCGACGTCGAGCAGGATTTCGCTATTGCGTTCGGCGTCGATCCGCTGCGTGACCACGCCGCGGAAGCAATTGCGCTGCAGCGGCGTCGCATCGCCGGCGGGCGCCAGATTGACGAAGGACGCCTTGATCAGCGCCAGCGCCTTGCGCCCGCGAGACAGGCCCAGTCGCTCGGTTGATTCATTGGTGACGATCGCCAGGATCGTATCCTTTTCCGACACGCGTAACGTCACTTCGACGTCGACCGGCCACTTCTTGACCTGAGTCACTTCGGCGCGAAAAACATTGCGCGCGGAAATCGTCATGCCCGTGGTCCACAGCAGAAAATCCTCGGCGCCCGCGAGACCCTCTTCGGCGATCGTCTCGGAGATGCGCGCAAGTTTCTCTTCGAGGCGGTGGAAGGTGGCGATCAGCCGGCGTCCCTCCTCGGTCACCTCGGCGCCGCCGCCGCTGCGGCCTCCAGCCTTGGTGATGAAGGCGGGCGTCGGCAAAAGATTGTTGATCGCGTTCACCGCGTCCCATGCGGCCTTGTAGCTGAAGCCGACGGCCTTGGCGGCCTTGGTGATGCTGCCGTGGGCCGCGACGGCCTCTAAAAGCTTAACGCGGTCGCGGCCGACAAGGAGACGCCCCTCGCTCCGCAGCGCCAGTGAAGCGTCGATCTTGCCTTCGGCCATGTCCTGCGTCCCGCCTCATCGCCCGGATACAGGGCAAAACCGCCGGAAGCAACTGCAGCTCAGGATGTTTAGGTCAGTGAAGCGTTACCTTAGCGCTCAGCGGTCTCCGTCCCCGCGCCGGCGCGGCGGCGATCGCCCCGACCACCGCCTCGGCAATGGCGCGGCCGCGTTCGTCGGTTCCGGTCCAATTCGAGGCGCGTCCGCGCGGATCGATTTCCACGAGCTTGACGCCTTGCGCCGCAGCGACCCCGTCGCGCGCGATCCCGCGCAGGAAGCCGTCCATCGGCGCCTGGATAGGAAGGCCGTCGAGTCGGCCGAGCAGATAATTCCGGAAAATCCGGGCGCCTATGTCAAGCGGCGTCCGCCAGACGCCGTCGCGCGCCGCATAGATGAAGCGCTCCTTGCCGACGCCGCCGAGAACGCGAGCGACGCCGTCTGAAGGCAGCGTGGCGCCGTTTTCGAGCAATTCGCCCGTATGCGCCGGATGAGTTTCGATCGCCACGTCGCAGTTCCAGCCCGCCGTGAAGTTTGGACCCATCCCGATCACGAGACCTGCGATCCCGCGCAGGTCCGGCGTGACCCGGCGCTTTTGCATGCGGGCGTCGATCAGAACGTCGGGCGCGCGCAGCGTGATCAGGTCCGTCAAGGGCAGAGGCGAGACGGCGACGCGACCCGGCTGGGACAACACGTCGACCACTTCCAGCGTCGTCTGCGTCAGGTCGCCGAAGACGCCGTCGACTTCGGCGCGATCGCCGTAAAGCGCGTCGTGAAAGGCCATCCCTCGTCGGATGACTGGGGGGTAGGCGTCATGGCTGAGAACCACGCGGCGCCGCTCCCATGTCAATCGCGCCGCGACCGCGGAGGCGATCTCATTCGTGCCGAGGATGATGACGAAATGCTCGCTGCGGTCGGAGAGCAATTCTTTTGCTGAAAAGCCTGGCATGGGGCGCCTCCCGCCGCTTTTTCAGCAAATCACGCGCCAAGTCGCGCGCCTTTGTGTTGCAGGGAATCCGGCAACGGACAGGCGACGGAACTTCCTCGTGTCGCGCATCTTGTATTGAAGTCGACAAAAAATGAACAAAAGCCGCCAACGCCGCGCGGCGCGGGGGACTACCTCCCGTATATCCTATTGAAAAAGATCAATATTTTGTTCCGAAGCGATATGTTGTTTGTTGACATAACAATTTAGCGATGGACCTATAGAAGCTGCACATATACTGCTCACTCGTTGCTTAAAGTTCTGACGTTGACTTTTATACGGTACGTTTGTAGTCAAACACTATGTAAGCTAACTATATAACGGTACCCGAGCACATGATCCGCGCTGTCGCCCTCGCTGCATTCACCAGCCTTTTCAGTATTCTTGGCGCTGCGCCGTCCGGCGCGGCGGACAATGAAGCCATCGCCGTCGTCACAAGTTTTCCCGAAGAACTGACGACCCGTTACGAGCGGGAGTTCGAGCGCGTCCACCCGCAAACCCACGTTCGATTCGTCTGGAAACAGTCGCGCGACGCGCTCGCCGAACTTTCCAAGCCCGAACAGGGCGGCGCGGACGTCTATTGGACGCCGGCGCCGGCGAATTTCGCGCTTCTTCGCGACCGGGGCGCCTTTCGCAAGATAACGGCCGACCGCGCCGCGCTTCCCGGCCGGCTCGGCCAGCAGCAATTGTCCGATCCCGCCGGCCTCTACGAAACCTATGACGTCGCCGGCTATGGGGTCGTCGCGAATCCAGGCGCGCTGGCGGCGGCCGGTCTTTCCGCCCCGCGCCGCTGGCGCGATCTCGCGTCGCCCGAATATGCGCGCCAACTCGCCCTGCCCGTCGCCGGCAAGGTCGGCTTTTCGCCGGCGCTCTACGACATCGTTCTACAGAGCGAAGGTTGGGACGCAGGTTGGCGTCTTCTCAGCGAAATGGCGGGCGAAGCGACGCTGCTCGATTCCGGATTCGCGCCGACAGCCTCTGTGCGCGAAGGCAAGGCGGCGCTCGCGCTGACGATCGATTTCATCGCCGAGATCGCCAAAGCCAACGGCGCGCCGGTCGAGATGATCTATCCCCAGCGCACGGCGTTCCTGCCCGCTCATATCGCGATGACCGCCGCGACCAAGCATGTCGCCGGCGCGCAGGCCTTCATCGACTTCCTGCTGTCGAAGGAGGGCCAGCAGCTGATGATGGAGCGGGACAGCCGCCGGCATCCGGCGCGGCCCGAGGCTTATCAGAACGCGCCGGATGGCTTTACGAATCCCTTCGCGCTGCCGGCGTCAACGCTCCTCGTCTATGATTCCGAGATCGGCCGCCGCCGGCCGCCGCTGATCACGGCGTTGTTCGATCTCGCGATCGTCGAAGGCCACGCCGAGAGCGCCGAATTGTGGCGCAAGATTCACGACGCCGAGAAAAAGTTCGCCGGCAATGCGAAAGCGATGGCGTCCCTCGGCGAAGCGAAGAGACTCGCCGGTTTCATTCCGGTCTCCGAAAGCGACGCGGGCGCAACCGCCTTCCTTGAACGCTTCGCACGTCGCGACGCCATTGATCCGCAGCAAATCGCACAATGGCGCGAGGAGATCGGCGCGGCGCGAGGCAAGGCGCGCGACCTCGTTGCAAGCCTGGAGCGCGCGCCATGAAGCGCGTCGGCGTCCTTCTATGCGCGATGCTGCTGGCGGGCGCCGCGCGCTATGAGACGAGCGGCCCCGACACCGAAGCCTTCACTCAAGCGGTCGAGGGATTGGACGGCGAACAAGCCGCGCGCTTTCGCAAGGGAAGCGGCATCTTTCGCCAGGCCTGGGTCATCGGACCTTCGCAGGACCATCCCGACTTTATCGGTCTTGGTCCGCTCTATAATCGACTTTCCTGCATCGCCTGCCACGTCAAGAATGGTCGCGGCGCCGCGCCAGATAGCGAAAATGGCGTCGCGCGCACGATGGCGGCGAGGCTGAGCGTCGAGGGAAAGGACGCGCATGGCGGACCACGCGTCCATCCCGCATACGGCGCTCAGCTCAATCCAGAAGGCGTTCCCGGCGTCACTGGCGAAGGCCAGGCCGTCGTCGAATACGCCGAATTCGACGTGGCGCTCCGTGATGGGGCGACAGTAAGGCTCCGCCGGCCGACCCTCACCTTCCGCAATCTCGCTTACGGCCCCCTCGGGCTCGAGACAAAGACATCGCTGCGCAATGCGCCGCCGGTCTTCGGCTTGGGATTGCTCGAATCAATCGCCGAAGCAGAAATTCTCGCCGGCGCGGGCAGACCGAATTTCGTCTTCAGCGTCGAAACCGGCCAGAGAACGCTCGGCCGTTTCGGACTCAAAGCCAACCAGCCAAATCTCAAGCAGCAGATCGCCAACGCCTTCGTCGAAGACATCGGGGTCACCTCGTCGCTGTTTCCTGTCGAGAACTGCGCCTCGATTGAAAGCAAATGCCGTCGCGAAGAATCGACGACGGAATTGACCGACGCCCAGCTCGATGCGGTCGTGACCTACATCCGCGCGCTTGCTCCTCCAGCGCGCCGCAATCTCGGGGACCCGCGCGTCAGGGACGGCGAAGTTCTGTTCCATGAGATCGGCTGTTCGAACTGCCATCGCGATGCGCTGCATGTTGTGGACTTCTCGCTCCAGCCCGCGCTCAACGGCGTCGAGATCCATCCCTATACCGACCTTCTGCTGCACGACATGGGCGATGGGCTCGCCGACGGCCGCGAGGATTTCGAGGCGGGTCCCCGTGACTGGCGAACGCCGCCGCTTTGGGGACTGGGACTCGCCGGCAAAGGCGGAGACGGCGCCGATTTTCTGCACGACGGCAGGGCGCGCACGCTCGCCGAGGCGATCCTCTGGCATGGCGGCGAAGCGCAATCGTCCGCCGACGCCTTCGGCAATCTTCCCGAACTCCAGCGCGACGCGCTGCTCGCTTTCCTTAACTCTCTCTGACGTTCACGGGGGCAATGATGACCAGGCTGCTGACGACAACGGCGATATCAGGCGGCGTTCTTCTCGCGCTATCAACTCCTGTGGACGCGCAGACGCCGCTGCCGCCGATCGAGGTGCGCGCGCCGAAGGCTTTCGAACTCGGCCAGATCAAGGTCGGCGAACGCCGCCTGGGGCTGCCGACCAAGGTCGCCGCGCCCGCAGGTCAGGGAGGCGTCGGCGCCGGAGCGGGCGCGCCGGCTCCTACATGGTCTCCTTCGGAAAAAATCGACAATGGCCCCACGCCCCAGCAACATACCGACGCCTTCGGGGGCTACACCATCACCAACAGACAGATGGAGACCTTTGCGCGCCCGACGCTCGACAGCGCGGTCAACATCGCGCCGGGCGTCAACAGTCAGATCTCGGGCAACTCCCGCAATGAGCAAAATATCTACGTGCGCGGCTTCGATCGCTGGCAGGTGCCGCTCACCGTCGACGGCGTTCGCGTCTATCTGCCGGTCGACAACAGACTGGATTTTGCGCGCTTTCTGACGGCCGATATCGCCGAAGTGCAAATCGCCAAGGGCTATGTCTCGGTGCTTGATGGCCCGGGCGGCATGGGCGGCCAGATCAATCTGGTGACGCGCCGGCCGACCCGAGAGATCGAAGCAGAGTGGCGCACGCGATTCGAATTCGGTCGCGACGGCACGTTCCTTGGCCCGATGACCTATGGTTTCGTCGGCACCAAAAAGGACATGTATTACGCGCAGCTCAGCGGCACGTTTCAGAACTCCGACGGCTGGATGCTGCCGGCGAGCTATCGCTCGACGTTCAATCAAGGATGGGGGATTCGTAACCAGTCTTACACGCAAGACTACAACGTCAATGCGCGCGTGGGGGTGACGCCCAACGCGACCGATGAATATTCCCTAACCTTCAGCCGCCAGGAGGGGCAAAAAGGCGCGCCGCTTCATACGACCGATCCCATCGCCTCGCAGCGCTTCTGGCGATGGCCCTACTGGCGGGTTCAAAATCTCTATTTCCTGTCGAAGACTCAGCTTGGCGACTCCTCCTATGTGAAGACGCGCGGTTATTGGAGCAAATTCGACAATTCGCTTGTCTCTTATGACGATCCCTCTTTCATCAAACAGTCGCTGCCTAAGTCTTTCAACAGCGCATATGCGGATTATGCGCTCGGCGGCGAAGTCGAGGCCGGCACGCAGATCGGCGATATCGACACGCTGAAAGCGCTGTTCTTCTATCGCATGGACAATCATTCCGAGTGGCAGGAGAATTTCGGGGTGAATATTCTCAACACCCGCGCGGGCTGCATCGCCGGCGTGCCGTGTTATACTCAGCCGATCATTGGAGACATCGAGGACACTTATTCGGCGGCCGTCGAAAATACATTCCACCCGCGGCAGGATATCGATATTGTTGGAGGCTTCAGCTACGATTGGCGCCATCTGCGCCAGGCGCAAGGCTTCGCGCTTCCGCAAGGCGTCATCAACTATCAGCCTGCGGACGTGCAGGCGCCGAACTATCAGGGCGCAGCCATTTGGCGCTATACGGACACGGATCGCATCTACCTTAATGGTTCGAGCCGAACGCGCTATCCGACGCTCTTTGAGCGTTTCAGCACGCGCTTTGGCGGCGCGACGTCCAATCCGGCGCTCATGCCGGAACGGGCGACCAATTTCGACCTTGGCTGGTCGAGTCTCTTTGCGCCGGGAAGCCGGGTGACGGTCGACGTTTTCTACAGCCTCGTCGACAATCTCATCCAAAGCGTGCCGGCGCCGCAGTTCGGCGTGAACGTCACGCAATCTCAGAACGTTGGCGACGGCAGGTTCTGGGGCGCTGAAATTTCGGCCGACTATTTCTTGCGCGAGGATTTCTCGATCGGCGGCAATGTCACGCTGATCCGGCGCAGGGTCAATTCGCCTTCGATCGCCAATTTTCAGCCGACCGGCGTGCCCGACCTCAAGATGTTTCTCTACGCCGGGTACCGCCCCATTCCCCAGCTGACCTTGACGCCCAGCCTTGAAGTGGCCGGCGATCGCTGGACGTCCATAACAAATGGCAATTGGTACTATCGGACGGGCGCTTACTGTCTAACGAACTTCAACGCCGACTACACGCCGGGCGACAACATCAAATTCTCCGCCGGCGTGCGCAACGCCTTCGATGACTATTATGTGCTGGCCGACGGATATCCATCCCCCGGCCGCAGCTTCTATGTCGCGACGAAAGTGAACTTCTAAACGCGCGCGCGGCGGGTCTTCGTCTGGGTTATGACCTTGGCCGAGGACCTGCCGCGGGCGGGATGCGAGAGAGCCGTCCTCTGCTATTTCAGCTTCGCGTCCCAGGTCGGCGACTCCGGCGTGCGAAAATCAAAGTCCCACTCGAATTTTCTGATGAGATTGTAGCCGATCAGGACCTGAACGTCGCGACCGAGGGCGGCGCGTAGCGCGCCAAAGTCATAGGAGATCGCATAGAGGTCGCGCAAGACCCGGCCTTCGCCCAGATCAAGCGACTTGATCTTATAAACTTTCAAGGCGATGCGATTTCCGCCGACGCCGCTCGCGCGGGCCTTGGCGTTCACCGCCACGAAAAGCCTCTTGTGCTTGCGTATGAACTGCTGATCGACTGCGGTGACTTCCGCGCCCGAGTCGAACAGGCCGATCGCGGGCGTCTTGCCGAAGCTCAGGTCAATTCCGACGAGACGCCTGTCGGGTCCCAGCCGCCGAAACGGCGTGGCGCGGCCGCCGCCCGTCGCGTCCGCGAAGAAAACGAGCTTGCGGCGATCGATGTCCAGACTGAATCGCGCGCCTTTGAAAAAATCGATTCCCAAGAGGTCGTCGCCGTCGCTCGCCGGACAGCGCGTGACCTCATATTTCGTCCGCGCGATGTTATTTCCTTCGTCGGCGACGAGTTCGACATTCTGCGCTTCGACATCGTCGCAGGGCATTGTCGCGCCTGACGCTCCCGTGGAGACGCTTTGGCTGAGAATCGGTAGGTTCTTGTTCCACGGCGCCAGCCTGAGGCGCGTGCTCGAGGCCCCCGTGTCGAGGCGCATGGTCCCCAAGACGTTGCCGATACGGACGGGCAGGTAAATGCGCCCGCCGAGATATTCATCCTCGGTCAATGTCAGCGGAATGACGGAACGGCTCCTCTCCGCGCCAGCGGCGGCGACCGAAATCAACAGCGCTGCAAAAAGGAAAAATCCTCCCGATCGAACAAGCTTCATGGACTGCTTCCGCTCCGGAATATATTTTAGCTGCTAAGAAACGCGTCCTGAGCTTCCCGCGCAAGCTCCGCGCCCGGCCTTTGTAGCGAGGCGAAGCAGGGGAACGTCACGAGCCGCTTCACGCCGGCGCGGCTCCGATAACCGCAGGCGCCTGACGGCGTCCCTAGGAGGTTCTCGATGATCACTCGCCAGCTTGGCGCGAACGGCCCCATTGTATCAGCCATCGGTCTTGGCTGCATGGGCATGTCGGACTTCTACGGCGCGTCGGATCGCGCTGAAGGCGTCGCCACCATTCACGCCGCGCTCGACGCCGGCGTGACGCTGCTCGACACCGGCGATTTCTACGGCATGGGCGACAATGAAATGCTGATCGCGGCGGCGTTGCGCAGCCGCCGGCGCGACGCCGCGATTCTCAGCGTCAAGTTCGGCGCGCAGCGCGATCCGAACGGGAACTGGATCGGCTTTGAGGGGCGGCCATCAGCCGTGAAGACGTCGCTCGCCTACAGCCTGAAGCGACTTGGCGTCGATCATCTCGACATCTATCGCCCGGCGCGACTCGATCCAAACGTGCCGATCGAGGACACAATCGGCGCCATCGCCGACATGGTCAAGGCGGGTTACGTCCGTTTCATCGGACTTTCGGAAGTTGGGCCGGAGACGATCCGCCGGGCGGCCGCCGTGCATCCCATCGCCGATCTGCAGATCGAATATTCTCTGGTCTCGCGCGGGATCGAAGATTCGATTCTTCCGACGTGCCGCGCGCTCGGGATAGGCCTCACCGCCTATGGCGTCTTGTCGCGCGGACTGATTAGCGGCCACTGGCGCGGCACGCCGGCGGGAAAAGGCGATTTCCGCGCGACGGTTCCGCGCTTTCAAGCCGAACATCTTGATAAAAATTTGGCGCTCGTCGATCAGATCAAGCGCGTCGCCGACGCCAAAGGCGCAACGGTCGCGCAGATCGCCATCGCCTGGGCGTTGTCGCGCGGCGACGACATCGTGCCGCTCATCGGCGCGCGACGGCGCGACAGGCTCGCCGAATCGCTCGGCGCGCTCGCGTTGACGCTCCATCGCGAGGACCTCGCCGCTTTGGACGAGATCGCTTCTTTAGTGGCCGGCGCGCGCTACGCCGAGGCGCAGATGGCGCATCTCGACAGCAAACGGCGTTGAAAAGGCCGCTCTGAATGGGAGCGTGGGTTGTCGCCCGGACGCAGCGGCCAAAGTGGCGATATTTTCGAGATTTCGACGCGAACCAGAACGCCGCTATCGGTCAAATCGTTCACTCACAATTATCGGCTTGCTATTTGCGCCCAATCGGCAAAGATTCCGCTTTCCTCATCTCACCATGGAAGCCTTAGATGCAGCGACAGTTTGACACTTTCGTTTCAACCGCCCCCGATGCCCTCGCCGTCCACTGGGGCTGGGTCATCGCCCTTGGAATATTGGTCGGGGCGCTTGGAATCCTCGCGATCATCCGCGCCAGGATGGCGACGTTCATCGCCGTCGGCTTTCTGGGCGCGCTGCTCGTCGTCAGCGCGGTGTCGGTCATTGTCTTCGCCTTCTCAGCGGCGGGCCTGTGGACCGACTTCTTCGTCCACGTGCTTTGGGCGTTTCTTTTGGGGATCGTCGGAATCATGCTCCTGACGCGGCCGGCGATCAGCGCCGAGGCGATCACGTTGCTCATCGCCTTCTATTTTATCGCCGAAGGCATACTGATCATCGGCTTCGCATTGACCTCCCACATCGACGGTCTGTGGATGTATCTGCTGCAGGGCGGCGTCGCGCTGTTCCTCGGCGCGCTCCTGCTGACGGGCTGGCCGTTCACCGGGCTTTGGGCGATCGGAACGTTCCTGGGCGTGGATCTGCTGTTCAAAGGATGGGGGATCATCGCCCTGGGCTTTGGCCTTCGCGCCATCTCGGAAGGCAATCTGCTGTAGGCGCGGAACGCCGCCGTAATCAGGCCGGAGCCGAACGATGGCTCCGGCTACGTCTTTATCGGAAGTCTAAATTCTAATTGGGCCAATGAGCGTGGTATTGCGACGGAGCTAAAACATCTCCGAATGTTGACTATATTTTTAAAAAGAGAGAGCCGAGGCGTGCTCTGGCTTTGTGAATGATAATTTCAGAGAAATGGGTTTGATCTGATATCCGGCACGATGTGTAAGATACTGACGAGCGCGGTTGGCGAGTGCAAGACAAGCATATCATATTTTCGACTCCTTTGGCGACCAACCTGATGAGATCATTTCCTAATTTTTGAGGAAGAATGCCCCTCACGCCCCATCTTCGCCGGCTCGAAGCCGAGGCGATTTTTATTTTGCGTGAAGCGGCGGCCGAGTTCCGGCGCCCGGTCATGCTGTATTCCATCGGCAAGGATTCGAGCGTGATGTTGCATCTCGCGCTCAAAGCCTTTTATCCCGCCAAGCCGCCCTTCCCGCTGTTGCATGTCGACACCACGTGGAAGTTTCGCGAAATGATCGCGTTCCGCGATCAAACCGCGGCGCGCGTCGAAATGGACCTAATCGTTCATACAAATGAAGATGGGCTAAAGCGCGGCGTCTCGCCCTTCACCTGCTCCTCCTCCGCCTACACGCAAGCAATGAAAACCGAGGCGCTCAGGCAGGCGCTGAACGAGGGAGGATTCGACGCGGCCTTCGGCGGTGCACGTCGCGATGAGGAGAAAAGTCGGGCGAAGGAGCGTATCTTCTCGCATCGAACGGCTTCCCACGGTTGGGATCCTAAGAGTCAGCGCCCCGAACTTTGGCGGATTTTCAACGCGCGGCTCGGGGCCGGCGAGACGATGCGGATCTTTCCGCTGTCGAATTGGACCGAGACCGACGTCTGGGACTACATCGCCGCGGAGAACATCCCGGTGGTGCCTCTTTATCTCGCAAAGGAACGGCCGATCGTCCGCCGCAACGGCGCTTACATCATGGTCGACGATGAACGGTTTCCGCTCGCGCCCGATGAGGTGGTCGAATCCCGGCGCGTGCGTTTCCGAACGCTGGGCTGCTACCCGCTGACCGGCGCCATCGAATCGGAGGCGGACACGTTCGAGGCGATCATTGCGGAAATGCGGTGCGCCTCGACCTCTGAACGTCAGGGCAGGCTGATCGATTTCGATGAGTCTGCATCCATGGAGCGAAAGAAGCGCGAGGGCTATTTCTGATGACCGCCCTTTTTAACGCAGATGCGGAAATCCTCTCAAAAGCCCAGCCGAGCCCGCTACGACCGACTTTGCGGGTCTTGACCTGCGGATCGGTCGACGACGGCAAATCGACGCTCGTTGGGCGTCTGCTCTATGAACGTCAGCTGATCTTCGACGATCAACTTGCCGCGCTGCGCACCGACTCGCTGCGGCACGGCACTTTGGGCGAGGAAATCGATTTCGCTTTGCTCGTCGACGGACTCGAGGCCGAACGCGAGCAAGGCATCACAATCGATGTCGCCTACCGCTATTTCTCCACCCCCGCGCGTTCGTTCATTCTGGCCGACTCGCCCGGCCACGAACAATATACGCGCAATATGGCGACGGGGGCGTCAAACGCAGATCTGGCCATACTGCTCGTCGACGCCCGCAAGGGTCTGCTGACTCAGACCAGGCGACATGCGACGATCGCCTCTCTGCTTGGCGTTCGGCACATCGTGCTCGCCGTCAACAAAATGGATCTTGTTGATTACGACCAAGCCGTGTTTGAAAGAATCGTCGGGGATTTTGAAAGCGTCGCTGCATCGCTCGCCTTCCGTTCCGTCGAAGCAATTCCCATCTCCGCCCGCCACGGGGACAATGTCGTCGCCGACTCGGCGACTATGCCGTGGCATGATGGCCCCTGTCTCTTGACCTATCTCGAAAACGTCGACATCGAGACGGATGGCGGCGATGCGCCGCTGCGGCTGCCGGTGCAATGGGTCAATCGCCGAAGCGACGCGTTCCGCGGCTTCGCTGGCGCCATCGCTTCCGGTCGCCTCCAGGTCGGGGATGAAATCGTCGCGGCCGCCTCCGGACGGAAAACCAAGATCGCGCGTATCGTCGCCATGGGCGGAGACTTGGTTAGCGCCACTGCGCCCGACTCAGTCATGGTGACCTTCGCCGACGAAATCGACGCTTCCCGCGGCGACATTCTCTGCCATCCGACAACGCGCCCGAACGTCGCCGACCAGTTTGCCGCGCATCTGATCTGGATGAGCGACGACAGCCTTATGCCCGGCCGTTCCTATCTGATGAAAATCAACGGCCGGTCTCTTGCCGCGAGCGTGACAGAGATCAAGCACAAGCTCGACGTCGACACGGGCGCAAAGAGCGCCGCCAAGACGCTGAGCCTCAATGAGATCGGCTTTTGCAACGTCGCGACCGCCGCGCCCGTCGCTTTTGACTCTTACGACGAAAACCGCACGACGGGCGCTTTTATCCTCATTGACCGCTTCAGCAATGCGACGGCCGCCGCAGGGATCATCGCCTTCCCTCTGCGACGTGCGACGAATATCCATCTTCAGGAGCAATCCGTCTCCAAGGCCACGCGCGCGCGGCTCAAGCATCAGACGCCTGCAATTCTATGGTTCACCGGGCTTTCCGGCGCGGGTAAATCGACGATCGCCAATCTCGTCGAATCGAAGCTCGTCGAACGCCACGCCCATACGCTGATGCTCGACGGCGACAATGTGCGGCATGGGCTCAACAAGGACCTCGGTTTTACTGAAGCCGACCGCGTCGAAAACATTCGTCGGGTGGGAGAAGTCGCGAAACTGATGGTCGACGCGGGCTTGATCGTGCTTTGCGCCTTCATTTCCCCCTTCCGCGCTGAACGGCGAATGGTGCGATCGCTCGTTGGAGAACATGAATTCATCGAGATCTTCATCGACGCGCCTCTCGACGTGTGCAAGGAACGGGATCCCAAGGGGTTGTATAAGCGGGCGCTCGCCGGCGAGATTAAAAATTTCACCGGCGTCGATCAGCCATACGAAGCGCCGGAATTCCCCGAATTAAGGCTCGGTTCCGCCGACCGCTCCGCGGAAGCGATCGCTGACCAGATCGTCGCCTATCTGGAGGCAAACGGCATGCTCATCGTATAGCGCGTCTCGGCGTCGCTCCTCTCAGCGCCGCTATTTCGCCAAGCTCCTCTGTAACTTTGTCCATTCGGTGCGCACGTCGGAGCAAAATTGATGAGGCTGGTTCTCGACTCGCTCGTTCGGGGTCGCTGGAAGAAACTCGCCGAGCAGATCGCGGAGTTTCGTCGGGTCCTTGGCGCGGTTCTTGTCCAGGACATGCGTTCCCGCTTCGGGCATAGCCATCTCGGCTATTTGATCGCGATCGCTTGGCCCCTGTCGCACATCGGAGTGATTACGCTAGCGTATCTGTTAAAGGTCTCAGTCGCGCCTATCGGCGACAGCCCAACCATGTTTGTGGGAACGGGCGTTGTGCCCTACATCCTATGCCTCTATCCCGGCCGCGTGTTAGCGACGGTGATTCCGCAGAATCGCCAGTTATTGAACATTCCCCTCATCCAACCATTCCATCTCATTTTTGGCCGTTGCATCCTTGAAACCTTGAACGCCGTAATCGTGCTTGCGCTCTTTATGTCAGTCGTCAGCTTGTTCGATGTTGACATCTTGCCGGCAGACACTGCTGAAGCCTCCAAAGCGATCGGCGCCGCGGTATTTCTCGGCATCGGACTTGGTGTTTTCAACGTGGTCATGTGCGCGCTTGTGGGGCAGTTCTTCCTAATATTTTTTATTCTCGTCATGGTTGCGCTTTATATTTTCGCGGGAGTCTATTTGCCGCCAACCGCGATGCCCGAAAGCATTCGGGAATACATGGCCTACAACCCTCTACTGCAGCTCGTTGAATGGCTGCGCTCGGCTTACTATACAAGCTACGATGTCGAGCTAATCAACAAGTCTATGATTTTGTGGGTCGGCGGCATCAGCCTCACGCTCGGGCTGATTGGCGAGCGGTTCCTGCGCGGCAAATTCTTCTCCTAATTCGCCCTTCGACGCTCCATCTCCGCAATGATCGGAGGCGGTCCGCTAGGCACTGTCGCGCCGGGACGGCTTAACTCGCTTCGTCGAGCGGGGGCGCGTCGAGTTCGGCTCCAACGTCGTCGAATGCGCCATCAGGCCCATTGCGCTCGATCGTAAGGACGTCGCCGGTCCGAACGACGGTGGCGAGAACTGGGCGATCGTCGCGTCCCTCAAAGAGACTTGCAAGATCAAGGGCGTCGATCCGCAGGCTTACACAGCTGTTCGCGCTGGCGGAGCCCGGTTTAGGATACATGGTACCGCCACCCCGGCTCGAACGGGGGACCCCCAGATCCACAATCTGGTGCTCTAACCAACTGAGCTATGGCGGCATTAAGCGGCGCGAACCTAAAAGCAAGCGTTCGCGATTGCAAGCCTTCGCAGGAGGGCGTCAAGCGTCGCCGGGCCCGGCGTTTGAGCGCGCGAGCGCGCGTTCGCCGAGCCTGATGAGCGCGTCGCGCAGCCCTCCCTCGGCGACGCCCTCGGCCGCCTCCATGGCGCGGGCGCGCGCCGCTGCGTCGGGCTTTGGCGCGGGGCCGGGGCTCGGCCGCCGCGTCGAAGCGGGGCGCAATTCTTCCTGTCGCAGCGTGATCCGCGCGACGCACCGCCAGCCAAGATGGGCGTTGACCCGGTCGATGATCGTCGGGGCGAGATGCTGCGCCTCGAGTCCAAAGCCGGGATCGACCCGCAGCACGAGGGTCGCGGGCTCACGCGGCGTCTTTTCGCGGCGCTTCCCCGGCGACGGGTCGGCGGGCTTCGCCCGACGCTGCGGCGGCCACTGCAGCGTGGCGGGCTCGCAAATGCGCGAAATTCGGGCGCCGACGATTTCGCGCCAGCACAACAGCAGCGAGGCTTCGCCGAAGCCGCGCGCGGCGATGAGGGGGTCGAGTTCGCGCGCAACGAAATCCGCGAGCGAGCGCGCTTTGAAGCCTTTGGCGCGCGAGGGTAGGCTCATTGGACTTGCGGCGTAGCCGCCTCCTTGCCGGGGCGAGGCTTCGCCCTCTATCAATCGCCCCATGTTAAAGCCTCGCGTGAGATCGACCAAACCGGCCGAAGCGCTGCTCGCCTGGTACGACGCCCATCGGCGCGAACTGCCCTGGCGCGCGCGGCGCGGCGCGGCGCCTGATCCCTATCGGATCTGGCTTTCCGAAATCATGCTGCAGCAGACGACCGTCGCGACGGTGAGGGAGCGTTACGCCGCCCTCCTGTCCCGTTGGCCGACGATCGAGGATTTGGCGCGCGCCCCGCTCGACGACGTTCTCGCGGAATGGGCGGGGCTCGGCTACTACGCCCGCGCGCGCAATCTGCACGCCTGCGCGGTTGCGGTCGCGGGCGCAGGCGGCGGATTTCCGCAAGAAGAGGCGGCGCTGCGGCGCCTGCCGGGCGTTGGTCCCTACACGGCGGCGGCGATCGCCGCCATCGCCTTCGATCAGCCCTGCGTCGCCGTCGACGGCAATGTCGAGCGCGTCATCGCGCGTCTTCACGCCATCGAGACGCCGCCGCGCAAGGTTGCGCCGCTCATTCGCGAAAAGGCCGCGGCTTTGATGAGTCGCGCGCGCCCCGGCGATTCGGTTCAGGCGCTGATGGAGCTCGGCGCGCTTGTGTGCGCGCCGCGAACGCCGGGTTGCCCCGCCTGTCCGCTGTCGTCCGTCTGCGCGGCGCGGAGTCTTGGCGCGCAGGGCGACTATCCGGCGCGCGAGGTCAAGGCGCCAAAGCCCAAGCGCCGCGGCGCGATCTTTATTCTACAACGCGGCGACGAGGCGTTGCTGCGCCGGCTGCCGCCGAAGGGACTTTTTGGCGGCATGAACGCCTTTCCGTCGACGCCTTTGACGCAGGATATCGCCGCCGCGGAATTCTCGCGTTTCGCGCCGTGCGCCGCGTCGTGGCGCGCGCTCGAAGCGCCGGTGACGCATGTGTTCACGCATTTCGCGCTGGAGGCGACGGTGCTGGTCGCCCATACGCGCGCCAAGGCGGCGCCCTCAGATTGCCGCTGGGCGGCGCGCGCCAATCTCGGTAAAGAAGGACTGCCGACCCTCATGCGCAAGGCCGCCGCTCACGCCGGTCTTCTCGACGCATGAGAGCTGCGAGGCTGGAGGGAGCCATGGCGCGACGCGCAAGCGGCTATCAGGTCGAGGTGACGGAGGGCGCGATTCGTGTCCGCCGCGCCGGGAAAACGCTCACCATCCCCGCCGCGCCGCCGGACGGCGAATCAGAAGAAGGCGCCGATTTCATCGTGCGTCTCGACGACCTGGAGCATTGGGACGCGCCCGACGACGAAACGCCGATCGACATCGCGGAACTGCAAAAAATTCTCGATGCAGTCGAAAAACAGCTGGAAAAGCACGGGTTGAACGTCGATTTCGATTAGCGCGCAAGGGTCAGATCGCCCAGCCAAATGAACGCTCGACGGCCTTTTCCCAGGACGCGATCAGGCGCGTCCGCTCCTGCGGCGTCATATCTGGCGTAAAGCGACGAGATTCGCGCGTTTGCGCCGCGATGTCGTCCAAGCTTTTGTATACTCCGACGGCAAGGCCCGCCGCATAGGCGGCGCCGACCGCCGTCAACTCCAGCTGGCGGGGCCGGATGACCGGCGCGTCGATGAGGTCGGCCTGAAACTGCATCAATAGATCGTTTCCCGCCATGCCGCCGTCGACCTTGAGCGCGCCGACCTCGACGCCCGCGTCGGCGATCATCGCCGCCAGGACCTCCCGGGTCTGAAACGCCGCCGCTTCGAGCGCCGCCCGCGCGATATGGCCCTTATTGGAGAATCGCGTCAGTCCGGCGATGATCCCGCGCGCGTCCCCACGCCATCTCGGCGCAAAAAGACCTGAGAACGCCGGCACGAAATAGACGTCGCCATTGTCGGGAACGCTTCTCGCCAGCGCCTCGATCTCGCGGCTCTCTTTGATGATCCCGAGATTGTCTCGTAGCCACTGCACCAGCGCGCCGGCGATCGCGATCGAGCCTTCCAGCGCGTAACAGGGTTTGGCGTCGCCAAGCTGATAGGCGAGGGTGGTCAGCAGGCCCTTGGTCGAGATGCGCGGCGTCTCGCCGACGTTCATCAGCAGAAAACAGCCGGTGCCATAAGTGTTCTTGGCGTCGCCAACATTGACGCAGGCTTGCCCGAGCAGCGCGGCGTGCTGGTCCCCGAGCGCGCCGGCGAGCGGAACGCCGGCGAGCCCGCCGACGCATTCCCCATAGACCTCGCTCGACGAGCATATTTTCGGCAGGCAGGCCGCGGGAATGTCGAAGATCCGCAGCAGTTCTTCATCCCATTGCAGGGTTTCGAGATTCATCAGCTGCGTGCGCGAGGCGTTGGTCGCGTCGATCAGATGGCGGCCGTCGCCGGGGCCGCCGGTCAGATTCCAGATGATCCAGGAATCGATCGTGCCGAAAAGCGCCGCGCCCCGCGCCGCCCTCTCTCGGACGCCGGGGATTTCGTCGAGAAGCCAGGCGAGTTTGAGCGCGGAAAAATAGCTGGCGAGCGGCAGACCGGTTTTGGCGCGGACCGGATCGCCCAAACCTTGCGCCGCCATCCGGTCGACGGCGGCTTGCGTGCGGGTGTCCATCCAGACGATCGCGTGATGAAGCGGCGCGCCGGTCGCCGCATCCCACAAGACCGTCGTCTCGCGCTGATTGGTGACGCCGACGGCTGAGAGGTCGCGGGCCGAGACCTTGGCCTCGGCCAGCGCCGCGGCGATCACAGCCTGCGCATTGCGCCAAATTTCGGCGGCGTCGTGTTCGACCCAACCAGGGCGGGGATAGATTTGCCGGTGCTCGCGCTGCGCCTGGGCGATGATCCCGCCGTGACTGCGCATGACGATAAAGCGGGTGCTCGTCGTGCCCTGATCAAGCGCGCCCAGGAGTTTGGACATTATAACCTTCTGATGAACGAAAGTTTCAGCCTAGGTTCAGAGCGCCGGCCGCAATTTGAAACGGTTCCCTAATTCTCAAAAGGAGGATGCTCCATGAGATCGGCAGCCGTCAAAACTCTATCGCGACGCAAGCCGGCCTTCGCCGCGCTTCTTGTCGTTCTCGCGTTCAGCGCAATCGCGTCCGAGGCTTCCGCGCTGCCGGGAATCGATCGCACGCCCGCGGCTCAGCTGGGGCGGAGCGTCGAAAAGGCGCGCTGGGTTTGTGGACCTTACCAGTGCTGGTGGCAGCCCGGCTATGGCTGGGGCGGCGGCTACGGCTACGGCTGGGGCGGCGGCGGTCCGGGCTGGCGTCGCCAGAGCTGGGGCGGACCTGGCTGGGGTGGACGCGGCGGCGGCTGGGGCGGCGGCGGATGGAGTGGCGGCGGATGGGGCGGCGGCGGATGGGGCGGCGGTGGTTGGGGTGGCGGCGGCTGGGGACACCGTCACTGGTAAGAAAGACTTAATCCCCAGACTCGCCCCGAGGTCAGGAGCCGCGGACGTCGTTCGCGGCTCCTTTTTTACCCTTGCCGGGAGAGCAATTCGTCCAAAATGATTTGATAAACCGGCATGGTCCTTGCCAATCAGAGTTCGTCGGCGCGGGTCTGTCCGAAAGGCGACACGCGAGAGTTGGCAAACGAGAGGAGATGTTGTAACTTACTGATACGAAAGGTAGTTTGCAATCTTTCCAAAGAAGGAAAATTTGCAACCTTTCCAGAAAGTAGTTTGCAACCTTTCCAAACTGGGCTAAGTAATGATCGTCTGTTCGTGCAACGTCCTATCGGACCGCGATGTGCGCGATACGCTTGGGCCACGCGGTGACCGGCCTTCGGTTTCAGCTGTGTTCCGGCATATGGGCTGCGAGGCGAAATGCGGGCGCTGCGTGCGCAGCATTGTCGCCATCGTCGACCAGCACGCCGCAAGAGGATTGGATGAGTGCTCGGGGAGCGGCGATTGTGACGGCTGTCGCGCCGACGAACTGGCGGCCTAAAGTCTATTTCATGGAAAGGATGCGGATATGCGCGGTGACGCGAAGGTCATCGATTATCTTAATCGCGGGTTGCGCGCAGAATTGACCGCGGTCAATCAGTACTGGCTGCATTACCGCATTTTCCACAATTGGGGGTTTCTCGAGCTCGCCAAGAAATGGCGGGAAGAGTCGATCGAGGAGATGCGTCACGCGGATCATTTCGCCGAGCGCATCCTTTTCCTCGAGGGCTTCCCGAATATGCAGGTGCTCGATCCGCTGCGCATCGGCCAGTCCGTCGAGGAGATCGTCAAGGCGGACCTCGAGACCGAGTTCGCCGCCCGCGAGCTGTATCTCGAAGCTGCGGCCTATTGTCTCTCGATCAACGACCGCGTTTCAGAGCAGCTTTTCGAAAGCGTGGTGAAGAGCGAGGAAAAGCACATCGATTTCCTCGAGACGCAGCTTGAGTTGATCAAGCAGCTCGGCGTCCAGCTTTACTCGCAAAAGCACATCGGCGAGCTGCACTCCTCCTGAACGGGGACCCCGCCATCGACCGCCGCAGGATGCTTCACGCATCCGCGGCGGCGAGTCATTCCATCACCGCCGCCTTCAGAATGCACACCATCGTCGCCTGCGCCGGCGTCGTGCCGAGGTTGCGGATAATGTGAGTCCGGTCGCAGCGATAGCGCAGCGTTTCCCCAGCTTTCACGCTAGACTTCGCTCCCGCGACCTCGACCTCAAGCTCGCCGTCGCGCACCGACAGGCTCTCGACCGAGCCGCGCTGATGCGCCTCTGATTCCAGTACGCCGCCGGGCGCGGCGGCGAATTCATAGCACTGCAGCCATTCGACGGTCTTGATCCAGCCGATGATCTCAAGCCGGCATTTGCCGTCGTCGGACACCAGGATGGGCGTATCGGCCTTGCTGGTTTTCTCCAGGAAGGGGCCGTCCTCAGTCGTCTGCAAAACCCGCTCGATGGAGACGTCGAGCGCCTGCGCGAGACGCCAGATGGTGGCGAGCGTCGGATTGGTTTCATTGCGTTCGATCTGGCTGATGATCGACTTGGCGACTCCAGACTGCTGAGAGAGTTCGGAAAGCGACAAATTATAGGCTTTCCGCAGCCGCTGCACGGTCGCGCCCAGCTGCCCAGAAAGCGCCAGCGCCCCGGCCTCCCACATTTTTTGCTTGTCCTGACCTTCGACGCCCATCATCCCCAGCGCTTCAGCTGCGCCCTACGTTTCAGAATCGATCGGCAAGATAGCCGACTGCATTCGAAATATCGAACGCCGAACCCCGCCCCTGCGGCTGCTCGAGTTCGATGCGGCCATGTCATCTGGCTGTGATGCGAATCTGGTCAATCAGGCCAAGCGGCGAAGGCGAGAGGCGAACAGCTCATGCTCGACAGAAACGCCAGGGTGACGGTCTCCCAAGCGGTGCGCGCCAACACGGCGCAAATGTCGGATCCGGAAAGTGAATATGCAGTCAAGCGCTATCGGACGCTGTTTTTGTCCGACCTGCATCTCGGCGCGCGTGGCGCCCAGGCGGAACTGCTGATCGACTTCCTTAAACATAATGACGCCGACACGTTTTACCTTATCGGCGACATCGTCGACGGCTGGCGGCTGAAAAGCGGCTGGTACTGGCCGCAGGCGCATAATGACGTCATCCAAAAGCTGCTGCGCAAAGCTAGAAAAGGCGCGCGTGTCATCTACGTGCCGGGCAATCACGACGAATTCGCCCGCGAATACACCGGGCTGAATTTCGGCGGCGTCGAGGTCGTCGAAGACGCGCTGCATGAAACCGCCGACGGCAAGACCATGCTGGTCATCCACGGCGATCAATTCGACATTGTCGTTCGGAACGCGCGCTGGCTCGCCTTCTTCGGCGACTGGGCCTATGATTTCGCCATCGTCGTCAACACTTGGTTCAACCGTGCGCGCCGCATGTTCGGCGTCGGCTACTGGTCGCTCTCGGCCTGGGCGAAGCTGAAGGTCAAAAACGCCGTCAACTTCATCGGCGATTTCGAAAACGCGCTGGCGTCCGAGGCGGCCCGGCGCAATGTCGACGGCGTCATCTGCGGCCATATCCACCACGCGACGATCAAGACGATCAGCGGCAAGCTCTACGTCAACACCGGCGACTTTGTCGAAAGCTGCACCGCGATCGCCGAACATGACGACGGCGCATTTGAGATTTTGCGGTGGCACAAGACCGCGGCTGAACGCGAGGCGGCTGACGCGGCCGAGCGCGCCAGGGCCTTGCCAGACGAGAGAGCGGCGGCGGCTTGATGCGGATATTGGTTGCGACGGACGCTTGGCGTCCGCAGGTCAATGGCGTCGTCCGATCGCTCGAGACCATGGCCCAGTCGGCGCGCGCGCTCGGCGCCGAAATCGACTTTCTGACGCCGCGCGACTTCAACTCGCTGCCGATGCCGACCTATCCGGAGATCCGGCTCGCGCTTGCCTCGCCGCGCGCCGTTCGCCGGCGGCTCGAAGAGGGCTATGATCACGTCCATATCGCGACGGAAGGTCCCATCGGCCTCGTGACCCGCGCCGTGCTGTTGCGCGCGCGCCGCGCCTTCACGACGAGCTTTCACACCCGCTTCCCCGAATATATCCAGGCGCGATTCGGACTGCCGGTCGGGGTCGCCTATGCGGCCTTGCGCCGCTTCCACAATGCCGGCGCCGGCGTCATGGCGTCGACCCCGAGTCTGTCGCGCGAATTGTCAGAGCGGGGATTTCGGCGCGTCCTGCGTTGGTCCCGAGGCGTGGACCACGCGTTGTTCACCCCGGACGCCGCGACGCCGCTCCCCTATCAGCGTCCGATCTTCCTTTATGCTGGGCGCCTCGCCGTCGAGAAAAACATCGAGGCGTTTCTGTCGCTCGATCTGCCGGGCACCAAGCTCCTGGCTGGGGACGGACCGGCGCGCGCCGGTCTCGAAGCGCGGTTTCCACAGGCGCGGTTCCTCGGCGTCAAGACGAGCGCCGAACTTGCGGCGCTCTACGCCTCCTCGGACGTGTTCGTCTTCCCGAGCCGCACCGACACATTTGGCATGGTGCTGCTCGAAGCCATGGCCTGCGGCCTGCCCGTCGCTGCCTATCCTGTCATGGGGCCGCTCGACGTCATCGGGGCGAGCGGCGCGGGCGCGCTGAACGAAGATTTGCGATCCGCCGCGCTCGCCGCGCTCGACATCGACCGGGAGGCGGCGCGCGCGCATGCGCTGACCTTCACGTGGGAGACTTGCGCCCGGCAGTTCCTCGACAATATCGCTTATGCGCGCGGCGCGGCGGCGCTCGGCGGCGTCGGCATCGAGGCGTTGCGCGCATCAAGCCAGGGGTCTGCCGGCGAGCGTGGCTCCGTCGAAAAGCGTCAGCCGGCGCAATAATCCTGACGCTTTCAAGCGCCGGCATCTCGGTCGCTGGAGACAAGAGAGCGAAGCCGCTATGGTCTGCGCGCCGCCGCACAACCGCGCGGCGCCGGAGCGCGCGCTTGAGTCTTTCGCCTGAAGAAATCGAACGCTACGCCAGGCATCTCGTGCTGCGCGACATCGGCGGGCCGGGCCAGAGCAAGCTCAAACAAGCGCGGGTTCTGGTCATCGGCGCTGGCGGCCTCGGCGCGCCGCTGCTGCAATATCTCGCTGCGGCCGGCGTCGGCGCGCTCGGCGTCGTCGACGACGACGCCGTTTCGCTGTCCAACCTGCAGCGCCAGGTGATCCACGCGACGCAAGACGTCGGGCGGCCCAAGGTCGAAAGCGCGCGAGACGCCATCGCGCGCATCAATCCGCATGTGGTCGTCGAGCCGCATGCGCTGCGGATCGATGCAACGAACGCCCGCGCCTTGATCGGGCGCTACGATGTCGTGGCCGACGGCTCGGATAATTTTGCGACGCGCTATCTCGTCTCCGACGCCTGCTATTACGAAAAAAAGCCGCTGGTGACGGCGGCGCTTGGCGGCTTCGACGCGTCGCTGACGACGTTGCGGCCGTTCGAACGCGGCGCCGATGGCGGCCTCAATCCGACATATCGCTGCCTGTTTCCGACGCCGCCGCTGGCGGGCGAAATCCCCACTTGCGAAGAAGCCGGCGTTCTCGGCGCGCTTGCTGGCGTCGTCGGCGCGATGATGGCGCTCGAAGTCGTGCGCGAGATCGTCGGCTTCGGCGAGGGGCTCGTCGGCCGCCTGCTGCTCATCGATTCGCGCGGCATGCGCTTCGAGACCGTGCGCTATGCTTACGACCCGGAAAATCCGCTGAGCGGCGCCGGCGCGCAGCTATGAATGCGCGCGGTTTTTTGAACGGCGCATGTACTGCAGCGAACCGGCGTCCGCATCGGCAAAAAAGCGTTAGAGCGCCGCGATGACGGCGATCTCGACCTTGTAGGCCGGCGCGACGAGCTTTGCTTCGACGGTGGCGCGCGCCGGCGGATTGGCCTTGTCGACCCATTCGTCCCAGACGCCGTTCATCTCCGCGAAGGTGGCGATGTCGGAAAGGTAGATCGTCGCGGAAAGAATATTGGCCTTGGCGCTGCCGGCTTCGGCGAGAAGCGCGTCGATCTGCGCGAGGATTTCGCGCGTCTGATCGGCGACCGATCCGCCCTTGGTCTCGTTCGCCACCTGGCCGGCCGTATAGACGGCGTTGCCGCGAACGACCGCCTGGCTCATGCGCGGCCCCGCGCCGATCCTTTTTATGCTGCTCATCTCGCCTCCATGCGTGCCGCGCCGGTCTATGCGAAGCGCGCGGCGTGGGCAAGCCGCGAGGCGCGATAGCTGGATGTGTAGCGCGACAGATCGGATGGCCCAGACGGGTTTAGGTGGGATCGCGTGGGATTTTCGTTCGGTCGATGTTGATTGAGCTCCCGCCGGACATTGATTTGAGAGATTCAGCACAGATGATAGACGCTGCAGTCCGGCGCGCGTGTCTTAGGCGACAGCATGGAGCCGCTAATCGAACCCGGCGCGTTGCTGCTGGTCGATGAGAGCGACGTTGATCATCGACGATCTCCAAAGCCGAGAAAGGCTTCGGATCACAATAATATCTATGTCTTTCTGCAGGATGGCGCGCTGCGCGTGAAGCGCGTGCGCGTCGACCGCAAGGGCGCGACGATCGCGTTAAGCGATAATCCGGCCTATGACCCTGAAATCCTGCACAAACAGGACTTCAAAGTGCTCGGGCGGGTGATATGGTGGGACAATCGATTGTGGTCCAGGCTAGGACCTTCGACTTTTTGTGGAGGCGGTAGAAACTCTTGGTCTTGTGCGCAAAGACGCAATCGACGGGATTATCCGCGAGGCGCACACCGAGAACGACACCTATTATCTCGCCATAGGCAAAGCCAACAGGGCGCGTGGGGGCTGGTCAGTCTGAATTTCAGGTTGTGACCCAAAGTGGACCTCGATTCTACGGCCGGACGTCCTACTGGATGTGGCGCTCTTAGGAACCGCACTTGAAGGCGATTAGGATAGTCCCT
>DATBRI010000118.1:0-16716 GCA_036560365.1 Methylocystis sp.
AACATATTCCGGCTGATCGAAAGGAATCTCCGTCGTCACCGGATAGAGCAGCGCAATCTCTTCACACCCCGGCGCGAGATAGGGCGCGGCGATCGCGCGCGCGTGGCTTGCGCGTCCGCGCTTGGCGAAGAAGGCGACGACATTCGCCGCGCCGATGAGGCGCGCGGCCTTCACCGTCACAAGCTCGGGATCGCCAGGACCGAGGCCGACGCCGATCAGCGCGCCGAGCGTCGCGACGGCGTCATGCGATGTCGACGCGCGCACGTTCATTCCTGGTCGCTCGCCAGCGCATTGATGGCGGCGGCGGCCATGGCGCTGCCGCCCTTGCGCCCCTTCACGATGACGAAGGGGACGCGGCCGTATGCGCGCAGTGCGTCTTTCGATTCCGCCGCGCCAACGAAGCCGACCGGCATGCCGATGATGGCGGCTGGCGGCGGCGCGCCTTCGTCGATCATTTCCAGCAGACGAAAAAGCGCGGTCGGCGCATTGCCGATGGCGACCAGTGCGCCCTCCAACCGGTTGCGCCACAGTTCCAGCGCCGCGGCGCTGCGCGTCGTTCCCATCTCGGCGGCGAGCGCCGGCACGCGCGGCTCGAGCAGCGTGCAGACCACCGGGTTCTCCGCCGGCAGACGCGAACGCGTGACGCCATGCGCGACCATGTTGGAGTCGCACAGAATCGGCGCGCCCGTCTGCAGCGCGTCGCGCGCCGCTGCAACGAAATCGGGCGAGAACTCGATGTCGTCGGCGAGCTCCACCATGCCGCAGGCGTGAATCATGCGCACGGCGATCTTTTCCTGCTCGGGCGTAAAACGCGAGAGATTTGACTCGCCGCGAATGGTCGCAAAGGAACGCGCATAAATTTGCGCGCCTTCGTGGATATAATCGAAGCGGCGGCTCATTGCGCGCCCCCGCTGGCGCGCGCGGAAAGCTCCCGCATCACGGCCTCGAAGGTCAGCGATCTGAAGCGCGGCGCGCCGTCGGCGCCGCCGTTTTCGATGAGATCGAACCCTTCAGCGCAGGCAAGCAGCGTGACGGGCGAGGCGCCCTGCCGGGCGCAGCCTTTCGCGCAACCCGAAAGATGCAGGCCGACGCCGTCGTCGCCGACGATTTTTTGCGCAAGCGGCGCGAGATCCATGACATGCGCGCGCGTCTCGGCGGTCGCCTGCGGACATTCCGGCGCGCCGGGACAGGCGATGACGGCAAGGCGCTTGTCATCGGCCGACGTGATGAGGTCGTGGTCTTGCGCGCGCGCGACGATGCGCCGCGCGTTGCCTTCATCCGGCGTGACGATCAGCAAGGCGCGCCACGGCGTGAGGCGCAGTTCGCCTGTTCCCTCGCTTTGCGCGAATTCAGCGACCGCCGCGAGTTCGTCCGCGCGCCAACGGCCAAAAGGCGCGCCGACGCCGGCGTAAGCGATGGCGCCGCGGCGTTGCGCGCCGAAAATATGCGCCCATCGCGCGGGCGCGCGGGCGTCCTTGCAGGCGCGCATGACGAGTCCGGCCGCGCGCGGCAGCGCGTCGGCGCCGAGCGCCTCGACCAGCGCGCGGACGCGCCTGAAGCTATTTGCATGATGGTCGCGCAGCTCCACGAAGGCGCGCGCAAACCGCAATGCGACGTCGAGCGCTTCATGGACGGCGACGATGACGGCGCGATCGGGAACGCCGGCGATACGAATTGCGACGTCGCCGTTTGCAACCGCTTCGATCCGAATGTCGGCCTCGACGTCAGCAAGCGACAGCGCGCCGCCATCATCGAGCAGAAACAGAAATTTCGGCGGAAGCGTGCGCAGCGCCGCATCCCCCTGCAGTTCGGAGGCGAGCTGCACGGCCATGACGTTGGCGTCGAAAGCGCCGCGCGACAGACCTGCGAGCGGCGACGCGATGATATTCGTGACGCGCTCAGCGTCGGGATTCAGCGCGAGCATGCCGATCGCCTCGAGTCCGCGCAGGGCTTCGGCGATCGTCGCGTCGCTGATCCCGCGCAGCTGCAGTTGCGCGCGCTGCGAGAGATCGATCAGCCCATTGCCGCAGGTATCCGCAATTCTCGCGATCTCGCGGGCCTGCGCCGCGCTGATGCGAGAGCCGACCGCCTTGGCGCGGATCAGCAAACCGTCGCCGCTTGGCATCGGCGCGAAGGCTCCGGGACACCAGCCTTTGATCTCAGGCCTCGGCTGCAAGACGCCCTCCCTCTTGGCGTTCCATATCACTTAAGGCGTCGCGCACGCTGTTGCGTTGCGTATTCCACAAGCTGCGCGCGAGCGCTTCGCTAAAAACGCGCGCGATCGACTCCAGCGCGCGGGGATTTTCTGCGACGAGAAAATCGCGCGTCGCATCATCGCCCAACGTGGCGTCAAAAGCGAGGTCGAATTGCGCGTCGCTGATGAGGCCGCTTGTCGCGGCAAAAGCGTAAAGATTGTCGATCGTCTCGGCGATCTCTCCGGCCCCGCGGTGGCCGTGCCGCTTTTGGCCTTGCAGCCATTGCGGATTGCCGAGCCGCATGCGCAGGACGCGCGCGATTTCCTCTTTCAGAGCGCGCGGCCGCAACCGTTCCGGCCGAGACGCATCGATATGCACCAAATCGGCGTCGCCGCCAAGCATGGCGTTGGCGGCGGCGAAGCCGCCTTCGTAATCGGCGAAGGCGGGCCCAATCAACACGTCGACCTCGGCCATGTCCTGAACGTGGACATGCGCATCCGCGGCGGCGACGCGCGCGCTGAACGCTGCGACGGCGTCATTGCTCTCACCTGCGCGATCATAGGCGTGACCTGCGGCGCAAAGATAAGCGCGCGCCAGATCGTCACGGTTCGACCAATCGCCGTGCAGCGCGCGATCGCTCACGCCAAGCCCGTAAGCGCCGTCAGCGGCGCCAAAGACGCGGCGCAGATCATCGGCCGTTTTCAGCGGATTGATCTCGGCGTCTTCATCGAGCGCGGCGACCGCGCGCACGGCGTCGTCGAACAGCGCAATGAGATTGGGGTACATGTCGCGAAACAACCCCGAAACCTGCAGCGTCACGTCGACGCGCGGAAAGTCGCGTCGCGCGTCCGGCAATATCTCAAAGCCGATGACGCGCGCGCTCGCCGCGTCCCAGCGCGGCGCGACGCCGAGGAGCGCGAGCGCTTGCCCGAAATCCTCGCCGCCGGTGCGGATCGTTGCGCTGCTCCAGAGGTCGAGCATGATGTGGCGCGGGAATTCGCCGTGCAGCTGCGCATGGCGCGTCATCACTTCGGCCGCGGCGCGACGGCCAATGTCATAGGCCGTTTGTGTCGGCGCGTGGCGCGGATCGATGCAAAAAAGATTGCGGCCGGTCGGCAGAACGTCGGCGCGTCCGCGCGACGGCGCGCCGGCCGGGCCGGGCTCGATGAAACGGCCCGCAAGCGCGGTGATCAGCGCATCGCGTTCGGCGCGCGCGCAGGCGTCGCGCATTGGATCGGCGTCTGAATTCTCTTGGACGCGCCCGAAGACATGCAGCCCGTCGCCGATGCGCATGTCCTTCAGCTCGCACATCCAGGCGTCGAGGCGCGTCAAGGTTTCGGCGATGTTCATCTCGCGCGAGACGCCGCATTCCGCAGCAAGGCCGCTGCGCTCGGCTTCATCGATGATGGCGCCGGCGATGAGTCGCGCGCGGCGCGCGTCGAGCGCGCTTGCCGTCGCATATTCGTCGAGCAGCGTTTCAACTTTCGCGGCCGCGTCGAAAAGTTCGGCGTCGACGAGCGGCGGGGTCAGATGGCCGATGGTCACGGCGCATGTGCGGCGCTTCGCCTGCGCGGCTTCGCCGGGATCATTGACGATGAAAGGATAGATGAGCGGCGTCGGACCGAGCACGGCTTCCGGCGCGCACGCCTCTGACAGCATGACTGATTTGCCGGGAAGCCATTCGAGCGTGCCATGCGCGCCAAGATGAATGAACGCGTCGATCTTTCTCTGATGCCGCAGCCATAGATAGAAGGCGACATAGGCGTGACGCGGCGGGCGCTGGACGTCGTGATAGCTCTCGTAACGCTCCGTGCGCGCGCCGCGATCGGGCTGCAGCGAGACGACCAGCTTGCCAAATTCCAAGCAAGGGAAGCGGAACGCTCCCTCGACAAACGCCGGATCGTCCTGCGGCGGCCCCCATGCGTCGTTGACGCTCGCAACGAAGGTTGTGGGGAGCGCCGAGAGCAGCGCGACATATTCATCGAGAGGGAAGCGGATTGCCCGATATCCATCTTCCAGTGCGCGCATCACCCTCCCCTTGATGGGGAGGGTCGGACTGCGCAGCAGTCCGGGGTGGGGTGAATTATCCTGGAATTTATCATCACCCCCACCCGCGCCGCTTCGCGGCGCGACCTCCCCCCTCAAGGGGAAGGTGGGCCCCGCGCCAAGATCATATCCGGCTTCGCTTAGCGTCGCGATGATCTCATGCACGCTCGCTTCCGCATCGAGCCCGATGGCGTAGCCGCCGCGGCCGCGTCGCGCCGGATAATCGGAAAGAATGAGCGCGAGGCTTTTTTCCGCATTGGGTTTGCGGCGCAGTCGTGCCCAGTTCAATGCGAGGTTCGCGACGAAATCGACGCGAGAGCGTTCCGGCGCATGCCGCGTCTCGCAGAATTCGGCGGCGAGGCGCAGCGGCGCCTCCTCCTTGAAGGAAATCGCGCGCGTGAAGATGCGCCCGTCGACTTCCGGCAAGACGACATTCATCGCGAGATCGGCGCCGTTCGCGCCGCGCGTTGAGCCTTCCCACGCCTCGCGCGAAGAGGTTGCAAGCGCGACTTGCAGCACAGGCGCATCCGCCCGATCGAGCACGCTTCCTCTGTCGCGACGCGCCGAAAAGGCCGTGGCGTTAAGGATGACGTCGGGCGCGAAAGCTTCGAGCGCGCGCGACACGAAGGCTTCGCTCTCCGCCTCCTTCAGGCTCGCCACATAAACCGCCTCCACCGCAAATCCCCGCTCACCGAGCGCCTCGGAGAGCGCAACGATTGGCGCGACATCGTCGGCGAGGAACATGGCGCGATAGAAGACGATCGTCGCGCGCAGCGCGCCGCCGGCGCGGCATGCGGCTTCATAGCGCCCGGCATTGGCGACGGGAGCGCTTTCGCGCCACTGCGACGGGCGGCCGGCAAGGGTCGAGGCGTAGCCAAGGAAGGAGCGCAGATTGTCGGGACCGCCGTCCTGAAAGAAGCGCCAGATTCGATTGAGCGCTTCTGCGTCGAGCGATGAAGCCGGCGTCAGACGCGCGTCGTCGTGCGTATCGCCGGGAACGATCGCAAGCGCGATACGCTTCGCGCGCGCCAGCGCCTCGAGTTGTTCGACGCCATACGTCCAGTATTCCTTGCCGCCGAGCAGCCGCACGACGACCAGCCGCGCATGTCGGGCGACGGCGTCGAGGTAAAGATCGACGGAGTAGGGGTGCTTCAGTTGCGTCAGCGACGCGCAGCGCAGGCTCGGGAGGGACGCGCGGCTTTGTTCATAGAGTCGCGCCAGCAGGCGTAGCTCCGAGTCGGAGTAGGAGAGAAACACAATCTCCGCGGGAGATTGTCCAAGGTCATTGGCGTCGCCGGCGTCGTCGAGATTATGGAGATCGCGCGGGAGGAGATGCATGGCGGGTCACGGCTGCGCCAGCGTCGCGATCACAGCGTCGCGATTGAGGCCTTTCTCGCCGATGATCACGACGCGACTCATGCGTTGCTCATCAGGCTTCCATGCCCGATCGAAATGATGTTCGATGCGCGCGCCGACGCCTTGCACGAGCAGGCGCATCGGCTTGCCGACGACTTCGACGAACCCCTTGATGCGCAGCACGTCGTGCGCGGCGGCCGCTTCGGCGAGTCTTGCAACCAACGCCGCCGGATCCTTGATCGCCGAGAGAGAGACGACGAAACTGTCGAAGTCGTCATGGTCGTGTCCGGGCTCGGCGTCATGATGTGACGGACGGCTTGCCAGATCATCCTCGGCCGCCGCCGACACGCCGAGCAGCACAAGCGGATCGACTCGCCCGCCGCTGGCGCGCACGATCTTCGCCGCTTTCCGGGCGCCCTGCGCCAGACGATCCGTGACGCTGCGCTCTTCCTTGGCGTCGAGCAGATCGGTCTTATTGAGGATGATGAGATCGGCGCAGGCGAGCTGATCTTCGAACACTTCTTCAAGCGGATTGTCGTGATCGATCGTCTGCGTGTCTTCGCGCTCCTTCGCGATCGCGCCGAGATCGTCGGCGAAACGGCCCTCCGCCACGGCCTTGCCGTCGATGACGGCGATGACGCCGTCGACTGTCAGCTTCGAGCGGATCGCCGGCCAATCGAACGCCTTGACCAGCGGTTTGGGCAACGCCAATCCCGAGGTTTCGATGATGATGTGATCGGGACGCTTCTCATGCGCGAGCAGCGCTTCGATCGCCGGAATGAAATCATCGGCGACCGTGCAGCACAGACAGCCGTTGGCGAGTTCGACGATGTTTTCTTCGGGGCAGTTCTCGACGCCGCAGGCGCGCAGGATTTCGCCGTCGACGCCGACGTCGCCGAATTCATTGATGACGAGCGCGAGGCGCCGATCCTTGGCGTGCTCGAGAACGTGACGAATGAGCGTCGTCTTCCCCGCGCCAAGGAAGCCGGTGACAATCGTTGCAGGGATTTTGGCGCTCATGAGGTTTCCTGTTGGCGCGATTGGAGTCGCCAGACGAGACCCGCGAGCGCGCCGGCGAGCGCCCAGCTGATCGCCTGAACGGCGAGCGAGGCGGCCGCGAAGCGCGCGGCGAGCTCCGCTGGCGCCGTGCTCTCGGGCGTTGCCGGCTGCGGCGCGAAAAAATGTGGCGCGACGATCAGCGCGACGCCGACGATCTTTGCCGCCGTCGAGTCAAGCCGCAACAAGGCGAAGAGTCCGGCGCCGGTGGAGAGCGCGGTAGCAAGCCACCAGATCTGGCGCGCGGCGAGTTCGGTTTCGGCCATGCCGGGAAGCTGCGGCGCGAGGCCGAGACTCGTCGCGAGCCCCGTCGCGGCGAAGGCGCAGGCGCCCCACAGGGAGGCGCGGCGCGGGGCGATGGCGTCGCCGGAGAGGAGCATCGCCGCGAGGAGGATGAGCGCATAGCCGATCGAGACGGCGATCGTCGCGGCGCTCGTCGCCGCCGTGCGGCTCAGGCCAGAAAGCGCCGCGCCCGCGTCGGCGCCGTCATGCGCATGCTGCGCCGTCTCATAAACCTCGGCGGCGAGGATGAGCGGCGTCGTGGTGAAGTGCTGCACGGCCGCGACCGCAAGCCCGGCGACAAGGCCGGCGATGAGGCCGGTCGACAAAACGCGCGCGATCAAGCGCGTGGCGGCCTAGTGACAGGGAAAGGAGAGCGCGTGGCGCGTGTCATGCGCCGCGTCATGCACGCTTTCTGGATAGGCGAAGCCCGCAAACCAAACGAGCCCGAAGCCGAGCGTGAGCGCAACGGCGGCGGCCTTCAGCGCCTCGAGTCTCGAAGAAGGGAGGGCGGCGACACTGGCGGATGACTTGGCGTTCATATCGGTCTCCCTGCCGCCCCACCGGCGGCGATGCGATGCGTGCGGCGATCGTAAGCGATCGCCAGACGGCAGGTCTCCTGGCTCCCAGCTCGTCGGACCGCGCCGCCTTCCCAAGCGTTCAGGCTCAGTGGCGGATGGCGCGGGCCTCGCCGGCTACAGTTGCGGGGGCAGCCGCGGATAGGGGCGTAATGCCCACGCCGCATTCCCTTTTCACTTCTTGCGAAGGACCGTCCCGGCTAGTCATATGCGCGGCTCATGCTTCCGTCAAACCGGCCGAGGAGCGCCTGTGACCGAAATGAATGAAGACGACGAGGCGCGTCGCCACCGCCTCAAAATGGAGAAGCGCAAGGCCATCCAGGACGCCGAGGTCGCCAACAAGACGATCGCCCGCAAGGGTCTGCTGATGGTCCACACCGGGGCGGGCAAGGGCAAGTCGACGGCGGCCTTCGGGCTGGCGCTGCGCGCGCTCAGCCATGGCTGGAAAATCGGCGTAGTTCAATTCGGCAAGGGACAGTGGCGCACCGGCGAGCGCAATATGCTCGAAAAGCTTGGCCAAGAGTTCGGCCAGGTCGCCTGGCATACGCTCGGCGAAGGCTTCACCTGGGAGACCCAGGACCGCGCGCGCGATGAAGCCGCGGCGCGGCGCGCCTGGGAAAAGGCGTGCGAATTGATGGACGACCCAGATGTTCGCCTGCTCGTGCTCGACGAACTGAACATTTCGCTCCGCTATGAGCATCTGCCGCTGGATGAGGTGCTAGGCGGGCTCGCTGCGCGCCGCCACGACCTCAACGTCATCGTGACCGGACGCAACGCCAAGCCGGAGCTCATCGCCGCAGCCGATCTCGTCACCGAGATGACCCTCGTCAAGCACCATTTCGGCGCCGGCGTCAAAGCGCAGGAGGGCATCGAATTCTAATCTGAACCCTATGATCTGAAAGCCCGGGGCTATCGCTCTTGGCAGCGGCTCGCGTAGAGAATACGCTTTGCGGGCAGGCAGTTCCGTAACCAAAGGGACGCGCGCCAACGACGCGAGCAGGCATCCCCGAGGCGCGTCAGTCCTAGGCTAAACTCAACATCATCTGGACCCGAAAGCTCGATGGACGTTTACGGCGCGCTCCGCTTTTCCGCTGCGAGGATCTCCAACGAACTGTTTTCGCCAGGATCGATTTTTTCGGTCTATTCGCTGGCGACGACGTTTCTAATCGCCGTCGCCGCGCTGGCCTATCAGCGCAAGATGCGCCGGGGACGCGTCAAACTGCGGGCCATCGCGCGGGCCATCTTCGACGAGAGACTCCTGCTCTCCAAATCATTCGTCGCGGACGTCAAGCTGCTTATCCTCAGCGTCGTTCTCATGCCGGTCGTGGTGGGCGCGCTCGTTCTATCGACCAACGCCGTTGCGACGGTCGTGAGCGACGTGCTGCGCGGCTCGTTTGGCGCGAATGCGCCGGTCTCTTGCTGTGACCTGTCGATAAAGCTCTTCTCCACCGTCGTGCTCTTTTTGGCCTATGAAATCGGCTATTGGGTTGATCACTACCTCAAGCATCGGATCCCGTTTTTGTGGGAGTTCCACAAGGTGCATCACACCGCCGAGGCGCTTACCCCGGTGACGAATTTTCGCAATCATCCGATCGACAACATCTTTTTTGGCTACATGCTCGCGATGTTCATTGGCTCCGCGTCGGGCATATTGGCTTGGGCCTTTGGGCGAACCACGGAATCATTCACGGTCGACGGGAAGAACATCCTGTTTATCTTCTTCCTTTGGACGATCGGGCATCTTCAACATTCGCAGTTCTGGATTCCTTTTCGCGGGATTTTGGGACACATCGTCCTTAGTCCCGCGCATCACCAGATCCATCATTCGACGGATCCCAAGCATTTCAATCGCAACTTTGGCAGCGTTCTCGCCGTTTGGGACTGGATGTTCGGATCGCTCGAAATGCCTTCGACGAAAAACCCGCGCCTCAAATATGGAGTCGAGGAAGAAGGGGTGGATCCGCATTCATCGTTTGGCTTGTTGGCGACCCCGATTCTTAGAGCCGCCCTGGCGCTCTGGCGTACGCTGGCCGACGCGTGGAATGCAGCGATCGCGCGACTGGAGCAGCGCCGTCAAAGGCCGAAGAGCTCGGGCATCTTATGAGCCGCATTCGCGCTGATTTGCTGCTTGTGCTGGCTGCTTTCATCTGGGGGACAGCCTTTATCGCGCAAAAAAACGCAGGCGAGCTTATGGGCCCCATCACCTTCGTCGGCGTCCGTTTTCTCCTGTCCTGCGTCGCGCTGACGCCGCTGGCCCTCTATGAACGCCGTCACAGCGGCGCTCCGCTGAAAAAAGGCGATTTGCCACTCGCCGGCCTGATCGGCTTGTGCGTCTTCGTCGCCGCGGCTTTGCAGCAAGTGGGCCTTGCCACGACCACAGCGACCAACGGCGGATTCCTCACGGCGCTTTACGTCGTGCTCGTCCCAGTGTTCGTCTTTGCGCAAACTGGCGTCAGACCACGGCAGGTCGTTCTCGTCGCGGGCGTCGGGTCCATGGCGGGCGCCTGGCTCCTGACGGACAGCGCGCAGCTTCAGAGTTGGACGTCGGGCGACGCCTTGGTTTTGATCGCGGATATTGCGTGGGCGGCGGGGATTAGTCTCGTGCCAGCCTTTCTCGCTCGTGCCGATCGGCCGTATTTTCTGGCTTTCGCGCAGTTCGGCGTCATCGGCGTTCTTGGAACGGTCGTGGGTCTTGGCGGCGAGACTTTTTCGCTGCAGGGCCTCATCGCCGCCCTGCCGTCGATTCTCTATGCGGGGCTGTGCTCCGGGGGGGTCGCCTTCACGCTTCAGATCGTGGCGCTTAGATATACGCCAGCGGCGGAAGCCGCCCTCATCATGTCGCTGGAGAGCGTTTTCGCGGCCTTGGCGGGCGTCATCCTGCTATCCGAGCGCCTGACCGGGCTCGCGATGATGGGCGGGTTGCTGATCGTGCTCAGCGCCGTCTTCGTCGAAGCCGGACCGGCCGTGCAATTTATATGGGCGTCGCAATACCGGAGTTGGCTATCGCAAGTGTGGAGCAGGGCGCGTTAGAACAGGTTCCGAAAAAGTGGAAGCCGACGCTCGATCACGTCGAGAACGTCGGCTCCAAAATGACCTGCGCGATAACCGGCTGATCACCCGCCAAAGACAAGGGCCGGGAGCTTGCGCGCCCGGCGAGTCTTTTCGGCAGGGGTATATTACTGGATCATGCGGGCGGTCGAACCAACGCCATCGCCTTGCATGCCGTTACGGTTGCCCGTGCCGTTGGTTCCTTCAGGAGAGATCCAGTCTGGAACCCAGGTCAGAGCGACGATAACGAATGCGACGAAGGCGGCGACCCAAAGCAGCATCTTGCCGATATCGCCAGAGCTGTGAACGTTGACGGCCATGTGTTTTCCCCCTGTTCTTGATTTTACGTGAATGCTTGCCGCATCGAGAGGGAGCCTAGCGTGTTTCCCATCGGTTGGCAATGCGCCCATGCGCCGATGCAAAGGCGCGCCAAAAAAGCAAAATTAATTTTTACAAACAACGAGTTAACATGCGACAAGACGTCGCGGACGTTGCAAAAAATTAAGCAGCATTCGCTTGTCCGCGCGTTCCCTTCGAACGCCGATGCGGTGGCCAACCGTGGGACAGCTGGAGCGCCCGAACGGTTGGCCGGCGGCGGCCCTTGCCGGACGAAGACGCATCGCCTATAAGCGCGCCATTCCACAGGCGAGGGTTACGCGGCGTCTGCCTCAAGACGTCGCTCCGGTGGCCGGATCTCCGGCCTCTTTCTCCCTCGCCGAGGCTCAACCGGAGAAAAGACACCATGGCTCTGCCCGATTTCACCATGCGCGGCCTGCTGGAGGCCGGCGCCCACTTCGGCCATCAATCGCATCGATGGAACCCGAAGATGGCGCCTTATATCTTTGGCGCCCGCAACAACATCCATATCATCGATCTCGCCCAGACAGTGCCGCTGCTCCATCAAGCGCTGAAGACGATTTCGGACACTGTCTCCAAAGGCGGACGCGTGCTGTTCGTGGGGACCAAGCGCCAGGCGCAAGAGCAGATCGCCGACGCCGCCAAGCGGAGCGCTCAATATTACATCAATTCCCGCTGGTTGGGCGGCACGCTCACCAATTGGAAGACGATTTCCGGATCGATCACCCGTCTGCGCAAGCTCGACGAGCAGCTTTCGGCCGGCGCTTCGGGCATCACCAAGAAAGAGCGCCTCCTGCTGACCCGCGAGCGCGACAAGCTCGAAAAGGCGCTCGGCGGCATCAAGGACATGGGCGGCACGCCGGATTTGATCTTCGTGATCGACACCAACAAAGAGCAGCTCGCGATCAAGGAGGCGAATCGCCTCAAGATTCCAGTCGTCGCCGTGCTCGACACCAATTGCGATCCGGACGGCGTCACCCATCCGATCCCCGGCAACGACGACGCGGGCCGCGCCATCACGCTCTATTGCGATCTCGTGGCGCGAGCCGCCATCGGCGGCATTTCGCGCAGCCAGGGCTCGGTGGGAATCGATATCGGCGCCGATGAGTCGCCGGCGCTTGAGCCTGCGCTGGAAGCGCGCCCGGTGATACGCGAGGATTTGCGTCCCGCCGAGGCGGCCGGCGCTGACGCGGAGACGCCTGCCGAGGCCTTCGAACTGCTGTCTGCGCCGCGCGGCGCTCCGGACGATCTCGCCAAGCTGCACGGCGTCGGCCCCCAGCTCGTCAAGAAGCTGAACGACGCCGGCGTCTACCACTATTGGCAGATCTCCGCGATGACTCCGGCGGACGTCGAAAAGCTCGACGGCGAATTGAAGCTGAACGGCCGCATTGCGCGCGACGGTTGGGTCGATCAGGCGAAGGCGCTCCTCGCAGCCTGATCACTCCGTCAAGTCCAATGCTTTAAGACGCGCGCGCCGGTCCAAGTGGGCCGGCGTCGTCGCATGACCCCTTAAGAAGGAATTTCAGCCATGGCTACGATCACCGCCGCCCTTGTGAAGGAACTGCGCGAGAGCACCGGCGCGGGCATGATGGATTGCAAGGCGGCGCTCACCCAGACTGAGGGCGAATTCGAAGCGGCGGTCGACTGGCTGCGCAAGAAGGGCCTCTCCAAGGCCGCGAAGAAAGCCGATCGCGTCGCCGCCGAAGGACTGGTCGCCGCGCTCGTCTCGAACAACTTGGGCGTCGTCGTCGAGGTGAATTCGGAGACGGATTTCGTCGCCCGCAACGCCGATTTCCAGACGCTTGTGAAGAACATCGCGGAAGTCGCCTTAAAGAGCGGCAAGACCGACGTCGAGTCGCTCGGCAAGGAAGCCTATCCGGGCGGCGGCACGGTGAGCGAAGCGATCACCAATGCGATCGCCGGCATCGGCGAGAACCTGACGTTGCGCCGCGCCGCCGCGCTCAGCGTCGGCGAGGGCGTCGTCGGCCGTTACGTGCATGCGCAGGTCGTCGACGGCCAGGGCAAGATCGCGGTGATCGTCGCGCTCGAATCGACAGGCGACAAGGATGTGCTGGCGACGCTCGCGCGCCAGCTCGCGATGCATGTCGCCTCGGCCAATCCGCTGGCGCTTGACGCCTCGGGCCTCGACCCGGCGACGGTCGAGCGTGAGAAGAAGCTGCTTGCCGAGAAGAACGCCGGCAAGCCCGAGAACGTGCTGCAGAAGATCATCGACTCGGGCATCAAGACCTACGCCAAGGAGGTCTGCATGTTCGATCAGGTCTCCAACCATCCTGACCACGGCGGCAAGACCGTGGCGCAGGCGGTCAAGGAGCTGGAGGGCAAGGCCGGCGCGCCGATCGTTCTCAAGGGCTTCGTGCGCTACGCGCTCGGCGAAGGCATCGAGAAACAGACGAGCGACTTCGCCGCCGAGGTCGCGGCCGCCGCGAAGGGGTAAGTCATTCCTTCTCCCCGCTCGTGGGAAAAGGTCAGGACAAGCCGGGGCGTTGGCCCCGGTTTTTTTGTTTCCGCAAGGTCTCTTTTAATTCGCGACATCTTTCCGCGTCATGCCCGCGCTTGTCGCGGGCATCCACGCCAAGTCTACGCAAGGCCGCGTGGATGGCCGGGACAAGCCCGGCCATGACGGCGGAAACACCGCGCCGCTCCTGAATCGCCGCCGCGAGCTTCGCCTCCGCCTCTTCGTCGTTCGCGCCTCCCGATCTGAAACAATCGCGGGCGGGCGGCGTTTAGGCTCCGGATGTTGGTTTTCGTCGCAGGGCGAAGATCAAGCAGAGGAGCAGCGCATGCGCGCCAAGAAAACCGCCGGAGACCAGACGATACGCGGACCGCGCGTTGAGAGCGCCATCGATGCCGCCACCTCCGTGCTCGGCTTCGATGATGCGCATTCCCCCCGGGGACTGCGCGATCCGCGCGAGCTCTATCCCAAGCCGCCTTTCGAGAAGCAGACGCAGCCCTGGCCGGGTCTCGCCGGGCTTATGACGCCGCGTCCCGATCATGGCGAAGAAAGTTACCGAGGCTCGGGGCGTCTCCTTGGCCGCAAGGCGCTGATCACCGGCGGCGACAGCGGCATCGGCCGCGCCGCGGCGATCGCCTTCGCCCGCGAAGGCGCCGACGTCGCCATCAATTATCTGCCGGAGGAGGAGGCGGACGCGCAGGAGGTCATGGACCTCATGGGCGAAGCCGACGTCAATGCGGTGGCGCTCCCGGGCGATATTCGCGACGAAGGCTTTTGCCGCAGGCTCGTCGACGACGCGGCGCGCGATCTCGGCGGCCTGGATATCCTCGTCAACAACGCCGCGCGCCAGCATGCGCGCCAATCGATTCTCGACATTACGACCGAGGATCTCGACTGGACGTTCAAAACCAATCTCTACGCGATGTTCTGGATCACCAAAGCCGCGCTCGCGCACCTTCAACCGGGATCGTCGATCATCAATACGAGTTCGATCGTCGCCTTCGATCCATCGCCGCAGCTTCTGGATTATTCGGCGACCAAGGCCGCCATTCTCAACTTCACCAGATGTCTGGCGAAGCAGCTCGCCGACAGGGGCATAAGGGTCAACGCCGTCGCGCCCGGCCCGTTCTGGACGGCGTTGCAGCCGAGCGGCGGACAATTCCCGGATCACCTGACTGATTTTGGCGCGGACACGCCGCTGGGTCGCCCTGGACAGCCGGCGGAAATCGCGCAGCTTTACGTGCTGCTCGCGTCAAATGAAGCGAGCTTCACGACGGGTCAGGTGTATGGCGCGACGGGCGGCGAAGTGGGGCCGTAATCGAATGCCGTGATAATGTCCTGACGGAAGTCCGGCGCTCGTATTGCAGGTTTCGCGTGTCGCGCCGTTCGGCCATCAGCCCATGAGCTGCAGTTGCTGCGTCGGCGGCTCTCTGGAGAGGCGTCGTTCAGAAAGCAGGGCGACCCCTCACTTGCCGGCTCCCCGCTGGGTCCGTATGAAGATTACGCCCCCGCGTCAGCCAGCGAGATACGCCTCATGTCCGACCTCACGTCGACGCGACGATTCAAGCGCGTGGTCGTCAAGCTCTCCGGCGAAGCCTTGCAGGGCGCGGCGCCGCACGGGCTTGACGCCGTCACGCTCGCCCGCATCGCCGCCGATCTCGCGACCGCCGCAGACGCGGGACATGAGATCGCCGTCGTCGTCGGCGGCGGCAATTTCTTTCGCGGCATCAAGGGCGCCGAGACCGGCATCGAGCGTGCGCGCGCCGATTCCATCGGCATGCTGGCGACGGTGATGAACGGCCTGGCGCTGGAGCAGGCGATCGAAGGGCAGGGGCGGCAGGCGCGCTGCCTGTCCGCCGTCACGATGCCGTCCGTCTGCGAATCCTTTTCGCGCCGCGCCGCCCTGCATCATCTGGCCAAGGGACGCGTCGTCATCGCGGCCGGCGGCACCGGCAATCCCTTCTTCACGACGGACACCGGCGCGGTGTTGCGGGCTGCGGAGCTCTCCGCCGACGCAGTGCTCAAAGCCACTCAGGTCGACGGCGTCTACACCGCCGATCCCAAGCGCGATCCAACCGCGCAGCGCTATGATCGTTTGAGCCATGACGAGGCGATCGCCAGAAACCTGGCCGTGATGGATACGGCGGCCTTCGCGCTCGCCCGCGAGAACAAAATTCCGATTCTGGTGTTTTCGATCGCTGAGGCGGGCGCCATTGACGGGGCGCTTTCGGGTCGAGCGCGCGCTACGCTCGTCGCGCCGTAAGACCCTTTCGCGCGCGGCGGGAAATCGTGCAATAAATCCTGCGCCGCGGAGCCGGAGCGCTGGCGAAAGCGGCGGCGGGGGCTTTTCGCCACGCCACGTTGGAAAAATAGGAAGCCGAGCCGCGCGAGCGTTCGTGATAGCGGCGACAGATCAAAGACAGGTTGTGAACATGGCGGAAACTTTTGACCTTGCGGATATGAAGCGCCGCATGCAGGGCGCGGTCGCGACGCTCAAGCACGAATTCGGCGGGCTTCGCACGGGACGCGCTTCGACGAGCTTGCTCGATCCGATTCATGTTGAAGCTTATGGGCAGGTTTCGCCGCTCAATCAGGTCGCCACCGTCAGCGTGCCCGAGCCTCGTCTTCTTTCGGTGCAGGTATGGGACAAGGCGTTGGTCATCGCCGTCGACAAGGCGATCCGCGAGGCCAATCTCGGCCTTCAGCCGACGGTGGAAGGTCAGAATCTGCGCATACGCATGCCGGAGCTGAACGAGCAGCGCCGCAAGGAACTCGTCAAAGTCGCGCATAAATACGCCGAGGAGGCGCGAGTCTCCGTGCGCCACGTGCGCCGCGACGGCCTCGACATTCTGAAGAAGTTGCTAAAGGATCATGCGATTCCCGAGGACGACGAGAAGCGCCACGAACAAGAGGTGCAGAAGGCGACGGACGAGACGGTGAAGGAGATCGACGCCGCGCTCGCCGCCAAGGAAAAGGAAATCATGCAGGTCTAGGAAGCTGCGGCGTCGTCTGGCGCAGGTCCTATGGCCATTTGGAACCCGAATATGACGGAAAGCGACATTTTGGAGGCGCAAACGAACGCTCAGCGCGCGCGCACGGCGCCGCGTCATGTCGCGCTGATCATGGATGGCAATGGCCGCTGGGCGGCGAAGCGGGGCCTGCCGCGCTTCGAAGGACACCGGCGCGGCGTTGAGGCGCTGCGCCGCACGGTGCGGGCGGCGATCAAGCTCAATATCGGCTATTTGACCGTCTATTCCTTCTCGGCGGAAAACTGGTCGCGACCGCGCGAGGAGGTGGAAAGCCTCCTGTCGCTGCTGCACCGCTTCAT
>DATBRI010000119.1:0-3545 GCA_036560365.1 Methylocystis sp.
AAGCTTTTTTGTCATTGTGACAGGTCGAGCAGCTCACCGTGCCGTCGATCGAGAAGCGCGCGTCATGAAACAGCTTGTCGCCGAGCGCGACCTTTTCAGGGGACTGCGGATTGTCCGCCGGCACCGGGACTTTTGGCAGGCCGAGCGGCTCGGCCATCGCCCAGCCGCCGGCGGCGAGCAGCGCCGCAAGCGGAAGCGCGACAAGCGTCGTCTCGATGGATTTCCGAACATTAGCAACGCGCCCCATGAGCCCCTCCGCGACCGCTCGGCTTCGCGCCGGCTTTTGTTTTCACATTAAGTTTGCTCTGCTTTTAGCGACAGGGCAAGTCATGGCTGTGACGCTCGAAGGGGCCGTCAAAGAACTCGCCGGACAAGTTTTCGATCCTGTCGAGTAATGATTGTGCACTGCATTAGACTGCTGCAATAAACAACGCGATCGCGTGCTTGGTCTGTGCTTGGCGTTCCGTTCTGGCGCGACCCTCTTCAGCTCGTGTTCACGCTGCACTGGACTGTTTTTAAACAGGTCACTCCCAAGCGCCCTTCCGCCGCCAGCGCGGCTGTGATAGCTGACGTCCGCAGAGAGGCCGTTCGCCGCGACGCGAAATAGCGCCTTCCCACATCAACCGCAGGAGTAAGGGATGTATTTGACTAGGTTGGCCGCGCTCGCCGCGACTCTGCTGGCGCCGGCCATGGCCGTGGCGGGCGACTTGCGCGCCGACGCCAACGCGGTCTTCAAGCCGATCGACGCCGCGAGCGTCGCGAGCGTCGTCAAAAACAATGAGATCACGGCCGCCAAAATCGAACTCGGAAGCAAGCTTTTTTTCGATCCGCGACTTTCGAAGAGTCAGATCATCAGCTGCAACAGCTGTCACAATCTCGGAACCGGCGGCGTTGACGCCGGCCCGACGTCGATCGGCCATGGCTGGGCGAAGGGGCCGCGCCGGGCGCCGACAGTTCTCAACGCCGTGTTCAACGTCGCGCAGTTTTGGGATGGGCGCGCCGTCGACCTTAAGGCGCAAGCGAAGGGCCCGGTCCAGGCCGACGTCGAAATGAACAACACGCCGGCGCAGGTCGAAAAAATGCTGAACAGCATGCCGGCCTATGTCGCGGAGTTCAAGACCGCCTTTCCGGTCGACCCGAAACCGGTCAGCTTCGACAACATGGCGAAAGCCATCGAGGCTTTTGAGGCGACGCTGACGACTCCGAATGCGCCATTCGACAAGTTCCTGAAAGGCGACGTCAACGCGCTCAATGACGTTGAGAAAAAAGGCCTGCGCCTTTTCATCGACAAGGGTTGCGCCGCTTGTCACGGCGGCGTCAACATCGGCGGCAACGGCTATTTTCCCTTCGGCGTCGCTCAGAAGCCGGGCGTCGAGATCATGCCCGTCGCCGACAAGGGCCGCTCCAAGGTCACCAATGACGTAGCGGACGACTTCGTCTTCCGCTCCGCGCCGCTGCGCAATGTGGCGCTGCGCGCGCCTTACTTCCACACCGGCTCTGTCTGGACGCTGGAAGAGGCGGTCGACCTCATGGCCAAAGACCAGCTCGGCGAAAATCTCTCCGATCAGGACGTCAAGGCGATCGTCGCCTTCCTTGGGACTCTCAATGGCGACCAGCCTAAGGCGATCTATCCAGTGCTGCCGGCGCGCACCAAGGACACGCCGCTCCCGCAGTAAGCGGACTTTAGAAAGGGCCGCTTAAATTTAAAAAAGAAGACGGCGTCGTCACAAATCGTCCTGTGTCGCCGATTAAAATCCTCCGCGCGGCGCCGCGCCGCGCGGAGGAAGCCCGTCAATGAAAGCTGTCGGACGGCTCATAATCTCGCTCGCCATTTGTGCGACCGCGACCTGCGCATGCGCCGGGGCGCAGGAACAAGAAAATCCTTTCGCGCGAATTGGCCATGTCGTCGTCATTTTCACCGAGAATCGCAGCTTTGATCATGTGTTCGGGCTGTTCCCCGGCGCCGAAGGCGTCAACTCGGCGCAGCACCCGCCGCAAGTGGATTTTGATGGACGGCCGCTGACCGCGCTGCCGCGTCCCCGCGCCGACGATCGTTTTCCGCGGCGCTTGCCGAACGCGCCGTTTCGCCTCGATCCCTTCGTCGACATCGATGGCCACACCATGGATCCGGTGCACGACTTCTATCTCGAGCAGGAGCAGATCGACGGCGGAAAAATGGACCGCTTTGTCGAGGCGTCGAACGCTGGCGCGCTCGTCATGGGCTATTACGACGGGTCAGAACTGACGCAGTGGGCCTTGGCCAAGGAATTCACGCTCGCGGATCATTTCTTCCATGCGGCGTTCGGCGGCTCGATGCTCAACCATTTCTTCCTGATCTGCGGCTGTGCGCCGATCTTCGACAATCCGGTGGAGGCGACCAGAAAGAAATTTCTGCCAAAGCTGGTGACGATCAAGGACGCGCAGGGCGCCGACCTCACAATTCGCGAGCGCGAAGAGGACTCTCCGGCAAGCGTGCTTGATGGTCCGCCGCGGCATAAGCGGTTTGGCCGACTGACGGTGGACCTAGAGGCGATCGGCACGCTCCAGCCAGGGAATGCGATTTCCAAGCATGACAAGACGGAAGCGCAGGAGCGGCTGCCGCCGGCGCACGCGCCGACGATCGGCGACCGGCTGACGGAGAAGAACGTAACTTGGGCTTGGTACGCGGGCGGGTGGCGCGATGTCATCGAAGGCCGCCTCAAACCTTATGAAGACAAGCCGGACGCTTTCCAGACCCATCATCAGCCGTTCGCCTATTTCGCCAATTACGCCGAAGGTCGAGAAGGCCGCGCCCATCTCAAGGACGCCGACGAGTTCTTCCGGGCGATCGACAAGGGCGAACTGCCGCAGGTCAGCTTCTACAAGCCGCTCGGCGTTTTTAACGGGCACCCGGACTATTCCGATCTTGCGTCCGGCGACGCCCATCTTGGAGACGTGGTCGCGAGGTTGCGCAAGAGCGCGAACTGGGCCGACATGCTGATCATCGTCACGGCCGATGAAAATGGCGGGTTCTGGGATCACGTCGCGCCGCCGCGACGCGATCGGTTCGGCCCGGGAGCCCGCGTGCCGACGCTCATCATCTCTCCCTTCGCCAAGAAGGGCTTCGTCGACACGACTGTCTACGACACCCTCTCGATCCTACGCACAATCGAGCTTCGTTTCGGCGTTGCGCCGCTTTCCGAGCGCGACGCGAGGGCGACGGATCTGCGCAATTCCCTGGTCGCGCCGTGAGGTGCGGTCGATTTCCGTAGGAGCATCTGTCCAACTGGCGAGGAGGCCGCCACAAACAGCCACGGTTATGCCAAAAAATTGCTGCTGATGGCGCCACGCTGCTTAAGAAGCTGATATCAAGCGATATTAGTTAAACGGCCACAGGCGCGTTCGTAGTCCTACCCAACCCATAAGAGTGGTTATGACGCTATCCACTAGGGTTGCATTAGCTATTCGATAGATTGTTTTGCTCTATACTAATGGGTATTGTGATTATCGGGGGTTATTGGAATGTTGCGGCACGCTGAGCTGGGTCTGCGGTCTGCTCTTTCAAG
>DATBRI010000120.1:0-32661 GCA_036560365.1 Methylocystis sp.
TGCGCACCGTGCCGGGAGTCGCCGGCGTCGACTCGCTTGGCGGCTACATTAAGGAATATCACGTTCAGCCAGACCCAGCGAAGATCTTCGCTCTCGGACTGTCTTTCGCCGATCTCGCCGGCATTATCGAACGCAACAATATCAGCCGGGGCGCGGGGTATGTCGAACGCAACGGCGAGGGTCTCGTCGTGCGCAGCCCGGGACGGCTCGAGTCGATCGATGACATCGCCAAAGTCGTCGTATCGACGCGTGGCGGCACGCCGGTGCGACTCGAAGGCATCGCGGAGGTGGGCGTCGGACGCGAGCTGCGCATGGGCAGCGCCAGCATGAATGGCGAAGAGGTGGTGATCGGCACCGCGCTGATGCTGATCGGCGCCAACAGTCGCGAAGTCTCGAGCGCCGTCAATGCGAAGATGGACGAGATCCGCCGGCTGCTGCCGCCCGGCGTTGAAGTGCGTACGATCTTGAACCGCACCTTGCTCGTCAACGCCACGATCACCACGGTCGCCAAGAATCTCGTCGAGGGCGCGGCGCTCGTCATCCTCGTGCTCTTTATCATGCTCGGCAATTTCCGCGCGGCGCTCGTGACGGCGATGGTCATACCGCTGACGATGCTGCTGCTTGGCGTCGGCATGCATGTCGGAAAGATCAGCGCCAATCTGATGAGTCTCGGCGCGCTGGATTTCGGCTTGATCGCCGACGGCGCGATCATCGTCACCGAGAACTGCTTGCGTCGCCTGACGCAGCGTCAGAACGCCTTGGGCCGCACGCTCACGCTGGAGGAGCGGCTGACGACGGTCATCGACTCGGCGGTCGAAATGCGGCGGCCGACGGTCTACGGGCAGGCGATCATCATTCTCGTCTATGTGCCGATTCTGACTTTTTCCGGAGTGGAAGGGAAGATGTTCCATCCGATGGCGATGACCGTCATCATGGCGCTCGCTTCCGAATTCGTTCTGTCGCTGACATTCTTTCCGGCGATGATCGCCATCGCGCTTTCTGGCCGCGTGCGCGAATCTGAAAACATTGTCGTCGAAGGGCTCAAGCGCGCCTATGAGCCGATGTTGAAATGGGCGATGGCTGCGCCTTTGAAGCCGATCGCGCTTGGCGCGGGCGCCTTCATTGTCGCGGCGGGTCTCTATCTGACCCTGGGCGAAGAGTTCGTTCCGACGCTCGACGAAAAAAACCTCGCCATGCAGGCGAATCGCATTCCGAGCGCGTCGCTGACGCAGGCGCAGGCGATGCAATTCGAGATCGAACGCGCGCTGCGCAGCTTCCCCGAGGTCGACTACGTCTTCTCCAAAACCGGCACGGCCGAGATCGCAACGGATCCGATGCCGCCGAATCTGACCGATACTTTCATCATGCTGAAGCCGCGCGACAAATGGCCTGACGCAGGCCTCGACAAGGCGGCGCTGATTCAAAAAATGGAGGCGCGGCTCGCGCAGCTGCCGGGCAACGCCTATGAGTTCTCGCAGCCCATTCAACTGCGCTTCAATGAACTGCTCGCCGGCGTGCGCGGCGACATCGCCGTCAAAGTATTCGGCGAGAATTTCGACGTGTTGTTGAAGGCGGCCAATCAGATCGCCGGTGTTCTCAATACGGTCAAAGGCGCGAGCGATGTAAAAGTCGAACAGGTGGTTGGCCTCCCGATCCTCGACATCGCCGTAGATAAGGGAGCGATCGCGCGCCTTGGCCTCAGCGTCGCGGCGGTGCAGGACGTGATCGGCGCGGCGATCGGCGGACAAAAGGCTGGAGTGGTGTTCGAAGGCGACCGCCGCTTCCCGATCGTCGTTCGGCTGCAGGACAATTTGCGCGAGGACGCGCAGGCTCTGGAGTCGATACCGGTCGCGCTGCCCTCGGCGGCGGGCGTCACGCCGGTCGTGCTGCTCAAACAGGTGGCGAAATTCTCCATCATTGACGGGCAGAACCAGATTTCGCGCGAGAACGGCCATCGCCGCGTCGTCGTCTCGGCCAATGTGCGCGGGCGCGACATTGCGTCGGTTGTCGAAGAGGCGCGCGCGAAAATCGCCTCGAAGGTGACGCTGCCGCCCGGCTACTGGATTGCCTGGGGCGGGCAATTCGAAAATCTCGCGGCCGCTCGGGCCCGATTAATGGTCGTCGTGCCGGCGTGCTTTTTCTTGATCTTTCTGCTGCTCTACTCGGCCCTTGGCGCGACGCGCGACGCCCTGCTGGTGTTCACGGCGGTGCCGCTGGCGCTTTCCGGCGGCGTCGCCGCCCTGTGGCTGCGCGACATGCCCATGTCGGTCTCGGCCGCCGTCGGCTTCATCGCGCTCTCGGGCGTCGCGGTGCTCAACGGCCTCGTCATGCGCACCTATATTTCACAGTTGATCGCCGGCGGCACGCCCGAACGCCAGGCGATCTTCAAAGGCGCGATGACGCGGCTGCGCCCGGTCGTGATGACGGCCCTCGTCGCATCGCTCGGCTTCCTGCCGATGGCCCTTGCGACGGGCACCGGCGCCGAAGTGCAAAAGCCGATCGCGACGGTCGTCATCGGCGGCCTGATCAGCGCCACGGCTCTAACTCTTGTGGTCCTGCCTGCCCTTTACGCGTTCTTCTGTCGTTCGCCAGAGTCGACTTCCGTGCAGCAAAGCGGAGGTTGACCGGTGAGCGTGCGCGGCGTCGCCTCGGTCCTGATCTGCTTCTTTCTGAGCTGCGGCGCGGCGCGTGCAGAAAACCTGATGGGCGCGATGCGCCGCGCCTATGACGCCAATCCGCAGCTCAACGCTGGCAGAGCCGAGCTACGCGCCATCGACGAAAGAGTGCCGCAGGCGGAGGCCGGCATGAGGCCGCGCGTGAGCAGCGACGCCTATCTCGGCGTGCAGCGCAATCGCCTCGTCACGAAGCAGCGCGACGTCGATATCAACGACCCGACGATCACCTCGATCACGAAGAACATTCAAAACGGCGCCAGCGTTCCCCGCTCCGCCCATCTGACATTCGAACAGCCGATCTTCGACGGCTTCAAGGCGCAAAACGAAACGCGCGCGGCGGAATCGGGCGTCTTCGCCGGCCGCGAACGGCTGCGCCTGACCGAGCAGCGCATATTATTCGACGCCGTCACCGCCTATATGGACGTGCTGCGCGACACCGCGTCGCTCAAACTTCAGGAAAGCAATGTTTCGGTCCTGAAGGAGCAATTGCGTCAGACACGCGAGCGCTATCAATACGGACAGATCACCTTGACGGATGTCGCGCAGGCTGAGGCGCGGCTCGCGGGCGGGAAATCTCTCGCCGGCGCGGCGCGTGCGACGCTCGACGCCAGCATCGGCGCCTATCGCAAGACGGTCGGCGTCGAGCCAACGAGGCTCGCGCCGGGCGCGCCGATCGATCGCCTGCTGCCGAAATCGCGCGAGGAAGCGGAACGCATCGCGCAGACCGAACATCCCTTCATTCTCGCCGCGCTGCATGACGCCGACGCCGCCGACCTTGACATCAAGGCGCTCGAGGCGGATTTCATGCCAAAATTTTCAATTGTGGGCGATATTTTTACGCAAACCGATCTTGCCGGCATTGGAAATCGCAACGTCGGCGCCAAAATCCTCGGACATCTCAATGTCCCGATCTACGAAGGCGGACTGACGTCCTCCCGCGTGCGGCAGGCCAAGGAGACCGCCGGCCAGCGCCGGCTCACCGCCGATGTTGCGCGCGCCGAAGTTCTCTCGCTGGTTCGCGCCTATTGGGGGGCGCTGCAGGCGGCCAAAACCCAGATCGCCGCGGCGCAAACCCAGATCGCCGCCGCGGAGCGCGCACTCTATGGCGTGCGCGAAGAAGCCAAGGCTGGCCAGCGAACGACGCTTGAAATCTTGAACGCCCAACAGGAGCTGCTTTACGCGCGCATCGCGCTCCTCATCGCGCAGCGCGATCGCGTCGTCGCCTCCTACGCCGTGCTGTCCTCCCTCGGGCGGCTTTCTTCGGATTGGCTTGGCCTTACGCCAAACGGCTATGATCCTGCGCTTCACTTCGAGCAGGTGAAGGATCTCTGGGGCGATCCGACGACGCCCGACCGCTAGCGGGTTCCTAAAAAGTTGATAGACTTTTTCGATGAGAATCTGCTCCAGCATTTGATTTTGAGCGATTCCTTATCGATCACATGATTCCATGTGATCGGGAGGCGCTCTAAGACTTAAGACGCGCGGCGATGCTGCGATAAGATGCTATAGATTGAAAAAAGACGCGCCGCCGTGCGGCGAAATCATAAGGCGAGGGAGAGGACATCATGCGAGGCGCTTTCACCACATTCGCCGTTGCGATGCTGCTGGCGTTGCTATCGGCGATTCCAGCCAATGCCTTTTGCATGTTCAGCTGCAATCCCACCGAAGCGCATGCGCGGCAGATTTTCGAGAACTTGCTGAAGCAGCGCGTCGACAAGCCGTTCAAAATCGTCGAGTTCAAACAGACGATGGCCGAGCGCCTTGAGATGCACGCCACCGGAGAAAAGGGCTACGAGATCTTCTTCAATGCGCGAGTCGAATTTCCGGAAGGCGCAAATCTCGAATGCAAGCCTGACGAGGCTGGAAAATTTTCCGAAGGCTGTTCGCCGAGCAATCACTATGTGACCGCCCCGCGCAGTTCCGATCCCCCGGGCAAGCAATATGTCGCACCCGGGTCGACGGTTCTCTTCGATGAGGAATATCGGTTTTATGAAGCGGGCAGCGGCTGGAAAGGCCCAGACGGGAAGGTCTATACGGCTGACTGACAAAAAAATGGGCGCGCAATGAATGCGCGCCCCGTCTAAATCCGACCTCGCTCGCGAGGCTCGGCCTTACTGCTCTTTGGTGTTCTGCGGGCAGCCACAGGCGGCGTCACAGGCCTTTTTATTGGCAAGGACTTCCTTCTGGTTGGCGCCGTAATTCATCTTGCGGGCGAGGTACTCGTCGTCGCACTTTTCGGCGCATTTCGCCTGCTTGTCTTCGTCCGCATTGTGGACGTCGCAATCCGCGAATGCCGGGCTGATCATGCCGGCGACAAGGAGAGCCGCCGTCATAATGGCGTATTTGTTCATTTGGTCGTTTCCTTCACTTGCCCGTTGGGCGTCTAGACTGCGCTTGCGCTCGACCCCTCCCGCCATGGAACAGCAACGGCGTCACATAACGCAATAAGCGGCCGGACGATGTCGTATGTGGCCGCCCATGTCAATTGCGCGCCATTGGCGCAGCGGTTTGCGCCGCTTCGTCATCGGGCGGCGCGGTTTAAGAAAAGCCTATCGTTTCCACGTTCTTGATGAACACGCAGACGCGACTGCTGACTGACGTTTGATCGGCGCAACGCGAAAAAGGGCGCGCGATCACGCGCGCGCCCTTACATGTCGGGCTCCGCTGATGAGAGTCTTAGAGGCCCTTCGAGTTCTCCGCGCAACCGCACTTATCGTCGCACGCTTTCTTGGCGGACTTGATCTTGCTCATGTCCGCGGTCCAGCCCTGCTGGTCCTTGAGATAGGCGTCCTCGCACTTGCTGGCGCAAACGGCCTGATCGTCGTCGGCGTGCGTGTCGCAGCTGATGCGCGTCGCCTGGTTCGGAGCGCGCAGACCGACGCCGGCGTCGAAGGCGAACGACGGCGCGGTCGTCGCCAGGAACAGGGCGGCGACGGCCGTAAGGGCGTATTTATTCATATGCTGTTTCCTCTTCTTCGCGTCGTGAACTTTTTGTTTTTGTAGAGCGCTGCGTTGAAGACATTGCAACCGCAACGACTCGAATTCAACGCAAAGCGCCGGCAACGCTGTCGGAGGACTCCGATTGAGTCAATGGTTTTTTGTCGAGATCTAAGGGGCGAGTTGTCGCAATACGTAAGGAAGGATGCCGCCGTTTTTGAAGTATTCCAGCTCGTCGAGCGTATCGATGCGCGCGAGCAGCGGCACGGTTTTGGCGGACCCATCCGAGAATGAGATCGAAGCGACCAGAGTCGCGCGTGGCGCAAGGCCCTCGCGCAAGCCATGGATGGTGACGGTCTCGTCGCCTTTAAGGCCGAGCGTGTCCCAACCTGTTCCCTCCGCAAAGGTGAGCGGCACGACGCCCATGCCGACCAGATTGGAGCGGTGGATTCGTTCGAAACTTTTGGCGATCACGGCGCGAACCCCCAGCAGCATGGCGCCCTTCGCCGCCCAGTCGCGTGACGAGCCGTTGCCATATTCGGCGCCGGCCATGACGACCAGCGGCGCGCCCTCTTCTCGATAGCGCATGGCGGCGTCATAGATCGTCATGATCTCGCCGCCCGGATAATGCCTGGTCAATCCGCCTTCCGGCGTCAGACCTTTCTCGTCGCGCATCATGTGATTCTTGATGCGGATATTGGCGAAGGTGCCCCGCATCATCACTTCGTGATTGCCGCGACGCGTGCCGTATTGATTGAAGTCGGCGGGCGCGACGCCATGTTCCATCAGCCATTTGCCGGCGGGCGACGCCGGTTTGATCGAGCCGGCGGGCGAGATGTGATCGGTGGTGATCTTGTCGCCAAAGAGCGCAAGAATGCGCGCTCCGACAATATCTTCGACGGGCGTGGGGGCGCGCTCAAGGCCCACGAAATAGGGCGGGTCGCGCACATAGGTGGACTGGTCGTCCCACCCGTATGTCTCGCTGCTGGGCGCCTCGACGGCGCGCCAGTGCGCGTCGCCCGAGAAGACGTTGGCGTAGGTCTCGCGAAACAGGTTTCGCGTCACCTGATCGCGGACATAGGTCGCGATTTCCGCATTCGACGGCCAGATATCGCGCAGATAAACCGGCGCCCCGGCGCTGTCGTGTCCAAGAGGCTCTTTCGTGAGATCGATCGCCATCGTGCCGGCGAGCGCATAGGCGACGACGAGCGGCGGCGAGGCGAGATAATTCGCCTGAACGTCGGGATTGACCCGTCCTTCGAAATTGCGATTTCCCGACAGCACCGACGCGGCGACGAGGTCATGCGCATTGATGGTCTTCGAGATCGCCGGCGGCAGCGGCCCCGAATTGCCGATGCAGGTCGTGCAGCCGAAACCGACAAGGTTGAAGCCAAGACTGTCGAGATCGCTCTGTAGTCCCGACTTGGCGAGATATTGCGCGACGACCTGACTGCCGGGGGCGAGCGAGGTTTTCACCCAGGGTTTCGCCTTCAGCCCGCGCGCCACGGCGTTGCGCGCCAGCAATCCCGCGCCGATGAGCACGCTGGGGTTGGACGTGTTGGTGCAGGAGGTGATGGCGGCGATGACGACGTCGCCATGGCCAAGATCGAAACTTTCGCCTTCGACGCCATAGCGCTGCCCGAGTCCGTCTTCTTTTTTATATTCGCTCGCCAGCGCGCCAAGAAACGCCGACCCGACTTCGGAAAGAGCGGCCCGGCTCTCGGGGCGTTTCGGGCCCGCGAGCGACGGCGTCACATCCGAAAGCTCGAGGCTCAGCGTATCGGTGAATTCGGGATCGGCGGCGCCGGACTCGCGCATCAAGCCTTGCGCCTGGGCATAGGCTTCGATCAGGGCGAGGCGGTCATCGGCGCGCCCAGACATGCGCAAATAGGAAAGCGTCTCCTGATCGATGGGGAAGAAGCCGCAGGTCGCGCCATATTCGGGCGCCATATTGGCGATGGTCGCGCGATCGGCGAGGCTGAGATGGTCGAGGCCGTCGCCGAAGAACTCCACGAATTTTCCGACCACGCCTTTTCTGCGCAGCATTTGCGTGACGGTCAGGACCACATCCGTCGCCGTCACCCCTTCCTTCGGCGCGCCGGTGAGCTTGAAACCGATCACCTCCGGGGCGAGCATCGACAGAGGTTGGCCGAGCATGGCGGCCTCGGCCTCGATGCCGCCGACTCCCCAGCCAAGAACGGCGAGGCCGTTGATCATGGTCGTATGCGAATCCGTCCCGACGAGCGTGTCGGGATAGGCGAGTTCGACCGTCTTCCCGTCGATGCGCTCGGTGCGCGTCCAGACGGTCTGTCCGAGATATTCGAGATTGACCTGATGGCAGATGCCGGTGCCCGGGGGCACGACGCGGAAATTGTCGAACGCCGACTGGCCCCATTTTAGAAAGCGGTAGCGCTCGCCGTTGCGCTCATATTCGAGCTCCACGTTGCGGACGAACGACTGCGGCGTGCCGAAGCTGTCGACGATCACCGAATGGTCGATGACGAGATCGACGGGCACGAGAGGGTTGATCTTCTGCGCGGTCCCGCCCAGCGCGACGACGGCGTCGCGCATCGCCGCAAGATCGACGACCGCCGGAACGCCGGTAAAGTCCTGCATCAGCACCCGCGCCGGCCGGAAGGCGATTTCGCGTTCCGTCTTGCCTTTCTCCTGAAGCCATTTCGCGAAGGTTTCGATCGACTCCTTGGTGACCGAACGGCCGTCCTCGTTGCGCAGCAAATTTTCGAGAACGACCTTGAGCGAATAGGGCAGTCGGGAGACGTCGCGCAGCCCATTTTCCTCCGCCGCCTTCAGCGAGAAATATTGATAGGACCGGTTCCCGACGACGAGCGTCTGGCAGGCGTTGAAACTATTGAGAGAAGCCATGGAAGGGTCCTTGCGGCGCGGGAAGGCGCAATCTTTCTAGAAAATTCCATGCCATGGGAGCAAATAGAAAAGACACGACGAAAATCGACCCGTCAGTGGCGTCGCTCGCCGCGCAGCGGCCGCTCCTCCATGCGCGCGAGGAAAACCAGCGATAGGCCGACGCAAACGGCAAGCGCCAGAAAAACGAGACGAAAGCTCGAAAACAAAGCGGCGCCGTCGACGTCCGTCTTCATTTCCTCCAGCAATTGCGCGCGGCCGCCGCCGATCGCCAGGGCGGCGAAAAGCGCCACGACGGCGCCGGCGGCAAGCTGCCGAAAAAATTGCATCGAGGCCGTCGCCGTCCCCAGATCGCGCGAATCGACCGCATTCTGCACCGAAACGGTGGCGACAGGCAGCATCGCGCCGATCCCGAAGGTCGTGACGGTGAGCAGGGCGTTGAGCAAAAGCAGCGAGCGGCCGGACCCCATCATCGCGGCGGCGCCCAGGGCGGCGAGAAGGCCCGCGCCGAGCCCGAGGAGCGGAGCCGTCTTATAATGCGTCAAATGCCCCATCAGTCGTCCGGACACTGTGGCGCCGGCGACGGTGCCGACCATGAGGGGAATCAGCGTCAATCCCGATTCGCTCGCATTCATCCCGCCGCAGATTTCGTAATAGATGGGCATCACGACCGAAAGTCCGACGAACCCGCCGAGCCCGAAGGAGCTCGACAAGATGGCGTCGCGCACGATTCGAAGTCGGAGAATACGCAGCGGAATGAGCGGCTCCTTGGCGCGCGCCGTGCGCCAGGCGAAAAGTCCCCAGGCGAGGGCGGAGGCGGTCAGGAGCCCGACGATCGGGGCCGACCGCCACGGGTAGCGCACGCCGCCCCAGCCGAGCGCCAGCACGAGAAGGCCGGAGCCGGCGATCAGCAACATCGCGCCCAGATAATCGACGCGATGCGGATGGCGTCGCTCCGGCACCCGCTTCAACCTCGAATTGACGATCAAGAGCGCCGCGACGCCCAGCGGCAGATTGATCCAGAAGATCAGCGACCAATGCCAATATTGCGCAAAAATGCCGCCGAGCGCCGGACCGGCGATGCTGGAGGTGATGAACACCGCGGCGAAATAGGACTGATAGCGGCCGCGCTCGCGGGGCGAGACGAGATCGGCGACGATCGTCTGCGCGAGCGAAATCAAGCCGCCGCCGCCTAGTCCCTGAATGACCCTCGCGCCGGCGAGCGCCGCCATGCTCGGGGCCAAGGCGCAAGCGACCGACCCGATGACGAAAGTGATCACCCCGATCAGAATGACGCGCCGTCGCCCGTAGACATCGGCGAATTTGCCGTAAAGCGGCGTCACCACCGTCGCCGCGATGAGATAGGCGGTCACGATCCAGGGCAGATCCTGCGGATCGCCGAGGTCCGCCGCGATCGTCGGCATGGCCGTCACCACGATCGTCTGGTCGAGGGCCGAGAGCAGCATCGCGAGGCCGAGCCCGAACATGACCTGTCGCAGTTCGGCGGCGTTTGGCGGCGGGTTAGCGGACGTGGGTTCTGGGATCAGCACGGGGCGGCATAACTACAGTGTTGCGGCGCCGAACGAAACCCTCAGGCCGGCTTTATAGGGCTTCGCGGATCACCCGCAGCAGCGCCGCGGCATCTTCCAGCTCCCGCAAGAGCGGATGGTCGGCCTTTTCCGGCCGTTCTCGGGCGAGGGCGCGCAGCGCCTGTTCGGAGGCGACGGTTCGCGGCGCCAGCCCACGCCGTTTTGCAATGGCGAGCCGCTCGGCCTCAAGCGCGCGCAGCAGCCGCGCCTCGGCCACGGTCAGCGGCGGCTCCTCCTGTCGCCTTGGCGTATGGCTCGGCGCGGGCGCGCATTCGACAAGAACCGCTTCGTCCTCCAAGACGCTGCCGCCGCTCGAGATGCGGCTTGCGAGCGCCGCGCGCCACCCCAGCGCGAGCGCGGACAGGCGGCGGGGCAACGCCATCGGTCCGCCGCGGCAATGGTCGCATCCGCCGCAGGGCCCGCTCGCTTCCCCGAATTCGACGAGGAGCCGCTGAAAACGGCAGCCCGGCGTGGCCGCGAGCCGCGCCATCGCCTGGCGTCTGGCGTAGTCGCCGGCGGCCGCGTCGTCTTCGGGCGCGGCTTCCGGAATGCGCCAGCGCAGCGCCAGCTCCGCGGGCGAAAACAGCGTCAGCGCGCGGGCCGGCGCGCCGTCGCGGCCGGCGCGGCCGATCTCCTGATAATAGCCTTCGACCGAGGTGGGCAGATCGGCGTGAACGATGAAGCGCACGTCGGGCTTATCGACGCCCATGCCAAAGGCGATGGTCGCCACCATCACCGCGCCCTTGCGGGTAAAGAACGCGTCCTGGCTTTCCGAGCGCGTGTGGGCGTCGAGCCCCGCGTGATAAGGAAGCGCGTCGAGGCCGAGCCGCGAGAGTTCGCGCGCCAGCGCATCGGTCTTGTTGCGCGAGTTGCAATAAATGATGCCGCTTTCCTTGGCGCGGCCCTTGCGCGCGAAATCGACGATCTGCCGCAGGCCCGAGCGCCTTTGCGCGAATTCGAGCGCAAGATTTGGCCGCGCGAAGGAGCGCTGAAAGATCTCGGGCGGGCGTGAAAACAGCGTGCGGGCGATGTCGTCGCGGGTGCGTGGGCCGGCCGTCGCGGTGACGGCGAGCATCGGCGGCGCGCCGAGCTTTCGCGCGATGTCGCCGAGCCCGCGATAGTCGGGGCGAAACTCGTGGCCCCAATGCGAGACGCAATGCGCCTCGTCGACCGCGAACAGCCGGACGCGGATGTTGCGCAATAAATGCTGCATCCCCTCCTGGGCGAGACGCTCGGGCGCGGCGTAAAGCAGCTTCGCCCGGCCCGACGCGACGGCGTCGATCGCCGCGGCGGCCTCATTGTCCTCCTGCATGGAATGCAGCGCGACGGCGCCGACGCCGGTCTCGGCGAGGCTTCGAAGCTGGTCGCGCATCAGCGCGATCAGCGGCGAGCAGACGAGGACCAGTCCGCCCCCCGGGGCGGCGGCCGGCAGCTGATAGAGGAGCGATTTGCCGGAGCCCGTCGGCGTGATGGCGATGACGTCGCGCCCAGTGAGCACCGCCTCGATGATGTCCGACTGCCCCGGCAGAAAATCCGCAAACCCGAAATTGCTGCGCAGCAATTCTTGCGCTTCGAGGAGCGAGGAGGCGGTCACTCCGCCCAGCCCGCCATCCAAAGCGCCTGACGGGCGGTGAGGTCCATTGCGCACCAAGCCGCCATGGGGCCGGCCATCGTTCCCTTGAAGGTGACTTCGGGCTGGCGGCAGCTGGCGTCGCGCCAAGCCATCCAGGCGCGCTGGGTCTTTCGCAGATTGTCGGCGGCGTCCCTGTCCTTCTTCACGAGCGCCGCGCGATAGGAGGCGTTGAGCCGCACATCCCAGACCGCCGCCTCGCGGCCGTAGCATTCGTTCAAAACAGCGTTGGAGGCGTTGCCTTCTTTCTGGATGCACTTTTTGGCGAGCGCGCCGATGCAACTCGATCCATCATGGCCCGCCTTTTCGGCGGCAGCCGCGAGACGGCCTTCCAGGCCGGGCGCTTCTTCGAGTTCGTCCTTCGGCGGCGGCGCCTTATTGGCTTTGCCAGCGGCGAGGGCGAGGCAGGCGTCGATCTCGGCGCGATCCTCTTTCGAGGGTTCTCCCCCAAGCGCCGGGAGGGCGGCGAAACAGGCAAGGAAAAGAAGCGCGGCGCGGGTCATTCTTCTCCCTCTTGCGCCGCGCTAAGCAGCGCTTGTGCGATCTCGCGCCATTCGTCTTCGAGCGCGCCTGTATGCGGCGCTCGCCGCGCTCGCCGATACCAGTAGGCGGCGTTCGAGAGATCGCCTTCCTTGCGGTGGAGAAAAGCATGGACCCACATGCTGACGGGGTCGGATTTGTCGTCGACGCATTTATGCGCCGCGTTCCAGTCGCGCCTGGCGTCAAACCACAGCGCGCGCAGCGGCGGCGGGAGGGCCGGCGGCTCGGAGTTGGACAGCGATTCAAGAAAAGCGTCGAGGGTCATGGAGTTCAGCCAAGAGCCTAATTAAAGCGCGTCATGTTAGCCGCAAATCGGCTCAATTGTTGACTCGTAGCCCCGTCGCCCTTATTCATCAGCCAATCTCGAAAGAGAAACCGACCACAGCCGAGCCGCCCGAGAGGCGGCAGGCCAACGCCCGGCAGCGCGATGCGCCCCCGGGCGCGTTTTGCTTTGGAGCCTTCGCGCTCGCAGGAGAACAGCATGTTCGAGAGCCTTTCCGACAAGCTCTCCGGCATTTTCGACAAGCTCACACGGCGCGGCGCCTTGTCCGAGGCCGACGTCAACGAAGCGCTGCGCGAAATCCGCCGCGCTTTGCTCGAGGCCGACGTCGCGCTCGACGTCGTGCGCTCCTTCACCGACAAGGTCCGCGACCGCGCCATCGGCGCCGGCGTCATCAAATCGGTGACGCCCGGCCAAATGGTCGTCAAGATCGTCAATGACGTGCTGATCGAGACGCTCGGCCAGGACGCGGAGCCGATTGATCTCGTCGCGGCGCCGCCGATCGCCATCATGATGGTTGGTCTGCAGGGCGCCGGCAAAACCACGACCACCGCCAAAATCGCCAAAAGGCTCAAGGAGCGCCACGGCAAGCGCACGCTGATGGCCTCGCTCGACGTCAAGCGCCCGGCGGCCCAGGAACAGCTCGCCGTGCTCGGCCGGCAGGTCGAAGTCGACACGCTGCCCATCGTTCTCGGCCAGACGCCGGTGCAGATCGCCAAGCGCGCGATGGAGGCGGCGCGGCTGCAGGGCTACGACGTGGTGCTGCTCGACACCGCCGGCCGCACCCATATCGACGAGCCGCTGATGGCCGAGATGGCGGAGATCAAGACATCCTCCAAGCCGCATGAAATCCTGCTCGTCGCCGACGCCCTGACCGGCCAGGACGCCGTCAATCTCGCCCAGAATTTCGATGAACGGGTCGGGCTGACGGGCATTGTATTGACGCGTATGGACGGCGATGGCCGCGGCGGCGCGGCGCTCTCCATGCGCTATGTCACCGGCAAGCCGATCAAGCTCATCGGCGTCGGCGAAAAGATGGACGCGCTCGACGAATTCTCGCCGACGCGTATCGCCAACCGCATTCTCGGCATGGGCGACATTGTCGCGCTGGTCGAGAAGGCCGCCCAGGCGATCGACGCCGAACAGGCCCGCAAAGCCGCCGAGCGGATGGCCAAGGGCAAGTTCGATCTGCAGGACCTCTGCGATCAGCTCGCCCAGGTGGAGAAGATCGGCGGACTGGGCGGCATCATGGGCCTGCTTCCGGGCGTCGCCAAGATGAAGGACCAGATCGCCGCCTCGGGCTTCGATGACAAGATGGTGAGACGCCAGCGCGCCATCATCCTGTCGATGACGCCCAAGGAGCGGCGCAATCCCGATCTGATGAAAGCCTCGCGCAAGAAACGCATCGCCGCGGGTTCGGGCGCCAAGGTCGAGGACGTCAACAAGCTCCTCAAGCAGCATCGGCAGATGGCCGATCTGATGAAGTCCTTTGGCGCCGGCAAGCGCGGCGGCGGCATGATGGGCAAGGCCGCTCAGATGATGGGGCTTGGCCCCGGCATGCAAATGCCGTCCCAGGAAGAGCTGCAGAAGCTGCAGGAGAAGCTCGGCGTGCAGCAGCCGAAAGGGGCGCCCGGCGGCCTTCCGGCGCCGCCCCCAGATCTTCTCGCAAAACCAAGCCTGCCGGGGCTGGGCGGCGGCTTGCTCAGCGGATTGAACCCCTTCGGGAAGAAGAAATAGCAAACCGGCGATTGTCGTCGCCGGCCCCTCACTCACCTCAACGCAACAGGAACGAAAACATGTCCCTTAAAATTCGTCTCGCCCGCGGCGGCGCTAAGAAGCGTCCCTTCTATCGCGTCGTCGTCGCCGACTCGCGCTCGCCGCGCGACGGCCGCTACATCGAGAAGATCGGTTATTTCGATCCCTTGAAGGAGAAGGACGCGGCCGACCGCCTCGTGCTCGATACGGAAAAGGCGAAAGCCTGGATGGAGAAGGGCGCGCAGCCGACGGATCGCGTCGCGCGTCTGCTCGATGGTCTGGGCGTGATGAAGCGCGAGGCGCGCAGCAATCCGCAGAAGGCGCAGCCCAAGAAGAAGGCGCAGGAACGCGCCGCCGCGGCGGCGCAGGCCGCAGGCGCGGCGGAAGCGCCGGCGGCGTAAGTGGGGCGGGCTCATACCTCCCCCTTGCGCGGAGGTCGGCGGTCGCAGGCAAGTTTACGCAGACTGCGTAAACTTGCCTGCGGGACCGCCGGGTGGGGGATCAACGGCATTAAGTCACCCCACCCCGCATTGCTTCGCAATGCGACCCTCCCCATCAAGGGGAGGGATGGCCGCGCTGTGTCGGCATGACGAGTTCCTCTCATAAGCCGGGCAAAGCTGGACAAGGCCTCGTTCTTCTCGGCCGCTTTGGCGCGGCACATGGCGTGCGCGGCGAGATCCGACTGCAGAGCTTCACAAGCGATCCGCTGGCGATCGCGTCCTACGGCCCGCTCACCGACGAGAGCGGGGCGCGCGCGATCCGGCTGCTTTCGGTCCGGCGGCAGGGCAAGGACATGCTCGTCGCCCGCGTCGAGGGCGTCGCGGATCGCCCTGACGCCGAGGCCTTGAACCGCGTCGAACTCTATGTCGCGCGCGACAAGCTCCCCGCGCCGGAAGAAGACGAATTCTATCTCGCCGATCTCATTGGCCTTCGCGCCGAGACGCCGGAAGGCCAAAGGATCGGCGTCGTCGTCGCCGTCCGCAATTTCGGCGCTGGCGACATTCTGGAGGTCGCGCCGGCGCATGGCCTCGAAAAGGCGTCAGACCTTTCGAACGAGGCCATGTCACGAAAGCTCGGCGGCGAGACTCTGCTTCTGCCCTTCACCAAAGCCACGACGCCCGTCATCGACGTGAAAGCGGGGCGCGTCGTGATCGTTCCGCCGACGGAGGTGGAAGGCGAAGGGGAATAAAGGGCTGCTTAACGCCGACTCCGCACCTCGATGAGCCCCATCATGCCGCGATCCTCATGTTCGAGGATATGGCAGTGATAAGGGAAGGTCCCGATCTGTTCGCGACGGTTGAACCGGACGCGAACCGTCACGCGTCCGGGCCTGCAGACATTCCCAGTCTTCGCCGCGTCTTCGATTTCCTGCTTCGTCCATACATGCCCGTCGCAAGCCGTCGTTCCTCGGGGCAATGGCACGCTGTCATGCGCGGCGTCGCGCGCGCCGGGCGCGTCATAGCCGGTAGAGAGATGGCCTTTGTAAAATTGAGCGATGAGCTCGTCGCCGAAGTTCACCTGGGGCGCGGCGCCTTCCACGTCCAACAGGCAGGGCCTATCCCGATTGTAATCGTCTTTTCGCGCCGGATCCGCGACATATGCCGCCCTGCGGCAAGGAAAATCGAAATAGCGCCGATCGCCCTTGTCCATTGGCGCGACGGTGAAGCGCGTCTGGTGCACGTGGAAGTTATGTATTTCGTTTGTCCAATTCTCGAGCACCCAATCCTCGTAATGCGCCTTATTCGGATCGAAGTTGGCGCAAACGTCAGCGAGTACAGGATTGCCGCTGAAAGCTGGAACGAAATTATCCTTTGCGCCATTCTCATAGCTCTTGCCGGAGAGCACTCTTACCTTATCGAAGGGGATCGTCTCCATCGCATCGAGCGGCGTGCTGCGATCTGCGCGTTGGAAATAATGCGCGAGCCCGGCGTCGGTCTCGCCGGCGGTTCGAACCGCGGCGATCAGTCCAAGGAGATCGCCCCGGTTCCATTTGCTGGCGCTTTCCGTATAGGCGGGATTTTTGACGAAGAGGATGAGCCTTTCCTGACCTACAAGCCTGTCGCAGGGTCGTGCGCCGTTGAGCGGCTGACCCGCCGCCTCCGTTTGGGAGGGCGCAGAACCGGCGGTTGACTGCGTGAGCGCGTTGATGTCCGGGCCGCTCGACGCATAGGGGGCAGCCGCGGTTTCCGCGCCGGCCGCCTTCGATTCACCGCCGCCGCCTTTGCCCCGGATCGTCGCGAGGATCACCCGCGGCCAAGCGTCGCCACCCGTTTCCAAGCCTTCTGAGACGAGGGCGAATTCCTGGTCTGCGGGTAGTGGCGGAATCAGAATCTCAAAACGCGCGCCGGGCATGAGCAGCACTTCTTTTTCGATCGCCCCCGCCTCCTTCACGCCTGCGCCGTCTTTCGCCAGAACGTGGAAATTGCGGCGGTGCAGGGGCATGTCAGCCGGCCCCGAGGCCTGCGCTTCGTTCAGCGGAACGATCGAAAGATGGTAGCTGACGGTCGGCGAGGCGTTGGCCATGCGCCAAAGCTCCCATTCGCCGGGTTTCAGATCGCCTTCGATTCGCGGGTTCTGGACGCCATTGATGGTAAAAGCCCAGACGGCGCTTCCGTCCGCGCTCTTGCATTCGCCTCCCGGCCAGAAGCTCTTGCCGTCGGCGGGAGTCTTCTCACACAGATCTGGTTTGGGAGAGGCGATGAAGATCTCGCCGCCATCGGCGTTCTTCCCGATCTGTGCGTCCTTGAGCATCAGAAAGCGCATATTGAGTGGGGGCGTCGCGCCATAAGTGCCGGGCCCACGGACATAGTCTTCGATCGATCCGACGGTGATGAGCCCGGTTGTGCCGCCGGTCAGCTGACTTGCGCTGTATCCATGAACATGCGGGTGGAGCCAGAAGAGACCCGAAGGATGTTTGCCATCCTCAAGCGCATCGTGCTGATCCGGCGCGGGCTTGGACGGAATCTGAATCTCGTACTGAAGCTTCGGGCGCACATCGCCATGCGCGACGTCATGCTTGGATAGCGGATCGCACTGGTCGCTCTCACCCATTTTGCCCGCGAGCGGCAGCACATTATCGCCAAGCCTCGTCGGCGTGTTGTAGGGGGAGACGAGCAGCCCGTGCGTATGCGAATTGGTCATTTGACAGGGCGAGCCAAAGAAAGCCGCCGGGTCGGGCCTGGAGGGGGCGCCATCGCTGCCCGGAGTCCGGTAATCGAGCGCGCTCGACTGCGCGATCGAAAGCCTATCCCTTTGTTGAAGCTCGAGTCGAAACCCTCCATAGCCCCATCGTTTCCGAAAGGCTTCGGCGTGGAAGTCGGCGGGCCGTATTCGGCACTGTTTCCCATCGGGGTCGAAGAGATAAGCGCTTGCGCCGCGCCCCAGGCTCGGCTCGTTAAATGGGACATCCGAAACGTTGTGATTGCCGATCCGAAGCGGCGCGCGCTCCATTTCCAGCGTAAGCGAAAGCGCACCCGGCGCACCGGGATGACGCGCGCCGATGCGTTCGTCACGTTCGATGGTGGGCAAAGGTCGATAAGGGCTGGAACCTGCCGAAAAGAAGTTGGCCGGATTCTCGCACCACGGGACCACAGGCCTCGCCAACGCCGAATGAAAAGGATACGCGCTCAACAAAAGGAGCGGGAAAATCGGTTTCAGCATCATAATCCTTCACGTAATGAAATTTGGTCGCCGCAACGCCGCCGAGGTTACGCCGCCGCTGCGTCGGCGCAACAATAATTCGCGTCCAAAGGGGCGGCGTGCGATATAGCCGCACCATGTTTCGTGCGACGATCCTGACCCTCTTTCCCGAAATGTTTCCTGGTCCCTTGGGCCTGTCGCTCGCCGGCGACGCGCTGTCGCGCGGCGTCTGGGCGCTGGAGACGAAACAGATTCGCGAGCACGGTCTCGGCCGCCATCGCGCCGTCGACGACACGCCGGCCGGCGGCGGCCCCGGCATGGTGATGCGCGCCGACGTGCTGGCGGCCGCGATCGACGCCGCCGCGCCTGCCGACGATCAGCGCCCGCGCCTGCTGATGAGTCCGCGCGGCGCGCCGCTGACGCAGCGGCGCGCGCGCGCTCTCGCGCAGGGTCCGGGCGCGATCATTCTTTGCGCGAGGTTCGAAGGCGTCGACGAGCGCATCATCGAAGCCCGCCGGCTCGAGGAAATCTCGATCGGCGATTTCGTGCTTTCGGGCGGCGAGATCGCGGCGCTGGCGCTCATCGACGCCTGCGTGCGGCTGATCCCCGGCGTGATGGGCGAAGAAGCCTCCAGCGTCGAGGAAAGTTTTGAGGCCGGGCTCCTCGAATATCCGCATTACACGCGGCCGCGCGATTTCGAGGGGCGCGACATTCCCGAGGCGCTACTCTCCGGCGATCACGCCAGGATCGCCAAATGGCGCCATGCGCAGGCGCTGGCGCTCACCCGCGCGCGACGCCCGGACCTGTTGGCGCCCCATTCCGGCGACGCTTCCCACCGCCGCTGAATCTCCGCGCTCTGCTCTATTTTTCATCTGGTCCGCCAACGCGCGCGATCTAGCTAAAGAGCAGCTCACCTGAGCTTGAGCCTGGAGCCAGGGCGCAAGGAGGCCCGCACAAATGCAGAAAACAAAAACCCCGATCACTCCCGACACCGAACCTTCAGCGCTGGACACGCCGACCGATCTTGAAAAGCAGTCGACGATGAAAGTCGCCGCGGAAATCAACAAGCTCGTCGCCGACGCCTTGACGCTTTATCTCAAGACGAAAAATTTTCACTGGCATATGAGCGGGCCGCATTTCCGCGATTACCATTTGCTGCTCGATGAGCAGGCGGCGCAGATCTACGCCAGCGTCGACCCGCTTGCCGAACGGGTGCGAAAACTTGGTCAGCCGACTCTGCGCTCGATCGGCCACATCGCCAAGCTGTCGCGCATCAAGGACAATAACGAGGACTTCGTTTCGCCTTACGGCATGCTGTGCGAATTGCTGGATGACAATAAGGCGATGGCCGAGTCCATGCGCAACGCGCACAAGCTGTGCGATGACAACGACGACATCGCGACGGCGTCGCTGCTCGAAGTCTATGTCGACGAAACCGAGAAGCGGACCTGGTTTCTGTTCGAGGCGGCGCGAGGCGCCGACCCCGGCGGCCACTGAGGAAGGCGGCGGTTCGAGACGCTAGCGCGTCGGAACGGGCGTGCCGCTTCGATAATCGTAGAAGCCGCGCTGCGTCTTTTTGCCGAGCCAGCCGGCTTCGACATACTTCACGAGCAGAGGGCAGGGACGGTATTTCGAATCCGCCAGGCCCTCATGCAGCACCTGCATGACCGAAAGACAGGTGTCGAGGCCGATGAAATCGGCGAGCTGCAGCGGACCCATCGGATGGTTGGCGCCGAGCTTCATCGCCGTGTCGATGGCGTCGACCGAGCCCACGCCTTCGTAAAGCGTGTAGATCGCCTCATTGATCATCGGCAGCAGAATGCGGTTGACGATGAAGGCGGGGAAGTCCTCCGAAACGCTAATCGTCTTGCCGAGCTTGGAGACGAACGCCTTCGTCTCCTCGAAAGTGACGTCGTCGGTCGCGATGCCGCGAATGAGTTCGACGAGCTGCATGCGCGGCACCGGATTCATGAAATGAATGCCAATGAAGCGCTCCGGCCGACCGGTCACCGCGGCGAGGCGCGTGATCGAAATCGATGAGGTGTTGGAGCTGATGATCGCGCCGGGCTTGGCGAACTTCGCGAGTTCGGTCAGAATCTTTCGCTTGACGTCTTCGACCTCGGTCGCCGCCTCGATCAATAGGTCGGCGTCGCCGAAGTCCGCCATTGTCGGCGCGCCGGATATGCGCTCAAGCGCCGGTTCGACTGCCGCGGCTTCGATCTGGCCGCGCTCCACGGCGCGTCGCATCTGCGCGGCGACATCGGCGATGCCGGCGTCGATTCGCTCCTGCGAAATGTCGTTCAGGGCGACGTCATAGCCGGCGAGCGCGGAGACATGGGCTATTCCCTTCCCCATCTGGCCCGCGCCGATGACGCCGATCTTGCGAATTTCGAAGCCCATGCGTTGACCCCAGAGAGTGCGTGACCGCGCCCCGCAACAAGTTTTTTGCCGCAGTGCGATATAGCGCTTTTGCGCCTGAAAAGAAAACTGAAAAGTCATTGTGCGCGCTTGAAAAAATCGGCGTTTAAGAACATCTCTATCCGAAATAATACAGTTACATCCTTATGTTAGCCAACGCTCGGGCTGTCGGAGCGTTACCAAGTCGTTTCCTAAAGGTTTTCTCGCATAAGCATTGGAGGAAGAAATGGCGATTCCAGATCATCAATGGCGCTTTGACGAAGCAGCGGGACTAATCGTTTACGACCTGATCGGCGGGAAGGATGGCTCCTTATCCAATGCCACGCGCGTATCCCCGGGCTTTTCCGGAGTCGGCGCCATTCAACTTGTCGGAACGGACAACTCGTTCGTAGATTTCACAAATCTCGTCGGCGAGTTTGCGGCCAACGATTTCTCCATAGCGTTTTGGATAAAAACAGCTGACAGGAGCCTGCCTCTTTGTGATTTGGTTGGAAATCGAACCGCGCCGGCGCATGGAAATTATGTTTCTCTTCGAATGCGCGAGACAGGAATTGTCATTGCGGAAGTCGATGAGGATACTCACGGAAAAAACTATGCGGTCGCAACCAGTGGAAACGTCGGCGTAAATGACGGGCGATGGCGTCACATTGCGCTCGTGCGGCATGATCAAACGCTGACTCTTTACATTGACGGTAGAAGTTGCGGAACGGGGACAGGAAGCGGCTCGGCCTCTATCAATAACGGCGATGCATTTAAAATTGGAAGATCGCTTATACTGTTCTCGGCATCCAGATTTTCGCCTAACGCATTTTACGATGACTTCCGAATTTATCATTCAGCCATCGACGAGCAGGAGGTCGCCGAAATCATCGGATGGCAGCCGCCGGACGCCGATCGCCTTTTTCTCGCGACGGGCGTTGTTGAAAGCGGCGATACCGGTCTTCTGGCCGGGGCAGGAATATATCTCGCTATCGACGCAGATAACGCCTTGGCCGCGATCGCCCAAGGCCCCACCAGCGCGGCGCATATCGCCTTCACAGTTTCCGGCGATCTAACCCGTTTATCGGCAAACGGGAAATATCTGAAGCGCGACGGCGAGGTAATCAAGGCGACGGGGGAATCTCCAGCCGACGCCACTCCCTTCTATATTTTTCTGACGGAAGCGGGTGACGTAATTTTTTCAACAGAAGATCGTCTGACTTGGCGTATTGGCGACGATATGAAAATACATATTGGAGCAGCCGGTCGTCGAGAATTGGGCAATGAATTCGAGATTATTCTTAATCCGGTCAAATCGACGGAGCTTATGAAACGGTACGGTATTGACCCTGATACCTTGCCGCCAATTACGCCATGCACATCCGCATACGCTCAACTCATCTGGCAGCTAAGCGGCGGATTTTTTATGGTGATGGGATTAGGTCCGTTTTTTTCGCGGCCCTCTGATGGGGCTGGGCTGGTCGCCTATATGCAACGCAATCCCGCACTTTGGAAAGCTGTCACAAAGGCGGCGAACGCACTGAATAAAAGCGGCGTCAGCCCAATGACAGTCTTCTCAACAGCAATGAATCTTATTTACGCGATATGGAAGTATGACTCATTATCTAAATTGATCCGCTTTATGCTAAAACAGATCGGATACAGTATACTTTTTAAAATCGTCGCAAAGGCCATTCAACTCACTTTTATTCCAGAGCTTGAATTTGCGGAAATTGCCGCTGGCCTCCTCGTGTGGGTGCCACAAACAATTGAGGCTGGCATCGCCGTCCAGCAAAATTGCAAGACTCTGGATTTCTGCGCGGACGAAGTAAGGGGCCATCAACCACCCCCTCTCTCCTATAGCGCGGACGAAGGTCAGCCGCTTTAGCGGCCGATCTTCGCCAGTTCCGCCTCAAGCTCCGGCAGCGCCGTAAACAGGTCGGCGACCAGGCCATAGTCGGCGACCTGGAAAATCGGCGCCTCCTCATCCTTGTTGATCGCGACGATCACCTTGGAATCCTTCATGCCGGCGAGATGCTGGATCGCCCCCGAAATCCCGGCGGCGATGTATAGATCGGGCGCCACGGCCTTTCCGGTCTGGCCGACCTGCAGGTCGTTCGGCGCATAGCCGGCGTCGACGGCCGCGCGAGACGCCCCGATCGCGGCGTTAAGCCGCGTCGCGACCGGATCCAGCACCTTCTGGAAATTCTCGGCCGACCCCAGCGCGCGCCCGCCAGAAAGAATGATCCGCGCCGAGGTAAGTTCGGGGCGCTCGGACTTCGCCAGCTCTTCGCTCTTGAAGGCGGAAACGCCGGGATCGGCCGGCGCCGCAATCGCCTCGACGGGCGCCGCGCCGCCTTCCGGCGCCGCCGCGAAGGCGGTGGTGCGCACGGTGATCACCTTCTTTGCGTCCTTCGCGCGCACGGTCTGGATCGCATTGCCAGCGTAGATTGGCCGCTCAAAGGTGTCGGCCGACACGACCTTGATGATGTCCGAGACCTGCATCACGTCGAGCAGCGCCGCGACGCGCGGCAGCACGTTCTTCGTCGCCGAGGTGGACGGCGCGATGATGACGTCATAAGCGCCGGCGAGCGACACGATCAGCGCGGCGACTGTCTCGGCCAGAACATGATCGAGCGACGCGTCTTCGGCGACGAGAACCTTCTCGACGCCGGCGAGCTTGGCCGCCTGCTCGGCCGCGCCCTTCAGTCCAGGCCCGACGATGAGGACATGAATGGGGCCGCCGATCTCCTTGGCGGCGGTGAGCGCCTTGGCGGTCGCCGGGGCGAGCGCGCCACCGGCGGCGGTTTCGGCAAGAAGCAGAATCGTCATCTTCAAAGCACTCCCGCTTCCTTGAGCTTGCCAACGAGCTCGACGACAGAGCCGACCTTGACGCCCGCCTTGCGTTTCGAAGGCTCGGTGGTTTTCAGCACTTCAAGGCGCGGCGAAATGTCGACGCCGTAATCGGCGGGCGACTTCACGGCGACTTCTTTCTTCTTGGCCTTGATGATGTTGGGCAACGAGGCGTAGCGCGGCTCGTTGAGGCGCAAATCCGTGGTGACGACGGCAGGCAGCTTCAAGCTGACGGTCTGCAGCCCGCCGTCGATTTCGCGCGTCACGTCGACGGCGCCCTCAGTCATCTCGACTTTCGAGGCGAAGGCGCCCTGGCCCCAGCCGAGCAGCGCCGCGAGCATCTGGCCCGTCTGATTGCAATCGTCGTCGATCGCCTGCTTGCCCATGATGACGAGCTGCGGCTGTTCCTCGGCGACGATCTTGGCGAGGATCTTGGCGACGGCGAGCGGCTCGACCGTCTCATCGGTCTTGACCAGAATGCCACGGTCGGCGCCCATGGCGAGGCCGGTGCGCAAGGTCTCGTCGGCCTTGGCCGGACCGATCGTCACCACGATGACTTCCGTCGCCTTGCCGGCTTCCTTGAGCCGCAGCGCCTCTTCGACCGCTATCTCGTCGAAGGGGTTCATCGACATTTTGACATTGGCGAGATCGACGCCCGAACCGTCCGCTTTGACCCTGATCTTGACGTTGTAATCGACGACCCGTTTGACGGGCACGAGAATCTTCATCGCGCGACCCCTTGGTCCTTCTGACCCTTTGGCGAGACGGTGTCGGAGCGCCGCCTGTGCGCGCTCCACTCTGGCTAAAGCCGTCGCGCGGTCTGGTAGCGGGGGCGCGCGCGCAAGTCAAACCAAGCGATCATGCCCGTAATGATCAGGCCGCGTCGCCGCCGGCGTCCGGCGCGCGGGGCGCTGGGGCGAGCGGGTCGCTCCGGTCGAACAGCCTGTGCCGGCGGCGCTTGAAGATCGGCGTCAACACAAGACCCGCGGCGATGCCGCCGACATGCGCCATCCAGGCGACGGCGCCGCCCTCGCCCATGGAGGCGTTGATCAGCTGCATCACAATCCAGGCGCCGACGAAAAGCCAGCCGGATGCGACAAAAGAGAACAGCGGCGCCCGCAGCCCCAGGATCGACCTCGGCCGCGCCCCGGAGAGCCAGGCGCCGAGATAAATCGGCGCGAGCGCCAGCGAGAGCGGAGGAAAGATTCCCGCGACGGTCGCGCGCGGATGCAGCAGCAGAAAGGCCGCGCAGACGCCGGAGATCGCGCCCGAGGCGCCGACGAGCGGTAGGATCGAATGGGGCGTGGCGTAGATGTAGAAAACGCCGGAGGCGACGCCGCAGGAAAAATAGAACAGCAGATAGTGGAGCGACCCCATGGCGTCTTCGACATTGTCGCCAAAGACATAGAGGAACAGCATGTTCGAGCCGAGGTGCACCACCGACGAGTGAAAGAACAGCGCGGTGACAAGCGTCAGCGCAGCCGGCGGCCCGACGATCCAGTCGGCGAGCTGGGCCTCGCCGAAGAGCACGCGCGGGATGATCGCGAAGCCGCGCACGACGGTCAGCGGATCGCCGAAAAGCTCGCTCTGCACAACCAGGAATATGATGACGTTGAGCGCGATCAGCGTCCAATTCACGATCGGCCGCCGCAAATAGCGCAACGGCGCATCGTCATAGATCGGCATCACCATCGGCGCGCTCCTTTCGACCGCAAGCCTAACATATGGCGACGCCGAGGGGCCGCGTCACGACTGGGCGCGCCGTCGACGGAGCCAATTCGCCGCGAGGTCGCCCAGACCGGCGATGTCGAAGGCCATGGTCAGCAGCCCGTAGACGGCCGCGCCGAGCAGTATTTGAGCGACTAGGGTGACAACGCCCGGGGTCATTTCACGCAAGGGCGTGAGCGCGAGCGACATCACGCCCGTCGCCACAAGCGCGGCGAACATATCCCAGAACGACGGCCAAATCGGCTGCGTGCGCAGCGCGAAATAGACGGTCGCCACGAGCGCCGCGATGTAAGCGCCGGCCTGCGCGATCGCGAGATTGGAGGCGTCCTCGCCCCAGGGCAGAAAAAACAGCAGCGCAAGGCCGAAGGCGACCGCCGCAAGCGCCGCGACCATCAATGGCGCCGTCTTCTTTTCAATCTGAAAGACGGGATTGACGCCGAACAGAATGACGCCCATCGCGAAAAGTCCCGGGAGCAGCAGCCCGAGGTAATGGCCGAAGGGACCGCGATATTGCGCCGGCACGATCAGCGCTTCGATCGACGGCATGACGAACCAGAGGCCGGCGCAGGCCGGAAGCAAAAAGGCGACGACGACCCCCATGTTGCGCGCGACCTGCTGCTTGGCGCGATCGACGCCGTGGAGTTCATGCGCGGCGACGGCGATCTGAAACAAGAGCACGTCGAGCGCCGAGCCGAGCGCCTGCACCGCGCGCACGCCAAGATCATACGCCAGCGCGAACTGCCCAGTTTCCGCGAAGCCATAGACGCTCGCGACGATCGAGCGCGCCGCGAGCGGCATCGCCTGGTAGAGGAGATGCGCGGTCACGATCGGCGCGCTATAGGCCGCCAGCGCACGCGCATTTTGACTCGAAGCGGCGCGAATATCGGCGCCGGGATCGAGCAGCGCGCGACGTCCCAGAATGACCGTGCCGAACAGGCTCGCGACGCCGCCAGCGAGCGCCACGGCAGCCGAATGAAAGATAAAAGCGCCGCCGCCGATCAGAACGAGCGACAGCGCGTTCTTGGCGAGCATGAGGCGCACATAGGCGTGGTCGTGAAAACGCGCGCGCACAAGCGCGGTGCAATAGTCGAAGAGCCCGTTGGCGACCGACGTCAGCAGCGCGAGCAGGATAAGATTGGTTTCGAAGTCGAGCGGCGGCCCGGCGAGCGCATAAACCCCCGTGGCCAATGCGAGGAAGAGCGTGACGCCGATGAAGGCCGCGTCGAGGGTGGAGCGCACCACCGGCTCCTTGTCGCGCGTGCGCTTCGAGTAGAAGCGCGTCGCCGAAAGACGCAGCCAGTCGTAAAGCGCCGTCTGCACGACGACCGCGATGGAGAAGGCGAGCGCAAAGCGGCCATATTCCTCCGGGCCGAGAAATTTCGCCACCGTAAGGCCGATGACGAAATTGACGATCGTGTTAGCGAGAAATGCGAGAAGGACGTTCACTGACGCGCAACCCCAATCTCAGCCAGCAACGAAATCGCTGGCCGGCGCAATGTCGCCGGCCCGAATGCGCGCCCCGATCACTGACTGCTCCCGCGGCCGAGCGCGACAAGCTCGCGCAACGCTTGCGCGTCGCGCGGCGTCACGTCGGGATAATCAGCGTCCGCCGTCCCGGGATCGAAATATTTCCACGAGCGCGCGCATTTCACGCCCGCGGCGCGTTGCGAAACGACGCCGACGCCCGGCGCTTCGGGCAGGCGGAAGGCCTCAGTCGGCGCTTCTCCCGGCACGACGCGAATGTCCGAGGCGATGCAGATTTCGGCGAAATCGACGCCCTCAAGCGCGGCGCGCAATGACTCATCTTCTATATAAACGGTCGGCGCCGCTTCCAGCGAAGAGCCGATGTGTTTTTGCGCGCGTTCGATTTCCAGCGCGCCGGTGACGACCGAGCGGATCTTGCGGATCTTCTCCCATTTGGCCGCAAGCGCGTCGTCGCGCCATGCATCGGGAATGGCCGGAAAATGCTCGAGATGCACGGACTGAGCGTTCGGAAAGCGCGACAGCCATGCCTCTTCGGCGGTGAAGACGAGGATGGGCGCGAGCCATGTCGTGACGCTGCGGAAGATGCGATCGATGGTCGCGAGCGCCGCCTTGCGTTTGACGCTCGAGGGCGGATCGCAATAGAGGGCGTCCTTGCGCACGTCGAAATAAAAGGCCGACAGCTCGCTCGTCATGAAATGGGTGAGTAGCGCGACGACGCGCTTGTAGTCGTATGACGCGTAGGACGCGCGGATCGACTCGTCGAGCTGATGCAGACGATGCAGCATGAGCCGTTCGAGCTCTCCCGCCGAGCTCATCGCCGCATCGTCATTTGGCTGATAATGCGCCAGCGCGCCGATCATCCAGCGCATCGTGTTGCGCAGCTTGCGATACAGCTCGACGAAGGTTTTCAGGATTTCAGGTCCAACGCGCAGATCGTCTGCATAGTCGGACGCGGCGACCCAGAGGCGCATAATGTCGGCGCCGGAATCGGCGATGATCTTTTGCGGCGCGACGACATTGCCGAGCGACTTCGACATTTTGCGGCCCCGCTCGTCGAGCACGAAGCCATGCGTCAGCACGGCGTCATAGGGCGCGCGGCCGCGGGTGCCGCAGCTTTCGAGCAGCGAGGAATGAAACCAGCCGCGATGCTGATCGGAGCCTTCAAGATACATGATCTCGTCTTCGCCGCCGTCGCGCTTACGACGAATGCCGGCGAGCATCGGAAAGTGCTGCGGGTCTTCGAGGGTGAAGGCGTGGGTCGAACCTGAATCGAACCAGACGTCGAGAACATCGGAGATCTTCTCGTAATCTTCCGCTTTGTAGTCGGGCGAAAGAAACCTCTCTGAAGCGTTCGCTTCATACCAGGCGTCGGCGCCTTCCTTCTCAAAAGCCTCGATGATGCGGGCGTTGACGCGTGCGTCGATCAGCGGCTCATGCGTGCCCTTCTTGACGAAGACGGCGATCGGCACGCCCCAGGCGCGCTGGCGCGACACAACCCAGTCGGGACGATTGGCGATCATGCCGCGAATGCGGTTCTCGCCCGCCGCCGGCGTCCATTGCGTGCGGGCGATTTCCTCAAGCGCGATCTCGCGAAGCGTCGGCTGATTCCCGTGAACCTCATCCTGAGGAGCGTGCGAAGCACGCGTCTCGAAGGATGCGGCCGCCGAACCCTCGTCCTTCGAGACGGCGCTACGCGCCTCCTCAGGATGAGGGTTCGAATGAGAGAAGGGCGGATCCATCGCGATGAATCCAGACGCGATGGGTTTATCCATCGCGATGAACCATTGCGGCGTATTGCGGAAAATCACCGGCTTCTTCGAGCGCCACGAATGCGGATATTGATGCTTCAATTTTCCGCGCGCGATGAGATTGCCGGCTTGAACAAGCGCGGCGATCACAGCTTCGTTAGCGTCGCCCTTGTCGCCCTTGTCGGTGATGACGCGCTTGCCTTCAAAGCCCGGCGCGTCCTTCGTATAGAAGCCGTCCTCGTCGACCGTGTAGGGAATGCGCGTGTCGATGCCGCGCGCCTGCAGATCACGCGCGCTCGCCATCCAGATGTCGAAGTCTTCGCGGCCATGGCCCGGCGCGGTGTGCACGAAGCCGGTGCCTGTATCGTCGGTGACATGCTCGCCATCAAAGAGCGGCACGTCGAAATCATAGCCGAGGTGCGCAAGCGGATGCGCGCAAATCAGTTCGGCGAGCATCGCGGCGGGCACGTCGTGCAAACGCTCGTAGCCATCGACCTTCGCCGCCTTGAACGCCTCGCTCGCGAGCTTATCGGCGATGACGAATGTTGAGCCCGGAAGCGCCCAATTGCCGTCCGGCGCATGGGTGACCCGGTAGACGCCGTAGTCGATCTTCGAGGAGAAGGAGATCGCGCGATTGCCGGGAAGCGTCCAGGGCGTCGTCGTCCAGATGATGACGCGCGCGTCGCTCAGTTCGCCCTCCGCGCCGCGCGGAATCGGAAACGCCACCCAGACCTGATCGCTCGTATAATCCTCATATTCGACTTCGGCTTCGGCGAGCGCGGTCTTTTCGACGACGCTCCACATCACCGGCTTCGAGCCGCGATAGAGCAGGCCGTTCGCGGCGAATTTCATGATCTCGCGCGCGATCGTCGCTTCCGCCGGAAAAGCCATCGTCGAATAGGGATGGCCCCAATCGCCGGCGACCCCTAAGCGCTTGAACTCCTCGCGCTGAACGCCGAGCCAATGTCCCGCATAGGCGCGGCATTCGCGCCGGAAGGCGATCATCGCGTCGGGATCGGTGAAATCGGGCTTCTGCTTGCCCTTGGCGCGATAATTCTCCTCCTCGATCTTCCATTCGATCGGCAGGCCGTGGCAATCCCAGCCCGGCACATAGACGCAGGCCTTGCCGGTCATGCGCTGGCTGCGCGTCACGAGATCCTTGAGGATCTTATTGAGCGCGTGGCCGATATGGATGTTGCCGTTGGCGTAGGGCGGCCCGTCGTGGAGCGTGAATTTCGGACGGCCTTCGCCCGATTCGCGCATCTTTTGCTCCAGGCCGATGGTCTCCCAGCGCTTGAGGATTTCCGGCTCGCGCTGTGGCAGGCCGGCGCGCATCGGAAAATCCGTGACGGGGAGATAGAGGCTTTTCGAATAGTCGGGCCCTTTCGGGCTGTCGTCGTTCATTTTTGTGAAAACCGGCTGGGGCGGACGCAGGCGCCATAAGCGCCGCTGTTGCCGCGCTGATTAGAGGATTTGTGGAAAGAGCGCCAATCGCGCCGCACCCCGACCCTGCGCGAGCCTTTAGCTCCAAGCGCAGGCCGGGCCGGTAATTCGAGGGGCGGTCAGGAAACGCATCCGGTCTCAATAGCAGCGCAAACCCGACTGGAAAAGGGGAGGCGGGACCCTAACGGGTTCGCCTCAGTCCCAGCAGTCCAGCCAGATACGCGAAGCCTCCCGCCACAACGGCGATGACCAGCAACACCAGAAACGCGCCGGACAGCAGCGTGAACCCGATGAAGAGAATGAATAGCAGCGCCGCCGTGACGATCAGGCTCTGCCACGGCGAGAGCTTGACGACCTTGACCCGGCCGGCGCCGGTCGCGACCCAGATCCTCGAGGCGTCCGTCTCCTCGCCCGGCAAGATGATTTCGACCCGTCCCTTGGGTTCTTCGTTCATAACGCTTCCCCTCCTGTCGAGGACGATGTCTCCAAGCTAGATCGCGCGCAAATTATGGCAACTTATCATTCGCTCGGCGGCGCCGCGCCGCTTTCGGCCAATAGTCGTCGCGCCGCTTCGACGTCGACGCGCATTCGCTCGACAAGCGCCTCGACGCTGTCGAATTTCGCTTCGGCCCGTATGAAGCCGTAGAAGGCGACTTCCACCTCCTTGCCGTAGAGGTCGCCATCGAAATCGAAGAGGAAGACTTCCAGGAGCGGCGCGCCATTGTCAAAGGTCGGCCGGCGTCCGAAGCTGGCGACGCCCTGATGAATCTTCCCGTCGACCTCGATCGTCACGGCATAGATCCCGTGCTTGAGCCGATTGGCCGGATCGAGGGCGATATTGGCGGTGGGAAAGCCGAGCGTGCGCCCGCGCTTATCGCCGTGCCGCACGAGGCCGCGAATGAAATAGGGGTGGCCGAGAAGCCGGCGGGCTAGCGCCGCGTCGCCGCGTTCGAGCGCTTCCCGCGTCGCTGTCGAAGAGACGGCCTCTAAGCTGCCCTCTTCATCCTGGGTGATGCGATCGACGATCTCCACGACCATCCCCAGCCGTTCCCCTTCGGCGCGCAGAAACTCCGGTCCGCCCTCGCGGCCGGCGCCGAAACGAAAATCATAGCCCGCGACGACGGCCGAAAGCCCCAGACGCTTGTGCAGGATCTCTTGCGTGAAGACGCGCGCCGGGCTCTGCGCGAAGTCCTTGTCGAAGCTGAGCACGACGATGCCGTCGAGGCCAAGTCGCGCCGCCCGCGCGGCCTTTGCGTCGGGCGGCGTGAGCCGAAAGATCACCGTTCGCCCGGCGAAAAAATCCGCCGGATGCGGCTCGAAAGTCAGCAGAATGCAGGGCCGCGAGAGTTTCGCGGCGAGCGCCTGCGCCCGAGCGATGACGCCGCGGTGGCCTCTGTGCAAGCCGTCGAAATTGCCGACCGCCGCGACCGCGCCTTCCAATCCAGGCGGCGGCGCTTGAGGGTCGCGCGCAATGATGAAGGAGGCGGACACGGCGCGCTGGCCGGAAGACTTACGCCGAGGCCGGCTTCGCCTCTGCTGGCGCCGGCGTCGCGGCGCGCATCGTCTGCTCGCGGCTCGGCACCATAACGAAGGCCTCGCCGTCGAGCACGACCTTGCCGTCGACGAGACATTCGCATTTGAGCTTGGCGCGCCGGCCTTTTTCGATCAGCTCGACGACCTCGACAATGACGGTGATGACGTCGCCGATCTTCACCGGCGCGCGGAAATTCAGCGTCTGCGACAGATAAACCGCGCCGGGGCCAGGCAGATACATGCCGATGACCGTCGAAATGAGCGAGGCCGTATAAAGGCCATGGACGATGCGCTCGCCAAAGCGCGTCTTCGAGGCGAAGTGATCCGAGAGATGAATCGGATTGCGGTCGCCGGAAAGATCGGCGAAGGCGATGACGTCGTCGTCCATCACCGCCTTCATCAGCGTCTCGCGCATGCCGACGCTCAGATCTTCGAAATAGTAGATTTTGAACGGCGTCGACATGGAAGCCACCGGAAAGTTGCGCGCGGATCGTGACCGCAGATGAGGCCTGTGCAGCCCCCTTTTACCAGAAAAGCTCGCGAGCCAAAGCCTTGGGACGAGCGCCGGCGCGCGCGAAGAGCGATTCGAGCGCCGCTTCGTCCAGCGCGCCGCCGCCGGGATGCAGCTCGGCGCGATGCACGCCATGGATGATGAAGAGGCAGTCGAGCCCGGCGCGGCCCGCGCCGGCAAGGTCGGTGAAGGCGCCGTCGCCGATCGCCAGCGTGCGCGCCTTGTCGAATTCGCCGCCGCGCAAATTCCTGAGCCGCTCCAAGGCGGCGGCGTAGATCGGGGCGTGGGGCTTGCCGAAGGTCAGAACGCGGCCGCCGATCGCCGCATAGCGTTCGGCGATCGCGCCGGCGCAGTAGACGAGATCATTGCCGATGGCGACGACAATATCGGGATTGGCGCACAGCATCGTCAGGTCGCGCGCCTTCAGCGCCGCGAGCTGTTCGTCATAGTCCGAGGGCGTTTCGTTGCGCTCGTCAAAGAGGCCGGTGCAGACGATGTAATCGGCGGCTTGCGGCCCGACGCGCATGACCGGCGCGCCGAGACGCCGCGCGGCCGCCCGGAACAGACCGTCGTCGCGTGCGGGGCCCAGGTGGTAGACCGCCTGTCCGGCGCGCGCGACGATCTCGCGCAGCGCCAGCTCCCCCGCCGAGAGAAGATCGTCGAAACAATCCTGCGGCACGCCGAGGCCGAGGAGCTGACGGCGCACTTCTTCGTCCGGGCGCGAGGCGTTGGTGATCAGCACGACAAGCCCGCCTTGCGCGCGGAAGCGCCGCAAGGCCTCCGCGGCTTCCGGGAAGTGGCGCCGGCCGTCGATCAGCACGCCCCAGCCGTCGCACAGGATCGCGTCATATCCGTTCGCGATTTCGCGCAGACCGGCGATGAAGGGAATGCGGCTGCGGTCTGGCGAGGGGCCTGCCGTCAAAAGCGCGCCTCGGCGAAAGCGGCGGCGTAGGCGCCTTCGCAGAAGGGATTGAAGAGCCCGGTCGATTCGTCAAGCAAGAACAATCGCCCGTCCATGATTCGAAACAAGGCGCCGTG
>DATBRI010000121.1:0-3075 GCA_036560365.1 Methylocystis sp.
GGCCCGAATGGTTCCCCTGAGGACAACTCATATCCACCTCAAATTGAGGAAGACCCACCGAGAGTGAAGCAGAGCCCAATTAAGGGCAGCGCGACACTTAGGAAGCGATCTGCCTGACCCTCGTCGGAAAGCCGCTCGCGGCGGCCGCCCCGTCCTGAGCGATCTCGCTCGCGCCGAAACTTCTCCCGTCCGCTGCAAAATCGGCTGCTCCAAAGCCAGCCCGCACCCGCCTCACGGCGATTCGGGGCATCCAAAGAGCCGAGCGAAGGTGAGTTTTAGGCATTGATCGGCGTCGCGAATGCGGAACGTCGGATGGAACGGTTGAACCGGGGCGCCCGATGCGGGGGAGAAGTGCAGGGCTGTTGAGTTCTCAATAGAACCCTGCTGTTTCGAGGGCAGCTCGGATATCGAGAGCGGCGCGCCATCTGGCGTTCTTGATGTTGTGGCAACCGTCGGCGCGCAGGAGATTATAGGCGAAGGAAGGTCGTGTCCCCACCGATGGTGTAGCAGTTTGGGAGTAATACCAACTCTCTGAGAGGCCGACTCACGTGTGGGATTCCCGAATCGGCTGAAATTTGATTCGACCAGGCGAACACATGGAGGTTCGCCATGGCGGCGGCGATTGGGCTTCGAGGCGATTATGACGCGCGCTCCTTGCGGGCGATAGCGAAGCGTTCGAAGGACGGGGCGCAAGCGCGCCGTCTCCTCGCCCTGGCGTCGATCTACGACGGCGGCGCGCGCAGCGAGGCGGCGAAGATCGGCGGCGTCACTCTCCAGGTCGTTCGTGACTGGGTGCTGCGTTTCAACGCCGAGGGGCCCGACGCGCTCGTCGACCGCAAGGCGCCCGGACAACCCTCGCGGCTCGACGACGCGCATCGCGCCACGCTGGCGGCGCTCATCGAGAAGGGGCCGACGCCGGCTATCCATGGCGTCGTGCGCGGGCGGATCGTCGATCTGTGCCAGTGGACATTCGAGGAGCTTCGCGTCGTCGTCTCGGAACAGACCATGAGCCGCGAGTTGCGCAAAATGGGCTATCGCAAGCTGTCGGCGCGGCCGCGTCATCACGCGCAGGCCGAAGGCGCGATCGCGGATTTTAAAAAAGTTTCCCAGCTCGTCTGGAGGAAATCGCGCGCGACAAGCGCGTCGCCTCCGACAAAATAGAAATCTGGTTCGAGGACGAGGCGCGCGTCGGCCAGAAAAACAAGATCACGCGCCGATGGGCGAAACGTGGATCCAGGCCGAGTGCGCCCCACGATCAGCGGACCGCCTCGACCTACATCTTCGGCGCCGTCTGTCCAAAGGACGGCAAGGGCGCGGCGCTGGTTCTCCCCGTCTGCAACACCTACGCGATGAATCTGCTCCTTGTCGAAATCAGCAAAGCTGTCGCGCCAGGCGCCCACGCCGCTCTCGTCGTCGACCGCGCCGGCTGGCACATGACCGACAAGCTGGTCGTGCCGTCCAACATCACACTCGTTCCCTTGCCGGCGAAATGTCCAGAGCTGAATCCGGCCGAAAACGTCTGGCAATTTCCGCGCGAGAACTGGCTGTCTAACCGCGTTTTCAAATCCTATGACGATATCGTCGATCATTGTTGCGCCGCCTGGAACAAGCTCATCGAGCAGCCTTGGCGCATCATGTCCATCGGGCTACGCGACTGGGCGCATGGGTTTTGATCAATGAGGATTAGTATTATGTCAAAGTCCGCCAGAACGGCCGCATCGTCTCGGTCGCCGTGATTATCGCTATCGGCGTCAACAACGACGGAAGACGCGAAGTGCTCGGCATGGACATCGGCCCTTCGGAAGCCGAAACCTTCTGGATCGACTTTCCGCGCAAGCTCCGGCGGCGCGGTCTGCGCGGCGTCAAGCTCGTCGTCTCCGACGCCCACGAGGGCATAAAAGCCGCTGTCGCCAAGGTGATGCACGCCGGCTGGCAGCCTTGCCGGGTGCACTTCATGCGCAACGCGCTCGCCCATGCCAGCAAGAGCGGCCGCCGGGTCGTTTCCGCCTTCATCGCCACGGCTTTCGCGCAGGACGACGCCGACGCCGCCAAAATGCAGTGGCGCAAGGTCGCCGATCAGCTCCGCGCCACCTTGCCAAAGCTCGCCGTTCTCATGGACGAGGCGGAACAGGACGTGCTCGCCTACATGACCTTTCCCAAGGACCATTGGCAGAAGATCTATTCGACGAATGGCCTCGAGCGGGTGAATGGCGAGATCAAGCGCCGCACCGAGGTCGTCGGCATCTTTCCCAACGAGGAAGCCATCACAAGGCTTGTCGGCGCGATCCTGCTCGAGACGAACGATGAATGGGCCGTGCAGCGCGGTCGCTACATGACGCTGGAAACCATCGCGTCTTTGAGCGATGATCCGATCGTCAGACTGTCCGCCGTGACCGCCTGACCATTTCGGCCTTAGCCGAAAATACCGGTGTCTGCCTCGATCCAGCTACACCACGCTCTGGGGCACGACCGCCGCTGCCGCAGCTCTGGCCGACTGGCTGTTCTTCGATCGAGCCAGCGTCGGCCTGTCGCTTGCCCTGTTCCTCGCCGCGATTGGTCTGGCAACGATCGTCGCCAATCCGGTCCGCGCAAACATGCGCCTGCGGACCGCCGCTGCTGCTCTCATTCTCGCGCCGCTGGCCATTCTCGATCACGCGTGTGCGGCGATCTTCAACAATCGCAGGCGCAGCGTCGAGAACTCGACTTCCGCCAGATGGCGCAGAGCCGGAATGGCGTCACGGACGGCGAGCTTCACGTCTTCGTCGCGCAGAAGGTCACGCCGCTCGAGGATGTGCGCGTGGAGCTCGTGCCGCAGGGCGAGACGGTGACGGAAACTAGGCTCTCGCCGACGCCGGACGCCGCGCCGACCTTCGCGCTCGACGCCTCGCCCTCCGCGGCGCCCGATCCGACGTTGCGCGAGGATCCCGACGTCGCCAAGCCGAAGGAGCGCGCCCTCGCCGAGACGGCGGACCTTTTGTCCGCGCCCTTGCCGCAAATCGAGGCGCCGGACACTTCGCCGATCGCGGTGGAGCAGCCGCCGATCGAGAATGCGCAGAAGAGCTGGCGGCGCGTAGA
>DATBRI010000122.1:0-69852 GCA_036560365.1 Methylocystis sp.
GTTGGGCTTGCAGAGCAGGTTCGGCGCGACGACCGCGAGCAGCGTCGTGAAGCCGTCCTTGTTGTTGACGAGCGCATTAGCGAAGGCGAGCTCGGCGGCGGAGCCGCGCGGACCCATGATCAGGTCGATATGCGCGACTTCGTTGCCGTCGCCGACCAGCGACTCGCCGACCAGCATTTTGTTGATCAAAGCCATGTTTTTTTCTCCCAGAATTCTGGCGCCAAATTCATAAGCGCCCTACGCGAGCCGCACGCGGGGCGCGCGGCGATGAGAGCCCACGCTCGCGGCGCGGACTCAACCATTTTCGCGCGTTCTTGCCAAGGCGCGAGGACCTGGCAAGCGCGCGAGACGTCACACGAGTTCGCGGGCCAATGCGAAAGCGTGACGGAAGTCGAGGCAAAGCGGCTCGTCGGACGTCGCCATCTTCTTGAAGAGACCAGCTTCCGTGCCGTATTTGACGTTGCCGATCGCCAGCGCGCCGATGCCCAGCGCGCCATGAGGCGAAACCACGACGCCATTGTCGTGCAGACCGCAGCCTTCAACGCCAAGCGGCGGCACGGCGTTTACGTCGGCGGCGATCAAGAGATCCTTGGCGGCGGCGAGGTCTTGCTTCGAAAGCACCTGGACGCCGGCGCGCGCCGCGCACAGCGCGATTTCGTGCTCGCAAAGCAGCGCACGCACCTGTTCGGGGGAAGAACCGTCGGCCGGCGCCACCTTGATGTCAAAGCGCTTGCACATCTCGTCGGCGAGCTTCGCGACGCGATCGAGACCGCTATAGCCGACAACGGTGACTTGAGCGCCCTCGAGCGCAGCGATGACCGCGGCGGAATAGCCCACGACGCCCGTCGCCCCGTAGATGACGATCTTGGACCCCTTGAGCTCGCGCTGCTTCTTCTCCCGCAGAATTTTTTCGACGCAGGCGACCATCGCGCCGGCGGTGGTGAAAGAGCCGTAAGGATCGGCGAAGAGCGACACTTCGAAGGGCTTAAGCAGCGCTTTCTTGGCTGTGTCCATCATGTCGAGCGCGAGCACGGCGTCGCGGCCGGCGAAAAAGATGCCAGTGCGCAGCGCCGCCGAAGGGGCGCGCGAAAACATCGCGTCCTGCACGAGCGCGGTGACTTCGTCTAGCGTGACATTGGTGTAGGGAATGGCCGCGTCATAGCCGGCGTCGAGCGCCATGTTCACATCGAAGGGGCTCATATGCTTCAACGTGCTGAGCATGTGCAGAATCGCTTTGGCCATTGATTTCCCCAACCTTCCTTCGATTTTCGCGTCTTACGCGGCCAGAAGGCGACGCGTGCGGCGGGAGACAGTCTCCGGCCCCCTCGATCTCTCAATGATTCCGGCAAAGGAAACGGCGCGCGGGCGCGCGCCTCGGCCTCGCCCGGAGCGATGGGAGGCTTAGAACCCAGAACGAAGCCGATGTCTAGAGGCGTGTGCGCCGCAGCGTGCGGCCGCAGGGCGGCGGCTGTTGGTTGACGGCGGCCGCGCTTTGCCTCTATAAGCCGCGCAAACGAGGCGTCGGCGCATCGGCGTCGCGCCTCGCTGTTTTTTCACCCTGTGCTGGCGATCGCGGGCGACTGACGCCCGGTCCGCGCATGGAAGAATAGAGCGAAAGGAACCGTTATGTCCCGCCGTTGCGAGCTGACCGGAAAGGGCGTGCAGTCCGGCAATCTCGTCAGCCATTCCAACCGGAAGACGAAGACCCGCTTTCTGCCCAACCTCGTCAATGTGACGCTCGCCTCAGAGTCGCTGGCGCGTTCGGTGCGGCTGCGCATCTCCGCCGCAGCGCTGCGCTCGGTCGAGCATCGTGGCGGGCTTGACGCCTTCCTGGTCAAGGCGAAGAGCGAAGAGCTCTCGCAGAACGCCCGGACGCTCAAGCGCGAAATCGAGAAGAAACAGGCGGCCGCCGCGAGCGCTTAACGCTTCGCCTTCTGTTTTGACATTTGGCCCCGTCGCCTTGCGGCGGGGCTTTTGTTTTGCCGCGCCCCGAGTTTGTCGCTGAAAAAGACGGGCATCCTTCTCCCATGGGGAGAAGGTGGCGCGCGAAGCGGGACAGATGGGGGAAGCGCCTGGCGTGTGGGGGATACCCCCACCCGCTCGCCTTAGGCGAAGACCTCCCCGCGAAGGGGAGGTGTCGCCCCGCCAGCGTCCTTTCGCTATCCCCGCATATCCGGCGGCGTGGCCTCATCGGACAGCAACTTCAACGCCTCGTCGAGCGCAAGCTGCGTCTGCGCCTGCGATCCCAGCCGGCGCATCGAGATCGTGCGCTCGGCCGCCTCTTTCTTGCCGGCGACGAGCAGCACGGGAGCCTTCGCGAGCGAATGTTCGCGCACCTTGTAGGTGATCTTCTCGTTGCGCGCGTCGACCTCGACCGAAAGCCCGAGCTTTCGCGCCGCGGCGGCGACCTCATAGGCGTAGTCGTCGGCGTCCTGCGTGATCGTGCAGATGACGATCTGCAGCGGCGACAGCCATAGCGGCAGATGTCCGGCGTAGTGCTCGATCAGAATGCCGGTGAAGCGTTCGAGCGAGCCGAAGATCGCGCGATGGATCATCACCGGCGTCTTCTTCTCGCTGTCCGGCCCGATGTAATAGGCGCCGAAACGCGACGGCAGGTTGAAGTCGACCTGCGTCGTGCCGCATTGCCACTCGCGGCCGATCGCGTCGCGCAGCGTGTATTCGAACTTGGGCCCATAGAAGGCGCCCTCGCCCGGATTGATGCCTGTCTTGATGCGTCCGCCCGAGCGCGCTTCGATCTCGCTCAACACGCGCGTCATGATCGCCTCGGCTTCGTCCCAGGCCTCGTCGGAGCCGACGCGCTTTTCCGGACGCGTCGAGAGCTTTACGACCACTTCCTCGAAGCCGAAATCGGCGTAGGTCGACAGGATGAGATCGTTGATCTTGAGGCACTCTTCGGCCATCTGCGCTTCGGTGCAGAAGACATGCGCGTCGTCCTGCGTGAAGGCGCGCACGCGCAGCAAGCCATGCAGCGCGCCTGACGGCTCATAGCGATGCACGACGCCGAACTCCGCCATGCGCAGCGGCAGATCGCGGTAGGATTTGAGGCCATGTTTGAAGATCTGGATATGGCCAGGACAGTTCATCGGTTTGATCGCGTAGAGCCGATCTTCATCCGTCTGCTCGCGCGCGGGCTGCGAGACGAACATGTTTTCGCGAAACCATTCCCAGTGGCCGGACGTCTCCCACAGCGACTTGTCGAGGAGCAGCGGCGCGTTGACTTCCTGGTAGTCGGCCTTCAGGCGTCGGCGCATGTAAGAGATGACGTTCTGGAACAGCGCCCAGCCCTTCGGGTGCCAGAAAATCGCGCCGGGGCCTTCCTCCTGGAAATGAAAGAGGTCCATCTCGCGGCCCAAGCGGCGGTGATCGCGCCGCTCGGCCTCCTCCAGCCGATGCAGATAGGCGTCGAGCTCCTCCTGCGTCGTCCAGGCCGTGCCGTAGATGCGCGACAGCATCGGCTTCGTCGAATCGCCGCGCCAATAGGCGCCAGCGACCTTCATCAGCTTGAACGCCGTGCCGACTTTGCCGACCGAGGGTAAGTGCGGCCCGCGACAGAGGTCGAGCCACTGGCCCTGCCGGTAGACGCTCAAGGGCTCCTCGGACTTGATCGCGTCGATGAGTTCGCCCTTGAAGATCTCGCCCTTCGTCAAAAACCACTGCTTGGCGTCGTCGCGACGCCAGACTTCGCGCGTGATCTTGGCGTCGCGCGCGACGATCTCGCGCATCTTCTTTTCGATCGCCGGCAGGTCTTCGAGCGTGAACGGCTCGGCGCGGAAGAAATCGTAATAGAACCCGTTCTCGATGACCGGGCCGATCGTCACCTGCGTGCCGGGATAGAGCTCCTGAACCGCCTCGGCCAGCACATGCGCGGCGTCGTGGCGAATCAGCTCGAGCGCACGCGGATCATCGCGCGTGACGAACTCGATCTTCGCGTCGCGCGCGATGGGGCTTGCGAGATCGACGAGCGCGCCGTCCAGCGTCATGGCGACGCTGCGCTTGGCGAGAGAGGGAGAAATGCTCTTGGCGATGTCGACGCCCGAAACGCCGGGCTCGAATTGACGGGACGCCCCGTCGGGGAATGTAACCGCTACCATGTTTGCGCTCCTGTCACGCTCAATCGCCGATACGAGTCGACGTAAGTCGCTTTGGATGGACGGGCGCATACATAACGCCGGTGGCGCGCATGCGCAATCGGCGCGAAGTGGGCGTGCATGAACGATAAAGAAATGGCGCGCCCGAAAGGATTCGAACCTCTGACCCCCAGATTCGTAGTCTGGTGCTCTATCCAGCTGAGCTACGGGCGCCTGTTTCGCCATAGCCCCAGCACGTTAAACGGGCTAAGGCGACGTGCGGCTCGTTTACCGGCAAGCGGCGCGAATGGCAATAGCGCATTTACTTTCGCCGGCCGTCGGCCTTGCGTGGACGACGCAAGCATTTAGATAAAGTTCGCTAAGTGGGATTTCGAATGGAAACGTTCCTGTCGGATGGCGTCGAGATAGCCTATGTGGATTTCGAGCCTTTAACGGAAGATCGCGGCGAACCGATCGTCCTTGTGCATGGCTTCGCCTCGACCCATGCCGTGAACTGGTTGTTCACGCAGTGGGTCAAGACGCTGACCGAAGACGGCCGCCGGGTTATCGTCTTCGACAATCGCGGCCATGGCCGGTCAGCCAAGCTGTACGATCCGGCGCAATATAGTCTTGACCTGATGGCCGCCGACATCGTGCATCTGCTCGACCATCTATCGATCCCTGTCGCCGACATTATGGGCTATTCGCTCGGCGGACGCATCGGCACTGTGCTGGCGCTGACCGCGCCAGAGCGCGTGCGCTCCTTGATCCTCGGCGGCATCGGCGAAAATCTCATCGAGAACTCCGGCCTGCCGCGCGGCCTCGCCGAAGCCATGGAGATCGAGCGCATCGAGGACATTGACGATTCGACGCTCAAAATCTTCCGCGGCTTCGCCGAATCAACCCGCAGCGACCTCGCCGCGCTCGCCGCCTGCGTGCGCGGCGCCCGCAAGTCCGTCGAGCCTCAGTCGCTCGCGCGCATCGCCGCGCCGGTCCTGATCTGCGTCGGCACGCGCGACGACGTCGCCGGCGATCCTCACCCGCTGGCCGAATTTTTTCCTAATGTCCACGTCGTCGATATTCCCGGCCGCGACCACAACCGCGCCGTCGGCGACAGAATCTACAAGCAGGCGGTGCTGGAGTTTCTGGATACGCGGCCTTAACGGCCGGGGGCGGGCGCCCGTGCTATTGTCCGGGGGCTCCGCTATATTATTGCCTGACCAAGGAGGGGCGGATGGGCGCCGAAACGCGCGACTATGGCGCGAAAATCATCGACTTCGCCCAGAATGATCCGTTGTTCGCGCGCCTGCGCGCGGAGGCGGAGGACGTGCTGCGCCGCGAGCCGGAGCTCGGCGGCTTCCTGCATCCGGCGATCCTGTCGCAAAGCGGCGTCTTGGGCGTCGTCGCGCATCGCGTGGCGCAGCGCCTCGACCGGCCGGAGGCCCCCTATATCGCCATCCGCCAGGCGTTCGAGGAATGCGCCGCGCGCGAGCCTGGACTGGTCGAGGCCTTCCGCGCCGACCTGCTCGCCGTGCTTGAGCGCGATCCCGCCTGCACGAGGCTGATCGAGCCGGCGCTGTATTTCAAAGGTTTCCATGCGCTGCAGACCTATCGTCTGGCGCATTGGCTGTGGAAGAACGGGCGCAGCGACTTCGCCCTCATTTTGCAAAGCCTGTCGTCGCAGACCTTCCAGGTCGACATCCATCCCGCCGCGGTCATCGGCAAGAGCGTCTTCATCGATCACGCCACCGGCGTCGTCATCGGCGCGACCAGCGTCGTCGAGGACGAAGTGTCGATGCTGCATGGCGTCACGTTAGGGGGCACCGGCAAGGCGCGCGGCGACCGCCATCCCAAGGTCAAGCGCGGCGTATTGATCGGCGCCGGCGCCAAGGTCCTCGGCAATATCGAGATTGGCCGCTGCGCCATGATCGCCGCGGGCTCCGTCGTCCTAGATCCGGTGCCCGCCAACAAGACCGTCGCCGGGGTGCCGGCCCGCATTGTCGGCGACGCGCGCTGCGCCGAGCCGGCGCTTGCCATGGATCAGATGCTGGCCTATCTCGACGCCGGCATGTGAGGCGAGGTCGACCGTGAGCAGAATTCTACTGGGCTTTGCGCTCGCCGTTGTCGCGGCGTCGTTGCTTTCCCCGCGCGCCGCCTCGGCCGCCGGCTGGCATTATTACGATCCCGAGTGTCCGATCGATCTTGGCGGCAATGAACTTGGTCGTAAGTCGATGAAATTCGTCGCCATGCAGCCCAAGAAGAACGTCGACCGGGAGTGCATCGCGCTGCCGGACGTCGGCCCGAGCGTCATCGTGCTCGACGCCGCCGACAATGAATTGCGCGACATGAACTGGGACGTCCGCATCCTGCGCGGCAAGGGGCCAAACGGCGAAGCGGACCCGGAAGCAGATGTCGTCGGCCGCCTGCCGGTCCAAAAGTTTCGCAACGGCATGGTGAATTTCGACCAGAATTTTAAGGAGCCCGGCGAATACGTGCTCTATGCGAAGCTGACGAGCGACGACGGCGCCAAAAGTTTTGAAGGCCGACACCCGTTCTCGGTCGGCCTCGTCACCGACGAGGAAATCTATCTCTACATCGCCTTCGGCGTGTTCGTCGTCGTCGCCGGCGGCGTGGCTTTTACGTTGTGGCGCCAGGGCAAGCTCGGATTCAAAATCCCGGATTTTTCGAAGACGGATTGAGCTTCCTGCGGAACGCTTGGAGAAGCCTCCTCCCCAATTCTCCCCCACGCTTCGCGCCGGAAAGAGAGACGGTTGCGTGCGTCATGAATAGTCGTGGATCTTCGACGTAAGCCGCGATGGCGCCGTTCTCCCTTCTCCCGTGAAACGGGGGAGGGTGGCGCGAAGCGCCGGATGGGGGCGAGCGGAGCGAGTGATGGAGCAGACCGCGTCGGACAATCAAGTAGACAGAATGCATCTTAAGAAAGTCTTGCTTGTTAAGGTCTTACTTGCCGCCATTGCGCTTACCGCGATGCTGCACAGCCCCTCAGCTTTCGCCCGCGACATTAAGAGCTGCAAGGAGCCAGCGGCGGGCTCGAACGAGGCGCCCTTGATTTCTCCGCCACGCGGAAATGTCGTGATCGGGAAAGGACGGCTGCAATTCTACTCGGCGCCCACCGTCCACTGCGCGATGAAGGGAGTTTTTGTCGTGCCGGGCGACGATTTGATCTCCTATGCCCAAACTGACGATGGCTGGGTCTCTGTGATGTACATGAGCCCGAAAAGCGCAGACAGCGTCACAGGCTGGGTGCGCGGCAATCGCCTGCGCAACACGGGCACTATGGGGCCGACGCAGTAAGACATCGAGACGGTCGCCACGCTGACTGCCTCACCCAAACCTGTTGTTCCGCGGAAAGCCTCTCGGCGGCAATCGTCCCGCTTCGGCGCGGTGGCCGATCCAGTCCTTGAGTTCCGCTCTGTCGATCGTGAAGACGCGGTTAGAGGCGTCGGTCCACGTCAGCCCGTCTTTGAGAGCGAAAACCTTCGCGTCCGCGACGCCGCCGTCCTTGTAGCGTTGCATGCGCACGCCCTTGCCGCGCGCCATGCGCGGCGCTTCGCTGAGCGGAAACACCAGCAGCTTGCGGTTCTCGCCGATGATGGCGATCATGTCGCCCTGCGCCTGGGTCACGATCTGCAATCGCGACGGCGGATCGACGGTCAGCACGGCGCGCCCCTTGCGCGTCGACGATAAAAGATCATCTTCGCTCACGACGAAGCCGCGCCCGTCATTCGTCACCAGCAGCAGCGCTTCGCCCGCGACATGCGGCAGCACGGCGACGACATCAGCGCCTTCCTCGATCTCGGCGAAAAGCCGGATCGGCTCGCCATGACCGCGCCCGCCGGGAAGCTTTGACGCGTCCAGCGTATAGGCCTTGCCGTTCGACGCGAGCGCCAGGATTTTCGAGGTCGTCTGCGCAAAGAAGGACGCGCCGAGTTCGTCGTCGCCCTTGAACTGCAGCGTCGAGAGATCCTGCACATGACCCTTGAGCGCGCGAATCCAGCCCTTCTTCGAGACGACGATCGTCACGGGTTCGCGCTCGATCATCGCCTCGGCGAGGTCGAGATCGATCGCCTCGGGCGCATCTTCGAAACTCGTGCGCCGCTTGCCGATCGCGGTCTGCAGGCCATAGGTTTTTTTCAGTTCGCGCACTTGCCAGGCGATGGTCTTCCACTGCTTGTCCTCATCGGCGAGCAGCGCCTCGATCTCCTTGCGCTCGGCCGAGAGCTCGCCGAGCTCCTTCTTCAGCTCCATTTCTTCGAGCCGGCGCAGAGCGCGCAGCCGCGTATCAAGAATGTATTCGACCTGCAGGTCGGTCAGCTTGAACGCTTTTTTCAGCTCCCCCTTGGCGTCGTCCTCTTCGCGGATGATGCGGATCACCTCATCGAGATTGAGGAAGACGATCACCATGCCTTCCAATTGCTCGATGCGCCGAACGATCGCGGCGAGGCGATGGCGCGAGCGGCGCTGCAGCACGGTGCGGCGATGGTCGAGCCATTGCCTGAGCGCCTCGTCGAGCGAAACGACGCGCGGCGTCACGCCGTCGACGAGCACATTCATGTTCATCGCGAAACGCGTTTCAAGCTCCGAGAGCTTGAACAACGTCTCCATCATCAACGCCGGATCGACCGTGCGCGCGCGCGGCTCGAAAACGATGCGCACGTCTTCGGCCGATTCATCGCGCACGTCGGCGACAAGCGGCAGTTTGCGCTCGGAGATGAGTTCCGCGAGTCGTTCGATGAGCCGCGACTTCTGCACGCCGTAGGGGATTTCCGTGACGACGATGACCCATCCGCCACGCGGCAGCTCTTCTTTGATCCAGCGCGCGCGCACACGAAACGAGCCGCGCCCGGTGCGATAGGTTTCGATGATCTCTTCGCGCTTGTCGACGACGATGCCGCCGGTCGGAAAATCCGGCCCTTGCACGAAGGTTAAGAGCTGTTCGGCGGTCGCCTTGCGGTGGGAGATGAGATAGAGCGCCGCGTCGCACAGCTCGGCGAGATTATGCGGCGGAATCGACGTCGCCATGCCGACGGCGATCCCCTGCGCGCCATTGGCGAGCAGATTGGGCAGCGCCGCGGGCAGCACCACCGGCTCCTTCTCCTCGCCGGAATAGTTGGGGATGAAGTCGATCGCGTCTTCGTCGATGCCTTCCAGAAGAGAACGCGCGACCGCCGTCATGCGCGCTTCGGTGTAGCGATAGGCGGCCGCCGAATCGCCGTCGACATTGCCGAAATTGCCCTGCCCGTCGACGAGCGGATAGCGGGAGGAAAAATCCTGCGCGAGGCGGACCAGCGCGTCATAGATCGCCTGATCGCCATGCGGATGGAACGAACCCATCACGTCGCCGACGATCTTTGCGCATTTCTTGAACGGCGCGCCGGGGTCGAGGCGAAGAATATGCATGCCGTAAAGGATGCGTCGGTGCACGGGTTTAAGCCCGTCGCGGGCGTCTGGCAGCGCGCGGCCGGTGATGGTCGAAAGCGCGTAACGCAGATAGCGCTCCTCGAGCGCCTCGCGCAGATCGACGGGCGCAATCACGCTAACATCGCTTGCGCCCTTGCCTTTTCCGGCCCCCGCACCGCCTTTTTGCGCCATTTCAACTACCCGATTCTGCCTTTGCGATCGGTACTATGGCCGCGAGGGCGTCGGCGCAAGCGAAGGATTTCGAGGCGGGGTTCTTTAACGATGGCAGGGAGTCGTCGACGTATCGACTGCGTTTTGTGCGGCAATGTCGCAAATAAGGTCTTGCAGGCGCCGCGTTTCGTCCTTTAGAAGGCTTGCGAAGCGATGGCGCGGATCAGCGCGGTCGAATTTTCGCCGGTTTTCTGCAGCTTTCAAACCATGGCGTCCATGAAGAAACTGTTTTCGTCGCTCATCGCCGCGCTGCTCGTCACATCCGCCTCATTCGCCTTGGATCGGTCGCACATAACGGTCTCCGGCCCGGCGGTCGCCGCGCGGGACCGCGCGCCTCAGGCGCGCGAAGCTGACGAAGACATGCAGGCGATCTGCCGCGAGGTGCTCGTCGACATCGATCAGGGCTACGGCGTCAGCAGCCATGAATCGCGTTACATTTGCGGCGACAAGCGCCGCTAAATCAAATTCCGAAAAAGTCGACGGACTTTTTCGATGAGAATCTGCGCCGACACTCCCCTTATTCCTCACGCCACGCGCAAAAGAGCGCCGACGTAAAGTTCGCGCGCCGCCGGCAGCGCGACGCCGCGCGGCTTGAGCACGTCGCGCGTCAGGAAATATCCGGTCAACCGGAACGCGGCGATGAGATCGGCCTGTTCGGGGACAATGCTCTCATGCTGAAGAAAGTCGGGATAGGGCAGGAGTTTGTCGCGCCACGGCGCGCCGGCGGCGCGGCTCACCGCGCGGCCCGATTTCGGCGACACATATGCAAGATCGTCCCTCGCGCCGGTCAACGCGCAGGCGTTGAGATCGAGCCCGAAGCCGAGCGCGCCGAGCAGCGCAAGCTCGAATCGCGCCAACATCGTCGCGGCGCTTTCGGCGGTGCGAATGTCGCCGAACAGCGCCGCAATGGCGTCGGCCATTTCAAACAATTCCTCATGGGGATCGCGCTCCGGCAGCAGACGCAGCAGCGCGCAGAGCGAGACGACGCCATGGAGCGCGGCGGCGCGGTCGAGGAAATAGGCGGCGCGGGCGGCGAGCGGCTCGACCGTCAAGGCGCCGAGATGATCCTCAAGACGCGCGCGCCACTGCGCCGAAACGAGATTGCCGGGCTGCAGAATTGGACGGAGCCGGCGCGAGCGTCCGCCGCGCACGAGACCAAGATGGCGGCCGTGTCCGCGCGTCATCAACTCCAGAATGACCGAGGTTTCGCCATGCCGACGCGCGCCGAGGATGAGAGCGTCGTCGCGCCATTCCATATCAGGCTCACACTTCGGAAAGCTTCATATCCGGCCTGTAATCTATGCCTTCGACGTCCTTGATCAAAGCCTGGCCGCAAATCACCCGGTGGTGCGTCGTGTCGAAAGTGAGCGAGGGCGATCCGTGTAGCCGCCAGCCGAGGCTCAAGGCTTCCGTGACGCGATGGCAAAACGTCGCGTCGTCCGGCCCGGTAAGAAAACGATAGGCGGTCATCGCCTTGCGTTCGTCTGACATTCGATTCTCCAGCGCCGCGCGAATCACCTGACCTTGGCCGATATTATTTCCCTTTCGGGAAATCCAGGCGCATCTCGCGATAGCGCTCGGGGTCGTCGGCCCAATTTTCCCGGACCTTCACGAACAGGAAGAGATGCACCTGCTGTTCGGCGGCCTCGGCGATCTCCCGCCGCGCCGCCTGACCGATGGCCTTGATGGTGCGGCCGCCTTCGCCGATGACGATCTTCTTCTGGCTGTCGCGCGCGACAAAGATCGTCTGCTCGATGCGCGCCGAGCCGTCCTTCTGATTGGTCCAGGAGTCCGTTTCGACGGTCGACTGATAGGGCAATTCGTCGTGCAGCCGCTCGTAGATCTGCTCGCGGGTGATTTCGGCGGCGAGCAGCCGCAGCGGCGCGTCCGAAAGCTGATCCTCGGGATAGAGCCAGGGCGAGGGCCTCATGCGCTGCGCGAACGCCTGACGCAGATCGTGGACGCCGTCGCCTTTCAGCGCCGAGATCATGAACGTCTCTTCGAATGTCTGTCGCGCGTTCAGCGTTTGCGCCAGCGCCAGCAGCCTTTCGCGGGGAATGAGATCGATCTTGTTCAGCACAAGAAGCTTGGGCGCCTTGGCGTGCTCAAGCTGCGTCAGGATCGCGTCCACTTCTTCGTCGATTCCCTTGCGGGAGTCGATGAGCAGCGCGATCACGTCGGCGTCGGCCACGCCAGAGAGCGCGCTCGCGACCATGGCGCGATCGAGCCGCCGCTTTGGCTTGAAGATGCCCGGCGTGTCGACAAGGATGATCTGCGCCGCGCCCTCGATGGCGATGCCGCGAACGAGCGCCCGCGTCGTCTGCGCCTTGCGCGACACGATCGAGACCTTGGCGCCGACGAGTTGATTGAGCAGCGTCGACTTGCCGGCGTTGGGCGCGCCGACCAGCGCCGCGAAGCCGCAGCGCGTGCCTTCCGGCGCCAATTCGTCGTCGCCGCTCATGTGTCGCCCTTTCCTGTGGCCGCGTCTTCGCGCGCCAGAAATGCCGTCGCAGCCGCCTGTTCTGCGATCCGTTTCGAGGCGCCCGACCCGGGCGCCGCCGCAAATCCCTGCACCTCCACGACGACCTCGAAGAAGGGCGCATGGTCCGGTCCGCTGCGGGCGACGAGCTGGTAGCGGGGCGTGGCGAGGCCGCGCGCCTGAGCCCATTCCTGCACGGCGGTCTTCGCGTCGCGCAAATCCTGGCCGCTCGCCGCCATACGGTCGCTGAACGCCTTGCGAACGATATGTTCGGCCGCGGCGGCGCCGCCGTCGAGAAAGGCCGCGCCGATGATCGCTTCGCAAATGTCGCCGAGCAAGGCGCGTTTGCCGCGTCCCCCGGTTAGGGCCTCGCCCTCGCCGAGCCGCATCGCCGCGCCAACGCCCCAGACTTCGGCCACCTCGGCGCAGGTCTCCTTGCGGACCAGCGCCGCGAGGCGGCGCGACAGCTCGCCTTCGCTCTCGTTTGGAAAGGCGTCATAGAGCATATGCGCCACGGCGAGGCCGAGCACGCGGTCGCCCAAAAACTCAAGCCGCTCGTATGAATCGCGCCGGGCGGGCGAGGCGCTGACATGCGTCAGCGCGCGGCCAAGCAGCGCCGGATCGGCGAATTGATGGCCGATGCGCGCCTCCAGATCAGCGAGCCCCTTCTCGCGGCTGCGCGTCATGGCACGCCTGTGCGTCCGATCAATGAACGGGCCGGAACAGCCGGTCCCAACGCACGGACCAAGGCCAGCGCCAGAACGCGAGCGCCGATTCGTCCTTCCGAACCGAGAAGAAGATGATCTCGGCGCGACCTACGAGATTGACGAAAGGCACGAAGCCGACGCCGCCCAGCTCCGGCGCGATGCGGGAATCGGTGGAATTGTCGCGATTATCGCCCATCATGAAATAGTGATCGGGCGGCACCACGAACAGTTCGGTGTTGTCATTGATGCCGTGATCGCCCTCGATTTCGATGATCTTATGTTCGACTGCGGGATGATCGCCGTTGCCGGGAAGCGTTTCCTCATAGGTCGTCACGGGGACTTCGCTGCCTTCGCGGTTCTCCGTCACCTCTTTTTCGAGCGGGGTGCGGGGCACAATGACGCCATTGATATAGAGCCGGCCGTCGATGACCTGGATCCGGTCGCCGGGGAGGCCAATGACGCGCTTGATATAGTCGGTCTCATTGTCCCGCGGCAGCTTGAAAACGATGACGTCGCCGCGGTTGGGGGGAGAAGCCAGAATGCGGCCGGAGAAAATGTCGGGGCCGAACGGCATCGAGTAATTCGAATAGCCGTAGGCGTATTTCGACACGAAAACGTAATCGCCGATCAGCAGCGTCGGGATCATCGAGCCCGAAGGAATGTTGAAGGGCTGAAAAAGCAGCGTGCGGATGACAAGCGCGATCGCGAGCGCCTGAAGGATGACCTTGATGGTTTCGAGAAAACCGCCCTCTTCGCGTTTTTGCGCCACCGGAACGTTCCTGCTCAAGCCGACTTACTCCTCATGCATTGGGGGCGGCGTCGGCCCGCCCGGCCGCTCGGCTTAACACGCTACAGCTTCCATGAGAACCTGCGCCCGAGCCAAGAATAGTCCCTGGCCGGCGTCAAATGGATGACCGCCCGCCACCTTAGCGCGGCTCGCCAGCGCGTCTCCGTCTGATCGGGATTAACGCTAACGCCCGCGCCTATGCTTGCGATCCGCCGACCGCGCCGCGTCCCGGCTCTAAAGCACTTGCGCCCGGCCCTGCTCCATCGCCTCACGCATCCGGCGGATCGCCGCCACGAGCCCGATGAAAATCGCCTCGCCAATCAGAAAATGGCCGATGTTGAGTTCGGCGATCTGCGGCAAGGCGCTGACGCGGCGCGCCGTCTCATAGTCGAGACCGTGTCCAGCGTGAATTTCAAGACCCTGGGCCGCGCCATAGGCGGCGGCTTGCGCGACCCGCGCGAACTCCGCTTCGGCCCGGCCCATATCGCCAACCTCGACGGCGTGGCACCAGGCGCCTGTATGGAGCTCGACGACGGGGGCCTTCATCAACACCGCGGCGTCAATCGCCTCTGCCGAGGGCTCGATGAACAGCGAGACGCGCACGCCCTCCCGCGTCAGCTGATCGACGTAAGGCAGCAGGTAGTCGTGTTGGCCGACGACGTCGAGGCCGCCTTCGGTCGTGCGCTCGGTGCGCTTTTCCGGCACGAGACAGACGGCGTGCGGCGCCGTCGCGACCGCGATGTCGAGCATCTGCTCGGTCGCCGCCATTTCGAAATTGAGCGGCTTCGAAATCGCCGCCTTCAACCGCGCCATGTCCGCGTCATTGATGTGACGTCGGTCTTCGCGCAGATGCGCGGTGATCCCGTCGGCGCCGGCCTCGATGGCGAGCAGCGCGGCGCGAACCGGGTCGGGCCGCGGACCGCCGCGGGCATTGCGGACGGTCGCGACATGATCGACATTAACGCCGAGGCGAGGGAGGCGCGAGGTCATTGCGCTCCTATAGCGCGCGGGGCCATCGTTTGTCATTGGGCGCGCGGCCGGCGCGGCGGCGCAAAGAGCAATTTCAGTCAAGAAGCCGGTCCCGGCGCTTGCTACGATGCAGGGATGGAGACCAGGACAAGATCAAAGGGACCCGTCTACGCGCGACGCATCAATCGCGTGCTGGATTACATCGACAAGCATCTCGACGAAGCGCTGACCGTCGACGTGTTGAGCGACGTCGCGAACTTTTCGAAATTCCACTTCCATCGGCAATTCTCCCAACACTGCGGGATCAGCCTCTCACGCTACATTCAATTCATGAGGCTCAAGAGAGCCTCCTATCGACTGGCCTTCAATCCGACCGCGCCGATCATCGACATCGCCTTGGATTCGGGGTTCGAAAATCCTGAATCCTTTTCCCGCGCCTTTAAATCCGCGTTCGGTCAGACGCCCAGCGCGTTCCGCAAGAAGCCGGACTGGGCGTCATGGAGCGCGCGATCTCAAATAAGCCTCCCACCCAGTGAAAGGACGAAAGACATGGAAATAAAGATCGTCGACGTCGAACCCGTGTTGGTCGCGGCGCTCGAACATCGCGGCGCACCGGCGCTGCTCAACGACTCAGTGCAGCGCTTCATCGCCTGGCGAAAGTCGTCCGGGCTTTCTCCGATCAGCAAATGCGAGACTTATGGCGTGCCCTATAACGACCCCAACACGACGCCGCCGGAGGAATTTCGCTTTGACATTTGCGGATCGGCGCCAGCGCCCGTTCCCGCCAATGAATACGGCGTCGTCACCAAGACGATCCCCGGCGGCCGCTGCGCCATGACCATTCATGCCGGTTCGCGCGACCGGATCGACGAGAGCGTCTATGCGCTCTATCGCGACTGGCTGCCGGACTCAGGGGAAGAGCTGCGGGATTTCCCGGTCTATTTCCACTATCTGAACCTCGATCACGATACGCCCGAGCATCGCCATATGACCGAGATCTATCTGCCGTTGAAGTAGGCTTCGGGACACGCAGCGCCACGCGCGTCGCGGACGGCTGGTCGGCAAAAAGCCCGCGTGGAATTGCAACGCAATGTGAATTGTCATTGCGATCGAAGCGAAGCGATCCGAAAGCGAGGGGCGACTGCTGGATTGCTTCGTCGCCGCGCTCCTCGCAATGACGATCGTCCCCAATAGCGGTCGCTCAATCGCGCGGAAGACGCGCATCGAGGATGACCTGCCAGCGGTTCAAATGCAGGCGAGGCATCTTTTGGGCGGATCCATTCGCGTGCATTCAATTTGACACATCAAGGGACTGGATATAGTCTACAAAAATGATAGAAATAGGGCTATTAAGATGTCGGAAGAGCCTCTGAGGGAAAGAGAGTTTCGATCGGTCACGGACCACGGCTCTCTTGGGATTCTTATCGCGACGCTCGGTGTGGGGTGGCTCTGCGGGGCTTTAGCGAGCGCTGGAATTTTTACGATCATTTTCAATAGATGACCGTAGCTTGCTTTCAAGAAGGGCTCAGAATTCGCCGAGCGTTGTTTCAAGCGAACGATCCGCAGTGATCCGTACGCGTCACCCGATCATCCGTTCGACCTTGCTCACCAAAGCGCTCGCGCGCAGCCGCGTGACGACGCCGTTCAGATGTTTCAGATCGGCGACTTCGAGATCGAAGGTCATCTCGCGGAAGTCGGGCGAATGCGCCTTGAAGCTGATGTTGTCGATATTGGCGCCGGTCTCGCCGATGAGCGTCGCCAGCGCGCCGAGCGTGCCCGGCTCATTGATCGCCGTCACGACGATGCGAACGGGAAATAGCGCCGAAGAGCCGGCTTCGATATCCCAGCGCACGTCGAGCCAGCGTTCAGGCTGGTCGTCGAAGGCGGTGAGCGACGGCGACTGGATCGGATAGATGGTGATGCCTTCGCCAGGCGTGAAAATGCCGACGATGCGGTCGCCCGGCACGGCGCCGCCGTCCGGCGAAAATCGCACCGGCGCGTCGCCGCGCAGGCCGCGAATCGGAATCGCGCCGCCGCCATCGTCATTCGCGCCAGGCGCCTTGAAGACGACATTGGCGTTCGCCTTGACCCCGAACCAACCCGGCTCGCCGGGTCGGATGGCGGCGGGCCCCGCTTTGCGCTCTTCGCTGAAATCCGGATAGACCGCCTTGACGACGTCGCCCGAATAAATTTCGCCGCGGCCCACGGCGGCGAGCGCGTCCTCGACCGATGGCCGCGCGAGCCGCGTCAGCGCCGCCTTTAGTTTCTCTTCGCTCCAGACGCGGCCGGCGCGCTCGAAGGCGCGTTCGACGATCTGGCGGCCGAGCCCGGCATATTGCTGGCGCACGGCGTCGCGCGTCGCGCGGCGGATCGCGGCGCGCGCCTTGCCGGTCGCCACCGCGCCCTCCCAGGCGGCCGGTGGAACATGACCTTCGGCGCGGATGATCTCGACCTCGTCGCCGTTTTTTAGCTGCGACAACACCGGGCCGACGCGTCCGTTGATCTTCGCGCCCACCGCCGAATCGCCGAGCTTTGTATGTACGGCGTAGGCGAAATCGATCGGCGTCGCGCCGCGCGGCAACGCGATCAACCCGCCCTTGGGCGTGAAGCAGAACACCTGATCTTGAAAGAGTTCGAGGCGCGTATGCTCGAGAAATTCCTCGGGATTGTCGCCATGCGCGAGGAGATCGAGCGTTTCCTGCAGCCATCGAAAGGCGCGGCTTTCCTTGGCGAGCTGCTCGCGGCCATGCGCCCCGACCGCATCCTTGTAGAGCGCGTGCGCGGCGATGCCGAAACGCGCGATCTCGTGCATTTCGGCGGTGCGAATCTGAAGTTCGACGCGCTGATGGCCGGGACCAATCACGGTCGTATGGATCGAGCGGTAGTCGTTCTGTTTCGGCGTCGAGATGTAATCCTTGAAGCGGCCAGGGACGTTGGGCCACTTCGTATGCACGACGCCGAGCGCGCGATAGCAATCCTCCACAGCGCCGACGATGATCCGAAAGCCGAAGATGTCTGACAATTGCTCGAAGGAGATCGACTTGCGCTCCATCTTGCGCCACACCGAGAAGGTCGTCTTCTGGCGTCCGGTGACCGCCGCGGTGATGCCGCGCGCCTCAAACTCCTTGGTGAGCTCGTCCTCGATGCGCTTGATGATGCGTCCGTTCTTCGCGCGCAGATCGTGCAGCCGCTGCTCGATGGTCTGATGCGCTTCGGGCATCAAATGCCGAAAGGCGAGGCCCTCCAATTCCTCGCGCAGACGCTGCATGCCCATGCGGCCGGCGAGCGGCGCATAGATGTCGAGCGTCTCCTGAGCGATGCGCGCGCGCTTTTCCTGCGGGACGAAATGCAGCGTGCGCATGTTGTGTAGGCGGTCGGCGAGCTTGACGAGCAGCACGCGCACGTCTTCGGCGACGGCGAGCAGTAATTTGCGGAAGTTCTCGCCCTGCCGCGCCTGCTTGGTGACAAGATCGAGCTTCTCGATCTTGGTCAGGCCCTCGACGAGTTTGCCGATCTGTTCCCCAAACAGCCGGTCGATCTCTTCGCGCGTGGCGTCGGTGTCTTCGAGCGTATCGTGAAGAACGGCCGCCACTATCGTCGCGTCGTCGAGCTTCAGATCGGTGAGGATCGCCGCGACTTCGAGCGGGTGCGAAAAATAAGGATCGCCTGAGGCGCGGGTCTGCGCCCCGTGCGCCTTCATCGCGTACACGTAGGCCCGGTTTAACAAATCCTCGTCGACGCGCGGATTATACTTCCGCACGCGTTCGACAAGCTCGTACTGACGCATCATGCGCGTGACGCCGAAGACCGGTTATGCGCCGACTCGGCCGCCGCCCCGCGTAAGTTCCACGCAAAAGGCAAAGCGAGCGGCGTCGGAGCGGCAAGAGTGTTGAGCGAGGATAGCGCAGCCCGGCCGCCATGACCAACGGCGATGATGCGCGAATGCGCCTCTGGCGGAGACTTCGCGGCGAACCTGTCGCGAACGCCTGCGTCGCGCTTTGGCGGGGGACGCGCGCCCCCATGGCGGGGCGCGCGAGCTGATCGGGCCGGAATCTACTCCGCTTCGTCCTCGACCTCTGCCGGCGGCACAAGCCCTTCGAGACCGCGCAGCAGGTCTTCTTCCGTCATCCTGTCGAACTGGCCTTCGCCTTCGAGTTCGCCCGCGACCGCAGGGGTCAAGGCCGGCGCCGCTTCGGCCTCCGGCTCGTCGACTTCGACGTGATGCTGCAGCGAATGGATGAAATCCTCTGAAAGGTCTTCCGGCGCGAGCGCCGATTCAGCGATCTCGCGCAGGGCGACAACCGGATTTTTATCGCGGTCGCGATCGACGAGAATCGGCTGACCCGACGAGATGTTCCGCGCCCGATGCGCCGCGAGAAGGACGAGGTCGAAGCGATTTTCGATCTTGTCGATGCAATCTTCGACAGTAACGCGCGCCATCTGCTGCCAAGCTCCATTCGGTTGGGGAGTAGCGCTGATACGCCAATTGTAAAAATTAGGCAATAATCTCTTAGCTCTAGACGCGCGGCCGATTTTTTTTAACGATGCTTTCAGGAACTTTTCTAGAAAACGCCCAATCATCGCTCCGTAAAAAAACGCAGTTCCTCTTGACGCTGCGACATGGAGAGGCGATGTATTCACGAGAGATGCGTGCGGCGCTTTTTCTAAGACGGCGGCTGAGTAGTCGACGGATGCAGCGAGAACGACGCATCGCCAACGTTAATTTAGGCGCTGGACACCGAGACGATTGAGCGAATGCCGTACTGCGGGTGGACGGCGTTAGCCGAGGCCGCCCCGCGTTTAGCACCTTAACCCGACCGCGAGACTGAGATGGCAGATATCGAACGAATTGCGTTGTTTATTGACGGCGCGAACTTATACGCGACCGCGAAATCGCTTGGATTCGATATTGATTATAAGCGCTTGCTCCGCGAGTTTCAGGGCAAGGGCCGACTGATCCGCGCGTTCTATTACACTGCTTTGATCGAGGATCAGGAATATTCGTCAATCCGTCCCTTGATCGATTGGCTGGATTACAACGGCTATGCGGTCGTGACCAAGCCGACCAAGGAATTCGTCGATTCGCTTGGCCGCCGCAAAGTTAAAGGCAATATGGACATCGAACTGGCCGTCGACGCCATGGAAATGGCCGGGCATATCGACCATATGGTCCTCTTCTCTGGCGACGGCGACTTCCGCTCGCTGGTCGAGGCCGTGCAGCGGCGTGGCGTTCGGGTTTCGGTCATTTCGACGATCACCACCCAGCCGCCGATGATCGCCGACGAATTGCGTCGGCAGGCCGACGAATTCGTCGACCTCATCCATCTTGTCGGCAAGATTGGCCGCGATCCGGGCGAGCGCGCAGAGCGCATGCAGCGGTATCAAGAGCGTCCCCGTCCGGCGCAGCAAGCGGCTCACGCCGAAGAAGACGAAGGCGAGTGACGGCACGCTCTTAACGGAAGATCAAAGGTTCGGCGTCTCGCCTGCGGGGCGCCGAATTTTTTTGGGACGGCGTCAGCCGCGCGCGCGCAACAGCCTGCCTTTTTCGCGGCTCCAGTCGCGCTTCTTTTCGACTTCGCGTTTGTCGTGCAGCTTTTTGCCCTTTCCGAGGGCGATTTGCAGCTTGGCCCGGCCCTTGGCGTTGAAATAGAGCTTCAGTGGCACGATCGTCATGCCTTCGCGCTCAACAGCCTGCGACAGCTTGGCGAGCTCTTTCGACTTGAGCAGCAGTTTGCGCGGCCGCTTCGGCGGATGGTTGAAACGGTTGCCGGCGAGATATTCCGGAATGTTCGCGTTGACGAGCCATGCCTCGCCGAGCCGATCGACATGGGCGTAGCTTTCGGCGATCGTCGCCTTGCCGGTGCGCAGCGACTTCACTTCGGTGCCCGTCAGCGCCAGCCCCGCTTCAAAAATATCGCCGATTTCATAATTGTAGCGCGCCCTGCGATTGTCGGCGACGACCTTGAAATTCGGATCTGGCTTTGCGGCCACTGATTTTCCTCAAAGCGTCTCGACGAAGGGAAGACGCGGATCGCTGGGTTAGGCGGGGAGCACGCCGGCGTGGATCATCGCCGCGCGTATGCGATCCTTAGTCGGTTGCGCGCCCGGCACCAGAGGCAGACGCACCTCTTCTTCAGCCTTGCCCAGAAGCGACAGCCCGTATTTCGCCCCCGTGACGCCGGCCTCAAGAAAGGTCGCGACATGCAGCGGCGTCAGCCTGTCTTGAATCTCCAGCGCCTTGGCGTAGTCGCCGGCGAGACAGGCGTTCTGCAAATCGGCGCAAAGCCGCGGCGCGATGTTGGCCACGACCGAGATGCAGCCATGCGCGCCAGCCGCCATGCAGGCAAGCGCCGTGAGGTCGTCGCCCGAAAGCTGGATGAAATCCGGCCCCATCGCCTCGCGTTGAAGCGAAATGCGGCCGATGTTCCCCGTGGCGTCCTTGACGCCGACGACATTCTTCAATTCGGCGCAGCGCTTCATGGTCTCGACGCTCATGTCGACGACTGAACGCGGCGGGATATTGTAGATGATGATGGGGATCGAGACGGCGTCGTTGATCGCCTTGAAGTGCAGATAAAGCCCTTGCTGATTGGGCTTGTTGTAGTAGGGCGTGACAATGAGGAGCCCGTCGGCGCCGGCGCGCTCCGCATGGCCGGCGATGGCGATCGCCTCGCGCGTATTGTTCGAGCCCGCCCCGGCGACGACCGCCACACGCCCGCGCGCGGCTCGAATCGTTTCGGTGATGACGCGCCCATGTTCCTCATGGCTCAGCGTCGGGCTTTCGCCCGTCGTGCCGACCGGCACGAGACCATGCGTTCCGTTTTCGATTTGCCAATCGATCAGCGCGCGCAGTGCGTCATAGTCGACCTCTCCATGGGAAAACGGCGTGACCAGGGCCGTCATCGACCCATGAAAAATCGGCTTTCCACTCATAGAATCAATGCTTTCCTATACGCCCCAGAGCCGCCGTAATCGCGTCGCTAAGATTGACGGCCCTTCATAGCCTTTGGGCTGCGTTGAGGAAAGCCCTAGGGTATAAGTGGGAGGCCGCGAGAGTTCGAAATCGCAAGCGGCGCGTTGAGTTGACCCTTCGTAAACCAAATGGGAGCAACTTTTTCGCACCAGTGGGGAAACGCCGTGATGATGTTGCCTCGACGCGTCGCGACGCGCTTCAAACTGACGGTCTGCATCGCGGCGCTCGCGATCGCCGCGCCCGCGTTCACCGGCCTTGACCGTCTTGGGGACGGCGAGGCGAAGCGCAAAGTCGCTGGGCGCTGGACGCCTTCGATTCCCTTCAGTCTCGGCGCCTGGCGCTCGCGTGTCGGCACGCTACAGGAGGCCGTGCGCGAACTCGTCGAGCGCAAACGCGCTGACGACGAGGCGGCGCATCCTTTGGAAAATTCGCTCTTTGCCGCCGACGAGGGCGCGCTCCCGTCGATCGTCGCTCATGCGCCTGCGCAGGCCTGGCTCAACGGCGACGTAGTCGCTGGCACCACCGTCGCCCTACTGGGAGATGACGCGGAAGCTTTCACCCAGGCGGTCGCCGCCTACAGGTCCGGAAATTTCGCTCAAGGCGACGACGCCGCGTCGCGGCTTCACAACACGCCGCTCGCCAGCGCCGCCGCGCAATGGACCGGCCTTCGCCTTCATCCCCATGAAGCCGGGTTCCGGCGCATCGCCGAATTCCTTGCAGCCCATCGGGATTGGCCGGCCGGAGACTGGCTGCGCCGTCGCGCCGAGCAGGCGCTCGTCGCCGAGCGTCACGCCGACAAGACCGTGCTGGCCTGGTTCGCGGACAACAAGCCGCTCACCGCCTATGGCAAATATGCCCTGGCGCGGGCGATCGCGCGCGAAGGCGATTTCCAATCGGCGGCGGCGCTGGCGCGCGACGCTTGGCGCAATGACGATGTCGGACAGGGATTCGATACGACCTTCAATAAGGAGTTCGGCGAGCTCCTGACGCCGGCCGACCATAAGTTCCGCGCCGATCGTCTGGTCTATGCCGGAAAGAATACGCTCGCTTTGCGCAGCGCCGAACTCGCCGGCAAGGACGTCACGCTGCTCGCCCGCGCGCGCATTTCTGGCGCCGATAAGCTTGCGGCCGCTTTGCCGGCGTCTGTGCAGAACGATCCCGGACTGCTCTACGGACGCGTGCACAAGCTGCGCAACGACAAAAAATTCGCTGAAGCGGGCGCGCTGCTGCGCAAGGCGCCACGCGACATCGAGCAGGTCGTCGACGGCGACGCCTGGTGGGAGGAGCGGCGCATCGTCGCGCGCAAGCTTCTCGACCAGGGTGATCCGCAGACAGCTTACACGCTTTGCGCCGATCACGCCGCCGCGAAGACCAGCAACAAGGTCGACGCCGAATTCAACGCCGGCTGGATCGCCCTGCGATTCCTCAATGAACCGATCAAGGCCGAGCGCCATTTCATGCTGCTCGCGGAGGCAGCCGAGACTCCGCTGCAGAAATCTCGCGCATATTATTGGTTGGGGCGCGCAGCGGAAGCCGCGCACGCCGAGGACGACTCCAAAGCGCGCAATTTCTATCTCCAGGCGGCCGCCCATTCGACAACCTTCTACGGACAGCTCGCCAATTCCCGCATCGGCGCCGAAGAGCGCCCGCTTCGCCCGCCGCCGCCGGCGGCCTCTGGCGACGGGCGGGACGAAGTGGTTCGCGTTGCGGAGCTGCTGTTCGCCGTAGGCGAGAAGGACGTCGCCGCGCCGCTAGCTCTCGACAGCGCAAAATATTCGCAGGACGAGGCGCAGGTCGCCGCGCTTGGAGAGGTCGTCGCGCGCCAGGGCGATGCGAAACTCTCGCTCATTTTCGGCAAGGCCGCCTCCTATAGGGGAATCGCACTCGACGACGTCGCCTTTCCCGCTTATGGCGTTCCGGATTTCAACGCGCTTCCAGGCTCCGCGTCGCGTTCGATCGTCTTTGCCGTCGCGCGCCAGGAAAGCGCCTTCGATCCCAAGGCCGTCTCCACCGCTGGCGCGATGGGCCTGATGCAAATGATCGCCTCGACGGCGCGACACACAGCCTCTATGCGCGGCGTCAGCTTCGACATGTCGCGGATGATCAACGACCCGCCCTTCAACGCCCAGCTCGGCGCCGCGCATCTTGGCATTCTGCTTGGAGAATATCGGGGCGCCTATCTCCTTACCTTCGCCGCCTACAACGCTGGCGGCGGCCGGGTGAAGCAATGGATCGACGCCTATGGCGACCCACGCAAGCCCAATGTCGATCCCGTCGACTGGGTCGAGCGGATTCCGATCACCGAAACGCGCAATTACGTGCAGCGGGTGATGGAGAATTTCGTCGTCTATCGGGCGAAGTTCGACGACACCAAGACGCGGTCGCCGCAAGTCGAACTGGCGCGCGCCGGCGAGAGCCTGTGATCTGACGGCCTAGCAGGGAAATCGGTTGTGATAGCCAAGCAGCGCGCCGAGCGGCCAGCTGTGGCGCAGCTCCGTTAGCGGCTCGGCAAAATATTGCGTGCTACCCGAGTAGGGGTAGCCGAAATCGCAGCCGGACGTCTGCGTGACCCTCGACGACATGAACACAAGCTCCAGGGTCGCGACAAAAAAACGCTTGTTGTCGATGGCGATGCGCGTCCAGCTTGGATCGTCGCGCAAGATTTTGACCTCCGTCCCCGCCGGCGCAGTCGTGATCGCCGCATAATGTCCTTCCGGACCCGTGCGCAGCACCGCCGGATAGGCGAGCGTCAGCTTGATCGCCGCCGCCTGCTGACTGCATGAGAGCGCGGCGAAAAGAACCAAGGCCAAGACCAACGGACGCATGCGGACTTCCCAAGTTTTGATGTGCGCTCGCGCAACCCCCAGACGCAGACCCTAGCCTAAGAGATATTCCCGCCGGCTCCAAATGGCGTCGGCCAAACAAGCGCGTGGGACAGGCATGGACGAATCGTCGGCGCAGCGAGGGGCGCGTGGCTCTCGACTCGGACGCGGCGCGGGGCCTACGCTTCACGCGGGCGGCGGCGCGCCCTATCCGCCGACTCGTCGGCTGACATACGGTGCCTGCATGCGGCGGATCGCATTCTCTCTTGTCGCCGCCTTTGCGGCGTATTTTGCGCAGCCCTTGTGGCGCGCCACGCAAAATGCATTCGCCGAGACAAGAGCCAAACCAAGCTCGATCAGCTTTACGCCGGGCGAGTTGGCGGCGGATCGTGACGGCGCGAGCCTCATCGCCACGCCGGCGCCAGGCCGCTATTCGATTCGTGCAAAGAGTCCCTCCGGCGCGCGTATCGAACTCGTCGACATGATCGCCGGCCCGCTGGACTCAAGCGGCGCGCCCGGGCTGCGCGACGGACGCATCGACGCGCTGCTCGATAAAGGCGTCTACAAGCTGCGGGTTTTCGGCGCGCAGGGCGCGCAGGGCAAGATTGCGCTTACCGCGCAGGCTTTTGTCGAAGTCGACGCGTCGAAGCCGATGCTCGCGCCAGGGCGCATTCAAAGCGGCGAACTCGGCGATCTGCAGCAACGCTCCTATACATTCGAGGTTGGCGCAGAGGGTCGCGTGAATCTTGAAGCGATCGGCCGGGCGCTGAGCGACCTGCGCGTCTGGCGCGGCGACGGCGAACTCGTCGATCTCGCCTTTCAGCAAGAGACAGTCGAAACCAAACCCGGCCGCCCGATGACTCGGCTGCGTGTCGAAGGCGCGCTGGAGACGGGGCGCTACGTCGTCACCGCCTATGGCGGCGACAAGCTGGTCTGGGCGCAAGGCGATGCGGCGCAACCATTCCTGCTGCGCCTTGAAGAGCCGGCGCTGCTCGCGGCGGGCGTCGCCGAGGGCGTGATCGGCCCCTTTGGCGCCGCGCGCTTCGACGCGCCGGCAAGCTATGACGCTTTTCGTCTCGATCTCGCGCAGGCGACGCCCGCGCGGCTTGAAGCGCGACGCAACGAATCGAAAGAGATTGCGACGATCTCGAAGAACAGCCGCTCGCCGTCCGCGAACGTAAGGCTTGCGTCCGACGGCAAGACAAACGCGCGCCTCGAAGTCTCCGGCTATGAGGGTCAGGGGTTCACGCTGCACGGTCTGCGTCAGTCCGACCGCGAAACATTCGAAGCGTCCGGTCCGCATCTCGTCAGCGTCGACCTCGCTGGCGACAGCGGCGATGAAGCGCCTGCGACGGCGCTCTTCGCGCAAATCGCGAAGGACGGCAAGACGCGGGTCATCGCTTCTGACGCGCCGCGCGTGGGCGCCGGCAAGGCGTGGCGGGGAAAATTCAATCTCTTCGGGCCCGCGTCGATCCTCTTCGAGGCGACGCGCGACGGGCTTGTCGCGATTGATGCGAAAGGCGTTAAGGTGGACGCTTGGATCGAACCGGCGCTTGGCGCGCTGGCTCCCCGCGCAGACGGAAAGATTCCGGCGCGCTACGATCTCCAGGCGGGCTATTATTTTCTCAGGCTTGAGCCAAAGGGCGACTCAGCCGGCGTCATCGACGTGACGCTCGGGCCGCCCGGCCTCGCCGTATCAGCGCCTGCGGCGGCGCCTTCACGCTCCACAATTTCCTTCGGGACGCAGACTCTCGAAATGGATGGCTCCTATCTCATCCTGGCGAATGTGGCGCCGCAACTCTTAACCGGGCCGCGCGTCGTCGCGCTTCCCGTTGACCTCGACAAGGCGCCATTGGCGCTTTGGCAGGACGCGGGCAAGGAGCTTGCGCTGCCGGTGCGCCTGCCCAAGACGGGCAAGGCGATTGCGCGCGATGCGCATGGCGCCGATGTCGCGCTGTCCCTCGCCGATCAAAAAGAAGAGAATGAGCAGCGTCTGGCGACGTTAAGGGTTCCGGCCTTCGAAAAATCGCGCGCGCTTGGGCTTATCTTCGCTCCCGAATCGACGCCGGCGAAGGTGGACGCAGGCAAGCCTGCGCCAACGACGCTTTCCGCCACGGTTGCGCGTCCGGCTTTTTTCGATCTTGCCCGCGACGACACGAAACGCTTGCGCTTCGACGTGGCGCAAGGCGGGCTCTACCGAGTCGAGACGCTCGGGCGCATGAAAACGGCGCTGCGCGTCGGCGCGAACGTCTCGCCGCGGCTCGGCGAGGGTGAAGCGAACGGACCTGGCGACAACGCGCTTGTAACCGCCTTTCTGCGCGCCGGCGCCTATCGCGCCGCCGTCACCGCAAAGGACTCCGCCGGCCGCCTCGGCCTTGCCGTTTCGCCGGCGACGCTCGCGCCAACGGCGAAACTGACTGACGCGGGGATCGCGCGCGCCACGCTCGATTCCGGCAAGGGCGCCATCGTGCCGATCGAGATCACGCGCGAGGGCGACTATCGCATCGAGCTTCTCGGCCTGAAGCAGACATGGCGCGCAAGATTGGAGGACGCGGACGGCTGGCCGCTCGCGGCGCCGGGCGAAATGCAGCGAGTCACGCGGCGGTTCGAGAAGGGCGCCTATCGGCTCGTCGTCATGCCGAAAGACGTCGAAGCGCGCATGGTGGCGCGACTGACGCCGATCGTCGCCGCGAAGGCGTTGGAAGGGCATGGCCCGCATCCCCTTCCCTTCGGCAAAGCGCAGAAGCTGCAATGGCGCGAGCCGCAGGCGCGCGACGCGCCGCGCGCGCCTGACGTGTGGCGCTTCGCGCTTTATGGCGACGCGAAGATCGATGTTTCGATCGGCGAAGGCATGGTTGGCGAAATCTTCAAAGGCGAATCGGAGAGCGTCGGCAGAGTCGTGACGGGCGCGCCGTTCAAATCGAAACTGTCGGCTGGCGACTATCGGGTCGAGGCGCGAAGCCTCGCGCATGACGACCGTCTGGACTACGACATTTCGCTCAATTCACAGGAGCTTCAGCCACACGCGCCGCGCGCAGTTCAGCCGCCGACGCACGTCGATTTCGTGCTGGCGAAGGACAGCGTCGTCGACCTTTCCAGCTTCGGGGGAATTGAAGCGATCGGCATGCTGAAAGATGGCGGCGGCGACGTGATCGAGCGCCTGCAGCCGCGCGCCGACGACTGGAACGTCGCCTTGTCCCGGCGGCTGCCCGCCGGAAACTACCGACTCGAGCTTGAAAAACTCGGCGCCGATCCGAGCGCCCCAGTGGAGGCTGAAGATGCGCCGAGCGAGGACGCGCAAGAACCTTCCAACGAAGGAGACGCCGCGCAAAGCGAGGATGCCCCTCTCAGCGGCGTCGAGCTTCGCTTGTCGCTCCTTGACGAGAAGAACGACGGCGCTCTGGCGCTTTCGGGCGAGACGTCGCTAGCCGGCGCCGGCGCACATGTCCTGTCCCTTCCGCCGGCGCCCGCCGAAAGTCTCGCGCTGGTGGCGGCGCGGTCGGAAGCGGACGTCGCCATCTCAATCGAACGGCGCGACGCTGACGGCCAGTGGCGCGCCATTGGCGCCGAGCGCGGCCGGGCGCCTGTCGCGGCCTGGCCTGCAGGCGGCGACGCGGATTTGCGCGCCGTCGTCTGGACGATCGGCGGCGCCGAGGCGCCCATGACGCTCCTGGCGCGCGCCGTCGAACGCCGAGCGCGCCGGCTTGGCGACGTCGCCCTTGATCCAGTCGACGGCGTCGACGGGGTCTGCCTCGCCAAGATCGCAACGCCCGACGCAACGCTCGTAACGCTGACGGCGCAGGAGGAGATCGCCGCCGGCTCGATGGCGGGGAATTTGTTGCGCGCGGCGCGCTCCGGACCGCTCGCGCCGCAAGCGCAGGAACTATGGCTGATGGGTCGCGGCGACTGCGCCCCCCGCGTCGGCGTCGCCGCTTTCGACTGGAACGGCGCCGAAATTTCGCTCGACGTCGGCGAAGGCGAGCGCGCCCATCTGGTTCCCCTTGCGCCAGCCGCCGGCAAGCTGCGCCTATGGCTCGCGCGATCCACTTTCGCGCAGCCCGCGCTCGACGGCGGCCGCGGCGTCGGCGTGGCGAAGGGCGCGGCGCTGGCCCTCGCCGGCGATTCTCCGCTTGCGCTCTGGAACGCCGAAGGCAGCGCGCCGATGCGCGTCGCGCTGAGCGCGATCGACGTCGACGCGAGGCCCGCAGCAAAAAGCGGCGCGCTGTTTTCCGGAATGATCCCGCCGATGAGCGCGCAGCCCATCGACATGGATGAAGCGACAGGTCCGCTCGCGCTCGACCTTGCAGGCGGGCTCGCCGCTTTTGCGCAGCCGCGCGCCGTCTTCAGCGACGGCGCCGCCACGTCGCGCGTTCTGCACGGCGTCAAATCGCGCGTGCTTCTCGTCAATCTGACGCACGCGCCGCTGCCGGCGCGCGTCGCGCGCGAGCCGGGCGAGAACAAAAGGCTCGACGCAACGCGCGCCTTCACCCGCTTCTTTCCCGCGGCCGGGCAAATCTCATTGCCCCTCGACGCGCAGCAAAACGACAGGCTGATCGTCAGCGGCGCGCAGGCGACGGCGATCGCGAACAGCGGCCGGGTCTCACGCGGCGCTAAGATCCCGCTCGACGGCGCCGGCGAAGCGATCTTCGACCACGGACCCGGCCTCGTCGCCTTTTGGATCGAGCGCGCCGGCGCCACGCCCTGGCCCGCGGCCGCGACGCGCGCCCTCAATCCGCCGCAACGCGTGGCGCTGGAGGGCGCGGCGATGCGCTTTACGATCAAGAGCGATAAGCCGGCGCTGTTGAGAGCGAGCGGCGGCGCGCCGGCGATCGTCGGTTTCACGCAGAACGGCAGGCGCGAGACGCTCGCCTTCGCCAATGGCGTCGATCTTCATCGCTATATGACGCCGGGCGAAGCGACGCTCGACATTTACGCGCCTTACGAAGGCGCGCTGTCCGGCATGCTCGATATTTCGACGCAGCCGGTCATCGAAGCGCATGAAGGCGTGAACGACGCGGTGGCGGTTTCGCCCGGCGCAAGCGCGCTCTTCAGCTTCGAGGTGAAGGACGCGCGCGATATCGGCCTTGGCGTGCGCGCGGAGCCCGACCGAGTCAGCGCGCGGCTCATGGATGCAAAAGGCGACATGCTTGGCGAAGGCCTCGCGCAGACGATGAAGCTTTCGCCAGGAAGGTATTTCATCGAGGCGCGCACGCCCGCCGACGCGCCGGCGACGATGATTCGCGCGGCGATTGTCGGACTGTCGCCGCCTGTGAACGCCCCGCCGGCGGATGTGGTCGCGGAACTCCTCGACAAAGCCGGCATGAAGAAAAGCAAGGCGCAATGACTGCGAAAGGCGCGGCGATGAAAAACATTCTGCTTCTCTCTTTATGGGCGCTCCTTGCCGCGACGGCGCCGCTGCGCGCCGAGACCCCGCCCGTGTTCGATCACGCGCAACGCGCCGACGGCGCGCGCGTCGCGCCGGACAGATTTCTGCGCGCCTATGACCCGGTGACGGTCTTCTTCTCTAGCGACACGGGGCCGAAGGCCGGCGGACCAGAGGACGCGCCGCAAAAATATGTGGCGATGATTCCGCAGCCTGCCGGCGAATGGCGCTGGCTCGGGCCGCGCGCGCTGCAGTTTCGCCCCGCCGACGCCTGGAAGCCGCTGTCGCGCGTCGACGTGAAACTCGGCGCTGCGGAGTCCAGACTCGTCGCGCTGCTGCCGACGCCGCGTTCGACGAATCCCGCCGAGGGCGCCGATCCGCAGCTCGAACTGACGCAGATCGCCCTCACCTTCGCCGAGCCGATCGACGTCGCCGCGCTGGCGCGGCTGCTCACGATCGAAATCCGCCCCTCGCCTGGCGTTTCGCCGCAGGGCGGACAAATGCTCAGCGCTTCGGCTTATGAGATCCGCGCGCTGGAGCGGGGCGAGCGCGCGGAAGAACAGTCCTACGTCATCCGCTTCCGTGAACGGATCGCCGACGGCCGCGTCGCAATTCTGCGGCTGCGGCTTTCCGACGAAGCCGGACTCGACGACCAGACTTATGAATTGCGGCTGCGCACCGCCCCGCCCTTCGCGGCGATCGAGGCGAGCTGCGGGCGCGGCTGGAGCGACGACCGCGCCGACAATGTGCTGCGCTGCGCATCCTATCTCATGTCGCCGGAGAGTGGCGACGAGGAAGGCGAAGCCGCCGCCATCCCTTATGCGCCGGCGAGCAAGCGGCAGTTCACGCTCTCCTTTAATGCGACGCCCGAGACGATCGACATTCTGCGCGCGCGCGAGGCGCTGCGGATCACGCCGCCGGTCGACGATCTTGCCGTCGAGATCGACGGCAAGAGGCTGCGCGTCGTCGCGAAATTCCTCTCGGACCGAGTCTACGAGCTTTCGATTGCTCAAGGGGCGCTGAAAGATTCGCAAGGACGCCCGCTGGCGAGCGCCTTCTCGCAGCGCTTCGCCTTCACCCGCGACGCGCCGGCGCTGCAATGGGACGCGGGCTATGGCGTCGCCGAGCGGCTCGGCCCGCAACTTCTGCCCCTGCGCGGCCGCGGCTATGACCGCGCGGACATCCGCATCCACGCCATCGATCCGCTGTCGCGCGATTTCTTCCCCTTCCCGGCGCATGGCGTCGAAACGAGCGATTCCGACGCGCCCCCCCTGCCCGGCAATGAGCCGAAGTCCTGGAGCGAGACCGCGAACATCGAGGCGGAGGCGATCAAGCAGCGCATCAAATCGCTTGGATCCCCCTCGGTGTCGCGGCTCGTCGAACTGCCGATCCGCCGCAATGGCCCCGATGCGAAATTTGGCGTCGACCTCAAGGAGGATTTCGCCAAAGTCAGCGGCCGCGACCAACCGGGAACCTATCTCGTCGGGATGCGCGCCGTCGATGACGACAAGCGCCGCTGGCTGCGCGTGCAGATCACTGATCTCTCGCTGTCGGCCATCGAAGAGCCGAGCCGGGTGCGTTTCGCGGTCACGTCGCTGTCGACGACGCAGCCTGTCGGCGGCGCGCAGATCCGCGTCGAAGGAATCAAGGACGAAAAATTCGTCACGCTCGCGAACGGAACCACCGACGCCTCGGGGTTCTATTCCTGGACGCCCGACAAGCGCGGCGCCGGCGAAGCGCGCCGCGTCGTCGTGAACAAGGGGCTCGATACGCTCGTCATCGACCCCGACAGCGCGCCTTCGGAATATTCGAGAGAGATTTGGTCGAAGCCGGAATCGGAATGGCTCGCCTGGACAAGCGAGGCGGACCAGCCGCGCGCCGAAAAGCCGCGAACGCTCTGCCATCTCTTCTCGGAGCGGCCGATTTATCGTCCAGAAGAATTCGCGCACATCAAAGGCTTCGTGCGCAGCTATCGGGGCGGCGCGCTGAGCCTGACCAAGAACGGCGGAACGCTTGTCGTGACAGGGCCGGGCAATCAGGAATGGCGCGTTCCGGTGAAGCTCGACGCGAGCGGCGGCTTCTATCACAAGTTTGACGCGCAAACGCAGGCGACCGGCGACTATTCGGCAAGGTTCGAACCGGATGCGCCGAAAAAGGCGACGAAGGTTGAGGCGCAGAAGAACGAAACGGAAGAAGCGACGGAGGGAGAGAGCGAAGCGGCGGAACCCGCTCAGGACATTTCCTGCGGACAGTTCACGTTCAAGAAAGAAGCCTATCGTCTGCCGACCTTTGAAGTGGTGCTCAATGCGCCGCAGACGGTTGCGCTCGACGGCGCCTTCGACGTCGATCTCCTCGCCCGCTATTTCGCTGGCGGGCTCGCGGCCGAGCGCCCGGTCAAATGGCGCGCCGCGCAATTTCCGCATGTCTTCACGCCGCCCGGCCGCGAAGGCTTCCTCTTTTCGACCGACGCGCGTTTCTCCGGCGAGGGCAAGTTCAAGTCGACCGCTGTGCTCGAACGCGATCAGCGCACCGACGCCGGCGGGGCCGCCCGCATGACCTTCGACACCGCGATCGAGCCGACAGCGCAGCCGCGCCGCTACTCCATCGAAGCGACGGTGACGGGCGACGACGGCATCGAAGTGCGCAATGTGCAGAACGTCATCGCGCTGCCGCCTTTCGTGCTCGGCCTGAAGACGGCCCGCTATGTGGAGCGGCCCGGCGCCGTGACCCCGGAACTCATCGCCATCGACGGCAAGGGCGACGCGGTCGTCGGCCTGGAGATGACCCTGCGGCTCATCAAGCGCAACTGGATTTCGACGCTGCAGGCCTCAGACTTCGCGCAGGGCGCGGCGAAATATGTCACGCAGACGCAGGACGACGTTCTGATCGAACGCAAGGTGACGAGCGTCAAGGAAGCGCAGAAAATCGAACTGCAGACGCGCGACGCCGGCGTCTATGTGGTGCAATTAGAGGCCTATGACAGGCTCAAGCGCCGGCAACAGGTGAGCGTCGACTTTTTCGTCGGCGGCGATACGCCCGTCACTTTCGCGCGACCGCCCGCCGAATCCGCGACGATCACGACCGACAAGGATAAATATGCGCCGGGCGAAGTCGCGACGCTCATCATCCAGTCGCCGTTCCAGAATGCGCGCGCGCTGGCTATCATCGAACAGCCGAGCGGCGTCTATGACTATGAGTTCGTCGACATCGCCAATGGCTTCGGCCGCTATGCTCTGCCAGTAAAAAAGGAGCAGACGCCCAAGCTCGCCGTGCATTTCCTGATCATGCGCGGACGGTTGAAGAATGCGCCGCCACAACCGACGGCGACCTTCGACCAAGGCAAGCCTGTCACCATCGCGGCGACGAAATGGATCGAGGTGACGCCGGTCAAGAACATCGTCAATGTGAAGATCGAACATCCAGCCAAGGCGCGCCCGGGCGAGGCGATCGAGGTCGCGCTACGGCTTTCGGACGACGCGGGCAAGCCGCTGTCCGGCGAAGCGACCTTCTGGATGGTCGATCAGGCGGTGCTGTCGCTTGCAAAGGAACGCCCGCTTGATCCCCTGCCCGACTTTATCGTCGAACGCGAAACGAAAATGGCGGCGCGCGACACGCGCAACATGGCCTTCGGCGTCATTCCTCTGGAGGAGATCGCCGGGGGCGACGGCGACGAACTGCAGGAATGGGGCGCCGAAAACAATATTTCCGTGCGCAAGAATTTCACGCCCGTGCCGATCTATCTGCCGAGCGTGAAGATCGGCCCCGACGGCGTCGCCAAAATCAAGGTGCAGCTTCCCGACACGCTGACCGTGTTCAAGCTGCGCGCAAAGGCGGTGAGCGGACCGGACCGTTTCGGCGCGGCCGGCGGCGAAATCCTGATCCGTCAGGCGCTCGTCGCGCAGCCGGCGCTGCCGCGCTTCATTCGGCCGGGCGACGCTTTTGACATCGGCCTTGTCGCGCGGATCGTCGAAGGACCCGGCGGCGCCGGCAAGGCGTCGATCACGGCGCCGGCGCTGACGCTCTCGGGCGAGACAGGCCGCAAAATCGAATGGACGCAGAACAAGCCTGTGCGCATCGATCTGCGCGCCGCAGCGCCGGCTGAGCTTGCAGGCGAAGCGACGCTCGCCTTCCGCATCGAGCGCGACGCCGACCACGCGAAAGACGCCGTCGAAATCACTCTGCCGGTGAAGGGAGATCGCGAAGCGACGCGACGCTTCGAATTGGTCGAGATCGCTCCCGGCGAAACGAAGACGATTGCTCCCGCGGGCGCGCAGGCGCGGCCGGGCAGTTTCTCTCGCGAAACAATTGTCGCCGCCGATCCTTCGCTCGTGAAGCTCGTCGCTGGGCTCAATGCGCTCGTCGAATATCCCTATGGCTGCACCGAGCAACGTCTGTCGCTCGCGCGCGGCGGACTGGCGCTGAAAAGCTTCGGGCCGATTCTTGCGGCCGCAGGACTCGAGGATCGCGTCTCCGCCAATGTGAAATCGACGGCGCAGATCATCGACCAGTCGATCGACGCCGATGGGCTCGTCGCCTTTTGGCCGCGCGCGCGCGGCACCGTCTCGCTGACCGCCTGGTCTTACGATTTCCTCGCGCGGGCGGAGCGCAGCGGAGAGCCGATCGACAAGACGCTACTGGACCGTCTCGCCAATATTTTGAAGTTATCGCTCCGGTCCGATTATCCGCGGCTGCTTTCAGGCGATGAATTGCGCGAGCGCGTCGAGGCGCTCGCGGCGCTGGCCGAAGGCGGCAAGCTCGACGACTCCTATCTCGCGGAATTTGCGCGCCGCGCCGATTTCCTGCCCAATCTCAGCGTCGCACAGATGGCCTCCGCCGCCGCGCTTCTCCCCAATGGCGATCAGCGTGCGGTCGCCGCGCTCATCGATACGATGTGGAGCCGCGTGAAATTCGCGAGCCGCAATGGCGTGCAAGTCTATGCGGGACAGGCGGCGGAGCGCGCTTCGCCGATCATCTTGCCGTCTGAAACGCGCAGCCTTGCCGAAATGGTGCGCGCCGCCGCGCGCACGGCCTCCAGAGATCCCCGCGCCAAAGCGCTGCGCGACGCGCTGCTGCGGCTTGGCGAAGGCGACGGCTGGGGCACGACCAACGCCGACGCCGCCGCGATCGAAGCGCTCGCTGACGGCTGGCGGCGGCCGACCGCGGCGATCGGCGTGATCTTCGATGATGGCGGACAGGATCGCGCGCTGACGCTTGACGCCAATACGCCGGTCGTCCGCCACGTCTCCAAAAGCGATTCGCCGTTGAAAATCGCCAACAGCTCCAACGCGCCGCTCGTCGCGATGATCGAGACCAGCTACACGCCGGCGGAGCCGGGCGCAAAAGCTCAAGCGACGAGCGACGGCTTAACGATCACGCGGCAGGGCTGGCGCATTGAAAGCGGCAAGGCGCCAGAGAAAATCGAAGTTCGCGACGGCGTTTTGCAGGTGAAGCAAGGCGACCTCATCGAGGAGACGGCGGAAATGGTCAATCCCGAGGATCGCACCCATATCGCGATCTCCATCCCGCTCGCCGCAGGCTTTGAGCCGCTCAATCCTAATCTCGCCACGGCGCCCGCCGAAGCCCAGCCCTCAACTGCGCCGACGCTGCCGCCGACGTGGGTCTTCTTCGGCGACGACCGCGTGTTCTACGCCTATGATTCGCTGCCGAAGGGCGCCTATCGTTTCGCCTTCCGACTGCGGGCGCAGACGGCGGGCGCCTATACGCAGCCGCCGGCGGTCGTCGAGGCGATGTACAAGAGGGGCCTTCGGGCGACGAGCCCGGGGGCGCGCGTGGAGATCGGGAAGCAATGATCGTCAGCGACGCTGCGCCCATACTCACCTTCTCCCGCTTGCGGGAGAAGGTGTCACGCCGAAGGCGTGACGGATGAGGGCCCTCACCCGACCCCGCTTCGCGGGGCCACCATCTCCCGCAAGCGGGAGAGGGTTCGCGAACTGCATCATTCTCACTCTCATTGCGACATTCATCGCAGGCGCGGCATGGCTCTCGCATGAGGCGCTGTCGCGCGCCGAACTCGTCGCGCCGCGCGCAAGCTCGATCGTTTACGACCGCAACGGCGCTTTCCTGACGCAGATCGGCGAGAAGACCCGCGATCCCGCGACGAAGAGCCTGCGCGTCGACTACGGCTATTGGCCGCTCGCCGCCATTCCGCAGCGCATGGCGCGCGCGAGTCTCGCTCTCGAAGATCGCCGCTTTCACGATCATCCCGGCGTTGACGTCCGCGCGCTGCTGCGCGCCGCATGGCGCAATCTGACGCCGCGCGGCAGACGCGAAGGCGCCTCGACGATCGCCATGCAGGTCGCGCGCATGCAAGGCGAGAGGCCGCGCTCATTCGCCGAAAAGCTGATGCAGGCGGCGACCGCGCTCGCGATTGTGGCGCGCAATGGACATGAGGCGACGCTGGCGCATTATCTGCGCCTCGCGCCTTACGGCTTGAACGGCCATGGCGTCGCCTACGCCGCGCGCTTTTACTTCGACAGACCGGTCGAGGATCTTTCTTGGGCGCAGGCGGCGCTGCTCGCCGCCATTCCGCAATCGCCGGGGCGGATGAACATCACGCGCGAGAGCGGCCTCGCCTTGGCGGCGGCGCGCGCGCGTTATGCGCTCGCGCGGCTCGAAGAAGAAGGCGCGCTCGACGCCGCACAGGGGGCGCTGGCGCGCGCCGAACTCGATCACATGCGGCCGCTCGACGCCAAGCGCCGGCCCGAGACGCTGCATCTGGCGCTGCGCTACGAAACCCTCGCGCGCGAAGGCTTGGCGCGCCCGGTCGCAGACGGCGACCGACGCATCGCTGCGACGATCGATCTCGCGGTCGAACGAGACATGCTGCGTCTCGCGCGCCGCTATCTATCGAACTTCCGCAGCCGCGGCGCACGGCAGGTCGCGGTCATGGTCGTCGAGCGAGGGACGAACGCCGTCATCGCCGACGTCGGCTCTTCAGACTATCGCGATCCGCAGGCCGGGGCCTTCGATTTCACCCGCGTGCGGCGTTCTCCAGGCTCAACGCTGAAGCCCTTCATCTATGCGCTGGCGTTCGAGCGCGGCGTTCTCCAGACAACTGATCTCTTGAACGACATTCCCGAAGGCGCGTCGGGCGTATCGAACGCCGACGGGCTTTTTCTCGGGCCGCTGACGCCGCGTCAGGCGCTCGCCAATTCCCGCAACGTGCCGGCGACGAATCTTCTGCGGCGCGTCGGGCTTGAGGCAAATTTCAATTTCCTTCGCGACCTCGGCCTGCATGATCTCGAAGCGCCGGCGGAAAGTTTCGGGATTTCGATGGCGATCGGCGCGCTGCCGGCGCGGCTCGAGGATGTAATGCGCGCCTATGCCGCGCTCGCGGACGATGGGATCATGCGCGAACTTGCGTTCACCCACGACGACGCGCGACGTCCGGCGGCGCGGCGCGTCATGTCGGTCGACAGCGCCCGGCTGATCACCTCGATGCTCGCCGATCCGCAGGCGCGGCTTCCGTCCTTTCCGCGTTACGGGCCGCTCGAATATCCGTTCGCCGTCGCCGTGAAGACCGGCACGTCGCAGAGCTATCGGGACGCCTGGACATTTGCCTTCTCGCACAAATTCATCGTCGGCGTATGGATGGGGCGCGGCGATGCTGGCGCAATGCGGGCGATGACGGGCGTGTCATCGGCGGCGCGGCTCGCCCACGCCGCGCTCGCGAAGCTACATGCCGCCAAGCTCGGAGACATCGCGCCGGAAACTTTCGCGCCGCCGCCCGGACGCATCGCCATCGATCTCTGTCGCGCCGACTCTGGCGCCGACTGCGCGCAGACGCTGCGCGAATGGGTGAAGCCGGCGGAGCGGCGAGAGGCTGAGACCGACGATGGGAGTCTTGCTCAGGGCGAGCGCATCGCTTCCGCGCCGGACGCTCAGGCAAAAGGCGGCGCGCCGCTGATGATCGCGACGCCGGAACACAACACGCATATTTGGCGAAATCCGGAGCAGCCCGACCGCTTCAACCGGCTCGCATTGAAACTCGCGCCGTCAGGCGCAGATGCGCAGATCGTCTGGACGATCGACGGCGAACCCTTCGCGACTGCGCAGGCGAACGAGACCGTGTTCTGGCCGATGACGCCCGGCGCGCATCGCATTCAGGCGCGGCTGGCGCTCGCGCCGGTCGCGTCGCGCGCGGTGAAAATTGTGATCGAGTGACTCTTGGGCGTGGCGTCGTCGCTGTTGTTGTCCGCGGCGCGAGTCCGGAACCGTCGGCGAAGGTGCGGCTCGTCTGGTCCTCGATGAGATTGATCGAGGCGATTCCCGCCTGCGCCAGCGTCTGCAGCGTCTGCGTGCCGTCGGCATTGGTGACGATCAGCTTGAACTGCGAGAAATTCGCGTCGCTGGCGCTGAGCTTGCCGTCATGATTGGTGTCGAACACGTCGCGCAGCGCCTGCATGTCGGAGGTCGCCGTCGGGTCCCATTGCGTGAAGTCGATTTCGTTCTGCTGGTCGATCTTGCCGTCATTATTGGCGTCATAGGCCAAAAGCGCGTCGCCGGGGGCGGCCCAGGACGTCAGATGCTGATAGCCGTCGCCGGCCATGTCGAAAAATGTGTTTGACGACGTCACCGGCGTCAGTTGCACGCCGTCGCCGTTCAAATCCAGCGCCACGGGAAAGAGATGGCGGAAAAAACTGCCGATATGGCCGAAGAAATGGCCGACGCTTGAAAACACGCTCTTCACATCCGAGACGAAATTATTCAGCCATCCCTGCGCCTGGCGGCCGAGGTCGCCGATGCTATTGAAGCCGACCCCGCTCTCCGACCCGCCGCCATAAGAGGGCAAATGGAAGCCCGCCCCGTAGCCGGGGAGGTTGATGTTGGCCTGTCCCGGATCGCCGAAGCTCGCGCCGAACATCAAGCCGTTCGGGACAAAGCCCGCTGAATAATTGGCCGAACCGAGGAGATTCCCCAGCGCGCTGGTCGTGTCGCCGAAGAGACCGCCCAGCCCGCTCGCCGCGTCCCCGAAGAGGCCGCTGGCGAAGGCGGGCGTGACCGAATTGCCCGAGGAGACGGAGAAATTACTGCCGCTTCCTGGCAGATTGCCGTCGCCGTAATCATTGCCGAAGGAGGAGTTCCCTGGGCTCGTCACGTCAAGCTGGGATTTGGACGAGCCGTTGGAGCCAGCTGCGCCGTCCTGAAGGAATTGAACCGAGCCGGGCGGAATTGGCCCCCTGTCAATTTGGGGAAGGAAAGAGTCCCAAGTATCAATTGGCGGATTTTGTTGAAAAAATGTAGAACTATTAGAACCAATAGGATTAAAGCTCGGGCCTAGCTGATCGTAAGCGAGTAAACTCCCGTTTCCTCTGTATGCGATGTTTGTCGCCCATGCATATGTTCCATTTCCATTTGAAACAAGAATATTCTGCGTAGAGGCTGGACCGCTTCCGGAAAATTCCCTTTCCGGCAGCGCTGTTGAAAGACCCAAATAAGTGAGACCTCCAGCAAAAATTCCCAGACCTGCGCCAACCGGGATCGCGACGGGACCCATAATCGGTTCGCCGAGCGCCGCAACCCCTTCGCCGACGGCCTCACCCATTGCCCACGCCGAAGCGCCAATTGTCGCGCTTCGCTGGACGGCGCTGTTTGCATAGTCGACAGCCGTGACAAATGATCCACTCTGTTCATAAACTTTGCTGTATGTGGTAATAGCATCATAGCCGGCGCCGAAAACATTGCCGGCAAGCGCGGCGCCTCGGGCAAAGGTGTAAGCCCTTTGGACACGTTTTTGGCTAGGTCGGGAGTTTGCCGGGTTTGAAATGCTGCCCCAAGCACTGTGCCGTTAAACTGGGTGAAACTGCCGAAATCCCCTATCGTACCACCTATGACGTACCCAAAATTTCGAGGCCCCGTCTGGCCCGCAGCTAAATCCAATAATGGTGAGCCATAACCAACGAAGGTGGGTTTCCGATAATCCGCCGCGTCAATTCTCCCTTTGAGGTTTATATATAGTGTTCTTTACTGCTACCTTTAATATTAAGGCGCATGCTAAGGTAATAAATGCTAAGCCCTGCCCCCCGGCCGGAAACAAAACAAATAAAGCTCTATTGCGTCCCTCGATAGCTTGGCCCTGCAATAAAACCTGAGACATCTCGAAAAAAGCGAACTCCCGCATCGCGAATACCGTCACGAACAAAACGATTCCTAGCTTAGCAAAATACCAAAATCGGTTCGGCATATTTCCGCTCCGCTATAGGTCTTCGCGTCAAAACCAACGGCATTCCGATGAGGAGATTAATCAAGGCAAGAATATTGGAGATAAAGCCATACTCAAGCAAAAAAGGCGTAGGCTTCCTTATGAAACCCTCAAACGGGAGAACAGCAAACCACTCAAACCGCTGCAAGAAGCTTTCTGTAAGAAGAAGCTCATCCGGTCCACGATTCAATAGATACGCCCCAACCGCGAAACCGAGGAAGGGACTGTATCCGATAAATTTCGCCATCGGGCTGTATACGATATCATCATATTCAGGTCCTTCCGGAGCCACTGCGCCTTCCATCAAGGAATCCCCCAAGGGCGTGCTATAGCTGCTTGAATTGAACGATTTTTCTGCGCCGAACCGTTCCACATCGATGGAAAACGCTCTTGATGTGAGCTCGCAATAGATTGTCCACCTGACCAGATCTTCGTCGCCGCGTCCCGCCCGATCGTGTCGCCGTCCTTGATGACAGGCCCCGCCTCGATCAGATAACCGGCGAGATCGAGCATCAATCCGTTGAGCTGACGCGGGTCGCCCTTAAAACCTCCGGCTTCGATTTCCATGAGGCCGAAGGCGGCAAGCCCGCGCGTCACGCCCGACACGCCGCCGTCGGCGTCCCCGCTGAGCTTGATCGCAACGCAAAACGCAACGGGCGGCTTCCGGTCGCCGGGCGCGATGGTTTGGGCGACGAGCGGCGCCGGCCAGAGCGAGTCGGAACTCGCCCAATGAACGGCTACGGCGTCTTTCGCAGCGTCGATGACTGCGGCGACCAGCTGCCCGTGCAACGCCGCGTGGCGCCTGGCGTCCGCGCCGCCGCTGACGCTCGCCAGCAAATGCGCCTTGTGTTTTGAAACCGCCTTCCATGCATCCGCCCAATACCAAGCGAATTGCACGCAAGGGTCATCTTTCGAAATCGGGCACGGCGCGTCGACCTTCTCAACAGCGAACATGTAATCCTCATAGAGGAAAACGAGCGTTCCCTTAGGGTCGGCGAGAATCTCGGAAGGGATGACGATATTCGGAATCCGCGCTTTTATCGCCTCCGCCAAACCCGCCTTGCTCGGAAACGCCTCGCCGGCCGTCATGACGATCGCCAGCGTCGATTCACTTGTCGAGGAGGACATGACTATTCTCTCGCGCGTCGTTTACGCTTCGCGGTCGCCAACGGCGACCGGGCGAACTAATTCAGCCGCCGCGAGGGATGCGCAAGTCTATTCGCCAAATCGCCATCGCCGACCGGGCGAACTAATTTAGCCGCCGCTAAGACGGCCAGCACAATAGAGCCATTAGCGCACAACATTTTTAAGGTTGGGAACGACGCGCGCCGTCCCATGAACAATCGTGGAACGAACGCCGCCCCTCACCCCGCCGCGGTGATGCGCTCGATTTCAGCGCCGCAGTCGCGCAGCTTCTTCTCCAGGCGCTCGAAACCGCGATCGAGATGATAGACTCGGTTGATCGTCGTCTCGCCGCGCGCGGCGAGCGCCGCGATAACCAGCGAGACAGAGGCGCGCAGATCCGTCGCCATCACCGGCGCCCCGTCGAGGTGATCCGCGCCCGTCACGATCGCCGTGTCGCCTTCGAGCTTGATGTGGGCGCCGAGCCGCGCCAGCTCCTGCACATGCATGAAGCGGTTTTCGAAAATCGTCTCGGTGATGCGGGAGACGCCCTTGGCGCGCGTCATCAGCGCCATGAACTGCGCCTGCAGATCGGTCGGGAAGGCCGGGAACGGCGCGGTCGTGACGTCGACCGGCGAAATGCCGGCGCCGTTACGCGTCACCCGCAGGCCTTCATTCGTCTCGGTGATGCTGGCGCCCGCCTGCACGAGAGCGTCGAGCCCCGCCTGCAGAAGATCGGCGCGGGCGCCGGCGAGAAGAACGTCGCCCCCCGTCATCGCCACCGCCATGGCGTAGGTGCCGGCCTCGATGCGATCCGGCATGACGGCGTGTCTTGCGCCATAGAGCGCGCCGACGCCCTCGATCTCGATCGTCGACTGGCCGGCGCCCTTGATGCGCGCGCCCATTTTTATGAGGCAGTCGGCAAGATCGACGACTTCGGGTTCGCGCGCGGCGTTGCGCAGCACGGTGGTTCCGCGCGCGAGCGACGCCGCCATCAGCGCCGTATGCGTGCCGCCGACGGTGACCTTGGGAAAGTCGATCTCGGCGCCGGTGAGACCGTTCTTGGCCGAGGCGACGACGTAACCGTTTTCGATGTCGAGTTTGGCGCCGAGCTTTTCCAGCGCCATGAGCAGAAGATCGACGGGGCGGGTGCCGATGGCGCAGCCGCCCGGCAGCGAGACGCGCGCCTCTCCGCAACGCGCAACGAGCGGCGCGAGCACCCAGAAGCTGGCGCGCATGCGCGAGACGAGATCATAGGGCGCGGTGGTGTCGACGATTTCGCGCGCGGTGAGATGAACCGTGCGGCCGGCGTCGACGGACTCGCCGGTGCGCTTGCCGGCGATGGCGTAATCCACGCCATGATTGCCGAGAATGCGCTCGAGCAGCATCACATCCGCGAGAAGCGGCATGTTGGCGAGCGTCACGGTTTCGCGCGTCAGGAGCGATGCGATCATCAGCGGCAAGGCGGCGTTCTTCGCGCCGGAAATCGGGATCACGCCATTCAGCCTGGTCCCGCCGACGATCTTGATCTTATCCATCACCCCTCGCTGTCGGTTTTCGAGTCCTCGCCGTTTTTCGCTGGCGCCTGGTCCCGCAGCGCGCGCTCGCGCGCCTTGCGTCGGGCGAGATTGGCGCGCAAGGCGGCGGCAAGCGCCGCCTTCTTCTTTGGCTCGCCGTTAGACTTCGGGCCAAAATCCGCCCCTTTTGGGGCGCCCCTCCTGCCCTGCTCGTCGTTCTCAGTCATCGCGGTCGATCGCCCCTCTTGCAAACTCCTGCGATTTTAGGGCCCTAGCCGATCAAGTCATCGCCCGCACGACGAGCGTGGCGTTGATGCCGCCAAAGGCGAAAGAATTCGAGAGCGCGACGCGAATCGGCATTTGGCGCGCGACATTGGGAATGGCGTCGACCTCGCATTTGGGGTCAGGCTCAAGAAAATTGATCGTCGGCGGCGCGATCTGCTCGCGCAGCGCGGACATCGTCACGACGAGCTCCAGGCCGCCGCTTGCGCCGAGCGCATGGCCATGCACGGGTTTCGTGGAGGAAACCGGCGGCGGCGTGTCGCCGAAGACGGCGCGCATCGCCTGCGACTCGGTGATGTCATTGGCGTATGTCGCCGTGCCGTGGGCGTTGAGATAGTCGACGTCTTCCGGTTTCAGTCCGGCGCTTTCGAGCGCAAGCCGCATGCAGCGCGCCGGGCCTTCGACATCGGCGCGAAGAGGATCGAAAGCGTCGCTCGTCGTGCCATAGCCGGCAAGTTCGCAGAGCGGCGTCGCGCCGCGCGCCTGCGCCCCTTCCAGCGTCTCCAGGATAAAAACCGCGGCGCCTTCGCCGAGCGTCATGCCATTGCGCTTTTGCGAAAACGGGCGGCAGAGGTCGGGGGTGAGAACCCGCAACGCCTCCCACGAGCGAATCGAGCCATTGATCACGCAGGCTTCGGCACCGCCGGCGATCGCCCGGTCGGCGCGGCCGGCGCGCAGCATTTCGAAGGCCTCGCCGATGGCCTGGGCCGCTGAGGCGCAGGCGGAGGCGAGCGCGAAGGTTGGTCCCTTGGCGCCGTAGCGCATGCCGAGAGTCGTCGGCGCGGCGCTCGGTATGAGGCGTGGCACGGTCAACGTATCCGGACGGCCTTCAAGCTTATATTCAAGATAGGCGTTGTTATCGATGGTCGTGGCGCCGCCGATGCCGGTGCCGATGATGACCGCGGTGCGCGGCCCGCCGACCGCCTTGCGCTCAAAGCCGGCTTGCGCCAGCGCTTCATCGGCGGCGACGATGGAGAACTGGGTAAATGGATCGCAGTAGGGAAGCAGCTCGGCTTCGATATGCGCCGCCGGATCAAAATCCGGGACCTGCGCCGCGATCTTGATTCGCCCCATATAGGGGCGCGCCGATCTCAGCGGGAGCACGCAAGATGCGCCGTCGCGCGCCGCGCGCCACAGCGGCGCCGCGCCAACGCCGGCGGCTGACACCGCGCCCATTCCGGTGATGACGACTCTACGCGCGGCGCCCTGTTGCGGCATCAGTGTTCAATCCTTTGCTTGATTTCAACCACGCGCGGCCGCGCGCCGATGTTAAGAATCGTTTGAACGTGCAATGAAGCGCGCGCCCGCGTCAAACGAGAGCCGCAGACATGCGCCTCAGTTCGCCCAAAGCGTGCGCAAGCTCCTGTCGTTTTCTGGAAAGACACGCTAATCGAGCAGCTTTTTCAGCTCGGCGCGCAAGCCCTCGGCGACGTCCGGCCGCGCAAGGCCAAACGCCACATTGGCTGCGAGAAATCCAAGCTTTGAGCCCGTGTCATAGGTGCGTCCGTCGAAGCGTAAGGCGTGGAAGGGCCGCGTCTTCGCAAGATGGATCATGGCGTCGGTGAGCTGAATTTCGCCGCCAGCGCCTTTTTCATGCTTTTCGAGCATCTCAAAAATATCCGGCTCCAGAATATAACGTCCGGAAATAATGAAATTGCTGGGCGCCGTGCCCTGCGGCGGCTTCTCGACCATGCCGGTGATCTCGAAGGTTGAGCCGTAATCCTTGCCGCGCGCGACAATGCCATATTGATGCGTTTCTTCCGGCTTTACTTCCTCGACCGCGATGATGTTGCCGCCGTATTTTTCGTACGCCGCGACCGTCTCGGCGAGACAGCGCGCATTTTTGCCCGGCGCCGGTAGCGTGATCATGTCGGGCAGGAGCACCGCGAAGGGCTCGTCGCCGATAATGTCGCGCGCGCACCATACCGCGTGGCCAAGGCCAAGCGGCGCCTGCTGGCGCGTGAAGCTTGTCGCGCCGGCGGCTGGCAGGTCCGACATCAGGGCTTCATATTCCTTGGACTTGTTGCGGCGGCGTAGCGTGTCCTCAAGCTCATAGGCCATGTCGAAGTGATCTTCGATCGCGCCCTTGCCGCGTCCCGTGACGAAAACGAAATGTTCTATTCCGGCCTCTCGCGCCTCATCCACGACATGCTGCACGACCGGGCGGTCGACGACGGTCAGCATCTCCTTCGGCACGGCCTTGGTGGCCGGCAGGAAGCGCGTGCCGAGGCCCGCGACGGGGAAAACAGCCTTGCGAATGCGTTTGCTCATGAAGAGGCCCATTGAGAAGTGAGACGGCGAAGGGGTGATAGCGGCGAATCGCTCCGGAAGCGACTCGCCGCAGGGTCGACGGAAGGCGTCTTGAAACTCGGCCGTTTAGCACGATTTGGCTGGATCGTAGAGTTCGCAAGCGCCGGGGAAGCCAGCGGCCACAGGCGTCGAGACTGCGGCGTTAACGCCAGGCGAAGATACGAGAGGAGGGTTGGGGCATGACGGTTCTGGTTACAGGCGGCGCCGGCTATATTGGCAGTCATACGGTCCTTGAACTGCTCGACGCCGGCGAAGGTCCGCCCGTCGTGCTCGACGATCTTTCGACCGGCTTCCGCTGGTCCGTTCCCGACGGGACGCCGCTCGTCGTCGGCGATTTCGGCGACGCGGATCTCGTCGCTGATTTGATCGAGCGCCACGGCGTCGATGAGATCATTCACTTCGCCGCAAAGATCGTCGTTCCCGACTCCGTCGCCGATCCTCTCGGCTATTATCTCAACAATACGGCGAAAGCGCGCACACTGCTCGCGACGTCGGTGGCGCATCGCGTCAAACGTTTCATCTTTTCTTCGACCGCCGCCGTCTACGGCGACCCGCTGCATAATCCGGTCAGCGAGGACGAGCCGCTAAAGCCGGTCTCGCCCTATGGGCGATCGAAGCTCATGGTCGAGTGGATGCTGGAGGACACCGCCCACGCGCACGGCCTTGCTTATGTCGCGCTGCGCTATTTCAACGTCGCCGGCGCGGATCCGAAAGGTCGTTCGGGGCAATCGACGCCCGAGGCGACGCATCTCATCAAGGTCGCCGTGCAGACGGCGCTCGGCCTGCGCCCGAAGCTGCAGGTCTACGGCGACGATTACCCGACGCCTGACGGCACATGCGTGCGGGACTATATTCAGGTCACCGATCTCTCGCGCGCCCATCTCGACGCCCTGCGCTATCTGCGCGAGGGCGGCGCCAATCTCACCGCCAACTGCGGCTATGAGCGCGGCTTTTCGGTTCTCGAAGTGATCGAATCGGTCAAGCGGGTTTCGGGCGTCGATTTCGACGTCGAAATCGCGCCGCGCCGGCCGGGCGATCCGGCGGCGATCGTCGCGGCAAATGAGCGAATTCGCCAAACGCTCGGCTGGACGCCGCAACATGACGATCTCGACGAGATCGTTCGTCAGGCGCTGGAGTGGGAAAAGCGTCTGATGGCGCGCGGCGGTTGATGCGTCCATAAAAAACTTAAGCGATTGATGAAGTTTTTCTTGTCTTCGTTTCTCCGGAACGATACTTAAGCAAATGCTTAAGCGTTCTGAGAGCCTCGATCGCATGTTCTTGGCGCTCGCCGACCCGACGCGACGCGCCATGATCCAGCGCCTTGCGCGCGGTCCGGCGAATGTCAGCGAATTGGCGAGGCCGCTCAACATGTCGCTGCCAGCGGTCATGCAGCATTTGCAGACTCTGGAGCGGAGCGGGCTTGTGACGAGCCGTAAGGTCGGGCGCGTGCGCACCTGCCGCATCCAGCCGAAAAGATTTGACGCCGCGCAGGCGTGGCTCGCGCGGCAACGCGCGCATTGGGAGGCGCGCTTCGATCGTTTGGATGCGTTCCTGGAGAAGAGCGAGGATTGAGGATGGGCGATCAAAAACTGGATCTTGAAATTTCCCGCTTGGTGGCCGCCCCCCGCGCGCGCGTCTGGAAGGCTTGGACCGACCCGGCCATCTTGAAGGAATTGTGGTGTCCGCGACCCTGGAAGACCGAGGTCCGCGCCTTCGACTTTCGTCCGGGCGGCGCCTTTCACACGTTCATGAGCGGGCCGGATGGCGGAGAAAGCGACAATCCCGGCTGCTTTCTCGACATCGCGCCACAGGAGCGCATCGTCTTCACGTCGATGCTGATCGGCGGCTGGCGTCCCGCATCGCCCTGGCTCGCATTTACGGCGATCCTGACCATGGCCGATGAAGGCTCCGGCACGCGCTATGTCGCGAGGGTTATGCATCGGGACGACGCCGAGCGCCGGCGGCACGAAGAGATGGGGTTCTACGACGGCTGGGGCGTTTGCATCACCCAACTCGAAGAAGTTGCGCGGAATATTTCCTGAGGCGCAATGAATCCCGCCTGCGCCGGCGGAAGCTTGCATGCGGAATTTTTCTAGAACGCGCCCTGTGCTAAAGAGGCGCGTCGCGGTCCCGTAGCTCAGCAGGATAGAGCAGCGGTTTCCTAAACCGAAGGTCAGGGGTTCGAATCCCTTCGGGACCGCCAGCAAAAACAATAACTTAGTCATAGTGCTGTTAAGAACAAAGAGGCTCGGGGTAACAGGCGGGGTAACGAACGCGCGTTTAGTCACTGAAGTTGTGGCTGTGCGGCGACGATCAACGCTTCGCTTAAGCGGAGGCGGCTTGCGCTGCGCGAATCACGGCAGGAGCGCATTCATTGCGTTAGCGAGATCGCGCCGTGTGCGGTGAGAGTGCGCAAATCAAAGCGCCCTGCCGTGTCTTAACCAAGCAGCCCTCTGCCGCTATGCCCCCGAAAACAACATTGTTCAGCGCGCCTTGAGCATACAGAATCGCTGCCTTAACTGTTTCGAAATGTATTTTCTCAGTTGCGAGAACGACAGGATCGTTCTCGCCCGGTCGTCTGCCAAAGAACTCCAAGATCACAATCATCAAGCGCGCCCCGCCTGTTACTCGGTTCGTCTCGAAGGCGCGGACGCCGGACAGGTCGATATTACGTTGCGGGCGCAGTTTGTTCGGGAATGAAGTGGAAGCGACACGCGTCACCACCGCGAACCATGCATGAGCGATGTTCGACTCTGCAACCGCTGCTGGCGGAAAGCAGCGCGATGTCAAAGCTGCACACCTCCGGACACTTCGCCGCAAGCATGTGGAATACGCAGTTGTGGGCTTCGATCAGTTGCTCCCCGTTCTCCGGCTTCGCGACGGCGTCATAGCCGATCTCCTGCATGATCTCCGCGATCGCTGCGACACGAGCGGTTGGGCCGCTCGCATCGACCAGGCGCGCCTGCAACGACGCTGCGACGGTGCGGCCCATATCGGCGAGTTTTTCGGCAAGCCCGGCACTACCAGCCTGTGCTTGCAGTATCTGTAGCAACATTTCGGAAAACCAGGAGTACTTACGAGCGAACCGTTCGTTGCCGTCGTTCGACAATACGTAGAGCTGCTCCGGTCGGCCACCGGAAGGCTGAATCTTCCCTCTCTCGACGAGACCGTCGCGCTCAAGGGAGTTCAGGTGTTGACGGACCGCGTTTCGGCTGATGTCGAGCGCCTGAGCGAGTGCTTGGACGGTCATTCCACCCTTGTTGTGCAACAGCGCGCGCATCAGTGACTGTCGCGTGCCTTCCGTAACGTCAGTCATCTCGTTCATGGTTTGATCCAGTTGCTGTCTTTGCTCTTTAGCAAGCGGCCGCGGCATAAGCAATAAATATCATATAGAAATGTTTTGGCATATTTATATTGACTATCTGTCAGATGTCGTTCATACAGGGCTGTCGCGCTTCAGAACGGGAGATTTTCCATGCACAGGACAACATTGGTGATAGCAGCCGCCTCGATGACGTTGGCTGGAACGCTGGCGCAGCCGGCTAACGCGGTTGATCCGCAAAGCACCCAAACGGACACTCATGCAGGCGTCCGTTCGACCGCTGCTGTCGCGGATACCAAAGCGGATCGGGCCATCGAACTGAAGATGGCGATGAGAAAGCTTTGGGAAGACCACATCACTTACACACGAAATTACATTATCAGCGCGCTGGCCGATCTTCCCGATCGTGACAGCGTCGCGAAGCGGCTTCTTCAGAATCAGGACGACATCGGCAACGCCATCAAGCCGTTCTATGGTGAACAGGCGGGACAAAAGCTGGCTGCGCTGTTACGCGATCATATTGTGATTGCGACCGAAGTCGTGGACGCCGCCAAATCGAACAACAAGCAGTTGGATGCCGCTCAGAAAAAGTGGTCGGCGAACGGCAAGGATATTGCTGCTTTCCTCAGCAGCGCCAATCCCAACTGGCCTAAGCAGACCTTGGAGAACATGCTCGAGACGCATCTCGTGCTGACGACAGGTGAAGTCGTCGGCAGGCTTAACAAGGATTGGGCGGCTGACATCAAGTCTTACGATGAGGGACACCTTCACATGCTGATGTTCGCAGATGCCCTTACGGATGGGATCACAAGGCAGTTCGCAGCGAAGTTCTGATAAAAAACTTGGGTGAGAATCTCGCGGACGCTGCCGTCCAATCACCGGAAAGTCGCTAACGGAGGATTTCCTCCGTTAGCGCAACAAACCAGAAGCCGTCGAAGGCTAACTGGGTCTGGAGCACCAATCCCAAGCGCTTAACATCCGCATGGCGGCGGCCTCGTATTCACTGCAATCCGTCGTCGGCGAGTGTCGGCGCTTCGAGCGCGTCGGATTAATCCAAATTCATATATTGCTGCATAGGGCTCGGCGTTCAGATCGCCCGCAGCCAGCGACAGCTATTTTCGGCTAGCCGCCCAAATAACTAAAAATCGCGCGGAAGCGACAAGCCGCTAGCGTCTAAGCCTTGTCCTTCCCTCCGCCGGGTCCTCGAATGCCCGTGAGGCATCGACATGCCCCGTGGGCATCAGCGACTCGGCCAAAGCCAGACGCAGCAACAACATCGCGATCTGTTCGGGTAACGGATCGTGGGCAGCGGCCTCGAACGACAGCCGCAGCGCCCTGACTAATTCTCGCTGGATTACCGACGAGGCTTGATCGGCGTCTTCGAGTGGATTGGTCGGGAGCATCATTTGACTGCCCTCCCCGAACCTAAACGAATCAACTTCTAAGTCGTTCCTACTGCACGGCAAAAAAGATAGGCACAAGCGAGGGCGGCCAAAATAAATACCTCTGCCCAGACGGAAGACCCTCTAGCCGAAGATAACTCTTACCTTTCGTTCTACTTACTTGCGCCTCTGGTCTAGAAAAACGCTAACTTTATATCTACTAGGCGGTTTAAAGCGTATTCAATGACGCTACATTGAATACCATGCAATGCAAGTCAACGACCGCAATACCCCCACAGGGATACCAAGAAGAAAAGCCTCGGGTCCGAAGCGTTTCTGACGCGGCGCGCGCCTTAGGCGTGAGCACCGGAACGCTCTACCGGCTGCGAAAAGCCGGGAAGCTGAGAGTGACGAAGCTCGGGGGCCGGACACTCGTGCTTGAAAGCGAGATCGACAGGGTGCTCGCCGAAGAGACGACGCATCCGCCATCGTGAAAAGGAAAAAATCATGCCCATGCCTCAACAGCCCATGGACCGCAAGACAAAGCGGATTTTGGACCTCCTCGCTGCAAGACTCACGCCGCAAGAGCTCGCCGCAGTGTTCAAGATTTTGAGCGAGCCAGAACCCGTGAGCGACGCCAGGTGGATCAATCCGGGTCACTACGGGCGCGCCCAAGAGGCGGCCCGATTGCAGCGGCGGCAGGAAAAAGTTGAACGCGAGTGGAGAGAGTGGAGAGCTCGCCGTGCACAGAGCGCTGTGGCGGCTGAGAAAGAGTTCGCTGCGCGCTATCCGGACGCCCCAAAAGTGGAACCCTACGCCCCTGAGTCGGTGCAAAAAAAGATCGTGCACGACGGCGCATCGTCGTCATCGGAGGCAGACTTCTTCAAGCGCTACCCCGACGCCAAGCTAATTGGGGAAATGTGAGATGACGGCCAAACGCTCCATCGCGCAGAGCAGTTCCCCACAGGGATCGCGCGATATGCCCCGTGGGCATCTGCGGCAAGCCATTCGTGAGCGCGCCGACGCGCAACGAGCGCTTGACGAGGCGCAGCGCGCAGTAGCCGAGGCGGAGAGTCGACAGTATGCGGCGGCGCGCAAGGCCGAAGAACTGCTGGAAAAGAGCAACGAGCCGCGCGACGACGTGGTCGCGCTTTGCCTCGCCGGCGACGTAGCTTCTCTCGTGCGTCCGACAGCCGAGATCGACGCCCTTTCGCAAGAGGCACGAGGCTGGAAAAGAGCGAAGAACGCAGCGATGGACATCGTGTCGGACCGCAAAGCAGCGCTGCGACGGGCAAACGTTCTCGTTGAGGATGAAGCCCGCGAAGTCGTGGACGAGACGGTGGACGCAGAAAGGCTCATCGACGAGGCGGCCGCCGCAAGAAAAATCGTCGTCGAAAAACAGCATGAAATCGCGCGCCTCCTTACAATATTGCCGGACGGCAGCTCAAAGCGCGCGCTGCTTTCAGACTTCCTCTCGCAAGCATGGTTGGTTCTGCAAGCCGACAATCCGTCGGGCGCTGCGCACGTTGAGCTGTTTGAGCGGCTCATGAACGACGCCGACGCTCGTTAAAGCGCAAAGAGATAGGCGCATACGGCTTCGTCCGGGCCGCGTGTGTCTTTCGTTCAGCAGTCTGTCCGGAGCCGCTGAACGATCCGGCCCCCGCCGCACTGGTTTCGCTCATTTTCCAGTGTGGCGGGGAGCCTAGGGAGGCAAAGCCATCACGAACGATCCCCCTCAAAAAAACGACGATGAAAAATCGTGCGATCCGTGCACGCGGGACAAAAGCGGCAAATTCACGCGGGGCAACCCCACGGCGTTTTCGAAAGAGCGCCCTGGCAGGGGCCGACCGAAGGGCAGTCGAAATCGTGCAACAGCCCTCGCCGAACGAATGATGCTCGCCGACACGAAGTTGATCGTTAAGAGCGTGGTGAATGCCGCCAAGAATGGCGACATGCAAGCTTGCAAGATCATTTTGGACCGCATCTCGCCTATCAGAAAGGGTCGTCCGATCAGCTTCGATCTGCCGGAAGCGCGCACTGCAAATGACGTCGTCGCTGCGCTCGCCGCCGTAGCAAATGCGATGGCGGTGGGCGTGCTCACGCCAGACGAGGCGGTAATGGTGTCAAACGTTCTCGAGATACGGCGCAGGGCCATTGAGACGGTAGAACTTGAAAAACGTATCATCGCTTTGGAAGAAAAAGGATGAGCGCTAACTTTCGTCGTCTACAGCGCCTTGAGAGAAAGTTCGGAGTCCGCGATCAAGTTCCACGTGGACTGGCCATCGTGGACGGGAGCAGCGCCGAACTCCAGTCTTGGAGTGGGCGATTTCCCATAACAAAAATTACGCTGATCAGAGGCAACGACGAGAGCGCTGAACAATTCGACCGCAGAGTCGCTGAAGCGGCCACGCGCGCCAATGCAGTGGTCATGAGCCGAGCGGCATACGAAGAGACGGCAGCAAGACTTCTGCGAGAGGTGGAAGAAGAATAGCCGCTGCTATGCGTGCTCCCGCACGTGCTCCAATCTCTTTGGGATTTCCCCCAGCAGTTCGCAGAATTGATCTGGAAGAGGCTCGTGGACGACGGCGTCGTAAATGTCGCGCAGCTGCTTGCCGATCTTGTCGACGATGTCGCTCGGGAGCGTCCTGGCGCCCCCTGGGCACATTGCATCGTACGACGCTTGGCTTCCGACCGCGCTATGGCGTTTCATGTCCCCCTCCAATGCTCTTGGAGAAGAGATATTCACAACCGCTCATCGCGCGAGAAGGCAAATTGACGCGCACGCCGTCGCCGAATCGCATTCAGAGGAGAATCCTGCGCCGGCGTTCGTCAGTCGTCGAGCTCGCGCTCTATTTCGAGGACGAACTGCTCCAGGAGTTGCAACTCGACCAGCAACCCAAGCGTAGGCTCCAGCATGTCCTCGACGCTTGCTTGCTGAGCGTCCCGCATCGACGATGTCAGCGCCGCGAAGATTTGGTCGTCCGCCTGAAAATCCCGCAGGGCGCGTCTGTCATTGGCTTGATCCAGCATGTCCGTTTGCTCCCGCCATGCGCGAGCCCACAGAGAGGCCCAACGCTGGCGATAAGCCCCAGTTAAGATATAGGACGCACGGCGGAATTCCCAAGCGGGGGCGCGTTACCCCAGCGTTACCCAGAACCGCCGCTGGCGCGCTAACCCGCTGATTTTGCTAATCCGAGCATCCGTCTCGAAGTTGGATGCCGGCCCAGCCTTGCGCTGATCGCCCTGATCGCGCTGTAGCGGGCCGCCGGCGGCCTTTGATTAAAGCGGAGCGCCTATCCAGCTCCAGGCCCTTTGACGCCAGCCACCAGCGTGCGCTGCTCAGCGGCGCGGCGCTTCCAACCAAACGTCAAAAAGCGGTAAACCGAATTCCAGTTGAGATGTAGTTTGACGCGCCATGGACTCCGTTAATGAGGCCGTAGACGCCGGAACGATGATGGACGCGAACGAAAACCTCAAACGGCGCTTCTCTATAAGGAGCAACGGTGAGTTCTGGAACGAGCAGGTTCAGGAAACGGGAGCTATGACCGCTGCTGTCAAACTGTCGTTCAAAATCTGAAATCCCGGTTACGTAACTCGCTCCGATCAGGCCGAGTCTGAAATTCGTGTATACGTAGTCATTCCATGGAAAATACGTCCATCTTGCCATGGGGATCAGATCGAACTCCCACTGTTGTCCGGCTTCGCGACTGCCAAAGCGCTTGGCGATTCCTCCTTCAATTTCCAGCTCGAGTGGGATGCTTTGAAAGCGCCAGGCTGTGTAAACGGCATGAGCGTCCACGAGAATGCCGGAGGCGAAGTTTGGCGTCCAAGGCCGAAGGACGGTTATGTTGATCAGCGACTGGTCGCTCAACGCTCCGACATAGGCTCCGATTCTCAGGGTTGGTGCGGCGTTCGCCGCGAGCATACCCGGGATGAGCGGCGCAGGCGGAATCGGCAATTCGGCGCCGAATCCCGGAGTCACGGAAAAAAGCGCAGCGACGGTTGCGCCTATAGCCGACTTTTTCATAGCTCCTCCATTGCGGCGATGTTCCTCAGCCGCCTGGCCAAATGGGATTATCTACCAAATGGGGCTTATCTGTAAGATAAATTGACGTTTTTCAGGCCGCTGCTGCCGCCGAACGTTTTTAGGCGGGTCTACGTGCGCTTTTCAGGTAGCGAGCTATGGGTATAGCGCCCCAACCTGCTTACCAAGCTTGAACGACGTTCAAAGTGCGGCGTCGCTGTCCACTGGCCAGTGGGGATGTGCGCGTCTGCGCATGCAGGCGTAGGCCGGGGAGGGCGCCATGCGGCGCGCTGACCATTCGCGCTCAGAGCGCGGGGGGTTTTGGGGGTTTTGGGGGTTTCTGGGGGTTTTATACACTCAGTGATTTCCCGGGAGGTGTGATTCTCCAGTGCCGAGGGGGCTGAGCATCAAGGGGTCGCACTCGCGAAGGACGCCATAAAACCCCCAGAAACCCCCACCCCCCCAAGATGGAAAATGGCGGTAAGGCGAGCGAATCGGACCTCGGACCGCGTTGGGCCGCGTTAAATGCCGTTTCTAAGACCCCCCTACAATTCCATTTGACACTTAACCATGGGTGCGTGGAGCGCGGAAAGCGCCAAATATAATTACGTAGTACTATATCCTATTAAGTTACCCTGGTCCGACTTGGTCCACTTACAGTTCCATGGGGTTTACCCTGTCCCACAACCTGGTTCCGACGCTGGTCCAACCCTGGTCCGAAAAGCTACGCTACAGCTGGCGCGTCGGACCAGGGTGTTGCCCCCTCCCCCTTACCCCTTGAGCGGGGAGTCCCGGCGCTTCAGGTGGACCTCGTGAAGCTCCGTGTCAGAGTGGGACTCGCGAGGCCCCCCGACCGCCAAATCCGTGTCGGATGTCCCGCGATAGTAAAAGCGAGCGCCCCGATTCTCTCCTCCACGGACTCGCGCCAACTTGAAGCCGAGCTCCTTCATCGCCGACCCAACGCCCCTGGCGCTGGCCGACTGCTGACTGATGGGGATGCCAAGGAGCTCCCAAACGTCTGACGCCATCAGCCAGCCATCTTCGTCGCCAATCCTCGCCTGGAGCGCCTCAGCGAACGGATTTAGAATGCGCCGCGCACTTTGCTCTACAGCGGCGGTCTTCCAAAGCTCCCTGGGTAAGACGATCGACTCGCCTGTAGCTTCGCGCGCGGCAGCCTCCGCCCAAAGTTGGTCACGGCTGGCCTTGATCTTCTCTGCGTCCATGACGACGTTGGCGACGGGCCAGAATCTTCTGTTTTGGTCGTCGTGCAGATAGGCGGCGTCGTTCGTCGTCCCTACGGGCAGGAACTGGCGGGGGACGTGCTCAGAGATCCTTCCGTAGGCGAGCCGCGACGTATCCGACCTCCTGGAAAGCATGGTCTTCACGTGCGCCGTATCTCTTCGCGCGATGCCGGAGAGCTCGGCGTGCTCGACGATCCATTTTCCGCGCGTTTGTTCGATGATGGTTTTTGGTTCCGCACTAAGGTCGAGGCCATCCAGGAACCACTCGTCCTTGACGGCCAGCGCGCAAAGCCCACTGCTCTTGTCTGTCCCCTGGTTCGGATTTTCTAAAACGAGTAGTTGGTCGAACTTGGTCCCTGGCTCCCTGACCCGCCTCACAGCCGCAAGGAGGAAGAGCCTGCCGAATGCCCGATTGAGCGTCGTGTCTTCGGCGCCGCCGTAGTCAATCAGCCATGTGTCGATGCGCGGCACGCCGTCCCAAACCAGAGAGTCAAGATAGTCGCGCACAGGGTGGAAGCGATTTTGGTTCGCTTCGTCTGCTAGCACGTCATAGAAGACGTCCTTCCCTGGCAAGAAGCCGAATGTCTTTTCTACGAGGGACCGAGCGCGGATCGCCGCGTGGTCGTCCAGCCTCGGGCCAAACTCTGCAAGCCCTGTCACCTCAATATCACCGGAGAATATGTCGCGGCGGAGCTTTACGCCGAGGCGCTTGAGCGCCAGCCGCGAGTTGTGCATGAGCGTAGGGTCGATCCCATTCTTATTGAACTTGAAATCCTCGGCCTCTTTGACCGCCTTGCGTTGCTGCTTTTCTCGCGCTTGCTTTAGCGCCGCCTTCGCCTCGCGTCGGCCGCCAAATCTGTCTCCGGCGATCTTCGCCAGTTCGCCTTCCTTCGATGGGTCGAGCGGCTGCTCGCAAAGGAGCGCCGTCAGCATGTCGACGGCCTTCTCTTTTGGCGCGTCCTCGACCGCCTTTTTGAACTCCTCGTAGACTTCTTGCTCGAATGCGGCCCGGTCCCAGCCGGCGGCGTCAGAAAATCTGATGAGCGTGCCGACGCCGATAGGATTTGGGGAGCCCTTGTCAACGAAGTGGCCGCTGTCCCACTTGCCCCGCCCGTCGCGATTGGCTTCATCGCTATTGTGCGCGATGCTGAAGAGCGCATAGCCCTCCTCGGTTTGGCCGAACCTCTTGTCCGCGATGAACCCGAGTCCTAACCAGCCGAGCTTTTGTTCGTCATTGTCGCCTGGGTAGCGGACGAAGTGGCCCGCGGCGTTGAGACAGCGGACGCGCGACGCCAGCTCTCTGAAAGATTTCTGCGGTCCGGCATAATCGTTGGCGTCGTCGCCGCGCTCGATTGTTGGGGCGTCGGCGACTGGAAAGTCATCGAGCTTGTAAAGGCGCTCAGGGAAATATTCGACAACAGCAGCGCGCCGCCCCGTCTTCGGGTTGATCGTGTAGGGCGCGCGGACGAGACGGCACGTGTCATAGCAGCTGTCGACAGGCAAGCCGACAACTTTGAGCGCGGCGACGACGCCCCTCGCGTGGCGTTCATACTGCATCGTCCTGTCGGCGTCGCCGTTGATGTCGAACGGCGTTTCAAAATACCATTTCAGCCAGAAGCCTCGTCCGCTGTCGAAAAGTTCCGTCAGTGGCGGAAGACCAGGCGGGAGATTGTTGCGGAGAGTGTCGAGTGTCTTTTCCCGCCAGGCGTCGAGCGCTTCGCCGGTCAGTCCTTTTGGCGGGTCGATGTCGGCCAAACTGTTAAGCTTGCTTTTGACTTCGTTCTTGGCCGCTTTATCGTTCGACGGACGGCGAAGGTGGGTGTGATCGCCATACCAGATGTGGTTAGTTCCGTCGTCGTGGCGGCGCAGCCATTCGAGCAGTTCAGCGTCGCGGTCGGGTTCAGGGCGAAAATACTGCGCGATAAATTTCGGCTCGGGGATTTTCAGCTTTTCACGCTCGCTCGCCTCCTCGTCCGTTTCGTAGCGCTTCGCGCAAAAATTCCACGCCTCGCCTTCGCCAATGCGGCTCTTCATATGATCGACGAGCCGCCGATGACATTCGTCGGGCGCTGGGATATTTACATTTCCATCGTGGGCCGATACATCAGGCGTGGCGATGGACTTACCATCCTCTTCGCCAATCTTCTGCTGGTTTGACACCTTGGCTCGCTCGGCGCCTCCGAGCGAGCCTTTCTTTTGACGGTTTGACATTACCGTGTCCCTCTTGCCGCATCGTCGGCGGCGCATGGTTGGATTTCATTGCCCCACTTCCTTTCTCGTCTCTCGTCTCTCGTCTCTCGTTTTCCGCCGCACACGATTGCGCGGCGGCCTTTGTTGTAACGCTCGTCACCACTGATAAGAGCGGTGCTCAATTTCGAGCAGTTCGTCGCGCGTCAGCGGCGTCTCAGGGACGGTCCACAATACGAACGTCGTCTCTCCGGGAAAGTGCCAGGACGGCCAGTCGGGGAATTCCAAGCCAAGTCGAAATTTCCGCGCGAAGGCCTCGCACTCCGCCCTGTTGCGCTCGAATGCCGGGGCGTAAGGATACGTGGCAATAGCCGCGACGCGCCCACCTTTGTGGCGATAGTAATATGTATGGTCGCATCCTGGCGGCAGTTGCACTGACGCCCAATCGCGAGCGGAATATGTGCCGCGCGCCAGGATGCGCCATCCGAATGGGGCTTCCGACAGCCGCCAGCCACGACTTTCGCCGAACATCGCGGCAAGCCGTTTCGTTACATTCCTCTCTTCGGCGTATTTGCGGCGCAGTTCATCATTTAAGGAGACGCGCTTTCTCGAATCCGTTTTGTTTCTCTGGAGCCTGCCTATTTCCGCCATCAGTGGATTGATGCGCGCGGCCAGTTCGAACGCGCCCTTGGGTAAAGTCATCGCGCCTCCTCCTCCTGCGCCTTTCGCATCGCCTCAATGCGCTTGACAGAACCGCCGCGTGCCCACGCGGCCTTCATGCCGTTGCTGATCTTCTTGCACCTGGCGGGGTCTCTTACCCCGGCCAACAGGTTCTTCCTCGACTTTGGACGCTTCCAGGCGGCGCGCAGGGACGCGCTAAGTTTGGCCTTAGTTTCCGGGCTCAATTCTGTAACTCCTCTAGCTAATGATAGATCTGCTCATTAAATATAGCCTTCCATTCGGATGGCAGCAATAGCCGTTCAAGTAATCTTTTTTGATGTTTACTTTCGCTTTGCTAGGAATGCTTTCAGAGACAGTTGCTTACGCGGTAGTATTGTATTTATTCTTTACTGTAGGGCGCTCACACCATCGCCGCAGCCGTCACCCCTCCGTTACCCCGGCGCCGAGCCCATCGGCGCAACTGATTGGAAAGATTCGTGTCAGCGCCGCCGAGCATCTGTCTTCAAATTAGATGCCCCGCCGTCGCCGCGCGGCGTTTCTCCCAGTAGGCTTTTTTGGCCGCGCTGATTTTGGCGCGGACTTCCGGACGCTTTGTAGGACTGTTCGCGCCACTGAACTTCGTGCGGACTTCCGGGCGCTGCATCGCAGCGCTGATAGCCGCGCGGTGCTCTTCGCTGAGCGTCCGGCCCTTTTGAGCAGCGCTGACCTTCGCGAGCACTTCTGGACGGTTTCTTGCAGCGCTGATAGCTGCGCAGTGCGCTTCGCTGAACATCCGGCCCTTTTGAGCCGCGCTGACCTTCGCGCGCACTTCTGGGCGCTTCATCGGATGGTTTTCGCCGCTGATTTTGGCGCGCACCTCTGCGCGCTTCATTGGATTGTTTTCGCCGATGAACCTAGCGCGCATTTCTGGGCGTTTCATCCAATGGTTCGCGCGCACCTCCGAGCGCTTCATCGGGTGATTTCCGCCGCTGATTGCAGCGCTGATAGCTGCGCGAACTTCTGGGCGATTCATTGCAGCGCTGTGTTTCGCCTGCACTTCTGGGCGCTTCATATGGCTGTTTTCGCCGCTGATTTTGGCGCGCACTTCTGAACGCTTTGCAGGATTGTTCGCGCGCATTTCTTCTGTCCAGACGAAGCCGCTCGCGCCTTCGCCGCCGTCGGTGAGATTCGTTAGGGGCGCGCCGAGTGCTCGCCAGTGCGCGATGCGCTGAACTTCAAGCGCGAAGGCTTCTTCTTCACTCAACCCCTCCGCAACTATGCGGACGTCGACTTCGAATCCTTCGCGCGAGAGTTTCGCCACGACGTTTCGGTAGTGGCGATTGCGCCCGCGCTTTGTGTCGTGCGCGCGCCTGCTGCGTCCTTTTCCGACATAGAAGCAGGCGCTGACGTCGGCGCGCCAATGCTCGTACACGACGAAGTTGCTCACTTCGCCTTCGGCGCATTGCGATTAACGACGCGGGCTTTGAGCCACGTGTCGATTTCGTCAAGGCAGGTATATTCTACGCCGTTCACGACGGCGGCTTGCGGAAAGTCCAGCTTCGGATCTCTGCGCCAACGAAAAATCGTCATTGGCGTCACGCCCAAATATTCACTGAGCGCTTTGTTCCTGATGTAGCGCTGCGTCAGCGTCTTCGTCATTTCTCTCATGATGGTCGCCTGCCATAACTTGTTATGCTGGCGACCGTCTAAGCACTGCACCAATTCAAAGACCACAGCGACAAATGCCCTATCTTTCGTGCGCCGTCGCCGTCGTCTTCGTAGCCAGATTCGTAGCCGTAGACAATTTTGGTGTCGTCGACGTCCTGAGGCGGCCAGTCTTTGACCTGCTTCGCATAGCGTTGAACGCGCACTGGGAAATGATCGAACCAGCTCGTGTTGGGACCTTTCATGCTTACAATGACGCGCCCTAACGCATCGCCATTGAGCGCAGGATTCCCGATGCGCGCGGAACTTTCACCGGCGTTAGATGCGCATCTGTCGTACTTGACTCCGGCGCTCAGGACTGCTTCCGGCGAGCCTTTCAAGACCCGTCGGCGCCGACGCGCACAAAAAAGAGGGCCGCTCCGTAGAGCGGCCCGAACTTCATCCAGGATTTTGTGCTTGGCGTTTACGCCGCCTCGTCCTCGTCGTCCGCGTCGTCTTCCTCGTCCTCTTCTCCCTTAATAGGCGCGACTTCGATGCGCACGGTCGTTTCGACTTCTTTCGCCAACTTGCAATCTAACCTTTCAACGACACCCGTCTCTTCCATGTTGACGCAAAGCCAACCGCCCATAGCGGTGGCTTCATCTACAGTGAAATTGCCTTCACCGTTGAGCGCCTGCAAGATAACGACGACTTCGTCATAATCGGCGGCGTCGTGGTCGACGGGGCTCCCGTCGAGGTGGACGACCATGCTGTTGCTACGGGTAATTCTTATGCCGGCATCTCCGAGGGATTCAGCACGGCCGAAGAGCCTTCGACCGCTTTCGGCCAGTGTCACGATGACGACCTTCTGCTCATTAAGATGGGGCTCGATGTCGAGGTCGCTGGTCCGGAGAACTGCGACGTCTCCCAAGGTGCCGTTATAATTGATGCGGTAGCATCTCACGACCTTCGGTTGATTTTTGAGTGTGCTCATAATGCAAACCTCTCATTACATTCGCGCCGCCGTTATGGCGCGCGCGCGGGGCCCTGATTGGTGCTCCTGTCGAGGATAGAAGCAGGCTTCCGCGCGTGAAACGAGAACGATAGATGCAGCATTTGTCGTCTTGACGTCGCCAGCTTTCTTTGCCGTGGACGCGCACAAAAAAAGCCGCCCCGTTATGGAGCGGCTTGTTTCGCGGCTGAGAGCGGTCTCACTCCGCCTCTCTTCGGCGCTTCCATTTATCCCAGAACGCCTCCGCCGTGGCTTCATCCGCGTCGAACTCTACGGCTGCGATGGCGACGGCGCGCTTCCTGATGCCACTGGCCGCCGATGACGGGATGCCAGGCCACGTGCGCTGCCACAACGCAACGATTGGTTCGACCTCAGCGCACATGCGCGCCAGCGTCTTCTCGTCTGGCCGCTGAACGCCGTGGGTCATCTTGCGCTGGCAGATGTTTGGGCCAAGGTCGGGGACCCAATCGCCGCACATCTTTCTGACGGCCTCGTTGACGACGCGGCGTAGTCCCTCGACGCTTCCGCCTCGCACGGCCTGCTCGATGGCGCGCTTGCGCTCAAACTCAAAGTGCTTGGCGAGGAGACCAAAAGAGTCTTCATAAGCGTCGACGCCATACTCCTCTTCGGCAAGCGTCAAAAACGTCCAGTCCGCCAACACCTTGTCTTCGCCTTCGCGCTTATCTTTGTTCCACGCCTTCGACGCGCGCCATGTAGCAGGCTTTGGCGGTTTCTCGATGCGCATTATGCCCGCCGCTCCATCGCCACGACGTTCTCGCGCTCGCCGCCTGACACGATCGAGAGCAACAGCCGCTCCCATGCCTGCAGCGCTAGGCGCACCTCGTCTTCATACTTGTGCTTCTGGTAGACGCCGACGATGCCGCCGAATGATCCGCTGATGTGGTTCACCGCGCGCTCGATCACTGCGATGTCGGCGCCGGCGCGCGCCATCCCTGTCACCGCCGTGCGGCGAAGGTCGTGCAAGCGCCACGGCGCAGGATTGCCCATCAACTTGTCCAACCGCTTTTTCTTCTTCGACCAACCGCTGATCGAAGTGGCTCCAGTGGTGGTGAAGATCAAGGGCGTGCCTAGAATTTTCGTGCGCTCTGCCGCGTCTTCGACGATCTCGCGCGCCGTAGGCGACAGCGGCACGGCGTGCGCGCGCTTGTTCTTGGTGCGCGCTGCCGGAATGCGCCAGACTTCCTTACCCTCATGGGTATCAATTTCATCGCGCCGCATGCCGGCGACCTCGTTCAGCCGAGCGCCGGTCAAGAGCAGTAGCTTCATCACCGAGCCGAACGGCTCGCCGATCGCCTCCGTGGCATTCCAGAACCGCCGAATCTCGTCGTCGGTAAGCACGCGGTCGCGCGCCATCGGCGCCTTCGGAGGCTTCAGCGCCCCGACCGGGCTCGTCTTGATCCTGCGCCGTTCTTTGAGCCAATTGAACAGGACGCTGAGCGCTGCGAACGTCGCGCGCGCTCTCGTCTCGCTCTGACCTGCGCGCCTAGCCTTGAGGCCAGGGATCGCACGCTCGCGCGCCTCGTCGACGACCTTGAAAATCTCGTCTTCGTCGATGTCGACGATGCGCTTTTCGCGCCATCTCTCTGCGAGCCCGCCTTTAACCAGCGCGCCGTCGGGCCGGAAGCCGAGGATCGACGCGGTCTGCTTCCAGCGCCGGCTCTTGAGCTTCGCGTGCGCGACGTAGTCGCGCGCGGCGTTGAGGTATGTGTCGGCGCCTTCAATCCCTCCGGGAGTCTGCTTTTGCTTAGTCGCCATGGTCTCGGCGCCGGGATCTCGTCCCATCGCGATCTCGTGACGGAGTCGAGCGGCCAGCGCACGCGCAGAGGCGAGATTTAGATGGCCGCCGATGACTGGGGGTGTGTCACAGGGCTCAGCGTGCGCTGTTCCGAGCACCAGTTTGGCGCTTCGCCCGTCTGGCCTCCTGTATCGGAGCGCCCACGTCTTCCTGCCGGTCGGGTGAACGGTCAAATTCAGGCCGGGGCACGCGCCGTCTGGAACTTCAACGCGCGCCGCCGCTGCGCGGGTCTTCGCGACTGTCGCCGCGGTCAATGCCTTTGCCATGTCCAATCCTGGGTAACGCTGGGGTAACGAAATGAGGCCGTTACGCCGTGTCTCCCGAGAATTATAACTTAGGCCGACATTCGCGTAAATCTCTGATATGAAAAGAGAAAATAGGCTTGGATTTGTTACGCCATGTTAGGCTGTGTTAGGCGTCGCGCCGCCTTCCTAAACCGAAGGTCAGGGGTTCGAATCCCTTCGGGACCGCCAATACGTCGAGGCGTATGGGCCTCAGGCGAATTCGGCAGGAGCGTCGACGCCGCCGTATCAGATCACCCGCGCCGCGCCACGAATTGCGCGCGCCACCAGGCCGCTCTGTTTTTCTCCTCGGCCTGCCTGCGTTTGTCCTCCAACGCCAGCCCCATCTGCATCATCCGGTCGGCGTAGAAATCTTCGAACACGTTGGGCGGAACAGCAAGGTGCTGTTGCAGGTCGGCGTGTTCTCGGGCGATATAAAAGCGTTTGAGTCCATCGAAATAGCAAACACATAGTCCGAACGCAAAATATGCGGCTCCCACGAACTATGTCGGCGCCATTCAACTGTCGGCGCTATTCGCTTTGTGCGCGCGAATGTGAGCGGCGCCAGCGCAATTGTGAATTGGCGAAACCACGTTTACTCTATGGCGGCTGTGGTTGGAGTCTTTGCGCGAGCTAGGACAATTGGAAGGGGCTTTCGATGAACGGAATAGACGAAAAAACAAACAGTCCGGCCAAAACGCCCCGCCGCAGCGTTCGGATCGCCGCTAACTTCATTGTGATCGTCCTGTGTTTGCTTGCTGTAGAAGCCGGCTTCACTTTTTATTATTTTCTGAGCGAAGGAAAACTCGTCAGCCCGCAAACGCGCGAAGAGTCCCGTTCGAATACGTTCGTGGTGCACATGACGTCGAAGAGAAACCTCAAGTGCCGCTACATGGACACTGTTTACCCTCACCCTTATTTGACGAACGTTCATGCGGATAATCCGCCCTGCGAGAATTCAGAGTTCGAGATAAACAATATCGGCTTGTTCGGACGCGACTTTCCCTACAAAAAGGAGACCGACAAGTTTCGTATTATGGTGACCGGCGGATCGGTGGCCGCCATGTTTGGCCAAACGGAAAAAGGTAAACCCAAACATCTCGAAGAACAGCTGAATAAATGCTATGTTCCTCCCGAGGGACGAACGAAATTCGAAGTTTATAACGGCGCCGATGGCGGCTGGAAGCAGCCGCAACAGGCCATCATGACCCTTCTCTTCGGCGAGGTTTTTGATGGGATCGTTACGTTGGAAGGATTCAATGAGAAGGATATGCTTCTCGACAAATGGACGTCTTGGTCAAAACGTTTCGAATGGCCTTCGAACAACTTTATCTTAGTAAACCCATCTGCATCTGGCAGCTATTTGCCTATATTGGGCGGCGCGGCGCTAAACTCATTTTATTCATTTTACTTTAATATGCCGCTTTTGAGGTCATCAAACGCGATATTCTTTTTGGTCGACGCGGCCCGCACCAAGCTCAACGATTCAATAATGAAAAACATGGCGTCGCTTCATAAGTCGCATTTGACGAATTTTTCCGTGCCCAAGGAGTGGAGCCGCGACGAAGTCTACGAGTACAACCTTTATCAGTATAAAAAATATTTTAAAACGACCGCCGCGCTCGCCCAAGCGCAGGGCGCAAAAGTGGTGTTCTTCATTCAGCCCTCGCCGGTTTACGGCAAGACCCTAACCGAAGAGGAAAAAGGCGTGGTTGGCGATTTGAGCTACAAGGATCTGTATCTCAAGTTGGTCGATACGCTGCTCACGCTGAAGCAGGAGGGAATCGCCGTCCATAGCCTGCTGGACGTTTTCTCCGCGATTCCAGACACGGTTTACGCAGATCACATTCACTTTTTCGCCGACCCAGCGACCGGCGAAAGCGTCGGCAGCCGCGCTGTCGCCAAGGCGATGGCCGCTGGGCTAGCAGAGGAATGGGGGTTCGAAAAAAAGTGCAGCGACTGATGAGCGGTCTCAGCGCGCCGCAGGGAAGGTCGCCAGCACCGCTTCGAGCGGCCCTGAATCGATCGTCATCCCGCCGTTAAATGGATTGTCCATCGCGGCGATCAGAAAGATGACCGAGCCGAGAAACAGCGCCATCGCGCCGCTGAGGATCAGATGGACATGGAGCTCCATGTCGAAGATGCATATCAGGCCGAGCAACAAGAGACCGTTGAGACAGACCACCAGCCACAGCTCCCTTGGAATGCCATTCGCCCCGGCCGCGATGAGATAGCGGCGATGCTCGACAAGCGTGTTCAGGCGACTGAAGGTCTCGGTCTGAACGATCTCTTCGCTTTTGAGCTTGGCCTGGAAACCCATGAGCTGAGCGAATAGCGCGGTCATTCCAGGCGAACGTGAATGGGGATCACGAGGAACATTGGGCGGCGGATGGACCGCGTCAATCGCCTCGCGCGCATAGTTGCGCAGACTGTCCTGAAGCTCGCCCCGCGTCGGCTGCGGAAAGCCGTCGAAATCTCGATGAAGCGCGGCGATCGTCAACGCCTCCTTAGAGATGACGTCCTGAACGGCAGTGAAATCCTGATAGGCCTCGACCGCGAGCAATCCCAGCAAAATTCCGTAAAGCGTCGAGAACGCCGCCAACGTCAGGCCGATCATTTCGTTGGCGTTGCGGCGGCCGTGCAGCCATTGGTGCGCGATGGCGCGAAAAGCCAAGACGCCAAGCCACGTTGCGGCGAGGAAACCCAGGCAGAACAGCGCAGCCATTTCAGTTACAGACATATATATCAAAAACGTGGGCACCGGCGCCTCCTGCTTGGGCGGCATTAGCAGACGCCCGCGTCAAATTGTCAAAAGGCTTATCGATTGAACAGCCACAAGAGCAGACTGACGACGATGCTCAAAACGAGCGACGTGGCGAGCGGAACATAGATTTTAAAATTGCCGCGCTCGACGACGATATCGCCTGGCAGACGCCCAAGGCCAAATCTCTCGCCGACCATCCAGAGAAGCCCGAGGCCGATCATGACGAGCCCCGCGATGATGAGAAACTTGGCCATGAGGACGCCTTTGTGTCGCGTTCCTGATCGATGACTTTCATCATTTCTATTTCGCGCGTTACGGCGAAACCGCCAGCAGCGCCGGCGCCTTGCTCGCCATTGCCGCTTCTGGTGACATATTGTCGCGAAGCGAGGATTCTCAGGGGCGTTCGCTTGACCACGCGCTGCGTCAAAGTTTAGGTGCGAGCGAAGGGTTCGACGCCGTGACGTCCGGTTTTCGCCTGCGGCGAACAGACGCAATCGAACCGACGGCGCATGGCGCGCCTCTTGCGGGAGCCTGTTAGAGACGCAGGCCGCGACGCTTCGCAAAGCAACCGTCTCGTTAATGGGTCGCTCCCAATGCGATCGCCGGCGCGCATCGGCTGCGTGCGACTATGAGGTTTTTTATGAGGCCCGATCACATTTATCTCGCCATGACCATGGTCAAGCACAGCACGCTGGCGGCTGCTTGCATCTACGCGTTCAAGATCGTCTCGTTTATGGTCAAAGCGATGTAATTGCGAGCGCCGTTGCGCCGGCGCCGCCCTTCGCGCATAACCCTCCCAGCGCAAATGCGACGCGACGGAAGGGCGCAGGTTCATGGCGGCGATTGATGGTCCGAGAGTGCAGGCGCGTTCCGGCAAGCCAAAGCAGCTCGTCGTATTTCTTCATGGCTACGGCGCCGACGGCGCCGATCTCATTGAGATCGGTCGCCAATGGCGCGCCTTCCTTCCCGACGCCGATTTCGTCGCGCCCCATGCGCCTGATCGATGCGCCGCGTCGCCGACCGGTCGGCAATGGTTTCCGCTCACCATGCGCGATCCGGAAGAGCGCTGGCGCGGCTGCATTTCGGCGCGTCCGACGCTCGACGCTTTTCTCGACGCCGAACTCGAACGGCGCGGATTTGACGACAGCGCGCTGGCGCTCGTCGGATTCAGCCAGGGCACGATGATGGCGCTGCACGCGGGACTGCGGCGCAGGCGCGCGCCACGCGCGATTCTTGGCTATTCGGGCGTCTATGTGCTCGGCCCGGAGGCGGACGAGGCGCCGCTGGCCTATGAGAAGCCGCCGGCCGTCCTTTTGGCGCATGGCGAAGAAGATGAAATGATCCCCGTCGAGGCGCTGCTCATGTCCGCCAATGCGCTGGCGGATTCTGGCGTGCCGACCCAATGGCACCTCTCGGCGCGGCTTGGACATGGGATCGACGAAACCGGATTGATCCACGGCGCCCTGTTCCTGGCGCAGTCGTTCGGCGTCGCCGTCGAACTTCGCCAGCGCTGACGTTTACCGGGTCCTTCCGCAGCTCGTCCGAAGCCTCAAATTCCCTCAAGCCCCGGCTCGGCGCCGGCGGGCTCCATCGCCGGCTCAAGTTCGATCGGCAGGCGACGCACGGCGCGGCGCATAACCGGGCGATAGAGCTGCTTCGTCGCTTCCACGATATGCACGCCGCCGCCGGGCAGCGAGAAGCGGCCGGCGATTCGCTCGAAGGCCGGCGCCGAGCGCAGCAGCGAAGCGCGCTGAAACGGCGGCACGTAAAGCGCCTCGTCCCAATAAAGCGGCAGGAACTGCGCCGCCTGCAGCAACTGCTGCAGCTGGCCGCGTGAATAGGGATGGCCCTGCCCGAAGGGCGTCGTGTCGACGCGCGCCCAAAGACCCGTGCGGCTTGGCGCGACGATCAGCACCCGGCCGCCGGGCGCAAGGATGCGCCAGACCTCTTCGAGCAGATCGTGCGGATGCTCGTCCGTCTCGAGCGCATGCACGATCAGGATGCGATCCATGCTGGCGTCGGGCAGCGGCGTCATCGACGGCTCCACCAGCGCCGAGGCGGAGCGCCCGTCGACTGGCCAGTGGACGACGCCCTGCGTGGCCGGCATGAAGGCGAGAACCCGCTGCGCTTTCTCTCGAAAACTATCGAGATAAGGCGTCGCGTAGCCAAGGCCGAGCACGCGCAGCCCCGCGTGGTCCTGCCAGCGCGTGCGCACCAGCCGCGAGACCAGGCGGCGCGCGACCTCCCCCAGCGCCGTGTCATAAAAGGCGCGCAAATCGACGACGTCGAGCATGGCGCGGATCATCGACGCAATCCATCGACGGCGCAAGACGTTCAGATCTCGCGGGCGCGCTGTCGCGCTTTTTGGTAAAGCGCGTCTATGATAGGCGATCGCCGGAGGAGACGACGCCCGATGCCACTGGAAGTCGCACAGTTCATCTGTCTGAACGACAATTTCGGCCTGCTCCTTCATGAGCCGGAGTTCGGCGCGACCGCGAGCATCGATGCGCCTGACGGCGAAGCGATCGCCCAAGAGGCCGAGCGACGCGGCTGGCCGCTGACGCATTTGCTTCTAACCCATCACCACGCTGATCACGTTCAGGGGACGCAGACGCTCAAGGCGCGCTTTCCGCACATGAAGGTGATCGGCGCAGCGAAGGACGCGCATCGGCTGCCGCCGCTCGATCGCGCGGTTTCGGAAGGCGATATCGTGGACGTCGGCGAGGCGCGCGCGCGCGTCATTGAAACGCCCGGCCACACGCTAGGACACATCGCCTATTATTTCGCCGACGATGAAATCGTGTTTGTCGGAGACACGCTGTTCTCGCTCGGCTGCGGACGCGTTTTCGAGGGCACCATGGACATGATGCATCTCACGCTCGAAACGCTCGCCAGCCTGCCCGGCGAAACACAGGTCTATTGCGGGCATGAATATACGCAGGCGAACGCCAAATTCGCGCTCACCGTCGATCCCGACAATCCGGTGCTGCGCGAGCGGGCGCAAACGGTCGCCGAGCTGCGCAAGGACGAAAAATTCACGCTGCCGACGACGATCGCGCTCGAGAACGCCACAAACCCGTTTCTGCGCGTCGAGGATCCGAGCGTGATGGCCGCAATGGGCATGCAGAACGCCGATCCTTTCGCCGTCTTCGCGGCGATGCGCGAGCGCAAAAACGTTTTCGCCGCATGACAAGCGCGCTTTTGACGCAGGAGATCGTAGGGCTTCTCGATCTCGCGCCACATCCCGAAGGCGGCTTTTATCGCCAGACCTTTCGCGATCCCTCGTCGGTCGACGGGCGCGCCGCCTCGACGGCGATCTACTATCTGCTCCCCGGCGGCGAAATATCCCACTGGCATCGGGTCGACGCCGCAGAAGTCTGGCACTTCTACGCCGGCGCTGCGCTGGAGCTTAAGATCGCGACGCCCGGCGCCCCGACCGAAATCTTGCGCCTTGGCGCGGAACTCGCAGCGGGCGAGCAGCCGCAAGCCGTGGTCCCCGTAGGCGTTTGGCAGTCGGCGAAAAGCCTCGGCCAGGGGCCCGACGAATGGACCCTCGTCGGCTGCACGGTCGCGCCGGGCTTCGAATTCGCCGGCTTCGAGCTGGCGCCGGCGGATTTCTCGCCTGACTCTTTGCCTTGAACTCAAGGGCTTTTCAGCCCATCGGGGGCTTTGACCGACCCGGCGGATAGTGTATCGGGTCGCAGACAATAAAAATGAGGAAATGCCCGAATGTGTTGGAGTGGAGAGGCGTCAGCGGTGTTGGCGACGGCGGGGATCGCCGGCGCGGCCTATTCGGCGCTCAAGAAGGACCCCGAACCGCTCGCCCTCTGGGTCTGCCTTCTCTACTTCGCCAGCATGGAGTCGCTTCAGGCGGTCGCCTACTCGGTCTTGAATCAGTGCGACTCGCCGCTGAACCAATTGATGACCATGTTTGGTTATCTCCACATAACGTTCCAGCCTTTCTTCATTAACGCCGTCGCGCTTTATTTCATGCCCAAGGACAGCGCCCGGATCATCGCGCCCTGGGCCTATTTCGGCTGCTTCGTCGCGGCCATCGCTATGCTGCTTCAGCTCTATCCCTTCGCCTGGGCGGGCCACTGCGCCGCTGGACGCCCGCTGTGCGGCGACATGCTCTGCACAGTGCGCGGCGAATGGCACATCGCCTGGCTGCTGCCGACGAATGGCATTGGCAATTCCATGGTCGAC
>DATBRI010000123.1:0-13501 GCA_036560365.1 Methylocystis sp.
CGGTTTGGGGCAAGCCGACGCACGACGGCATCCGACCCAAAAGACCCGTCCACGGCAAGCGAGCGCGTAGCTCAGTCGGTAGAGCATCTGACTTTTAATCAGAGGGTCCCGGGTTCGAGCCCCGGCGCGCTCACCAAATAAAGCCCTGAACGCATTAAGCATTCAGCAATCACTGCAAGCCGAACCGGCACCGTCCGCCCTTCCGTGTCACCAATGTGTCACCAGCCGGCGCAATTTCGTTACCCCTTCCCCTCGGCATTGTTCCCGGCACCGTCCGCGAGGGTCCTTACGCCCCTTGCCCTCCCCTCTTTCTCTTTTTTCTATTTTCTAATTAAGAAGAGAAGCCGTCCAAGCCGTCCATGCCGTCCAAGGCCCCGCGATCCGTGGCATTGCGGGTGGACGGCTTAAAACTCAAGCCGTCCAAGCCGTCCACCGGTTGACGCGCTGAAAGCGCAAAAGATCGAAGGCGAGGGTAAATGGCAGGGCACAGAGGGCGCGGGGGTCAACCGGTCAACCCTGAATTGACAAAGGCTTACTGGGATTATTGCGGACTGCGGCGGCGGCGTGAGGCGAGGGGGGGCCTAGGAAGGACCCGCGACCCCCTGGCGAGGCCATCGGATGGGCCGCGCGAGTCCGCTCCTTCGGCCCGTCGCTGGCCGGTGCGGGCGACAGGAAGCCAAAAGGGCGCGGGAAAAGATCGAGAGCCGGCGCGAGCTCATGATCGCGTGACCAGTGCAACGCACGCATGGGCCGCGGCGCGGCCCCGAGCGTCGCCCCGAGCGCCCCAGGCACGATCCTGACGACGTGGGTTTGCGCCATAGGCGCCGCGACCCGGCGCGAGCCCATCGCGCCAATAGAGAGAACCCAGGAAGCCCCATAGCCGGCTCGGCGAGCCTCGCCATATGCCCCCCACGAAAGAAAAGGCGCGCCGAGGGTCATCCCTCCGATCGGAATCGCGAGACGCCATTCCGAAGCGGCGCCGAGCCCCGTCGGCATCCGCAGGCGGATTGCGGCGCGAGCGCGATCCCGGCGGGCGATCGAAAGAATGCAGGCGGCTCGCCGTGACGATCTTGCGCCTAGCCGATCGCCGCAGCCTCGAGGGAGAACCCGCGCGGGCGCGCCGCAAGAGCCGGCGCGTGCGCCAGGCTGGGCCGGCGCGGTCAATCTCGACGTGGGCTCGCCTCGGCGAGCTTCAAAATCGCGTCTTGCTACTTTGATTTCTGGTGGGTGCCGCGTGGTTTGCGCTCGCCATTCCCCAGCATCTCGCGCGGCGGCTCGGCGAGTTTCACGGTCGCGCCTCGCGACCCAGATTTACGGTCGCCGCAACCGCGCCGCCCGGCTCGCCAGCCCGTGACGCAAGGCCGCTTCTTCGTGGCGACGCCATCGCCGCGTCACGAAGGCGTCAAGCCGCCGTCCTTCAAGCCTCGCGGGTTGCTTGTTTGGAGAGCTCGCCGGAAGACGCTCAAGCCGGCGGCGTTTCCTTCTTGGCGTTGGCGGTGAAGCGTTCGACCTCCTCGGCGAGGAGCATGCGCCAATCGTAGGCCGCGCTTTTAAGAGCGGTTTGTGCGCCCCGCTCGCCGTCCTTGGCGACGGCGGCCGCGACATCTTCCGCCCTTTCCGGGAGCATGTCGATCGTCATCGCCAATCGCTCGCCGACAGCTCTCAAGGCCTCGACGACCTCATCGACCCGTATCAATTTGCCGGTCCGCTCTTCCAGCTCCAACCGCATCAGATCCGCGCTATAACTGGCGCGGCGCGCTTGTTCGTGCGTGTAAACCGAGGCTTTGCCGGTTCCGCCCTTAGTGGCGCCGTTTGTCGCGCGCGCGAGGTCCGTAGCCTCGCCGGTGGCGCGGTCGAATTCGGCGACGTTGATCAATAGCGCGCCGCCAGGCCCAGGGCGCGCCGACAGAAGCCCTTGCGCGCGCAAGCGCCCCGCGCGGCGCGAAACGGCCTGCTTGGTGACGCCGCGACTCTTCGCGAGTTCGGAGACCGACAACCAAAGGCCCGGCGGGTCACTCTGCGCGGCGGCGTCTTCCGTCATGGCTCACTTGGTTCCCTCTCGCGGCGCATCGGGCGCGCTGGCGCTCCCCGGCCTATGCGTTGCCTTCCGGCTTGGCGAGCGCGGCCATCGAATCGGCGCGTTCCGCCGCGAATTCGAACACCTCGAAAAAACACCGAATCGCGCTTTCGGTCTCGCGCCGCATATCCTCCGCGCTCATCGCGGCGAACTCATCGAATAGCCCCGCATCCTCCAGGGATTTCAGGCATTCGTCGCGGCGCTCGGCGAAAGCCTTCTCCAGCGCCCTTTTCAATTCGATGGGCTCCGACGCCGCCGCGCGCGAGAGGATGATTTGCAGCGCGTCGAAAACCGCGAAGACGCACGGGGTAATGCTCTCGCGCGCCCCGTTTTCGGTTTTCAATATTCGGGGATCGATCGAATTTCGCATATTGTTTTCCCCATGCCGAGGTCTTCAGCCCAAGAGTTTATCGAGATGCTTTTCGATCGCCGGCGGAACGAACGCGCTCGCGCCGCTGTTGAAAGCCTCGGCCGATTCGTCCTTGTCCAGCTCCTTCGCCAAGGACGGTCCGAATAGCCGGCGCACCGGAAAGCGCTCTTTCCCCTTGCGGGCCATGAAAGCCCCGGAGACGCGGCCGTTGCCGACGAAAGATCGCTTAAAGTCATGCTCCTTCGCCCACGGAAAGGCGACGACGCCGTGAGGCCCGAGTTTCACGCGAAATTCCTTGATCGGAATCGCCGGCCTTCCCATAGCGATAATTTGATAGTTGAGTTTACTGGGAGAGGCGCTGATGGTCTGAACGCGCGAAGTGACGGACTTATATTTAACAAGCCCCGTCTGGCGCTGAAGCGCGTGTTGCACTTGCGTGCGAACCTTGTTGCCGCCCTCATTCAGCCCGCGCGCGATGGCTTGCGGGATCTTGGCGGAAATGCGCTTCAAGTCGCGGTTGAGTTCTCGTTTTAGCGACTCCACGTCCACCTTGAAGTTGATCATCGATTTTCTCCATCGAGCGCGGCGATCGCGCCGAGCTTCATGCGCTTCCGGAAATCGGAGCCTTGGCGAAATCCATTTTGCCGATGGCCTTTTCGATCACGACGAAGAATTTTTCCAAATCTTCGGCGATCATAGCGCGGTATTGGGCGGCCGCCTCGGCGTCGGACGAAGAAAAAACAATGTTCGCGTCGATCATGGCGAAGCAATTTTTGCGGAGCTCGACAAGTTCCCGCAGCGCGTGGTTAACCCTCAATCCGCAGGCCAACCGAAAATAGAACAGCGCGAGATTCGCGAGAACAATACGCTGCGCAATTGATTGCGCCAAGGGCGCTAGTTCCTGCCGTTCCTTTTTCGCAATGGCTTCTCCCGCCTCTTTAAGCGCTCGCTCCGCATCGTAGGAATCGGCGTTGCCACCCGATGCGCCGCGCTGCGATCGCGTGAGGGTTTCAACTTGCTGGCGCGCTCTCGCCAAATCGTCCACGCCGCGCCGATAACCGGCCGGAAGGCTCAAGGATTCAGGCCTACCCACAGGAATGCGCGGCGCGGGCCCGGGCTCGAAGGATTTTTCGTCGTTCACAACATTACTCCCCCATGATGGCGCCCGGCGCTGCGCCGGAATTCGCCCAGAACAGCAGCCGCGTATTTAAGGCGATCAGCGCCATTATTCGCCGTTCCAGGCGCCCGGCGTCGTTTCCGGCATACTACGGCCCGTGTCGGCGCGAAGATTGCCGCTCGCGTCGATCGTCTGCAAAACCCGACGCACAACCGACTCGTTGTCTGAACTTACTTCGATCCGGATGCCGATTTGAGCCGCGCCTTCGAGCTTGACCGGGGTCGGCGAACCGCCGACGCCAAAGCCGAATGACGATATCCCCGACGGAACGCCGCCAATGCCGGCGCGCTTCAGTTGATTGCCCGGCGACCAGCGACCCCAGCCGGCCCATTGGTCGAAATTGTCGCCCATGCGCTCGACCCAATTGGTGGGCGGGGAGTCTTCCATGGCGTTATAGTTCTTATAAATCTCATTACCGATATAGCCGGCCCCCGCGATGCCAAGCCCCGCGCCCAACAGACCCATGCGGCCGAGAGCGCCGCCGCCGAGGCCGGTGATCGCCGCCGCCGAGGCAGGGTTGCCGGCCATGGTCTGCACCACCGCCGCGGCCTTCAGCGCCGTCTCGAAGCCGACGATGGCGGTCACGGCGCCGCCGAATGCTTGAATCATCCTTAGGGTTCCGGCGTCCATCTCGGCAAATGTTTGAACAAGGCGCGCGCCCTCGTTAATCGTGGGCGTGAGCCATACGTCATTGGCGCGCCCAAACGCCGTTTCCAGATTCTTGGTCGACCCTTCAAGACGGGACATCGCGCCGTCGAAGCCAGCCATTCTCTCCTCGGCGACTTTCTCGGAATAGCCCTGCGAATGGTTTTTGAGTTCATCGAGCTTTTTCACAAACAGTTCCGGATCGCCCAGCGCCGTCATGATCCGGGAGCCCTGTTTCGAGCCGAATACGACGTTGGCGAGCGCGGGATTATGCGCCATCGCCACCATCAGGTCCGTGAATAGTTTGTCCGTGTTGACGCCGCTCATCGAGGCGTCGCGGTAGTGGCGCGCCTGGGCCGCAATGCTTTTTTTCGATTTGGCGTCGTCGCCGGAAAGGGCGTCCCCCAAGACGTTCATAATGGCCGGCATGAACTTGGCCGCGTCGGCCACGACGGCTTTGTTGTTGAATACGCTCTGGAGCGAGGCCTTAGCCGCCTTGTCCAGTTCGACGCCATAGGTCGCGGCGATGCTCTTGGCGAAACTCTCGGCATCCATCGGACGCGAGCCCTGATTTTGATACTTCGAATAATCGATACCGCTCGCCATCATCGCGGTGCGCGCGCCGGACGTGGGATTCAAGAGATTGGCGATGACGGCGCGTCCCGCCGTGCCCATTTCGTCGCCGCCCATATTTGCCTTTTTACCGAGCCCCAGGAAGGCCAGCATCGTCTCTTCCGAAAGCCCCCCGAGATGGAACGGCGCGGCCGCGAATTTATAGCCCTCCCTGATATCATCGGGGGACATGCCGAAGGCTTTCGAAGCTTTGACCTGGAGGTCAGCCGTTCGCTGCGCGCCGGCGACCGCCTCCTCGTAGGTCGAGGTCTTTTTCCCAAACCCGAACATGCCGCCTTCGAGAACCGTCGAGGCCTCCGGCAAGGTCAAGTCCATGGCCTGCCCGAGATTGGCGGCGACCTTGGTCAACGCCAGGATTTGCTGGGTGTTCAGACCGCGCCCCGCCAATGCGCGCTGCGCTTCGAGCCATTGAATATCGTTGTATTTCGACGTAGCGCCGCCGTGAATCGCCTGGTCGATGAGCGGCTTTTGTTCATTGTCCGAAATACCCATCACGGCGCGGGCGTAGCGGCGCTCCTTGTCGAATTCGCGAAAGGTGTGAATGACGTCGCCGGCGAAGTCCTTCACCTTCAAAGCTATGAAAGGTGCGATGACGGTGCCGAGACCGGAAAGTGATTTGCCGAGGCCGCCAAGCGACGAACTCGCCTTATCGGCGCTCTGGCTAATCCGCGACATGCGCGAAATCATGTCGGCGCCGGCGGTCCTATTTTTGTCATAGCCGAAATTCGACATGCCGCCGCTAATGAGGTCCAGCTTGCCGCCAATGCCCCCACTGAGACGCTTCGACGCCTTGGATAGCGCGTCGATGCGCTTCTCGATCCCCGCGAAGGCCTTGCCTGTTAAATCTTCGGCGGAGATTTCAATTTTTTTTTGGAGCAACGTCGTCATCGCTTGCCGTCCTTTTCCGCCTTACGCCGCGCCAGCGCGCGATCATGCCAATAATTCATGCGACTGAATGGCATGCTCTCGACTTCGCTCGGCGAAATAGCAAAAGCGAAAACGAGATTATCCATCATGGTCGCTATGTCGCCTGGGCGGCATCCGAAAAAAAACCAATTAACGTCTCTCTCGCGCGGCGAATGTCGGCGAGCGCCATGAACGATTCGACGCTCGCCATATCCCTGCCGGCCGAATCCTTTTTGCTGATGCAACGCGTGAGATATTGCTTCACGACGCCGATGTCTTCGATGGCGTAGATCGCGCCATCGGGCGTCCGAGCGAAAATGCGCGGCTCGCCCAACTCGAGATAATCACGGGCGCGCGGCTCCTTGATCTCAACCTCCGAGACCATTTCGCCAAACGCCTCGAATGGCTGCGAAAGCTTTAAAATAGTAACTGACATTGCGAACGTTCCTTGCATTCGCCGCGCGTGGCGGCCGGGGTTGAATGAATTGGGGCGCGCCCTCCTTGACCGCTTCCTGTAAAAGGATTTGACGCCGGGCGGAGGATGGCTTCTCGTTGTTGGACGGCCCCAGACGCCCTCAAATCGTATTCCGGCGTCAAATTCGTTTTGCGAAGCCTCGCGCTTTGTCGGTTAAGCCAGCCTCTTCGTTGAGCCGAGCGACGACCGATCCCCACGGCGCCGCGCCTTCACCCGTCGATGCGCGGCCGGCGTCGGGCGCCGCGAAGCTTGGCGCCAGCGGCGCGCCGCGCGGACTCGTTTGCGTCGGCGCGGCGGCGCGAGGCCCGAATCCGGCTTCGGCGTTGACGCGCTCGACGACAACGCTCCAAGGAAGCGCGCCCGGCGTCGTGGGCCGCGCCTCGCGCGATAGGTGAGCCGCGGCGCCCGGCGAGACGCTCGACGCATGAGCAAGACCGCCGCGCGGCTCCAAGCCCTTCTCGGCGCAAACCGCCGCGATGGTTGCATCCCACGGATCGTGGCCGGCGGCTTCCGGCACAGGCGCCGGCCTCGGCGGATCCGCGCGCGCCAAGGACTCGGAGAGAGGCAAAAGGCCCGCGCGTTCGAAGGCTGTTCGAACGGCGGGATTGCTCGCCGCGAGATCGTGCCGCGGCGGCGGCGACGTGGCGGCCACGCGTCCGGAAATATATCCATTCGATTTTTGGTAGCGCGCCAACGTCTGTGGTTCGGTAGCCATTTGCCAATCTTTCCGTGAAGGCGTCGCCCGCGAATCTTAAAAGCCGAGCACGCCGTTGATCCTTGACGCCCCTACCGCGCGGCGCGGCGCGTCTCCTCGATCGCTCGTGCCGTCGCGGCCGTGTCGACGTCATTCGCGACGCCGGCGTCAATGAGCCGATATTCGACTTGGACCGGACCAATGACGGACGGCGCCGAAGGCGCATCCCGCGAGGCCTCGATCGCTCGCAGCCAATGAATTGGCGCCAAACCTTCTCGCGCCGGCCTCCAAAAGCTTTTCTCACCCGCGACAAGACCAGGCAGAGCGACCTCAACTGCGAGCGGCGGCGCGTAAATAGGGCGTTCCGCCGCGCGAAACTCGACGCGCTCGAATTGCCGCTGCACGAATAGCTCCGCGGAACTTATGCAGCCGGGGGTCGGCGGAATCGATCCGTGGCCGCCGCCATGGTCTCGCACCCGCGCCTGGTGCTCTTCCGGTAATGGCCGGTCTTCGTCTTCGCGGCACCAAAGGTTCACGATTTGCCGTTTGATTTCTTGGCGCGGCGCCCAGCTGCGCTGGCGGACGATACTTTCCGCGTCCTGAATTTTTTCGTCGGCGGGGGCCTCCTGGTTAAATTTCTCGACCGCGACTTGGGAGCGCACGCATTTCTCGATCAACGCGGCAATGGCTGTCGCGTGTCGCGGGTAGTCCTTATGCAAACCATCGGCGGCGCGATCGCGTTCGAGGATCAATTCCGCCCGGCGGCACGCCCGCGCGGCGTCGCTTTCGGCTTCGCGCGCTTGCGCAAGCCGCGCGTCCAATTCCTCCGCGACCGCGCGAAGCCGATCGAGCAAACGATTCGCGGCGGCGATATCATTGTCGAGTTTGAGCAAATCGCCGTCCGTCCCGGAGAGCAACGTCTCGCGGCGACGTCCGGTCAAGGCGTCGCGATTTCTCTCGGCCGCCTCGATCGCGCCAGGGAGCGACGAAATCACGCGCTCCAGTTCGGCGGCGCTCGCGCCTTTGCTCGCGCATAATTTCTGCGCGGTTTCGAGCACGTCGCTTAATGGGATGGAAGCTTTATCGGACATGACTTGAGTTCCTCTTTTCATCGCGGATAGCATGAATAAAAAACGCGGGATTGGTTCCCTTGACCGGTTGACGACTTGAGGAGCCGGAGACAACCTTGCCGTTGTCGGGCTTCCCGCTTCGCCCTCAGGAATCTCTCCTCAATTCGTTTTGCGACGCCGGCGGCGACATCGATCTAGTCGCGCGCTGTTCGGCATATCGCATCGAGCGCGCCTATTTTCGTCGCGCGTCCACGATACTCACGACCGCGGCGCCGGGCGCAGCGGCCGCCAATTCTCGCAGCGTCCGCCGCGCGGCGTCCGGCGAAAGTTCCGTGTTGAGCGCGAGCTCGATCGCCGCGCGCTCTCTGCCGACCGCTTCGGATGCAAGGACAATCTCGCGAAAGCGCGTCCGCTCGCTCGCCAGCCCCCGCGCAAAATCTAGCTCGCTCATGGATAGCTCAACTCTCCCCCAATCATTGGCGATAGTGACGAGCTTCCCCGCGTTTCGCATCTGAACAAAGTGAACGGCGAACCAAGACAAAACACACAACCATCACGCATAGAGAGCGGGGATCGCGGCGCTATGAACATAAACGCGCCCGCCCCTCTTCACGCCTATCTTCGCGCGACGCACCTTCATGCGCACCGCGTCCTTGCTCACGCCGATGATTTGCGCAACGCTGCCAATCGAGACCAGTTCTCCCGCGATATTGGCGGCCGCCGATGCAGGGCCCAGCGCGCGCAAGGCGCGACAGCTTTCGAGTTGCGCATTGCCCGCGTCGATTTGCGCCCTGCCCGCCTCGATCATGGCGCGGGCCGCGCGCTCCAAACCGTCGACATGCGCGAGGAATTCCGCGTCGCTCGAATTCACGGGAATGGCCGACACTTCCGCCGCGTCGCGCGCCCAATTTTGCGGATGCGCCGTCATGGGAAGTCGTCCCTTTGCGGAGCTGGCGCGTCGCTCTCGCGCACGCGAGAAATATTGATCACGCGCACGCCCGAATGTTTCCGTTCGATCGTGATTCCCTTGCCGCGCAACAGCGGCGCGCAACGTTCAAGGCAATTGCCGATGGCTTGCGCGGTCTTCGGCCACACGCGCATCTGCCGCGTCGTCTCGCCGACAACCAGCCCAAGTTTATTGAGCAATTCTGTCGCCGTCCCGCTCCAAAAATACGAACATTCCTGGACCATGAAATCACGAATCGCCACGGCGATGATATCGCTCTCGAAAGCCGCCTCGGCGTTATCCCTACGATTGCTCGCATAGGCGCGCGAGAATGTTCCGGCCTCCCAACCAAGGCCCGGCTCCGCCGCCCGCGTCCATTTTTCAAAGTCCGCCATGCGCCCGGAGCGCGCGAGCTTTGTTGTCCCGATGTTGCGCAAGGCGGAAGAGAGCGCGGCGCATATGGCGCCCAAAACATAAGGGCGCGCCTGCTCCCATTCCTTGTCGAGATCGTCTTCGGGGCGGCGCTTGTCTTCGGGAATGGTCGCCAGCCGCACGATGATCGCGCGCTCGTTTAAATCGGGGCGATCGGCGAGCGACGGAATCCCGTTGACGATGATCGGCCGCGCGCCGTCGAAAATATTTTCGTCTTTGTCGGTGTGAAGGGCGCGGACCGCGAAGCCGCCGCCAGTGGAGAGCCGGCACAGTCCATCGGATAATTCCGGCGAAACGTGCGAGAGATTATCGAGCGCGATCAAATGAGAATTTTGCGCCGTGACGATCAAGGCCTGTTCGTCCTTCGGCGGCCCCTGGATAGGGGGCGAGGATGGATCGAGCAGGCTGCGCAGCCGTCGCGCGAAGCTCGATTTTCCCGAACCCTGTTCACCGTTCAAGACCAAGATCGGATAGGGGCCTCGCTCGCGAAACGAGGCGACCAGCCAGGCGACGATAAGAAGAAAATCGTCGTCGTGAGCGACATTGGCGAAAGGGCGGAAAATCTCGCCGATCGAATAGCCGCCGAGTGGCGAGCACAAGGCGCGCATCCGCGGGGAACGGACGAACGGCAAATCGTGCGCGTCGAGGAGCTCGCGGCCCGTCGCGGTGATCTTGACGGCGCGCCATTCCGCATCCGCGAGGTCGACGTAGAGACAGCCGTCGCGCGCGCCGACGCGGCGCCAGGGCGCGCGCTGTTCGCCTTCGCTCACGGCGCGGGCCTCCAGCACGCGCGTCACGTCCTCAAGAGCCTGCCCACCCGGCACAACCCCATGCGCCTCGTAGGCGCGCGACGACAGAAAACGGCGAAACGCCGAAGAGCGCAGCGGCCAGGTCTCCATATGATCCTTGACCGGAAAGGTTACGAAGCCCTCGTAATCAGGCCCATGCCACAGCACGCAATCCCGCGTGAGCTCCATGAATACGTCGCGCTGGCGCGCGCGCCGCTCTTTCTTTTGCTTCCCCTTTTTTGCGCTCTCCGCCGCCGGCCTTTCGATCGGCTCGGCGGCGCCGATCAAATCGAGCGCGCGGGCTGGCGTCCAGCCCTCCGCCTCGGCGTCGGCGGCGTCCCATCCTTCCTTGACACCGCCCGGCGTCGCGACGATCGCCACGGACGCCGCGCCGGCGGCATAGCAGAGCGCGGCGACGGCGCGGGCATATTCGAGGCCCGGCTCGTCGGCATCGCGCCAGATGGTCACGTCGCGCCCGCGCAAGGCGCTCCAATCGGCCTTGGCGGCGCTTTTCGAGCCGTTGGGCGACGTGACACACACGAAATCCGGCAACAGCCGCGTGGCGGCGTCCGCCGATTTTTCCCCCTCGCAGACGACGACAAAGGCGGAGGGCCGCGCGGCGAGGCGATCGAGCCCATAGAGCGGACGCGGGACGGGCCAAGCCTCCCAGCGCCACACGGGCGCGCCGCCGCCGGCCGGCGCGTAGAGCGCGAGCGGGCGAAACTGCTTTCCGTCCGCGCCATCGAAGCGCAAAACGTAGCCGAGCACTTCGCCGGACGCGGCGCGATAGGTCCAGCGCGCCGAATAGGCGCCAAGCTTGGGATGACGAGAAGGCGGCGACGGCGCATCGGGCGGGACCGGCGCGATAAGCGTCCATTGTGGCGACGCCGGCGGAGGCGTTTGGCCGTTCGGCTTGCCTTCGCCGATCGGCGCGAAGGGGTCACTCATAAGGATCGACCCCGAGCATTTCGGCGACGCGCAGCGCCGCCTTTGCTTGATCCAAATCGAACAGGAAGGCCGCGAGCGCGATCAAGTCGCCGCCCTTGTCCCCCGTGGCGAAATCGCCCCAACGGCAAGTTTTCAAATTAACCTTGAAGCTTCCCGGCTTGCGATCGGCGCGCTTGGGATTGCGCGCGATCCATTCGCGGCCGTCGACGCGGCCATCGGGCAGCCAACGCCGCAGAATCGCGTCGGAATGCCGCGCCGCCGCATCGGCTATGCGTTGAAAGGCGATCGGGCGCCCCCTCATGCGCGCCGCCCCTTGTTCGGCGGCGCGCCGCGCTCAAACCATCCGTCGACGGCCGCCGCGATTTCCAGCGCGGCCCGCGCGTCGAATTTGGCGCTTGTGCAAGCCTCCAAAATGCGCACGGCGGCGACGCCGGGCGGAATGCCGAACAGCAGCGAAACGAGGCTCAGAAATTCGCGGCCCGCAGCCTCCCGACCGCTTTCCCATTTCGCGGACCATTCGCCATCCGTGAATTCACAGCAGGCCATAACCGAGAGACCGGCCATTTTTTTCGCCATGGTGCGCCGGGGCGCGTTGGTCGCGAAGATCGCGCCGAACAGCGCGCGGCGCAGCGCCGTGGCGGAAAATTCGATCGAGCGCCAAAATTTACGGCTTCCGACAAAACGCGGCGGCGCCAGTTGAAACACCTGCGGCGCGGCGTCGGAATCGAGCGGCGACAGTGGCGAGAGCGCGCCGTCGCGCCATTCCGACCTATGCGCGTCTTCGCCATGCTCTCGGAAACTTTCGCGCCATGGCTCCCAGCCCTCGCGAGACGGTAGTGTGGCGGCGGTGCTTTTTTGCGTCTCGATCATTGGCGGGAACATCTGCGTTATGAAGGCTCGAAAAGCGCCGAGGCGCGCGGCGGCGATGACAACGCAAAACAATCAACTCGCGCGCTTGCGCGCATCGGCTTCGGTTGTCGACTGTACTGTGTTTTTGACGATAAAGGCGTCCAAATCGGCCAGGGAATAGCGCACCGCGCGCCCTATCTTGACGAACGGGCATCCCTTGCCGGAGGTGCGCCACTCTTGCAACGTTTTCACTTGCAAGCCGAGAATTTCGGCGGCGCGCCGTTCGTTGACGAGTTGCCTGCTAGTCGCTGCCTCCGCGGGTTTGTTCATTGCGTCGCTCCAAGCGTTCCCTATCAATCGCCGCCAATTAGAGGGGTTATCCGTCCGTTTTCGCAATGAAATCTCTTCGGTGTTTTTCGCGTGAAATTCGACGAAGTTTCACCGAAAAAGCGCGAGCGTCAGTACGACGGCTAACAGCCCTTATTGGGCAAGACGCCCAACGCGCCCGCTCACGCCTTCAATGCGATTTCGAGCAGGTCGCGGAGGATCGAGTCGCGCAGCTGCAAATCGGTCGTGCGACTCACGATGAAGGTCTCGCCAGGAGCGGGCGCGAGCCCCTCGAATTCACCGGAATGACACCACAGCAGGGCGCGGCATTTCGCGCGCAAGCCGTCGAGCGTTTGTGCCCGCGCGGCGAGGATCGACTCGACGATGGCGCGCGTCGACGCCATGGCTGCTTCAAGATCGACGTCGCGACGTTCGCCGGGCAGCCCTTGCCCTTCAACCTGGTCTTGAAGTTTCCAGGCGCGCGCCAGCGCGGCGTCGAGCTCGATCAATTCGGCGTCGCAATGAATTTCATCGGCGCGCGTGGGAAGCGGCGCCAGTGAGGCCAGCGCGAGACCGGAGGTGACGGCGCGGCGAGAGATTTGCGCCTTCATGGAAATATCCCCTTTTTCGCGTTGGCGGCGTCCAGTGCGTCCACAAAGTCCAACCGAGCGCACTCATGTAATTCGGCTGCTTTTTCAGCGATGTCCCTCGCCAGGCGAGCGACCGCCTCAAAATCATCTTCTTCAAGGCGGGGGCCGACTTCAGCCATATTCTCAAGTAGAAATGCGAAGCCGGCGCATCGCAACTTCATGTTGCGAGCCAATTCGCAAAAATCGCGGTCGACGCCTTCTTCCTCTTGGTCGTTAGCCAGCGCATCCGGCGCGGTTGCTGTCTGATCCTTCATTTTGTCATCCTCCTTCGGGCGCGGATTTGAAATTCGCGCGACGCGGCCCTAACCGACGCGCGGAGAAGCGGGAGTCACGCGCCGAGCCTTTCGGCCAGCCTGTCGAGACCATCGGCGACGTCGTGGGCGCCCTGAGTCAGCGCGTCGAGATAGGTCCCTTCGTCCAAGCTCATTCCGCTGCGGCCGCCGCCAAGTAGAGCAAGCTCAAGGAGACGGGCGCGAGCGCGGAGCCGCGCGAGCTCGTCCGCGACGTCAGGCGA
>DATBRI010000124.1:0-1661 GCA_036560365.1 Methylocystis sp.
CGAAATGAAAACGCGCCGCCACCGTTGCCACCGCGCCCGCGGCCCACTATAAGGGCGGCAAGTCGGAGTGTAGCGCAGCCCGGTTAGCGCACTTGTCTGGGGGACAAGGGGTCGTGGGTTCGAATCCCGCCACTCCGACCAAACTACCTTCGCGGGCTTTCGCCAGCGTTCACAAACCCCAACAAATTCAATCAACACCGTTTCGCGGGCGCGCTTGCGCGTTCGCCGACGTTCGCTATAATTCGCGTTCGCCTGGGGGACCAATTGGGGGACCAAGGTCCGGGTGGTCGGAACGTTTTCAGATGGTCGGAACGTTGAGCGCTCGCAAGGTGGCGACGGCCGCGCCGGGGATTTATCCCGATGGCGGCGGGCTCTATCTGTGCGTCGCGCGCTCTGGCGCGAAAACATGGGTCTATCGATTTTCATGGCGGGGACGCCGGCCGGAAATGGGCCTCGGCGCCGTCGCTGACGGCGTGGGGCTCGCCGAGGCGCGCGCCGCCCGCGACGAAGCCCGCCGCATTCTCCGATCGGGCTCAAATCCCATTGAAGCGCGACGCGAGGGCGCGCGAATCGACGCCCGCAAGCCGACGTTCGGCGAGATCGCGGACGCGTTGCTCGCGGCGAAGTCGCTCGAATGGCGCAACGAGAAGCACCGCGACCAGTGGCGCATCTCCCTTACCGAGCTCGCCGCGCCGCTGCGGAGCCGACCGGTCGATGAAATCGACACGGCCGCGGTTCTTTCCGTCTTAGCGCCGATCTGGCAGGCGAAGCCGGAAACGGGCAACCGTCTGCGCCAGCGAATCGAGGCGGCGCTGGACGCGGCAAAAGCCCAAGGGCATCGCGCCGGCGACAACCCGGCGGCCTGGCGCGGCCATTTATCCCACTTATTGCCGAAGCGCGGGAAGCTGGCGCGCGGACATCACGCCGCGATGGCCTATGCCGACGTTCCGGCTTTTGCGCAGAAATTGCGCGAGATTGACACGATCGCCGCGCGAGCTCTGGAATTCGCCATTCTCACGGCGGGGCGATCGGGCGAAATTTATGGCGCGCGCTGGCCAGAAATCGACCTCGCGGCGAAAGTCTGGACGATTCCCGCCGAGCGCATGAAGGCGGGGCGCGAACACCGCGTTCCCTTGTGCGAGCGCGCTACCGCGATCCTCGAACAGCTCTTCGCGGCGAAGATCAGCGCGTTTGTCTTTCCGGGCCAACGTCGCGGCCAGCCGCTTTCTCATGTCGCTATGGCGAAAGTCATCGCGCGCATCGGCGTCGAAGGCGCGACCGTTCACGGCTTCCGCTCCGCCTTCCGCGATTGGGCGGGAAACGAGACGCATTTTCCGCGCGAGGTCGCCGAGGCCGCGCTGGCGCATGTCGTCGGCGACTCGGCCGAGCAAGCCTACCGGCGCGGCGACGCGCTCGAAAAGCGGCGGGCGCTCATGGCGGATTGGGCGGCGTATTGCGAGCCGAGGGACGCGCGGAACGTCGTTCGATTGAAGATCGAGAGGGAATGAGCCATGTCCGGCGTCGAGGATGAAATCAAGACGAAATTGATAATTTTGAAGGCGGAGCAGCTCACCCTATATGGCCGCGCATGTCTCTCCAATTCGCAAGAAGACCTCAATGAATGGGCGGCGAAAGGGATAGAAATTGTAAGTTTCACAAGG
>DATBRI010000125.1:0-2474 GCA_036560365.1 Methylocystis sp.
CGATCGTAAAGCTGCGTCGTGCGCGTACTCGCATGGTTCGCCATCTGCGCGGCGCGTTCAAGCGTGCCGCCGTTCTTCAGGTAAGCGGTGACGCCTGTGGCGCGAAACGTGTGGTTGCCGACGCGCGTGGTGACGCCAGCGGCTTTGGCGCGCCGCTGAATCATCGCATAGGCGTTGGCTTGAGGCAGGGGGTTGCCGGTCAGTTGGCCGGTCGCGCGGCTGTAGCTCTGGAACAGCAACGCCTTCGGCGCGGCCGCCAGCCCCGCGCCGTCGATATATTCGTGGAGGTAGGCCTCCAGATTGTGATGGCACGGCATGGCGTGCTGCTTGCCGCCCTTCTCGTGCAAGCGCACCCATAGCCGCCGGTTCCGCGGATACACGTCCTCGACGCGCATGGCGATCGCCGCGCCGATGCGCGCGAAGGAATAGACCATCAGGCCGATCAGCGCCCGGTCGCGGAGGCCTATGATCGTCGTCGCGTCGATCGCGTCGATGAGCTGCCGCGCCTCCGCCGGATCAAGCACCGGCGTCTTGCCGCGCCGCACGATGTGGCGCGGGCCGCGCACGGCGGCGGCGGGATTCACCGGCATGATCTGGCCGATCACCAGCCAGTCGAACAAATGCCGCAGCGCCGCCAAGCGCAGTTTCGCGGTCGGCGCGGAGCGCGCCTTGCAAAGCTGCTCGACATAGGCGGCGACATGCACGCTCTCGATCGCCGTGAGCCGCGTGACGCCGCGCGCCTCCAGCCAGTCGAAGAATTCGACGGCGGCGCGCGCATAGGCGCGGCGCGTGTGCGGGTTGCGGATATTGGCGCTGAAGAATTCAAGGAAGCGATAGGACGCGCGCTCGCCGAGCGCTGTGATGAGAGCGGTCGCGCCCGACGCCGCAAGCGCTGGAAGTTTGGCGATCGGAGTTGCGGGCGGATCAAAGTCGAACATCGCGCTCGTCCTTGAACGTGATCGACGTTTCCGGGGCGTCGTAATTCGACAGGCGCAACAAAATGATTTCGGGCCTCTGACGAACAGCGGTCAAAACCTCCGCGACACTCTCGGCCTCCTTCAGATTGTTGAAGCGCCAATGAAAATCGACGATCTCCTCGTCCCCACCCGACTCGTCCGGCTCCTCCGCGGCGAGCCCGATCAATTCGTCGCGCAGCGCGGCAAAATCGTCGGTCTTCTTGACCCAGACGATGACATCGAAGGGAAGGCGGGGCATAGGGCGAGACTTTCGATCAAAAGTGACAATTGGCGTTAGGCATCGGGAACCCGCCGTTAGGGCAAGGGGGCGCGTCGACAATCGAACCCGACCGCGCGAGCCGAAACCGGCTGGCCGCCGCGTAATCCTTCTCGGCGCGAGAGCGATCGGCCCCCGCGCCGCAGCACGTCACCCGCCGTCCCTCTTTTTGGGCGCGACCCACGGCCTCGTTCCATTCCGCATCAACCATCGGACCCTCGACCGTGAAGACGCGCTTGTCGCGATCGGCGACGATCAAAAAGAACGGGGCGATTTTCTTTTTTTTCATGCCACCGCCCACTACGTGATAAAGGATATTATCATATATAAGCTAGATCAGAGCAAGAGCTTGTTTCTACGTAGATTCCCCAGCTGCCAATCTCCGTCGCGCCACGATAGACGACCGTCTTGTTCCGTTACGTCTCACTCCGGCTTGGATCGATGATCACGCTCACGCACTGCGCCAAACTCGCCAACCTCGATCGCGACGCGCTCGTCGTCGGCCTCACACCGAACGCCCGACACCACGCGCTGCTAAAGAGCTATCTATTCAACGCGCATCGCGGCCACGCCGAGGCCCTTAGAATGATGATCCGCGATCTGCGCGGCTGCCTCGATAGCGGCGCTGATCGCTGCGCGGCGGACTTGCTGATCGTCCTGCGCCTCTTTCTTTCGCGGCGACACGAAATGGTCCGCGCCTCGCGTCGACAGGCGATTATTGGGGCTGACCGACGCGTCGTCTCGCGCCATCGCTCAACGCCGTCGACTCCGCGGCGGGAGCGCGCCGCGACCCCGCTCAAAACCGCCTCGCGATAAACCTTGGCCAAGGTTTGCCGACACCCCGCGCGACCCAAGGGCGCGCGCTGAAATCCAGCTCTGGAACCAACCGGAGCGGGCGCCCCCAGGTCTGGGAGGAAAGAAGGCGAATGCGCGGCGAGCGCCTAGAGCGAACGGAAGACACCGAAACGCATCGCGCACGTGAGTGCCCGACCGCTCAACAGACGAAGGCCTCGCAGCGTCCTGAACGCTACGAGGCCGACGAGATAGACTTTCGCCTTGCGAAACATCTCTGGGAATACCCAGCTATTGACAGGCATGCACCGCGCTTGGCCTTCGCGTACCGCTTCCCGTTCGCAGATGTAGGATCGATATTGGCGTGTCGAATATCAGTGTGGAGTTCTTCGAGACTTTAGCGACCTTGGGCAGGCCGCGCCACAATACCGGGTGGAGTCATGCACACC
>DATBRI010000126.1:0-20338 GCA_036560365.1 Methylocystis sp.
AATCATGGCAATTTCATCGGCTCGCTGAGCAATGTCGTTCGCTTTCTGGCGTCGGAAGCCGAAAACCTCGGCGTAGAGATCTATCCTGGCTTCGCCGGCGCCGAAGTTCTTTACGGCGACCATGGCGAAGTCGTCGGCGTCGCGACCGGCGATATGGGCGTGGGGCGCGACGGCAAGCCCAAGGACAGCTTCACCCGCGGGATGGAGCTCAAGGGCAAATATACAATCTTCGCCGAAGGCGCGCGCGGTTCGCTCACCAAGCAGCTGCTGGCGAAATACGACCTTTGCGCAAACAGCGAGCCACAGAAGTTCGGCATCGGCTTCAAGGAGCTTTGGCGCATTCCGAAGGAGAAGCACAAGGATGGGCTTGTGCAGCATTCCTTTGGATGGCCGCTTGCGGCCGACACCGGCGGCGGCTCGTTCCTCTATCATTTCGACGACGATCTCGTGTCGATCGGTTTCGTCGTGCATCTCAACTATTCAAATCCGACGCTCTCGCCGTTCGACGAGTTTCAGCGCTTCAAGACGCATCCGCTGATCGCGCCGACGCTCGAAGGCGGCGAACGTCTTTCCTATGGCGCGCGCGCGCTGACGGAGGGCGGGTGGCAGAGCGTGCCAAAGCTGGTCATGCCGGGCGGCGCGCTGGTCGGCTGCGCCGCGGGCTTCATGAACGTGCCGCGCATCAAAGGGTCCCACAACGCCATTGTTTCGGGAATTCTATGCGCCGAACATATCGCGGCGGCGATCGGCGAAGGCCGCGCGCATGATTCTGTGGACGCCTATGACGCAGCTTGGCGGGCCTCAGAGATCGGCCGCGATTTAAAGCCCGTGCGCAACGTCAAGCCGCTCTGGTCGAAATACGGCACCTATCTCGGCGCGCCGCTCTTTGGCCTCGACATGTGGACGAATGAGCTGTTCGGCTTTTCTTTCTTCGGCACGCTCAAGCACGGCAAGGCCGATTACGAGACCTTGAAGCCGCTCTCGGAAGTGACGCCGATCGTCTATCCGAAGCGCGCCAGCGATGTCGTCTTCGACAAGCTGTCGTCGGTATTCGTCTCGAACACCAATCACGAAGAGGATCAGCCGGTTCATCTGAAGCTTGCCGATCCTGCGATTCCGATCGCGCGCAATCTTCCGATTTTTGGCGAGCCGGCGCGACTCTATTGCCCGGCCGGCGTCTACGAAGTTGTCTATGCCGACGAGGCGACGCGTCGCGATCCGCGTTTCGTGATCAACGCGCAGAACTGCGTTCACTGCAAGACATGCGACATCAAGGACCCTGCGCAGAACATCACCTGGGTTCCGCCGGAGGGCGGCGGCGGACCGAACTATCCGAATATGTGATCGGGCGGGTTGAGGCGTCGTTGCGCGGAAGCGAAGCCGTCCGCAATTTGGCTTCCGCTGCTTTGCGCGCGATGACTCGCCCGGAAGCCGCGTGCACTGATGTTCTTCATTGTCTCGAAAATCCTGGCGTTCGTTCTGGCGCCGGTCCACTTCTTCATTTTTGCCGCCGTCATCGGCGCAACGCTGCTGTTCACGCGCTGGCGAACTTGGGGACGCGTGCTCTCGACCTTCAGCGCGCTCGCCTTGCTGCTGATGGCCTTCGGACCGCTCGGCTGGCTTCTCGCCAGCCCGCTTGAGGCGCGTTTTCCCCCGCCGCCCAACGATTTGGCGGCGCCGGACGGCATTATCGTGCTCGGCGGCACGATCGACGAGCGGCTGAGCGCCAGCCGCAACCGCGCCGCGTTGGTCGATGCGGCCGAGCGGCTGACCGCGCCGATCGCGCTCAAGCGCAAATATCCACGGGCGCGTCTGATTTTTACCGGCGGCTCGGCGGCGCTGCGCGGATCGCCCTATTCCGAAGCCGACGCTGTGCAGCAATTCTGGCGCGAGATCGGACTCGATCAGGGCGACATTCTCTACGAAGGCCGGTCGCGCAACACTTACGAGAACGCCGTCTTCACGCGCGAACTGCTTCCCCCCAAGCTTGGCGCGCGCTGGCTGCTCGTCACCTCGGCGATTCACATGCCGCGCGCCGTCGGCGTCTTTCGTCAGGCCGGCTTCGATGTGGTCGCCTATCCGGTCGACTATCGCACCAGCGGCGACTCCTGGGTCGAATTCCCGCGCTCCGCGACGAAAGCGCTCGGCCTTGTGGAATTCGTCGCGCATGAGTGGGCGGGGCTCGCCGCCTATCGGCTAACTGGAAAAAGCGACGCGCTGTTCCCCGCGCCTTAGCCGGCCGCTGCCGGGCTCAGTCCGAACGATGCCGCCGTCCGCGCGAAGAGCCGGCCGGCTCCATGCTGCGCCCGCCGGCGCCGCCTGGATAGGCGCCGTGCTTCATCTCCAGAAAGAGCGCGATCGCCTGCGCCCGATTACGCACGTCAAGCTTTTCGAAAAGATTGCGCAGATGAAATTTGATCGTGTTGATCGAAACGCCGAAATCCTTTGCGAGCTGACTATTGGTGTGGCCGGAGCCGAGCGCCGACAGCAGGCTTCGCTCCCGCAGGGTGAGATTTTCCAGCGGGTCGCTGCGCATCTTGCGGATGTCGACGAAGGGAAACACCATGTCGCCGGCCGCCACCGCCGCAAGCACGTCGAGGAGCCGTTCCGGCGGGGCACGCTTCGAAACGAAGCCCGCGCCGCCGAGCTGGAGAGTCTCGGCGGGCGCGGCGGGATCGTTGGTGCCGCTGTAGACGACGATCTTGGGCGCCGCGACTTGACGCGACAGCGCGCGCAAGACGTCGCGGGCGTGCAGCGTCGGCAGTTGCCAGCCGATGACGGCGATCGTGAATTTCTGCTGACGCGCCGCTTCGAGAAACTCTTCGCCGTCCGTCAGCTTCGCCACAAGATTGAAGCGGCGGTCGTCCGACAGCAGCTTGTCCAAGCCCGCGAGGATGAGCGGGCTCTTATCGGCGACGGCGACGTCGATGCGGTCCGTCTCTATTGCCGTGTGAGCGCCGTCGGTGCCACTGGGCCGAGCGGCGCGCGAGCCGTCCCTGTGGTCACTCGCGGCCCTGATCGAAGAGGTAGGAGCCATTCAGCCTCCGCCGCCGCGCGGGACCGCAGCGTATTGGTCAGTTCCGCCCCGCACCGGCCGTAGACGCGCCACAATCCTGGGCCCGGCGGGTCGGCGCGCCCTGCCCATTAGAGGTGGGGCGCTTCACAATACCGCAGGCTCTCACGGATGCAAGCCTCTTTGCGCCGGCCGGCATGGCGCAAACCGCAGACAAAAAAAAACGGCGCGCTGACCCAGGCCAGCGCGCCGCGTTGTCGATGCTTCGTGAAGCTTGTTTTAGTCGTTGAACACCCAGCGGGCGGCGAAATAAGCGGCCGCGCCGATGACGATGATCGCGATCATGCCGACCGGGGTCGCTGCATAGCTCGTCAGTTCAAGAATAGCGCCCATAGTTTCCTCCTTCTGTCACACACACTGCCGTTTCGCCACTAGCCGAGATTCAGGCTGCAATCCGCGATAGCGGCGTTGCTTTCTTCGTCGAATTGGTCAAGTGGAAAGCTTGGCTGACGCCGGCCCACTTCGGTCTTGGTTCAACGTCGACCTCACCTAGGCGGGAACGCGTCTGCATCGCTATTCGGCCCTAACCGCGTCCGGAGAGCCATAATGCTCGCAGCTCTCGGCCGCGGTTCCGAAATGCGGTGGTTTCGGAGTATTGCAGACGCCAAGCGCTGTCAAGCGATCGACAGGGCCGACGCTGCGCTGCATCGCCGCATCAAAGCTCAAACAAGCGCTCAGTTTACGCTTGCCGCCGCTGCGCGCCCACGCCTATCTATCGGAGCGCGGCAACAGTCCATCTCGATGAGCGTGAAGTCCGATGTTCAAGTTTTTCATCATCGCTGTCGCTGTCGCGGCCGCTGGATTTTCAACCTATTACGCGTTCCGACGCTCGCCCGTCTGTTCCGCCGACGGCAAGTATATGGCGACGCAAAGCGACTGCGAGGCATGGGGCTTCAACCCAGACGTCTGCAAGCAGGCGATCGAGAAAGCGCGCGCCGTAGCGGCGCGCGCGGCGCCGAAAAGCGAAACGATGTTTCAATGCGAGGTGCGCTTCTCGGACTGCTTCGAGGCGCAGGACGGCGGCTTTTCGCCGCGCCCATCATTTTGTCTACGCCCCGACAAGGGGCCCGACCCTCTGGAAGTCAGATATCTCGAGTATGAATCCGATCGCATGAACCGGAAAAAGACCAAGGAAGTTCGCGTCCAGTGAAACGGGCAGCAGCGATTAGCGCCTGAACTCCGCGCGGCGCTGCTCGATCTGGAACTCCGACGCGTCAATGACGAGCTTGCCGGCGGCGGTGCCGATCGCGATATGGATCGGCACCACGACGCGCGCATCAGGAAGCGGCGCGAGCCAGACGCTGATGTCGTGGTTGTTCGCCATATAACGTGTGGCGGAGCTGTCGGGGCGATGCCCGGCGATCGGCGTATAACGCGCCGAACATACGGTGACGGGACCGGCGTAGCCTCGCGTTTGCGCAGTTTGGGCGCCGGCATAGGCCAGCTCCACGTCGAAACGCGTGACGCCGTCAAAAACCGAAATGGTTCGGTTGCACGCGGAGGGACCCGTGAGTTCCTCTCCAGGCGGCACGCGCATGATCAGCGCGCTGACCGGATCGACGATGTGGCGCTTGGCGTTTTCCGTCACCGGGACGCGGGCTTCAGCGTCCCAGGGCGCGGGCCTCACCTCCACCGCGCGCACTGCGTTGCCGGCGAGCGACATGCGAACCGTGCGCGTCTCGTCGCTGTTCGAGGTCGTGTTCGCGTAATTTGCCGGCGAGGGACCGCCGACGGTCAGGCCGCCGCTCGCGCTGGCGGCGCCCCTGGCGTTGTTGATCAGATTGGCGAGCCCGCTTGTGTGCATCGAGATCTCGACGCGGTAGTTCTGCGCGTCGACGATGCCTGAAGCGGATGCGCTGCCGATGGAGAGCCCCATGAGACTCAAGGCGTAATGCGCCCTGAGCATCTCCGCAGCGGCGGGGGCGCAGAGCGCCGCCGACATCGCTACGATGGCGCAGCCGCGGTGCGCCGCAAGGCAAGAAAGCCGGGCGGCCGCTCTCATGGCCTCGAAACGTCGCTCGGCGCGAGCGATTCTTCGACCGCGTTCAAACCGTCGGTCGAAGTCATGTCGCGCGCGGCTGTGAGGCTCAGGCCCATTCTTGCCAATGTCCGTCTTCGAAAATGCGCCATGCCCGCAACCCCGCCTTTGCGACGACGAGTCGTCCCGCCTTCGCCTCGGCGACAAGATGCTTGAATACGAGAGGATTGCGCCAGGAAAACGGCTTTTCCGGGTCGCAGACCGCGTGGTATTCGTCGCTGTCCGGGTCATCCATCAGCAATGTGCCGACCTTGTCGGGACGCAGTTGCGACGAAAAGCTACGCTCGTCTTTCCATCGGCAGTAGTAGTCGCGACACACCTGCGGACGCGTGTCATAGACGCCGCAGCCGCCGGTCAGCGCGCAATGCTCGCAGAGCTTGCCCGCCGGCTTTTTGAATTCTTCGATTTCAAGAACCTTGCAGCAGAAGAAGCAGGAGCCGCAGGCCTTGCCTGGAATGTCGAGCATGTCGGTCAAGCGCCGATGGCATGAGAATCGAATCGGCGTATTGTGACCGCCGGGCCGCCGGATGCAAGCCGCGTCGGGCGCAGCGAGCGGACGATGTCGCCAAGAATTGATCCCGAAAAGCTTTTCGTCACCACAGCCTGGCTCGCCGAGCGTCTCGATACGCCGGATCTCGTCGTCTTCGACGCGTCGTGGCACATGCCGGCGACCGGCCGCGACGCGCGCGCCGAGTTTCTTGCGGGACATATTCCCGGCGCGCAGTTCTTTGATATAGACGCGATCGCCGATCGGTCCACCGACCTGCCGCATATGTTGCCCAAGCCCGAAGTCTTCGCGGCGGAAATGCGCCGGATCGGATTTGGCGACGGCATGCATGCGGTCGTCTATGACAGCGTCGGCACATTCTCGGCGCCGCGTCTCTGGTGGACGCTAACGGTCTTCGGCGTGGAAAAGGCGTCCATCCTTGCGGGCGGCCTTCCCGCATGGCTGGCCGAAGGCCGTCCGCTCGAACAAGGCGACGCCCGCAAGAGAGCGCCGGCGGTTTTTACGCCCCGTTTCGACCCGCGCTTGGTCGCCGACGCGCAGGGGGTGCAGCGCGCGCTTGATCTCGGCGGGCCGCAGGTGGTCGACGCGCGCGGCGCTGAACGTTTCCACGGATGGGCGCCTGAGCCCCGCCCGGGCCTGCGCGCCGGCCATATGCCGGGCGCGCTGAACCTCCCGTTCGGCAACGTCCTCGAAGGCGGAACAATGAAGGAGAGGGCCGGCCTCGAAGCCGCCTTCGCTTCTGCCGGCGTCAATCCTGACGCGCCGGTCATCGCCACCTGCGGTTCCGGGCTTACGGCCTGCATCCTCAGTCTCGCGCTCGCTGCGACGGGCCGTCCGCCGGCCACGGTGTATGACGGCTCATGGTCGGAATGGGGCGCTCGGGAAGATTTGCCGGCGGCCGTCGACGATCGCAGCGCCTAAAAACTAGTCTAATCGCTTAAAAAAAGCACAAATAGTGTATATCATAGGCGCCAAGGCGGGGCTGGCGCCGGAACTTTGGCCATGGCGCGACCAAGGCGGCAATGTTAGAAGCTCGGCGGCTCTTCAGCAGAGCCAAAGTCGCTAGCGGGCCGGGGCTTAAGCTAAGCGCGCGGGGGATTTGATGAAAAAGGTCGAGGCGATCATTAAGCCGTTCAAGCTCGATGAAGTGAAGGAAGCGCTACAGGCGGCGGGTCTCCAGGGCATCACGGTCACCGAAGCAAAGGGCTTTGGCCGTCAAAAGGGCCATACGGAGCTCTATCGCGGCGCCGAGTATGTCGTTGATTTTCTTCCGAAAGTTAAAATCGAGATCGTTCTTGCGGACGAGGCCGTGGAGCGCGCTGTGGAGGCCATACGCACCGCGGCGCAAACGGGTCGAATCGGCGATGGCAAGATTTTTGTTTCTAATGTCGAAGGCGCAATCCGCATTCGCACCGGCGAGACCGGCGCAGACGCCATCTAGAACTGAGCCCCCGCCCCATGAGCTTTCTCGGCAACATCTTCAGACGCTCTGCCGCGCCCAATACGAAAATCGCTAAACCGCAGGATCAGCAAAGAGAGGCATCGAACCACATGACAACGGCCAAGGACGTACTGAAGCAGATCAAGGATAATGACGTTAAATACGTCGATTTCCGTTTTACCGACCCGCGCGGCAAGTGGCAGCATGTGACGTTCGACGTTTCGATTGTCGATGAAGAGGCTTTGACCGAAGGTATCATGTTCGACGGTTCGTCGATCGCGGGATGGAAAGCGATCAATGAATCGGACATGACGCTGGTTCCCGATCTGGATTCCATCACCATGGATCCCTTCTTCGCGGCCTCGACGCTCTCCGTCGTCTGTGACGTCGTGGAGCCCTTGACGGGTCAGCCCTACAACCGCGACCCGCGCGGCATCGCCAAGAAGGCGATGGAGCATCTGAAGTCGGCCGGCGTGGGCGATACGGCTTTCTTCGGCCCTGAGGCCGAATTCTTCGTCTTCGACGATGTGCGCTTTTCAGTCGAGCCCTACGATACGGGCTTCACGCTCGATTCGACCGAGCTGCCCTCCAATAGCGGCACGGCCTATGAAGGCGGCAACCTCGGCCACCGCGTGCGCACCAAAGGCGGCTACTTCCCGGTGCCGCCGGTCGACGCCGCTCAGGACATGCGCAGCGAGATGCTCGCCGCCATGGCTGCCATGGGCGTCAAGGTCGAGAAGCACCACCATGAAGTCGCGTCCGCCCAGCACGAACTCGGTCTGAAGTTCGAGACGCTCGTCAAGGTCGCCGATCATCTGCAGATCTATAAATACGCGATCCATCAGGTGGCGCATTCCTACGGCAAGTCGGCGACCTTCATGCCGAAGCCGGTCTTTGGCGACAATGGCTCGGGCATGCATGTCCATCAGTCGATCTGGAAGGACGGCAAGCCGGTCTTCGCAGGCGACAAATACGCCGGCCTGTCTCAAGAGTGCCTGTGGTACATCGGCGGCATCATCAAGCACGCGAAGTCGCTGAACGCCTTCACCAACCCGTCGACCAACTCTTACAAGCGTCTGGTTCCGGGCTATGAGGCGCCGGTGCTGCTCGCCTATTCGTCGCGCAACCGCTCGGCGTCCTGCCGCATCCCCTTCAGCTCCAACCCGAAGGCGAAGCGCGTTGAGGTTCGTTTCCCGGATCCGACGGCGAACCCCTATCTCGCTTTCGCCGCCATGCTGATGGCGGGCCTCGACGGCATCGCCAACAAGATCGATCCGGGCGGACCGGCCGACAAGGATCTCTACGATCTGCCGCCGGAAGAGTTGAAGGCGATCCCGACGGTGTGCGGCAGCTTGCGCGAAGCGCTCGAGAATCTCAAAGCCGACCACGCCTATCTGACGGCCGGCGGGGTCTTCAACGAGGACTTCATCCACTCCTACATCGACCTCAAGATGCAGGACGTGATGCGCTTCGAAATGACGCCGCATCCGGTCGAATTCGACATGTATTACAGCTACTGACGCACTGACGCGGCCGCGCCTTCGCGCAGCGGCCGCATCAATTCGAACCGGAAGGCGACCCTCGCCTTCCGGTTTTTTTTTGCGCGCGTTTATTTCATCTGCACGCCGCGCGGCGCGCCGTCGCACAGGCGTCATGCGCATGTCATTTCGCCAAGCAAAATTACGGCGAAAGCGCGGCCGTCTTACAACATCCGCGTAGCGGGCGATTCAACAGCCGTTCACGTCGACCGCACGCTTGCCGCGGCGACGTGGTTTCGGCCGCAATGATTTGACGCAACGGAGACAAGCATGAAACTGCGCGCCTTTTGCGCCGCCGTCGCCGCCTTCGCGATCTTGACCGCCGGCGCGGCCGCGCTCGATTTGGAGCTTTCGCCTTACAAACCCGTCAGCGCGCTGTCGGGAAATCTGAAGTCGGTCGGCTCCGACACCATGCTTCACGAGATGCAGCTCTGGGCCGAGGGCTTCCAGTCGATATACCCAAATGTGAAGATCGACATTGAAGGCAAAGGGTCCAATACGGCGCCGCCGGCGCTGCTCGCGGGAGAAGCGCAACTGGGTCCAATGTCGCGACAAATGACGCCGGATGAGATCGCCGCCTTCCAAGCGAAATTCGGCTACAAGCCGACGGCGGTTCTTGTCGCGATCGACGCCCTCGCGATTTATGTCCATAAGGACAATCCGCTCCAGTGCATCAGCATGGAGCAGATGGAACGGGTTTTCGCCGCTGATCCCAAAAGCGGCGGCGGCAAAAGCATCCGCACCTGGGGCGAACTCGGTTTGACCGGCGAATGGGCGGCGAAAGAGATCGCCATGTATAGCCGCAACACGCTTTCCGGCACATACAAGTTCTTCAAACAGCATGTCTTGAACGGCGCCGACTTCAAGGACGACATCAAGATGCAAAGCGGATCGGAAGCCGTCGTAAGCGCCGTCGGCGCCGACGCTTCCGCAATCGGCTATTCAGGCATCGGCTATAAGACAGCCGCCGTGCGCGCCGTTCCCGTGACTGCCGGTAAAGCCTGCTACGACGCCTCCTTCGACAACACCTATTCGCGCAAATATCCACTGGCGCGAGGCCTCTACGTCTACCTGCTAAAGGATCCCAAGAAGCCGATCGACACGCTGAGCGGCGAATTCGTCAAATATGTGCTTTCAAGAGACGGCCAGATGCAGGCGAAGAAAGGCGGCTATTATCCGGTCACCCGCAATATTCGCGAGCATGAGCTGACCCGTCTCGGGCTCCTTGCTTCCGCGAATTGATCGCGGAAGCGTCGCCTATTGGCAAATTCGGTAGGTCCCGTTGGATCCGTGCCGCTCAACGTCGAAATGCAGATGCGTCGCGTGATAAGCGTCTGTTCCGGGTCCCAGGATCGTGGTGAACCAGCCGCACGCCGCCGTTCTCAGCGTCTTGACGTAAGCTATCGATTGGGAATCCGGTTGAGCGTCGATCTGGATCTTACGACCGTCCGAGAAAACAAACGCGGCGACGTCAAGGGCAAGGCCTTTGGCGTGTGCGCTTAGCTTGACCTCATTGTCATGATTGCGGCCGCGGCATTCGTAGCCTGGACCTGTGTCGATTGCGACGAGCGACGCGCCGGTCATGGCGGCGCCAAGCGGCGCCAGCAAATTTTTCACGTAATCGGAAAACTGCAGCGCGAAAGCGCAAGCCAGCAACGGCTTTGCATCGAAGGCGACGCGCCGGACGCCGACCGTGACCGAAACGAGCCGGACCGGCGCCTCGATCGCGCAACCGTCAAGACCGCCGGTGGGCGCTTCGGCGGGTTCGAAAGCGACGCCAGCCGCGGGCAGCTTCGCTATGCAATCCCCATCGGACTGGGGCTCCACTTGCTGCGGCTTGGCGCCGACCGCAGGCTTTGCCTCCGGTAAGGGGACAGTCTGAAATTGCGGGCGTCGCGGCGGCGACGGCGCGTCCAGCGACCCAGCGGAGGCTGCGCCAACACTGAGCGCCAGCGCGAGCGCTATCTCGACTTTACGGCGTAGAAGCTCGCGAGAGGCCGCCGTCCTCATCAACGCCTCTAGCCGCGCCATTCTTCTAATCCGGCTTGGAGCGCCTACATTGGGGCGAGTGGAGGAAGTCATGTCGAACGCCATCACCGTCACCGTGCCGCATGATCTCGGCGTCGAAAAGGCGAAAGCCCGCGTCGCCGAACAGCTGGCGAGGATGCAGCGCGAATATGTCGACAAGGTCGCGCAGTCCGAAGTCACGTGGGCGGGGGACGTGGCGACGGTTCACGTGAAGGCGCTCGGCCAGGCGGCGTCGGCGCAGATCACGGTGCTCAAGGATTTGCTGCGCATCGACGTTCAGCTGCCCTGGGTGCTCGCGGCGCTCTCCGGCGCCGTGCAGCAGGCCATCTCCCGCAACGCCAGCGACGCCTTACGCATCGGCAACGCGTCAAAGAACGATTCTAGCGGCGAGCGTAAAACACCGTGAAGCGATAGCGTTTCCAGCCGATGTCGGCGTAACGGAAACCTGCCTCTTCAAGCCAGGCGATCTGGTCGGCGAAGGTCGCGCTGCGATCGAGTTCGGCGCGCTTTTTCGCCGCTGCGAAATCGGCCGCGGCAATTCCGGATCGTTCGACATCCGACTCCCAGCGGCGTTGATAGGCGTCCTCGATCTCGCGCGTGGCGCCGAGCGACTGGTCGGCGTTGATGAAAATGCCGCCGGGTCGCAGCGCATCATGAATCCGCTGGAAGAGTCGACGCTTCGCCGCATGATCAAGATGATGGATGGACAGCGCCGAAACGACGGCGTCGAGCGGTCCAGGGAGCGGCGCGGTCGCATAATCGGCAAGCGACAGGCGTAGGCGCGCGCCGTAGATCGCGAGCCGTTCGCGCGCCGCGTCGAGCATCTTCGGCGCGAGATCGACGCCTTCGACCTGCGCGCCGGGAAAGCGCTTCAGAATCATTTCCGACAAAAGACCGGTGCCGACGCCAAGGTCGACGCATCGGAATTGGCCCTCGCCAACGGCCTCTTCGAGAAGATCGAGCGCGGTCCCATAGAAGGCGTCGAAATGCGGAATGAGTTTGCGCCGCAGCGAGTCATAGCTGGGAACGGCGCTTTCGAAGGCGGCGCGCAGCGCGTCGGACTCCGCTTGTGTCATAGGATCTCCGTAAGGGCCTAACCGCGAAGAGACCGGCTCACCTGGCCTTCCACGCGCCGACCGAAATCCGGCGCAGCCGTGTCCTGACCCTGCTCAATGATCGAGCGGCGGATTTCGCGGGTGCGGGAAAAGAACTCCTCTAGTCCCTCCCCGTCGCCCCGCCGGATCATCCGCTGCAGCGCGCTGAGATCCTCGTTGAAGCGTCCGAGCATCTCGAGGACCGCGTCCTTATTGGCGAGGAAAATGTCGCGCCACATGATGGGATCTGACGCGGCGATGCGGGTGAAATCGCGAAAGCCGGACGCTGAAAATTTGATGACCTCGGAACGCGTCTCATCGCCGAAATCATCCGCCGTGCCAACGATATTATAAGCGATGAGATGCGGCAGATGGCTGGTGAGCGCGAGCACGGCGTCGTGATGCGCGACGCTCATCGTTTCGACATTGGCGCCCAGGCGCATCCAGAATGTCCTGAGCTTTTCCACGGCTGCGGCGTCGGCGTTCTCGGGCGGCGTGAGGATGCACCAACGGTTCTGAAATAGCGTGGCGAAACCTGCGTCAGGCCCGGAGAACTCCGTGCCGGCGATCGGATGGGCGGGAATGAAGCGCGCCGGTTCGGTAAGATGCGGCGACATCTGCGCGACGACGGCGCCTTTCACCGAGCCGACGTCGGAAAGAACGGCGCCCTTTTCGAGATGCGGCGCGAGGCTTTGCGCGACGTCGCCGCATGCGCCCACCGGCGTGCACACGATGACGAGATCGGCTCCACGAACCGCCTGCGCAGGATCGTCAGTCGCAAGGTCGGCGAGGCCGAGCTCTGCGGCGCGGCTGACGACCTCCGGCGATGAATCCATCACCACGACGTGCCGCGCTGCGCCGAAATGGCGCGCCGCGCGGGCGATCGACGAGCCGATGAGCCCGACGCCGATCAGCGCCAGACGTTCACAAGCAGGATCAGCCATGAACGCCCGCTCGCACGTCTCGCGGCGCCCGGGCGCTCCGCATGAATTCGGCAAGCGCTTCGACGACGCGTTCATTCGCCTCCTGCGCGCCGACCGTGAGCCGCAGGAAGTCCCCCATCCCATAGGCGCCGATGGCGCGCAGCACCAGGCCGCGCGACATGAGGAAAGAATCGGCGTCGGCGGCCGTCGATCCAGGCGCATCGGGAAAACGTATGGCGACGAAATTGGCGACGCTTGGCAGAACATCGAGGCCAAGCGCGGAAATTTCTCGCGAGAGCCACGGCAGCCAGCGTTCATTATGCGCGATCGCCGCGTCGAGATGCGCGCGATCCGACAGCGCGGCGATCGCTGCTGCCGAACCGGCGCTCGAGACATTGAAAGGCGAGCGGATTCGGTTCATCGCGTCGATGACATGCGCCGGTCCGTAGGCCCAGCCCACGCGTAGAGCCGCAAGGCCGTAAATTTTCGAAAAGGTGCGAGTCATCACGACATTTTCATGCGCATCGACGAGCGCGACGCCCGCTTCATAGTCGTCGCGGACGACATATTCGGCGTAGGCGGCGTCGAGCACGAGCAGCACATGCGCGGGCAACGAACGCGCCAGCCGCGAGACTTCATTCGCTGGCAAAAAGGTGCCGGTCGGATTGTTCGGATTGGCGAGAAAGACGATCTTCGTCCTCTCGCTCACACAGGCAAGGAGGGCGTCGACTTCTGCGGTGTAGTTCGTCTCGGGAGCGACGACGGGCGTTCCCCCGGCGGCGAGCGTGACGATCTTGTACTCAAGGAAGCCGTGCTGGCTGTAGACGCCCTCGTCGCCTGGCCCGATGTAGGCGAGCGCAAGTAGCTCCAGAAGATTGTCCGAGCCGGCGCCGGCGATGATCCGGTCTGGGTTCAGCGCGTAGCGCGCGCCGATCGCCTGGCGCAGCGCGCGTGACGAGCCTTCCGGATAAAGCGCGATATCGCCGGCCATGTCGCGCACGGCCTCTATGGCGCGCGGCGAAGGCCCGAGCGGCGTCTCATTGGCCGACAATTTGAACACGCGCGCAGCGCCTGGCGCGGCGCTCCTGCCGGGCACGTAAGCATCGATCGCAAGAACGGTTGAACGGGGGGTGGGCTTGGTCATGATCAATCGCCTGGCGCGAAGACGCCGCTGCGCGCATCGTTAAGCTGGAAGCGCATCGCGTGGCTGCCGATCACGTCGACGCGCGCGCCCTCGATCCCAGCTTCGGCCATCGCCTTTGCGAACGAGGGCGCATCAGCATCGCCCGCCGCCGCGACAAGCAGCGCGAGGCCTTCGGGATGCGGCGCGCTCGCGAGGATTTCGCCTTTGAGCGTCTGAAAGGCCCCGGGCAACGCATGAGTCCAGCGGGCGAGGCCGACCGCGTAAAGCGTCACGCCATGCGCCATCGCCTCGGCAGGAAGCCGCGCGACGACGAACATCGGCAGACCCGCGGGATGATTGGGGCGCTCGACGAAAGGCAGGCGCGCGATGATCTTGGGGGCGCCTTCGCCGACCAGGCGCATCCACCAGGCGCCATCCGATAGCCCGCCCGTCGCGCGCAGAATCCCAAGATCGCCGGTCGTGGCGGCGACCGCGTTGATGACTGCGCCAGCGCCGTGATGCGCGATATAGGGAACGGTGAACCCGAAGTGGAAGCGCGCCGAATCGCGCATCTGCGCGTCGCCGCCGGAATCATCCGCATGCACCGAATAGTTCGCCTGCACAAAGGTGAAGGTCGAGACGATGACGCGCCAAACGCCCTCGACGGCGTCGAGCGGCAGGATCCCGTGGTGACGCTCGACCAGCGCGCGCATCATCTGCGCCTCGCGATCGGGTCGAAAGGCGCAGCCGACGCCCTGCGCCCGCTTCACGGCGATCAGCCGGTCGATGATCTCGCCGCGCTCCATCAACAGCCGATGCATGTCGCGATCGATCCGGTCGATCTCGTCGCGCAATTCGGCAAGCGTGTCCGCGGCGGGCTTGAGCAAAGGCGCATTCTGCATGGCGCACTCTCTTAGGCCAGCGCGGGACAGGAGGCAACGAAAGTCGCGGTTCTTATACGATGCCGAGAAAAAGCGCGAGCGCCCGGTTTACCCGCAGAAGCAGAGCATCATCGGCGTCTCCGATCACCTCTCCAATTTTCGACGACGGCACGACCGTGAGCTTGTCGACCGCAATTTGTGACGTTTGTCGTAACCCATTGCGCGCAGAAGGCTGAACCTCCAGACGGAATAAGTCTGCATCGTCACGCAGCATGGTGGTCAAGGGGCAAATTACTACAGACGGCAGTTCCGCGAAGAGATCACTTTGAACGACTAAGGCGGGACGCGGTTTTCCGTAGTCCCCAGAGGTCGCGACAACAACAAAGCTCCCGCGCAGCATTAGTCCTCTGGCCATTCATAAACGCTTGCCACAAAACGCATGATCTCGTCGCCGGCCGGATCATTAACGGCGACGGCGCGGGCCTGCCGATGGCACCTTTCAATAAGATCCGGGGAGCGGCTATCAGGCACCCAGATTTGCACTGGCCGCAAGCCCGCCGCCCGCATCCTTTGGCGGTAACTGGCCATTCTATTGCCAGAAGACGTGGGTTTTGCGCTCTTAGGCGTCCGGGGCATGACGGTCATCCAAGTGTGCGTAACATGTTACGCCAAGCCCTAACCTTTGTCACCTCTCGAGAGCGTCTATTTTCACCCCGCCCCCTCCAGCAGTCGCGCGGCGGCGGCGCGGGCCTCTTCGGTGATGGCCGCGCCCGACAGCATGCGGGCGATCTCCTCGCGCCGGTCGCCCTCGGCAAGCACCGCGACCCTTGTCGCGACCCGCTTGTCCTTGCCGGTCTTCGCCGGCGCGCCCTTGCTGATGCGCAGATGCTGGCGAGCGCGCGCGGCGACCTGCGGCGCATGGGTGACGGCGAGCACCTGGGCGCGATCGGCGAGGCGCGCCAGCCTCTGCCCGATGGCGTCGGCGACCGCGCCGCCGACCCCCGTGTCGATTTCGTCGAACACCAGCGTCGGCGCCGAGCCGCGATCGGCGAGCACGACCTTCAGCGCGAGCATGAAGCGCGCGAGTTCGCCGCCCGACGCGACCTTGGTCAGCGGCCCCGGACGCGAGCCCGGATTGGTCTGAACCCAAAATTCGACGCGGTCGACGCCGTCCGGCCCGGCGGACTCGACGTCGCTCGTCACCTGCGTTGAAAAATGCGCGCCCTCCAACCGCAGCGGCTTCAGCTCGGCGTCAACCAGCGCATCGAGCTTCCGCGCCGCGGCCTTCCGCGCCGCGGACAGGGCCAAGGCCGCCTGGTCATAGGACTGCTTGGCGTCTGCAAGCGCCCGTCCCAGCGCGACGAGCCGCGCTTCGGACGCATCGAGCGCGGCGATGTCCTTGGCGAATCTTTCTTCAAGCTTCGCAAGGTCGGCGACCGCGACCTGATGCTTGCGCGCCACGCCGCGCAGGGCGAACAGCCGCTCCTCGACCCGCTCCAGTTCCGCCGGATCGAATTTCGTTGCGGCAAGCGCCTGTTCGAGCGCGTCTTCGGCGACGCCCAGCGCGTCGACAGCCTGCGTCAAGGCGCGCGCAGGCGCATCCAACAGTTCCGGCGCCTGCGTGAGACGCCGCTCCAGCCGCCGTGCGGCCTTCGCGATTTCCTGCGCCGGTGATGCATCATTGGAAAAAGCCGCAAGCGCGTCGGAAATGTCCGCGGCGACCTTCTCGGCGCGCTGCATGAAGAGCCGCCGTTCGGCGAGCGTCTCCTCCTCGCCCTCTTGCGGCGCCAGCTTCAAAAGCTCGGCGTGCGCATGGCGCAGATAGTCGGCGTCGGCGCGCGCCTTGGCGATGCGCGCGTCTTCTTCAGCCAACGCGCGGCGCGCCGCCTGCCACGCGGCATAGCGCGCGCGCACGTCATTCGCCTGCGCGATAAGTCCGCCATGCGCGTCGACAAGCGCGCGATGCGCATTCGGTTCCACGAGCGCGCGTTCGTCGTGCTGACAATGGATCTCGACGAGTTCGCGCCCGATGGCGCGCAGCGCCTGAGCCGTCGCCGGCTGGTCGTTCACGAAGGCGCGGGTGCGGCCGTCCGCCGCCTGCACGCGGCGCAACACCAGCTCGTCCTCGCTCGCCAGTCCGAATTCGCGCGCCGCGAGATGCGCGGGGTGGTTTGCGGGCGTGTCGAAGACCGCCGTCACCTGTCCCTGTTCGCAGCCGGCGCGCACGAGCGACGCGTCGCCGCGCCCGCCGAGCGCCAGCACGAAGGCGTCGAGCAAGATCGACTTTCCCGCGCCGGTCTCTCCCGTGAGCGTCGTCAGACCCGGCGCGAATTCCAGGTCGAGCGCGTCGATCAGGACGATATCGCGGATGGAAAGACCAACCAGCATGAGGCCTTGCTTCAAGTGTCCCCGGCGCGCAGAGGCGACGAAGCCGCGCGGCGGCGACGCATGGACGCGCCGGGATTATAGTCCCGGGCGCTCTTTTCCAAACGGAGATTTTATGGCTGATCTCGGCATCGACGACATTCGCGCGCTGCTGAGCGCAAAACCGCGACCGGTCGGCTGGCCGGCGCGACGCGCCCGCATCGAGGAAGTCGGCGCCGCTTGGCCGGTCGCGTCGGATATCGCATTGGAGCCGGCGTCGATCGACGGCATGGCCGCCGAATGGTCTTGCGCGCCAACGAGCGACCCTTCGCGCGCGCTCCTGTTCTTTCACGGCGGCGGCTACTGCTCCGGTTCGATCGTCAGCCACCGCCGAATGGCCACTGAAGCTGGACGCGCCGCACGCGCCCGCGCGCTTGCCGTCGCCTATAGACTCGCGCCCGAGCATCCGTTTCCTGCCGCCTATGACGATGCGCTCGCGGCGTGGCGATTTCTTCGGGAACAGGGGTTTGCCGCGCGCCAGATCGTGGTCGGCGGCGACAGCGCCGGCGGCGGGCTGACGCTGGCGTTGCTCATGCGGCTGCGCGATCTCAAGGAGCCGCTTCCCGCCTGCGCCTGGCTCGTTTCGCCTTGGACCGATCTGACCCTTTCAGGCCAAACGCTTATCACCAAGGACGATGCCGATCCACTGCTGCATAAGCCCTATCTTGAGGACCTCGCGCAGGCCTATGTCCCGGCGGGAGTCGACCGCCGAGACCCGCGCATCTCGCCGCTGTTTGGCGATCTGAGCGGCTTGCCGCCGCTCATGATTCAGGTGGGTTCGAACGAAACGCTGCTTGCCGATTCGACGCGACTCGCCGCGGCGGCCGGCGCGGCCGACGTCTCGGTCACGCTGGAAATATGGCCGCGCATGATCCATGCGTGGCACTTATGGAATGCAAGGCTTGAGGACGGCCGACGCGCGCTCGCGCATGCCGGCGCATTTATAGAGGCGCAGTTCTCGGAAGACGGCTAGATCGCGTGCAGCGTCTTGCCGATCTTGGAAAGCCACGAATCCGTGTATTCGTGCGGCTCGAGACCGTCAGACTTCAGCAAAGCGTGAGCGTCCTTATACCACTGCGAATCCGGGTAATTATGTCCCAGGATGGCGGCGGCCGTCTGCGCTTCATTGGTGACGCCCATCGCGAGATAGGCCTCGGTGAGGCGATAGAGCGCTTCTTCGGTATGGCGCGTCATCTGATATTTGCCGAGAACGTCGTGGAAACGGTTGATCGCGGCCGGGTAATTCTTGCGAAGGAGGTAGAAGCGTCCGACGTTCATCTCCTTGGCGGCGAGTTGGTCTCGCGTCACCTGGATCTTGTATTTGGCGTCGTTCACATATTCCGACTTCGGGAATTTCTGTACAAGCTGCGTGAAGACCTCCAGCGCCTTCTCAGTCGATTGCTGATCGCGCATGACGTCCGGCACCTGACTATAGAAGGACATGCCCGCGAGGTAGTAGACATAAGGCGTATCGGGGGAATTCGGATAAAGCCCGATATAGCGCAGCGCCGATTGCACGGCGTCATCATATTTGGGGTGCTCGTACTGAGCGAAGGTCGTCATCAGCAAGCCTTTGCGGGACCAGTCCGATGACGGATATTGCTTTTCCAACTCGCCGAATTTCTTGGCCGCGCCCTCGTAGTCCTTGGCCTTCAGCCGCGCCAGGCCGGCGTTATAGAGATCCTCGGCCGGAATGTCGGGAGTGACCTCGGTCTGATATTTCGTCCCGCCGCTGCCGAAGAGACCGAAGCCGCTGGTGATCGAGTCCATAAGGTCGGCGCGCGCCGTCGCTGCGCCCATCGACAAGGCCGACGCCAAAGCCAACACTTTGAATGAACGAGCGAAAACCGACATGTGTTGCCCCATTGCGGCGCTGCGCGACGCGCGCGTCCCGACGCCTTCCCAAGCTCAATTAGCCAAATGGCCTCGCAGGAAGCCCCCTGCCTTGCCTCACCGCGCGCGTCTGGGCGCCGATCCCGCCTTTGCGGTCGGCTGAAAGAAGAACCTTCATCTGGCAAGATTATGGCGATAGGCTTCGCACCGCCCCGCTCACGCCTTCCTTATGCCCGCTGTCGAGTTCGAGCGCCAGGGCGCCCGCGCGCGCCGCTGCTTCGAGGAGCGCGAGATTAAGGCTATGCCCGCCGCGATAGGAGCGGAAGGCGCCAATGAGCGGCGCCCCAGCCAACGCAAGGTCGCCCACGACGTCGAGCATTTTGTGACGCACGCATTCGTCGGCGAATCGCAATCCCTGCGGATTGATCGCGGCGCGCTCGTCAAAGACGAGCGTGTTGTCGAGATTGGCGCCTAGCGCCAGACCTTCGCGCCAAAGCCGCTCCGCATCCCGCACGAACCCAAAACTTCGCGCCACAGCCAATTCGCGCCGGAACGTCTCGGGCGTCAGATCAAGCGCCAAGCGTTGGCGTCCGATCGGACAGGGGAAGGCGATTTCCACATCCAGATGAAGGCCGGCTTCCGCTGGCCGCAGCTCCGCCCAGCCGGCCCCGTTGGATACGCGCGCCGGCTTTACGACGCGCAGCGCGCGGCGCGGCTTGGATAGAGCGACGACGCCGGCTTCGTCGATCGCCGAGACGAAGTCGCGGGCCGAGCCGTCCATCGCGGGAACCTCGTCGCCGTCGAGCACAACCAGCGCATTGTCGACGCCGAGCGCGGCAAGCGCGGCCATTACATGCTCGACCGTCGACACGCTGGCGCCGTCGCCGGCGAGCCGTGTGCGCAATTTCGATGCGTCGACGCGCGACCAATGCGCGTCGATCTCGGCTCCGGCGACGCTGAAAACGATCCCCACGTCAGCGCCGGCAGGCGCGAGCGTCATGCTGGCGGGACGGCCGCCGTGCACGCCCTGGCCGGTTAATGTGAAGCTTCGTGCGAGTGTCTGCTGAACCGCTGGCGCGGCCGCGCTTCCGAGAAGCGCGGCGCGGCGCGCGCGCAACGCATGTCGGCGTGAATCCGAACGAATGGCGCAACCCTCCCCTAAAGCCCGGACGAACGATAGCAAATCCGGGCGCCGACGCTCCAGTCACGCTTTCTTACGATTTGTTACAGAACCCGACGGCCAAAATGAAAAGGCCCGCGCGAGGCGGGCCTTTTGCCGATTGTCGAGCGTCTCAGTGGTTGGCCTGGCGGCGCAGAAAGGCCGGGATCTCCAGATGATCCTCCTCGGACGGGCGCGGCTGCAGAGCGCGACGACCGTGCGAATCGAGCGCGGCATGTCCGCCGGGAACAACCTGCGCCGGCGCGGCCGGCCGC
>DATBRI010000127.1:0-61114 GCA_036560365.1 Methylocystis sp.
GGCGAGTCGCGGCGCGCCTTCTACCTTAATTTTGGCGACAAATGGCGCGATAGCTTTACCGTCGTGATTCTGCGGCGAAATTTGGCTATGTTCGGGCAAATCGAGCCCCGCTCGTTCGTCGGGCGGCGAGCGCGCGTACGAGGGCTTATTGAGACCGGGGCTCGCATCGAAATCGCTACGCCAGCCGAGATCGAATTTGTTGACGGCGTCGCCTCTCATTAGGCGGACGGCGCTCGCCTTGCTGGCTGTCGTCAGCGGCTTGGCGATCGGAGGCTGCGCGGAGCTCGAACGGCAAGGGCAGATCTTTACCGCCCCATTGCCTCCAACGCGGCCGGCTGGGCCGCGAACTGATAATCGCAGCACGGTTCAGCATAAGGAGCTCATCGCGCAATTTGGCGGCGAATATGAAGCTCCGGCCGCGGAGCATTACCTTGATGGGATTCTCGCCAAGCTGGCGACGGTCAGCGATACGCCCGGCCAGCCGACCTACAAGGTGACGATTCTCAATACGCCTGTCGTCAACGCCTTTGCGCTGCCCTCCGGCAATCTTTACGTCACGCGCGGTCTGCTGGCGCTTGCCGGAGACGCTTCGGAGGCGGCGGCTGTGATGGCGCATGAAATCGCCCATGTCTCGCTGCGCCACAGCGCGCTGCGCGCCGAACGCGAGCGCGAGGCTGCGATCATCTCGCAAGCCGCGGCGGTGATTCAGAACCGCCAAAAAGGCGACGAGGTGCGCTCCAGCCAGCGGCTCTCCGTCGCGAGTTTTTCCCGCGCGCAGGAACTCGACGCCGACGCCGCGGGCGTTCGCGTCATCGCCCGAGCCGGCTTCGATCCGTATGGCGCTTCGCGCTTCCTCACGGCGCTGGGTCGGTCCACGGAGTTGCGCGCGGCGCTCTATGGAAAAAAGAAGTCGCTCGACTTCGACATTATGTCGACGCATCCTTCCACGCCCGACCGCATTACGAAGGCTGTTGCTGCGGCGCGACAAATCGGAGCGCCCGGGATGGGGGTCGCCGACCGCAGCGGCTATCTTGAAGCCATCAAGGGCGTCGCGTTCGGCGACGATCCCATGGAAGGTTATGTTCGCGACCGCAAATTCACCCATCCGCGCCTGCGCTTCGCCTTCACCGCGCCTGAGGGCTTTCTTCTGGAAAATGCCAACGAAGCGGTCTTCGGCGTGCGTGAGGCCGATAATGAAGCCTTGCGGCTCGACAGCGTGCGCCTGCCGTCGGACGAGAATCTTGAAGCCTATGTCGGCTCCGGTTGGGTCGACGGTCTGCTGCCGTCCTCCGTGCGCAAGATGGACATCAATGGGCTTCCCGCCGTCATCGCTGTCGCTCGGGCGGGGGAGTGGAATTTCCGGCTGGCGGTGATCCGGTCGGGTGAGTTTCTCTACCGCCTGATTTTTGCAGCGCGCACATTGACCGACCAGGCCGACGCGCTCTTCATGGAGTCGATCAGATCCTTCCGCCGGCTCGGCCCAGATGAAACCACTGACGCGCGGCCCTTGAAGATTGCGGTGGCCGTCGCCGCCCCGGGCGACACGATCGAAACGATGGCCGCACGGATGGTGGTTCCGAACCGGCCAGCCGAACATTTTTTGCTTCTCAACGGGCTGTCCGCCGGCGACGCCCTCACTCCCGGCGAACATTACAAAATCGTAACCGAGTGAAGCCTGGATTTTGCTCGCTTTGGGAACAACTGCCGCGCCTGGCGGTTATTTCCAGCAAGGCAAATCTTGGCGCGCGGAATCCCACTATTAGTGGCCGACAACCGCGTATGGAGGGCTTCATGGCGTATATGCCAGGACTCGGGCGCGAGTTAATCAAGGCTGCGGCCGAGGCGCCTTTTTTGGAACGCGACGAAGAAAAGCAGCTGGCCATCGCTTGGCGCGATCGCGGTGATCCGGTGGCGCTTCACAAGCTTACCGCGGCGCATATGCGCCTCGTCATCGCGCTTTCGGCGAAGTTTAGACATTACGGACTGCCGCTGTCGGATCTCGTTCAAGAAGGTCACGTCGGACTCTTGGAAGCCGCAGCACGGTTCGCGCCGGAGCGGGACGTACGCTTCTCCACTTACGCGACATGGTGGATCAGAGCGTCGATCCAGGATTATGTATTGCGCAACTGGTCGATCGTGAGAGGTGGAACGAGCTCCTCGCAAAAGGCGCTGTTCTTCAATTTGCGCCGCTTGCGGGCGCGATTGGCGCGCGAAAATCACGGCGCGAGTTCAGTCGATACATATCAGACGATCGCCAATGCGATCGGCGTCTCACGCGCTGATGTGGAGATGATGGATTCGCGTCTTTCCGGCTCCGACGTTTCGCTGAACGCGCAGCTCGTCGACGACGATACATCCGGCTCCGCACAGAGAATGGATTTTCTTGTCGACCAGAAGCCGCTCCCTGACGAGGTTGTCGAGGAAACTCTCGATTCGGATCGGCGCGCGCGCTGGCTCAAGGATGCGCTCGCCATACTTTCCGAACGCGAATTGCGTATCGTGCGTGAGCGTCGGCTGGCCGAAAATCTTGTGACGCTTGAAACCTTGGGAGATCGCCTTGGCATTTCCAAGGAGCGGGTGCGGCAGATAGAAAGTCGCGCGCTGATAAAGCTGAGGCGCGCGCTATCGCGCATGCAAGAGGCCCCGGCCGACGAGCCCGCAAGAGCGTAACGAAAAACCCCGGAAATCGCTTCCGGGGTTTTTTTGTTGCCTAATCAGGCCGCTCGGTCGACGTCGGCTTCATCCCCGCCGTCATCGCCAGCCTCCCCTTCGGCCTTCGGCCCCCGGCGGGGACCCTTAAGCAGAAACGACTCGATCAGCTTTAGCGATTCCGAATCGATGAGCTTGCGCACGGCGGCGATTTCACGCGCCATGCGATCCAATGCGGCCTCGTAAAGCTGGCGTTCCGAATATGACTGCTCGGGCTGCGTATCGGACCGGTAGAGGTCGCGAACCACCTCGGCGATGGTGATGAGATCGCCTGAGTTGATCTTCGCCTCATATTCCTGCGCGCGGCGCGACCACATGGTCCGCTTGACGCGCGCGCGGCCGCTCAGCGTTTGCAGCGCCCTGTCAACGACGGTCGTTTCGGCGAGCTTGCGCATGCCGACGCTGGCGACTTTGCTCGTGGGCACCTTGAGGATCATCTTGTCCTTGATGAAGCTGACGACAAAGAGCTCCAGACTGAAGCCCGCGACCTCTTGCGTCTCGACGCCGACAATCTGCCCGACGCCGTGCGCGGGGTAGACGACGTGTTCGTTAAGCTTGAAGCCGGGCTTGGCCGATGACGCCGCAGGCTTCGGCCTGGCCGGGAAGGGCGGCCGGGCGCCGACTCCAGGCGCCGCCGGGGTCTCCTGCGCTGGCGCCAGGGGCGTAGACGCGACCGTCTTTTCAAGGGATTTCGGCTCCGCCGCCACCACCGGCGGCTTTGCCGCCGCAGGCGCGACAGGCGCCGCCGGCTTCTGCTGTTCGACTGACTTGATCGTCGGCTCTTTGGCCGCTGCGGCCGGCTTCGCCGCGTTGACGGGCTTCGCCACCGTAGTCTTGCTGGGCGCGACGGGCTTCGTCGCCGGCGTCTTGGCGCTGGCGCTCACCTTTTCCGTCGCCGTTTTGGCCGCCTTCGCGGCCACGGCGCGTTTCTTCGTGTTCTTGCCTGCGACCGCGGCCTTGGCGCTCGCCCTCGCCGCCGGCTTGGCGGCGGGAGCGCGGGCGACGCTGCGCGCGCCGGCCGCCGTCCGACGCGTCGCCGTGGCGCGCGCCGGAGTCTTGGCGGTCGTCTCTTTTGCAGTCGATTTGGATTTCGTCGTCGCTGTTTTGGAGGTCATCGTTCTCGCGGTTTTTGCGGAGGGTTTTGCACTCGTCTTCCGGCTCGAAGCGGCGGCGGCCCGGGCGGGCTTGCCCGCCGAAGCGGAGCGGCTGGCGGTCTTCTTCGAGGTCGAATTCTTCGCTGCGGCGGATTTCGTCGCGCCGCTCTTGGCGGCTCGCTTAGCGACCGTTTTTGAGCGCGCGCCCGAGCCCTTGGCGCGCGCTGCTGCGGTGGAGGCAGTCGCAGGCGACTTTTTCTCGGCTTTGTTGGAGGGCATACGCGGGCTACTCCTATGCTGTCCCGCTGTGGAGACGGGACCATCGCTGCCTGACGAATCGCGTCTGCCGCCGGCGAAAAAGTCGCGCGGCACCGCGAAGGCGGCTCGTGGAAACCTTGCTAGCGCCGCATACCCAACAGCCGGCGCTGGGCCGACCCTCGAGATAGAGAGGCTTTCGAATTCGTCGCGAAACGGTGACGGCGCCGGATCGCCCTCGACAAGGCGTGCATTTAGTGTGTGATTTATAACACGCCCAAGCGTGAAAATCAAAGGCATATGCGCGCGAGCGGCCCCCCAGCGGACTCCGTGAACTACGCTAAGCCCCTCGTACCGTTTAGTGTTTAGAAAAATTAACGATGTGGAAACTCATCACGAGCAAATTTGGCGCCACTGAATCCGCGAAATTGGCCATCTGGCGTGAACGCCGTTCAGTCCCCCTGGCCAGCCTCCGGCGAAAAGAACTGCTCGAATTTGGCCGGCTTGCCGTCCCATTCCTTAGCGTCCGCAGGCGGGTCCCGCTTGATGGTGATGTTCGGCCAGCTTTGCGCCATTTCGGCGTTAAGCTGCAGCCACTGTTCCAGATTCTCTTCCGTGTCTGGCTTGATGGCGTTTGCCGGGCACTCGGGTTCGCAGACGCCGCAGTCGATGCATTCGTCCGGATGGATCACCAGCATATTCTCGCCTTCGTAGAAGCAGTCCACCGGACACACTTCAACGCAGTCCATATACTTGCACTTGATGCAGTTTTCCGTGACGACATAAGTCATAAGGGTGATCTCTCCCGCGACCTTGCCGCTTGCTAGCTTTTTTGCCAGCGTCACGCAAGGCGAGCAGAACGGGGACACGCGTCAGAGATATAATTGCGCTTGCAACCCACAAGGTCAGCAAATGGTCGAAACGATAAATTCGTCCGCGACGACGACGGCGATGAACCGGCAGACGCTGACGGCGCGCGCCATGCTGCTTGGCGAGCGGATCGACACCGACGGGCTCGAAAGGGCGGATCTCGTTTCCACGGCGCCTCTCGCGTTCCATGTGGGGCAGAGCGGATTCGCCGTGCTCTATCGTTTCGGCGTCGCGGTTCTCTTCGGCCTTTCGCCGCTGGAGGAGGATGAGATCGTCAAAAAGATCGGCCTTCGAGTTGCGGGCGCGTCGCGGGGCGACGACGAAACTTTGATTATCGAAGCGACGCCGGATGGCGAGGAGAAGGCGCTGCCGGACGGCCGCCTGGCGGCAAAGGACCTTTCCGAAGCGCGGTTGCTGGTGATCGCCGACGTCTTGGCGAAAAGCGTCGCCTTGGCGCGCGACGAGCGCCGCGTCAACGCGGTCTTCGACACGATCGAGCCCTTCGCCGCCGAGCTTGCAGCGCGGGGAAGCCCGCCATGGAAGCGCAAATCCATGTTGGAGCTCATGGGCCAGACCCTGCTCGTGCGGCATCGCGTTTCAGGCCGCGTCGCCGTCGACGACAAGCCGGATGTGCTCTGGGACCGGCCGGACCTCGAACGACTCTATGCGCGTCTCGAGGACGAGTACGAACTCACGCCGCGGGCGCGCACGCTCAACGCCAAGATCGACGTGATCGGCGAAACCGCCCGCGCGCTGACGGATCTCATCGACGCGGCGCGCTCGGTTCGGCTCGAGTGGACGATCATCATATTGATCGCGATGGAGATCGTCCTCACCCTGTTCCAGATGTGGGTCGCGCGCATGAGCTGAGCGCGGCTTCGGCCTCGCGCAACGGCGTTTCGCCAGCAATCCATTGGAAGGTGGGGAGCTGGTGTCGCGCGAAGGTGAACTGGCGCTTAGCGTAACGGCGCGTATCGAGCTGACTGCGCACAATCGCTTCTGCAAGCGTCAGCCGTCCGTCGAGATAAGCGATGAGGTGGGGCACGCCATGCGCCCGCATCGCCGGCAGCGACGGATCGAGTCGGCGCGCCTTGAGCGCTGCGACCTCGTCGAGCGCGCCCCCTTGGGTCATTCTCTCGAAGCGCGCGTCGATGCGCGCGTAAAGCGTCTCGCGCTCGGGCGCGAGGAAAAAGGCCGCGCATTCGGACGCCTTCAGGATCGGCGGGCTGCGCGGACCTTGAAATGAAACGAGCGGCTTGCCGGTGGCCTCGAGAACTTCCAGCGCGCGCAACAGTCTCTGCGGATCGGTCTGGCGCAGCGCAGCGGCCGTTGCCGGGTCGCGCGCGGCGAGTTCGGCATGAAGCTGCTGGGGGGTCTTGTCCTGCGCCCAGGCGCGCATCGCGTCGCGCACGTCGCCGGGCACGGCCGGAATGTCCGACAGTCCGGAGAGCGCGGCCTTGAAATACATTCCCGTGCCGCCGACGAGAATCGGCGTTAGTTCGCGCGCAGCGAGGTCGCGCAGAACGCGTGCGAGATCGTTGAGCCAGCGTCCGACGGAATAGTTCGTCGCCGCATCGACATCGCCAAAGAGAAGATGCGGCGCGGCGGCTTCCTCCTCGATCGTCGGGCGCGCGGTGACGATCCGCAGGTCGCGATAGACCTGCATCGAATCGGCGTTGACGAGCGCGCAGCGCCGGCCACGCGCAAACTCGAGCGCGAGCGCGGACTTGCCCGACGCGGTTGGACCTGCAATGAGAATGGCGCGTGCGCGCATGGCGCTATTGCCGCTGAAACGGTGGAGATGTCAAAGCCGATCCAGTACGTCGCGACCTTCGTCGCCGGAGGGGGCGCGCAGCTCAACGAACGCGCGGTATCTGGCGCGCTATACGATGCTGGACTGGTCGACGCAGGGCGTGACTGGCTCGCGCCTGATCATGCCGTTGACGCGTTTCTGTCGGGAGCGGGGCATGACCTTGGCGACTTGCGCGCGCGGCTGCAGGTGGCTGTCGCGGACGATCCGATCGACGTCATCGTTCAGCCGACGACGGGCCGGCGGAAAAAACTTCTGGTCGCCGACATGGATTCGACCATGATCGGGCAGGAATGCGTCGACGAACTCGCCGACCTCGTCGGCTTGCGGGAGCATGTCGCGGCGATCACCGAGCGCGCGATGCGCGGCGAGATCGCATTCGAGGGCGCGTTGAAGGAGCGAGTCGCGCTGCTCGCTGGCGTTACCCTCGCTCAGATCGAGACCCTGCTGACTCTCATCACGCTGACGCCCGGCGCGCGACAGCTCGTCCGCACCATGCGCGCGCATGGCGCCCACACGGCGCTCGTGTCTGGCGGCTTCACGCAATTCACGGAGCCCGTGGCTAATCGCATCGGCTTTCATGAGACGCGCGCCAATCTCCTCGAAATTGCTGACGACGCGCTGACGGGCGCGGTCGTCGCGCCGATATTGGGAAGCCAAGCCAAGCGGGCGGCGCTTGTCGAATTGCGCGAGGCGAAAGACCTGTCGCGGGACGCAACGCTGGCGATCGGCGACGGCGCCAACGATCTCGACATGCTGCGCGAGGCGGGGCTGGGCGTCGCCTATCACGCCAAGCCGAAAGTGGCGCAGGCGGCGGATGCGCGCATCGATCACGCCGATCTGACCGCGGCGCTCTTTGCGCAGGGGTATCGGCTGGAGGAGTTCGTGGGGTAGGGGCGTCTGTTCGTGGGGTAGGGGCGTCCCTCTCCCGTTTCCGGGAGAGGGAAATGGGGTCACTCCACCGGCAACGCGACGAAATGCGCGTCGCCCTGGCCGTTCGCGACGATCAGCAGCGCAGTCTTCTTGCCCGCGCCTTTCAGGCTCTTGATCTTCTTAACCACCTCCGCCGGATCGCTCACCGCTTCCTGATTGACCTCAAGCAGGACTTCGCCGGCTTGCAAGTGTTTCTCCGCCGCCTCCGAGCGCGGATCGACGGCGGTGATGACGACGCCGCCCTTGACCGTGTCCTTGATCTGATAGCGCGTCCGCAACGCATCCGAGAGACGCGACAGCTCTAGTCCCAGCACGCTTTGCGAGGGCCCGTCGGCGCCGCCTTCGGACTTCTCCTTGTCGTCGCCGTCCTTTGACGCGACCTTCTCGCCGTCCTCAAGGCGGCCAAGCTTCACGATCTTGGTCTGCTCCTTGCCGCTGCGCACGACGACGAGCTCGACGTCCTTGCCGACCGGGGTCGCGGCGACGAGCTTGGGCAGGTCGCGCGACTCCTTGATCGGCTTGCCGTCGAATTTGACGATCACGTCGCCGACCTTCAGCCCTGCCGGCTTGGAGGGTCCCTTGTCGTCGACCCCGGCCACGAGGGCGCCGCGCGTCGCGCCAAGATTGAGCGTGTCGGCGATGGCGTCGTCGATGTTCTGGATCCGGACGCCGAGCCAGCCGCGACGGGTCTCGCCGAATTGCTGCAACTGCTCGATGACGGGCTCCACTGTATTCGCCGGCGTCGCGAAACCGATGCCGACCGAACCGCCCGACGGCGACAGGATCGCCGTGTTGATCCCGATGACTTCGCCGTCCATGTTGAACAACGGTCCGCCGGAGTTGCCCTTGTTGATCGAGGCGTCGGTCTGAATGTAGTTGTCGTAGGGACCGCTATCGATGTTGCGGTTGCGCGCCGAAACGATGCCGGCGGTCACCGATCCGCCGAGCCCGAACGGGTTGCCGACGGCGAGCACCCAGTCGCCCACCTTCGCCTTGTCGCTGTCGCCGAACTTGACCGCTTTCAGCGGCTTGTCCGACTTCACCTTCAGCACTGCGACGTCGACTTTCTGATCCTTGCCCAAGACTTCCGCCTTGAGCTTCTGGCCGTCGTTCAAGATCACCGTCACCTCATTGGCGTCGGCGATGACATGATTGTTGGTGATCACGATGCCGGAGGGATCGATCACGAAGCCGGAACCGAGCGAACTCGACCTGCGCTGCCTCGGCAGCTCCGGCATTCCCTGACCCCGCCGGCGGAAGAATTCCTCGAAGAGATCGTCGAAGGGCGCGCCCGGCGCCAGCCCCGGTGGCGGGTTGGAGCCGTCACTGCGAGTGCTGCGTTTCGCATCCACCGTGGTGGCGGAAATATTGACCACCGCGTCCGAGACCTGGGCGGAGAGTTCCGAAAGCGAATCGGGACCTTTCGCCTGCGTCGGCGCGACGAGGATGTAGAGTACGGGCGCGGTCGCAAGGATGGCTCTCGCGGCGCGACGAAGTGCGGACGTCATGCGTTATGTCTCCTGTCGAGGGACACGATAGGCCCGGGCGCGGCTCAACGCACGCGTTCGCGGATCATTTTTTTGGGTTTCGTTCCGGTTCAGGCTGCTCAGCGTTCGGGGCGGCGCTCGCCTCCGGCGCTGAGAAAAAACGGAAGAACTCCGAACGCGGACTAATCAGGAAACGAGTCTCGCCCGGCTTGAAAGCGCTCTCATAGGCCTGCATCGACCGATAGAAAGCGAAGAAGTCAGGATCCCGGCCAAACGCTTCGGCGAAGATGCGGTTGCGCTCGGCGTCGCCTTCGCCCTTCATCTGGTCGGCCTTTTGTTGCGCTTCGGCTTTAAGCACGATGACGTCGCGATCGGCCCGGGCGGTGATTTTTTGCGCCTGCTCCGAGCCTTGGGCGCGATATTCGGCGGCTTCGCGCTGGCGCTCGGTCTGCATACGCCCGAAAACCTTTTCCGAAATCTGCTGCGGGAGATCGACGCGGCGAATGCGCGCATCAACCACCTGAACCCCAAATTTTCTCGCTTCCCGGTCGGCCTGCTCCTTGATCTTCACCATCAATCCCGCGCGCTCGTCGCGCACGATCTGCTGCTGGTTGGCTTCGCTCAGCACGCGTCGGACGGCGGAGTTCAACACCGAACCAAGCTGATTGTTCGCGCCCATGACGCTGTTAACGGTCTGATAGAACCGCAGCGCGTCGACGATGCGATAGCGGATGAAGCTATCGACTTCGAGCCGCTGATTGTCGGCGGCGAGCACTTCCAGATTCGGGCTCTCAACGTCGAGAATGCGATTGTCGAACGTGACGACATTTTCGACGAGCGGAAACTTGAAGTGGAGGCCAGGCTCGGTGATCAGACCCCGGCCGGGCACTGGTTCGCCAAACCGCAGCACCACGGCCTGCTCAGTTTGCGATACGGTGAAGAGGGCGCCGCCGACAGCGATGACGCCGATAAGAAGCGCGACGGCGAGCGCGAAGACAAGGCCGGACCTCATTTGCGGCCTCCCGGGAAGGGCGTAAAGGCGGGCAGGGGCACGAAGGGCGTCACGCCGGCTCCGCCTTTCGATGGATCGTCGACAATGACTTTCTCAGATCCGCCCAGCACGCGCTCCATGGTTTCGATATAGAGACGCTGACGGGTAATCGTCGGCGCGTTCTTATACTGAGCGTAAATCTGCTCGAAACGGGACGCTTGGCCGCGCGCCTCGGCGACGATCTGTTCGCGGTAGGCCTCGGCCTCCTGCAGAATGCGGGCGGCGCCGCCGCGCGCTTCGGGAACGACTCGGTTGGCGTAAGCTTCGGCCTCGTTGCCGAGACGCTGCAAATCCTGCTGGGCGGCGGTCACGTCGCGAAAAGCCGCGATCACCTGCTGCGGCGGATCGACCGAGAGCAGGAGAACCTGAAGCACCAACACGCCCGCGTGATAGTCGTCGAGCACTTTTTGCATCAACTGCTGTGAGGCTGGCTCGATCAGCTTGCGGTCGGCCGTCAGAATCTTTTGGATCTGCGAATGTCCGACGATCTCTCGCATCGCGCTCTCGGCGACCGCTTTTACCGTCAGCGTCGGCTCGGCGACATTGAACGCGTAGTCCTCCGGCTTTGCGGGGTCTATCTGCCAGATGACGCGAAACTTGATGTCGGCGATATTTTCGTCGCCGGTCAGCATCAGGCTTTCTTCTGGGGCTTCGGGCCCTCGAGGCGCGGAGACCGACCCCCGGCGACGCCCGTCTAAGACGACGTTCGATTCTTCGCGGAATCCGACGTCGGTAATATTACGGTCCGTCACCGCAAGCTTGACAACCGATCCGATCGGACCCGGAAGATTGTAATTCAGGCCCGCCTGGGTCTTTCCCATATATTTGCCGAAGATCAGATTGAGGCCGATCTCGTTGGGTCCGACCGTGTAAAGCCCGGAGAGCAGCCATGCGAGCACGGCGACCAGCACAAGTATCGCGAGCCCACGTCCGCCGAATCCGCTCGGCAGAATCTGCTTCAGGCCTTCCTGGCTACGCCGCAGCATTTCTTCGAGGTCCGGCGGCTGCCCGCCAGAGCCCTGTCCCGACGGACCTCCGGGCTGACCCCAAGGACTGTTATTTTGATTGCGCGGCCCGCCTTGATCGCTCCAGGGCATTTCGTCTCGCATTAAGAGGAATGGGCGGCGGTCGCGCCGCGTTTGGCAATGTTATAGGCATTCGCCGCCGCTGCGGCAATGACGCCGGGGCGGCGCGCGCGCACAGGAGAGCGGAATGATTCGCGATTACACCAATGTCGCGGCCAATGAGCGGACTTTTCTCGCATGGGTTCGCACCGGCGTCGCGGTCATCGCTCTCGGCTTCGTGATCGAGCGTTTCAATCTCTTTCTGTTAACCATCGCCGGCGCGATCGACGCGGACGCTGAACGATTCCACCTCCATCGTTTGGAACATCCCGCGGGCCGCTACGGCGGCGCAGCGCTCGTCGGCGCAGGCGTGACGCTCATCGTCATTTCAACGATTCGCTTCATCCATACCGCGCGTTTGCTCTCGCGCGACGAGCCCTACACGGCGCGCGCAACGAGTGTCAGCCTGTATTTCTTGGCCGCGCTGCTGCTCGCGGTCGCCCTCTTCAGCGCCTATCTCGCGATCGCGTGAATTCACTTCCTGTAACGGCGGAAGCGGACGCATCGCTTATCCGCCGAGCGACGTCGCCCCGAAATGACGCCTTCGCCACTGGGCCGCGCGTCGATAGGGCGAGATGGCGGCGCTGTTCGCGTCTCGGCCACGTCGTCCACCGAGCGTGGTAGGACCATGACGTCGTCGTTGGGCGCGCGTCCGGTCTAAACGCCTTCAGCACGTAATCTGTCGCGCAGCGCCACGCTCAGCCGCGACGAAAGCATCGCAAGCTGCGGACGATCAGGATCGTCTTAGAAAAAGCGCAGGGCCAATGAATTATTCGAAAAGAGCGCACAGCAAGAAGCCCCGCGTCTCGCGACGCGAGGCGACCTCGCAGTTCACTGCAACATGGCGGCCAACCGGCGATGCTCTATTTCGCTGGTCAAATCTTTGTCCAAGATGAGCCATTGGACCATCGAATCTTATTCGGCAATTCAAGGGCGCCCGTATACTCCCGATCATCAGGAAAGTTCACCTTGATCGCAGAGGCGTTAACAATCGAACCGTGAGCGGCGGGCCGATCGTAGTCCGACATGTCGACGGTAATCGAATTGGTCGTTTCCAGGATGAAAGCCCTCCGTCCGCCGCCATCTGTCCAAGCTCCGTTCAAATCGAAGACGGTGTTAATGACTTTCGTCCAAGCCGAACCATTGGACCATCTTATCGTCCGTGGGGCTTCGAGTGTGCCCACATATGTTTTGTCATCTGGAAAGGTGACTGAAATCGTCGCGAAATTACTGACCGACCCATGAGCGGCAGGGCGGTTGTAGGCGGACATATTGACGTTTAAGGAATTGTGCTTTCGGGTAATGATCGCGCTTCGCGGACTTCCATCTGTCCAACTGCCGTTCAGTTGTACCGATGTTGGAATTTCGTTCCATTCTGAGGGAAATCCAGTTGGCCATTCCGCGTTCTGAAAGTTTAAGCAGCCTGACCCCGCGGTCACGACGTCAGCGAAGCGAGCATGGTGCCACTGGGCGCGACATAGGGAGGCCACCCGCTCGGGCTGTTGCGCATTGATCCCCCATTCATACTCGTCGAGGTAGTCATCGTTGCTGTCGGAATCTTGGTCTTCCTTGACCAACATGCACGGCGACGTGACTGACATGAAATACTTGGACGCAATATGCGCAAACTCGAAGTCAGCGCCTGTGCCACTGACTTCGATTTCCGCGCCCATCGACCAATATCCAAAACTCTTCTTCCACGCGTGGAACGTCAGCCGGCCATTCCCGATACGATACTCGACTGTCGAGCCGTCATCCGATGCCCATCGCTCCGCGCCATTGACGACCCCGGTGAATTTGATTTGTGCGTCCAACAGAACCGGCCGACCGACGATGCCGTTTGGTCCCTGTGGCGCCCTTCGTTCCGCTACCAGCTGCTTCTGCCGTTCTGCTTCGATGACAGCTCCAGACGACGCGGAAATTGCGTCGAACACGGGGTCGCCCGATACGGCCGCCCTGGCGCTCTCGACGGCATGGCCTCCGTACTTACCTTTGCGGCAAACAGAACCGCGGATGCCTCCATCTTCGCGGCGTCCGCCAAAATGCTCCGCGAGATAGGTTGTGAGATCGCCGTGTTTTTCGAACTCATACGCTTCATGCGTAACAAGCTCGATCTTTCCCGGATGTCGGATGGTCGCGGGCTGTTCTACAGATCGGAGTTTGGGCTGCGTAGACATGGCATTGCCTCATATTTTTTCGTCAGCATAAATCATCTGTTTTCAGTCTAACGCCTGCCGCTGTGCGCCGCCTCGTGCAATTAGACGAAGGTCCGCTCACGCCGTCGCCGCATCGTCAAGTCGTAACGCGAGGTTTCAGTTGCGTCGTCAGCATCGATCGCTACGCAACCGGTGCGTACCCCGCGACGCGCAGGCAAGAAATATTTCGGAGATCGGTCTGTTTTTATGTTGGCGCTGAATCAATGGCGCTGGTCAACAAGGCGCGACATGGCTGCTAAATCGTTATCAGATTAGCTTACGCCTCCCTCATTCTCTAGGGCGTCAACGACTTGCCAAGTCTTCGGACCAACGATGCCGTCGATGTGTAGGCTGTAATTTTGCTGCAACGTCTTGACGACTGCTTCAGTCGTGGCGCCAAAGCGCCCATCGACTCCGCCGGTGTTGAAACCGACTGCGCTCATTCGGCTCTGCAAACGACGGACAGGCAGGCCGGTCGAGCCGACCTTGAGCACTGGATGGCTTTGATCAGCTTCGTCAATGTTGATCCACGTAATTCGGCCAACGACGCCATCGACCGCGATCTCCCGCGCCTGCTGAAACTTCTTAACTGCGCTCTCAGTTTTCGCCTCGAAGACTCCATCAACGGTGCCGACATCATATCCGAGAGCCTTGAGAGCTTCTTGCAGGTCCTGCACGGCGGGATCACGAGATCCTTTCTTCAATATCGGTTCTGCCATGGTGTCGTCCTATCAAAAAACATGAGCCCAGTTGATCTTCGGCGCTTTTCCGATGACGATCTCGAAGCCGACGCTAAAAAGAAAGCATGCTGCTCACCAGAGCCTGCCAAGTGACCAGACCAACGACTCCGTCGACTTTTACGGAAGGGATGTCGAGCGAAAGCGCGTGCTGAAACCCACGCACCGCCGCATCCGTCACGGGTCCGAAAATTCCATCGACTTGCGGTCCGTTGCTCGGATCGCCAGACAAGTTTCGGAACTGAAACTCTTCCTGCACGCCCCTAACCGCGTCGCCCCGGCTTCCTTTTTTGACCTCCACGACAAGAGCCGCCCAAGTAATGGGGCCGACGATCCCATCCGCCGTTAACGCGTGGCCTGTCTGAAATTCCTTTACCGCGGCTTCGGTCTTCGGACCGAACACGCCGTCAACGACAGCGTTATGTCCGCGCGCCCGCAGCAGATGTTGCAGCGTTTTGATGGGATGTTCGCTGGAGCCGGTTTTGACCACTGGCCAAGGGCTGATGCTGCCGGACATTCCTGTCTCCCCGCAATATTAATGCAATAATTATTGGCGCCTGCTGACGATGACCGTGGGGTCGATGTGGCTGCGCGCCGAGTTTGCAGGCATGAGAGCGCGGTTAAATGATAAGACCAGAGAGGCTCTCGAGCGTCGCGCCGGCGGCGCCGGCGGGAGCCATCCAGGTCCGCTCGTCCATGACGCCACTGACCGGGAGACCGGCGTTCGTCTGGTATTGACGAACGACGTTCTCGGTCGTGGGACCGAAAATGCCGTCGATCGCGCCTGCGTAACCAAAGCCCGTCTTGAGCACGCCCTGCAGCATGGCCACCGCCGGCCCCAGCGACCCGGCCTGAAGCGTCGGCGACGCCTCGCGATAGGGGTGCACGTGGCTCCATGTCATCGGCCCGACGACGCCGTCCGCCGCCAACCCGTTCGCTTGCTGGAAGTCTTTCACCGCTTCGTCCGTGCGCGGTCCGAACACCCCGTCTACGGCGTCTGGTCCTAAAGATTTGTTGCGCGCGAAGACTCGTTGAAGTCGCTTTACGTCGTCTCCGGTGTCGCCTAGCTTGATTGTCGACGGCATGTCGAGTTTCCCTTCGTTCATCAGTCGCTCGCGATTAGAAGTCCTGCTCGACGAGCTTCCGCCAGGTCAACGGACCCACGATGGCGTCCTTGGCGAGATGGGCCGCCGTTTGGAAGGCGAGCAGCGCCTCCTTCGTATTCGCGCCGGCCGTCGCATCCAAAATCAGGGGCGAAATCGGCGTGCCATCCTCGCCGACATCGCCGGCGGTGAGGAAGAGATTCAGTAGCGCCTGCAGCGTCTTGATGTCGTCACCCGCAATTGAATGCAGTTCGGCCTTCCGGAGGTCGATTGTTTTCAAATTTACTGCGACCTGCGTCATGATCTTCGTCCTCGCATTTGCACGCCGCTCGTGAGCACTGACACATCTTAGTCAGCTCAGCGCGATTGGGATCATGCAAATTGGTGAGGATGCGCGAATTGGCTGACATTAATTCAGCGGCGCGAACATTCCTCGCTCGCGCACCTAAATCGAGAGGGACGCTTTAGAGTGCGCATCTCAACGCGGCTTGGCCGCTTCCTCATGCTTGCGCCACCACGCCGGAATGACTGAGGTGTTTGATCGAAGCCTGAACAGATTTGGTGTTTGAGAGGCAGCTTAGTTTCAGAAGCAGACGCGGAGGCGCTGTCGATTTTGGTTTCAATTAAGATTGGCGTTCGGTTGCATCTGTCGAATCGAGACGTGTCGCGATCCAGATGACGTGCCGGGCGCCACCACGTGGGCCGTTGGCGCGCTCCTTGATTTCATCTACGTGGAACCCGGCCTTGCGAAGACGCGATGTGAAATTCCGATCCGGCCCCGATGACCAGACGGCCAACACCCCATCACGGCGCAGCGCCGCGCGGGTCGCCCTCAATCCTTCAAGATCGTAAAGGCCGTCATTGGCTTCGCGAGTCAGGCCCTCGGGGCCATTATCGACATCGAGAAGGATAGCGTCATAAGTCGAGCGGCCAGACCGGATCAGGCGCCCAACGTCATCTTCCTCGATGCTGACGCGGGGATCCGTCAGGCTGGCGCCGAAGACGTCCGCCATTGGACCGCGCGCCCAGGCCACGACCGCCGGAATGAGTTCGGCGACAATGATCCGCGCTTTCGCGCCGAGGACGCCAAGCGCGGCGCGCAGAGTGAAGCCCATCCCCAGCCCGCCGATCAGAACGCGCGGCTGTGGGCGCGCCTGAATTCTTTCGCAGGAGAGCGTGGCGAGCGCCTCTTCCGAGCCACTGAGGCGACTGTTCATCAGTTCGATATTGCCCAACATGATCGAGAATTCTGCGCCGCGACGCTTGAGGCGAAGTTCGCCGCCGCCGGGTATCGGCGCCGTGTCGAGCAGGGTCCAGGGAATCACTGATCATTCTCCTTTTCGTGGTTCGTGATTCACCTTGCCTGCGGATTCGCTTGTCAGGCGGCGATGAGAGGGACTCAGACAACGGTCGCTCGGTTTTCAATCACGAACAATTGGACGCCGCCCTTTATCAGGGGCGAGTTAGTAACCGTCCGCCGCCAATGGAATGATTGGCGCGAGGGCCAGGTCTCGGGATCCGCTCTCAGCGATTTTTATTTGGATCAGCGTGTCGGGCGGCGTCCAGGCCATCGCTCACCGGCCTCATGTGCACGCGTATTGGTGTGTTGCTCTCGTCTCCGGCGATATCGCGCATTCGTGCGCTCACGGCGCGCAAGAACGTCCGATGATACAAGTTTGAGAAGCGCGGGCTACGACATGCCAAGCGTTTCCTCGTTGGCAAAACTACGAAGCGTATGCCTGCCTCGTCTATTTGAGCACAGCATCGACCGGCGTATCTTATGGGGTAGATCGGCGACTGCATGCGCAATGAAATAAGCGTTTTAAAACAACAACGTACAAACGTATCTGGCGGAGACGGTGGGATTCGAACCCACGATAGGGTTTCCCCTATAACGATTTAGCAAACCGTCGCCTTCAGCCTCTCGGCCACGTCTCCATGCGTCCGCATCATCCAGCGGCGCGCGAAAGACATATGCCAAAGGCCCGGCGCGATGGCAAGAGAACGCCTTTCGCGGCGCTCTGCCGAGCTCTTGAGGCCAAAACCTCGGTTTTTCGCGCGGTTTTTCTCAAAAGCGGCCGGCGTCGGCAGGCAATCTGCGTCACCTCAAGGAATTTGCTCGACTGCCGCGGCCATGTCGGGGACCAATCGCACGCGGTAGCGGGCGTTCGTGCAGGTAAGCAGCCAGACCTCCTCGTCCGGTCTGGAAGCACGGGGGTCGCGCTTTGCGGCTTGCGGCGCGTTGCAGGGATATCCCTGGCTTCGAATATGCGCCGCGACAATGTCCGCGGCCGTGGCCTGCGCCGACGCCGGGGAAACAAACGCGGGCGTAAAGGGCAGTAGGACCGCCAGCCGAAGTCTCCGCATCTTGCCTCCATCGTCACGGCGCATCGCTGGCGCGCTCTCGGCATTATAGCAGAGTGCTGGACGGAAAAGGGCGGTCGGCGACTTTTCAGCGTCGCTTCGCCTGACGAGCCTTGCGCAGTTAAGAGTCTGAGAAGAACAGGCCCGTTGCGGGTTTACGTCTTAGATTCAATTTTTAAACTTCAGGAGAGATTAAAAATCGCCCTCCTCAAGGAAGACCTTGTCGTCCCCGGGTCGCCATTTTCTGTTCGCCGCCTCCTGAATGTTCTGTCGCGATCTCAGTAAGCGCTCCCGCTCCTCTAAGGGACTGGGACCGAACTTTTTGTGCATCGCTGCGCCACTGACATAAACGCCGATGACATCCTTGAGGCGGCGCGCTTCCCAAAAATAATAGGAGCGGCCATCGCGATAATGTCGCGCCTGTGCATCAATCTCGCTGAAAACCGAATCCTGCAATTCGAGCATGGCTTTCCTCAACCCCGGATTTGACGAGCCGCCCCGCAGAAAAAAAGGCGGGCTGCGAAGAGCCCGCCTGAAGGCGGCGGCAAGCGCCCACCGCTTGGAAGCAGCGCCTGCCGCCTAATGCACGATCTGAGTGCCGGGACTGTTTAGCAGAACCGCAGCCTGGGCGATTTTCTGCAATGTGTCTCCAGTGTTGCCGCCTCACTACCGTCGTCGATGCATCGAACGGCTGGTTGACGACAGCGAAGCGTTTCACGGCTCGCGACCGGTCTGTCTGAGGGAGTGCGCCGTGTGAGCGGCTATGCGAATCTTGCTCAGATTGGCCTCGATCAGCGGCGCTATGCCGGCGACCATTCTGGCAGTGCCCAGCGCGTTGGGATGCTCGTTGTCGCTCTGCATAAGCGCCGGGTACCCGTAGACCCCGCCGAGCATGAAAGGATAGAGCGGCACGTGATCGCTGTGCGCGAGTGTCGGATAGATGTTGTTGAAGCCAACGATATAGTTTGGTCCATTCTTCGGCAGCGAGAGCATGCCGGCAAGGATCACGCGCGCGCCACGCGCCTTGCAGATGCGGACAATCGCGTCGAGATAGCGGTAGGTGACGCGCGGATCGATATGGTCCAGCATGTCGTTGGCGCCGAACTCGACAAGGACGAGATCTGGATTGTGTTGCAGCGCCTCGTTAATGCGCGCGTAGCCGTCGGCGCTTGTGTCCCCGGGGTTGGAGCCGTTCCAGACGACAACGTTATAGCCGTAGGCGAGCAGCCGGCGTTTGAGCTGAGCCGGAAATCCTTGCGCCTCGGGAAGGTCGAAGCCAGACGTGAGGCTGTCGCCGAAAATCAGCACGTTGGCCGGCTGCGCCAAGGCTGGCGCAACGAGGGAGCCAAGAAGAAGCGCGCGTGCCGCGACTTTCGCCAACGAAGTGAACAGAGATTTTGACATGCCTCACCCCCAGACGCGCCGCCCCCTTATCAACTAGGGCGACGTGACGCCTGAGCCAGTTTGGCGCCCAAAGGAAAGCATCAGGTTAAGACAAAATCGGCGAAATGAGTTGAGTAGTCGCTCGCCGCCGTAGACCGCTGAAGAGGATTTCAGAGCGCGGGTTCCGCGAGCAGCGTTCCGATGATGGCGCCAAGCGCCATGTCGTCCTCTTGTCCGAATCCATGATGGCGTATGCGCCCGTCGCGACCGATCAGGATCGCTGTTGGCGTTCCACGCATTGCATAGCGCGCCATGGTGACGGGAATCGGCCCGCGCTCTGCGGGCTGATCGACGCCGATCGGAAATGTCAGCCGATATTCATGGATGAACGCTTCAAGCGACACCGGCGTCATCGCCTCGTGATGTTCGAACACCGCGTGCAGGCCGATGACGGCCAGGTCGGAGTCGCGGAACAGCGCATGCGCGCGCTGCGCTTGCGGCGTGCCATGCGCGACGCAGCCGGGACAAAGCATCTGAAAGGCGTGCAGCATGACCACGCGTCCGCGCAGCGCCGCGAGGGTGATCGGCGTCGGCGTATTAAACCAGCGCGATACGGCAAGTTCCGGCGCCTGCACTCCTGCCTCCTAAAACCACCCGCGGTCATTCTCGACGCGCGGCGCGCGATCGGGAATCCAGAGCAAAACCAGCGTAGTTGGTTCGGCTCTGGATTCCCGATCAGTCCTTCGGACTGCCGAGAATGACACACCCAGCGAACGGATTATAGAAATTCAATTCACAGGATCACATTCGTCGATCGTCGTCTTGACCCGTTTCATGTTGGCGTTCGAAAGCTTCCTTTTCAAACGGAATATTCCGATAGGCGGCGTCGTGACTGCGCAAGCGCCAGAGGTTCGAAAGATAGTCGCGGAAATAGATGAGGTAGAAACGCGCAATCCCATGCCACTCAATCTGCTCCTGATGAATGAGCTCATGCCGAAAGAGCGTCCGTGAGACCTCCGACTCGTCGCCCTTAAAGAGTATCGTCCGTCCGATCACCATTCCGCGGTAGTTCCGCACGAATGGGAGTTTGAACGCCCAATGGCGATATCGCACGCGTAGCGGGCGCCGCCGCCCGGCTTTTTTCGGTGAAATCTCGCGCGGTCGCATCAACGCGCTCTCCTCCATTCGGGCGCCGCTCGCTGGCGCGTTGACGTCAGTCTCGTTCTTTCGGCGCAGCTTCACTTTCGAGAAAACAGAGAAGCGCTCATCCGACAGCCGGAAACGCACATTACAGAGACTGCTACGCTTACTCACCAATAATTTGGCGATGCATAGGAAGCTGCGATTGCAGATCCACGACTGGCCACGCGCCAGAACGCGCAGCAATGTCGCTTTGGACAAGCCGAAAGCCTGCCGCCCGCGCTTCAGCTCGCAACGCCCCGATATCCTGCTTTGCGCGTTGCCGCGATCGCAGGGGCGCATAGATATTTCGTTCAAGACGTCCGCCATGGGCGTCTCGCAGAAAGATCAGAGCGTTTCCCCGATGAGTCTCACAAGCGTCCTACGGGTCGCGGTTAGCAGCGTCGTGTTGTCGTTTTCTTGCTGCGTTGTTCCCGCAACCGGCCAAGAAAGGATGGTCAACGTTTATGGCTGGGGCGACTATATCGACCCCCGCGTGCTCCGAGATTTCACCAGGACGACCGGCATCGAGGTGACATACGAAAGCTATAATTCGGACGAGAGCATCGAAACAACGCTTCAACTTGGGAAAGACGCTTTTGATGTCGTCATCGTCTCCAACGGCGTGATGCAAAGGCAGATCGCCAGGGGCCTGTATCGGAAGCTCGACAAGAGCAAGCTTCCAAACGCCGTATATCTTTGGCCCGAGATTATGGAGCGTCTTGCCGCCTATGACCCCGGGAACGCACACGCCGTAAATTATGCCTGGTTTGCGATGGGAATCGCCTATGACGTTGGAAAGATCCGGGAACTCATGGGCAAGGCGCCGCTGTCGTCAGACCTCTCATTCGACTCCTGGGGCCTGCTTTTCACGCCGAAAAATTTGAAGAAATTTTCGGCCTGCGGTGTGGGAATACTGGACAGTCCTGAGGATTTGTCTGCTGCTGCGCTGCAATATCTGTGGTCCAACTGGCGACTTTCGCCGGGGTTGGATCGACACACCGACCTCGCGCGCGCCGCCGACTTATTGACCGCCCTTCGGCGCGACGGGAAACGCCTCGACTCTGGCGAATATGTCAACGCGCTGGTGAACGGCGACGTCTGCATCGCGGTCGGCTATTCCCTGGATAGCCTGCGCGCCCGCTACACAGCCGGCATGGTGAAAGACTTCGTCGAGATCGGCTTTATTATTCCCCGCGAGGGCGCTCCTATTCGACTCGACAATCTCGTCATACCGATGAACGCTCCCCACGTCGAAGAAGCCTATCAATTTATCGACTTCCTCCTGCAGCCTGAAATCGCCGCCCGCAACACGAATTTCATCGGCGTCGCAAATGGCGTGCTCGCCTCGAAATCCTTAGTCGATGGGACCATTACGAGAAACAAGTCGATTTACCCCGACGCCGCGATGATGAAGCGTCTCATCGCGCCTCAACTCGACGACGGCGCGCGCGCGACTGCACAGACGATCGGTCGCGAAGGAGCGCCGAGAGGAAGGGGGCCCACGATGTGGGGGTTGGGCCGGCCCGTCTCCAAGCCGGCCAAATAGCGACCTTCTAAACAAGTCAGCTGCGTTCCAAAAAAGCCGTCGCGCCGTCATTTTCTGCCGGTCTCCATCGACGGCGTTGCAGCGCTCTCCGCCGGTTTTGGGACCGACGTCGTCAGACAGATCGCTGGACGAAGCTTTTCAATTGTCACGATCGCCTTCTGCGACGCCAGCATCTTCTCGTTAAGGTCGAAAATGTGCTGGCGCGTGGCGGCGACATCCTTCAAGTCTGACTCTAGCGTGTCGTTCACGGATTTTAATAAGTCCGCCGAGCGGGGCATATCGGCCAGGGTCACCTGCTTCAGATTTTGCTCGATCTTCAAGGCGCAACTGATGCGTCGGTCGTATTCGGTCTTCAGATCTTTGAATCTCGCGGCGAAAGTGCCTGCCTTCGTCAAATCCGACGAAAGAGCGTCTGGCATGATGCGACAAATCGCGTCGACGCTGCCGACACTGGGATATTTGGCCTCGATGATGTGGCCGAACTCGCCGTTAAGCCTTTTGGCTTCTTCCATGAGCGTATTGAGGCTACACACGAATTGATCGCGCCCGCGATAGCAGCCGTCCAGTTTGACCGCTCCCTTGGCGCCCGGCAGCATCAGGCTTTCCGTTCTGTTCGAGGCCGTCTCGCAGGCGGCCAGCGCCGTCGCCAGAGCCCCGTTCTCGCTTGCCGGGTTAACGTCTTCTGGAGAGTCTTCCTTCGCCCCATCTTCGGTCAGGGAGTGGCGGCGACCATGTGGGCGATACTCTCGCCGAGCGATCTGTAGGGGCGCCTCATTGGCCGGCTCCAACGCCCAAGCGACGCTTGGCGAGGGTCCGACCGATGGGAGGCCGACAAGGACAAGGACAGCGGCGCCCGCCATCAGCGCCGCCGCCTCGAGAGTGTTTTTGTTCAAAATGGCCATCACCGGGCCCTCTTTGATTTCGCTGCCCGACGAACTCAGGCCAATACTGCAAACATCGTCTTGCTCCAGCAAATGGCAACTCATCGCCTTGCACGAACCAGTTGATGTCGCCGTCAAAGCGCTCGTTTCTTGCTGACTGACAATCCCTCAAACAGAAAGCCGCCATTTCCCGGGGGACGAAGCGCGGGATTTAGCCCGCGTGCGCTCCATCGCTTGGATGGGCGCGACGCCACGATGCCCGGGCCGGCGCTCGCCAGGCGCTGCCATGCGGATCAGCAACATCGGAAGGGCAGGGCGGCCGTTCGGGAGAAACAGCGGCGGAAAAAGGGTGACGAGCGCCGTCAAGACGCGCCGCAAGCCTCGCCGTCAACTTAAACGTATATATTTGATTGTGTTGGCTCCCCGAGTAGGACGCTCATAGACCATGGATTTCGATTGAAAGTCAGACACTTATTTTCCACAGAAACTCTCGATACCATCGGAATATACCAACGGGAAAGAATATGCTGAAGGTTTGAGTCCGAATTCGTGGCGGAGCAGGGCGCTCTCCAGAGTTTTCCGGTCTTTTTTTCAGCCTGTCGGAATAGGACGCGTCCTATACAGGCGCCGACAAATGTTTGAAATTTCGACTTATTGGTAATTTTCCTCAGTTTTGTTGCGGGAAAAATAGGATTTGTCCTACACGTTGCTTTCATTTCCCTGTCTTGACTTGTCGTGAACTTGCTCTGAGTTTCTCTGCACAACAGCAAAGGAGCAACGATGAGCAAGGCAACGATTTCATTGGAAGACAGGCTCAATTTCGGCGAGCTGACGATTGCGGAGCTGTGCTCCCTCAAAGCAGTCGGGCCTACGAAGGTTTATGCCGACATCCGCGAAGGCAAGCTTCCGGTAGTCAAGAGAGGCCGCGCGACCCGCATCCTGGGGCGTCATGCTCGAGTCTACATCCCTGGCGAGGGCGTCGGCGGAGAGGCGCGCGGAGAGCCGGCGGCCGAGTCTGGTCCGCAACAGAAGCCGGTGGCCGCATGACCTACAGCATCATTGAGGCGCGTCGGCTTGCCCTCGGCGTCGTGCGTCGGCTGTGGCCGAAAAGCTTGGGCGCCTTCGTCCCGCTGAAGGGAACTATTCACGCTGACATGGCGGCGGAGCTGCCGGGCCATGACGCAGGACTGGCCGCGGTTCTCGCAATCCACACCAACTCGACCCGCTATCTTCGATCGGTCGCTGCGGAGGGTTCGCAGCGTCACGACTTGAACGGTGAGCCGGTGGCGCCCGTCAGCCCTGCCTGCCGCGAGCAAGCCGCGGTGGAACTCGCTGTGCGGGAAAAAAGGAGAACAAACAACGTGTCTTGATCATTTCGGCGATGGCGTCACGGCGCCATCTGCGAAGCGATCGCTTCGCCACCCTGCCACGGGATGATCCTGCCACGGAGAAAAAGCCATGAAAAACCTAAAGGAAAAAAATGCACGCACACGAAACGGCGGGCGACCGCTGTACTGAAACGAAAAAGGCCGCCCGGGCAGGGGCGGCGCTTTCCGTAGCTGAATGTCGAGATCTCAACTCCGACAGCAAGAAAATAGGATCTGCCCCTCGCGGCGTCAACGGCAATCTGCTCGTCGCAACTCTCGGTCGCGTCGGAGGGCTGCAGCGCATCGCGCGCGGGCGGCTTAGTGATCGGCCGGACCCTGTCTGGTGGCGCAGCTTGGCGAAATACGCCTGCAACGAGTTGCTCGCCGCCACGCCAGGCGTTCATATCGACCGTCATTCTGAAACCGACGTCATCGATCGTCCCTTCGAGCGCACGACGGTGACGAAGACGCGCGTCAAGCGCGTCACCTGGCCCAAGACGTGCGCCGCGACTGTTTTGTGTTACGGCCGCGACGCCTTGTTCGCGACGATCGATGATGTACCCGCAGAAATTCTCGCGGGGGTCGAAGCCGGCGTGGCGGATGCGCTCGCTCGTGGCCGGCGGGTCCGATACAACGGCAACGATATCGCGGTCGCGCTGGGCGTGACGCTGGAACAACGAGTCGCCGTCAAGGCCTGGCAGATCGGCGCCTGCGACAAGACCGACGACGAAATGGACGACTTCAGGCTCCAGCGCCGTGCTGATCAGCAACGCCAGCGCCGTAAGAAGAAGGGCGTCCGGCCGCGTGACGAGTCGGTTGCGGCGATGGCGCGTGCGATAGGCGTCAAGCCAAACACCCTGCAGAAGAAGCTTCGCCGCGCTCGGCGGAAGGCCGAAAAGGCTGATGCGCAGGATGTCCTCTTTTCGAAGCGGCGTAATAAGAAGAAAGATCGTGTTGCTTCAAAAAAGGGACACGAAAAAACATCTCAAAACCGCAACCCCCCGATCCGCCCGTCAGGGGCGGAGATCGGGGAGGGGTTTGCTCAGGTTGAAAAACCCATCGCTGCGGATGCGCGAAAGATTTTTTCCGAGCGATGGAAGATGCGGGAGCCCGATCGTGTCGCCAATCCGAGAGCTGGCGCCGCTGCTGAATCCATCCCTGCGACAAGCTCGCCGTCGTCGCTGGCGGAAGTACGCCAATGACGAAGGGCAGGCATCGCGGTGAAGTCAGTCATCGCGCCCGTGATGTCGAAAACTCAAAGAGGCCAGAAAGGGAAAAACTGATGCGTACTGCAAAAAACAAAAAGGCCGATGCGGACATGACGGATAAGGAAATTCGCAGGGAGCTCGATACGTGCTGGGAGGAGTGGCGAAAGTGGCTCGCCGACGCAGAACCCGGAAAGTGGAACTTGTTTTCCGCGGAAGCTCGCAAGAATTACTTTTTCGAGACCGTCCGTAAGGCAATGAAGGACGAGCGCAAATACTCGGCTCAAACGATCGAGAGCATTGCTTCGCGCTTCTGGTCTGAAGCCCTCTCCCGACTCGCGCCGCACGAGTGGAAAGCCGAAAGATAACGGCGAAACCGTCGCCATCCATCTCGACGGCGACGCGACGCGTGGGAGGAAGCAGCCGGTGTCGGCGCCGCGGCTTTGGTATGAGGACGCCCCGTGAGGTTTTGCGCCCAGGGGCACAATAAGCCGGCGGGGAATTTTCCCGCCAGCTGGCGGGAAAATCAAAGGGAGGAGATAATCCCGTCGCTGAATTTCGGCTCCCGGCCCCTAGAATGAAAGGCCTCGCCGAATTTAGCGCGTGTCGGACCAATATTCAGATCCGGCGAGAACAGGCCGAGCCTGCAGAGGCAGATCGCGCAGCTACAGAGTAAGCGACAAGGAAGGGCGGAGAGCGTCAGCGCCGCTGGGGAGCCGCATATGGCCAATGCGCATCACGGCTCTCGCTGCGGTGATTGCGCTATCGCAGCGACCAGAAAGGACCACCAGGTCGGCAGCAAACACCAATCAATTTGGACTTCACACAGACCAAGGAACAAGACCAATCAAAGCGCGCCGAGAACATCGAAAAAGGCCGTATGTCTTTCTCGCTCACGCGACGTGAAAATTTCGGCCGATTTCAGCCGCCCCCTCTCGACCGGCCGTTTTCCCTTCCCGGCTGATTTCAACCTGCGGTAGGTATAAACTCGGTGTTTGATGCCACTTCTCGGGATAATTACAACCGGAGATAGGCAGCCTGTGCATCCGGAGAAGATGAGGCGAGCCCAGCTAAGCCTCGCCTCATCTCCGTAGCCGACGCCAGTAAGAGGGGCGGGGGGCGTCCGCTCGGTGTTTTATAGCAGTGCGACGGCGGTGCCGTTTTTCGCCCGTATGTCTCGAATGTTTCGTGAGCGTTCCGAAGTGTGGCGGTCACGCGGCGTCCCTGGCCCGCTGGACAAGCCGACGGTCGACGCCAAAGGCTTTCGCCACGCCGTAGATGGTCTCGCCCTTGGCCAGCCGGTCGCGGATCTCGGCCCGCTGCTCATCGGTGAGCCGCGAGGGCCGGCCAGGCGCCTTTCCTTCGGCCTTGGCGCGCTCGATACCGGCCGCCGTGCGCTCTCGAAGCAGATCCCGCTCGAATTCCGCGACGGCGCTCAGGACCGACATGACCATCTTGCCGGCCGAGCTGGTCAGATCGGCGCCGCCCAGCGCGAGACAGTGGACCCGGACGCCATGCTCGGCGAGCCGGTCGACGGTCTGGCGGACGTCGATGACGTTTCGGCCCAAACGGTCCAGCTTGGTCACAACGAGGACGTCTCCGGCCTCGAGCCGATCCATGAGCTTGGCGAAGCCGGGGCGCTGCGCGGCCTGGACGCCGCCGGAGACAGTCTCCGCGATGACGCGGCGCTGATCGATCGAAAAACCGGCCGCTGCGATCTCACGGACCTGGTTCTCGGTCGTCTGATCGGTCGTGCTGACTCGGCAATAGGCGAAAACTCGCGACATAGCGCCCTCCACGTGTGCGGAAACTGTCGAAATTAACGCACATATGCGCAAAACACGCAACAGCTACTTTTGCACAGGGTAATTGTCTGCCTGTGCGGAACCGATCGTTTTCGCACCTATTCAAATCTGGGCGTCAGCCGCCTCAATTCGTTCCTGCGCCGTTCTTGCCAAGCTTCGATGTGAGTGGTACTAACATTCGAGCGATAACGAATCGCACGCGAGTTTTGCGTAAAATGCCCCCGCCAAAGGATGGACTGCCCCGAAAACGGCCGCGACTTTGCGCCGTATGCCGGCACGAAGAGCGCGCCAGAATCGAAGCGCTTCTCGCCGCCGGGCTTTCGCTCGACAAGCTCTCCGCCAAGTTCGGCCTGCACAGAGACGCGCTGCATCGGCATTGGCATAGGCACGTCGATCCCGTGGCCAAGACGTCGCTCCTGATTGGGCCGGGGAAGCTTCAGGCGCTCGCCGAGGTCTGCGCCGAGGAGGGCGGCTCGACGCTCGATCATCTGAGGATCTTGCGAGGAATTTTATTCGGGGCGCTCGAGCGGAAGGCGCGTGACCGCGACGACGGCACCTTGCCGTCGATCAGCAATCAAATTCTCAAAACGCTGCGCGCGATCTCGACACTGACCGGCGAGATATCGTCGATCGCGAACACGCTCAACGTTACGCACAACCATTTGACGATCGTTTCGTCGGACCCGTTCCGTGACCTGCAGGATGGATTGCTTCGGCTCGCAGCTTCGCACCCCGGCGCCCGCGGCGATATCGTCGCGCTGCTCAAAGGCCTTGACGAAAAGTATGCCGCCGCAGCGCCTCAGGCGCGGCCTGCACGCACGATTGAAGCTGCCTCTGTATCAGAGGCGCAGAATGCAATCTGACGCTTCCGCGAGCCTGTTTGGCGGCCTAATCGACGCGCTGGAAAGCGACTGGTCGACGAAGGCGCGACCAGAGCAGCTGCCGCCGCCAAGTGGTTGGAGCATTTGGCTCTATCTCGGCGGCCGTGGGACAGGGAAGACCCGCGCCGGAGCGGAATACGTTCACACCTTGTCGCGGTATGCCAGCCGCATCGCTCTCGTGGCGGCGACGGCCGCGGATTGTCGCGACGTGATGGTCGAAGGCGAGAGCGGGATTCTTGCGACGGCTCCGAATCACGCCCGTCCAGAATATGAGCCGTCCAAACGGCGGTTGACGTGGCCCAACGGCGCCCAGGCGACGATGTTCAGCTCGGAAGAGCCGGACCGATTGCGAGGCCCGCAGCATGCTTACGCATGGGCTGACGAGCTCTGTGCATGGAACCGAGCCAGAGACACATGGGACATGCTGCAATTCGGCCTGCGGCTCGGATCGCGGCCGCGCACCTTCATTTCGACGACGCCGCGGCCGACGCCATTACTGCGCAGTTTGATAGCCCGCGTCGGGCAGGACGTCGCGATCACGCGCGGCACGACTTTCGACAACCGCGCCAATCTCCCGCCCTCGTTTCTGGCGCAGATGCGCAGCAGATACGAGGGCACGCGGCTCGGCAGGCAGGAACTGAACGCCGAGCTGCTCGAGGATGTGCAAGGCGCTTTGTGGACTCGCGATATGCTCGAGAAGGCTCGGATCAAAGCCGACGACTTGCCGGCGATGCGCCGTGTCGTGGTCGCGGTCGATCCATCGGGCGCGCGCAGCGCTGATGACGAAGGCGCCGATAGCATCGGGATTGTTGTGGCAGGCGTCGGCGTCGATGGCCGCGGCTATGTGCTCGAAGACTGCACCTGCAAAGACAGTCCGGCGGGCTGGGGGCGCAAGGCTGTTTCAGCCTATCGTCGCCATCGCGCCGATCGCATCATCGCCGAACGCAACTTCGGCGGTGCGATGGTCCAGCATGTCATCCGCACCGCCGACTCTTCCGTGTCATTCAAAGAGGTTGTCGCCTCGCGCGGCAAGATCGTCCGCGCCGAGCCGATCGCGGCCCTTTTCGAACAAGGGCGCGTCTCGATCGTCAACGGGCTTTCCGAACTCGAGGATGAGCTCTGTGCCTTTACGGCCGAGGGATATGCAGGCGGCGGTTCACCGGACAGAGCGGACGCGATGGTTTGGGCATTGTCCGAGCTGATGACGGGATGCGCGGGACCCGTTGTGGTGATGCCGCTCTGGGACTTTCTCCATCCGAAAAACCAGGGCAAACCCTGGCAAATACGACGCTAAGAGGAGGCCAACGAATGACACTTGCCGATTTGCTCAACGCCCACGTCGTCGCCGGGTCGGATTATTCCGACACAATCGAGCGGCTGCACGCCAGCTTCGTGAATCTCGCCGCGATCGAGATCGTGCTCCAAAACGGCAACGTCGGCTTCGGCGGCGCGCCGGACCTGCGATCGTTCCACTTTCTTCCACAGAACGCGGAGCACTTTGGCCATCCTGCTTTTGCGCCGCTCGATCCCTCAAAATGCTGGCGCGCCGAAATCATGGCGCGCCGCGACTATCTCCTCACCGAACTCGCGAAGGGCTAAGCAATGAACAAATACAGCATTTTTATCGGCCGACTGCCGAAGGGCGCGCCTCAGGAGGCGTTTGCCAGCATCGCCGCCGGATGGGAGATCCACGACAAAACTGCCGCGCAAATCGCAGCCATCAAGAGCGACCCGAACCTAACGTCTGCGGGCAAAGCGATTGCGATTGAGAAGGCCCTGAAAGCCGGACCTCTCGACCACTTGCGACAGCTCCGCGCCGACGTCGACAAACGCCTCTCGGACGCCGTGAGCCAGCGCGGCGTTTTGAGAGAGCGCGTTCTCGGCGCCGACAACTTCTCGAAAGCATTGAAGCAAGAGGTTCGGCAATATTTGCGCGAGCTACAGCCCGTAGAGCGCATGAAGGTGCTGAATTCTGACGACGCGTTAATTCGGGAGGCCGTGCTCGGCGCGCCGCATTATTTGAGCGGGGTCCCGAAGGATGTCTGGGGCCACGCTGCCGACGCCGCGGTCGAAGCCGTTCATGGCGAACATCTCAAGCAGATCGACGTCCTCGAGACGGCTTTCAGCGAGACGCAGGCCGCGTTGCAGGTGGCCTTAGACGATATTCGACGGGCAAGCGACTTGCCGCCGAACGAGTTCGAAAAGATCGCGGCGTGAATCCCTGTGGTTGCGACGACGGAAGTCGGCGTAACGGGCGATGAGACGGAAGTCCCTGCGCCGCAGGATGGGTGAGAGGGGCGGCGTCACTCCAAGCGCCGCCCCAGTGCAACGTGAAGTGAGAGCGGGCTAACGATGACGACAAACGCCGATCGCGAATGGCTCCGGCGCCATGCGGAAACCAACTTCCGCATCAGGCGCCCGGCCGAGGGCGAGCTCGAGCGCATATTCCGCGCTAGCCTCAGAGTCGGCGTCGACATCGGGCCGGACATCGTGCCACCGCTCGACGACGGCCACGAGTGGCGCGTCATGGTGATCAAATTGGATAACCAAACGCTCACGCGCGTTCCCGTCATCCGCGACGCCGGCGCGCCCGACGAATTTCTGGAAAACGGACAAGGCGGCGCCGCGGCGACTGTCGCAATTTGCGGGCGGATCGTTATGGATCGGATCGGAGGCTGACAATGTCGCAAGTTATGGAAATCGCGACCCGAATTTCGATGATCGACGGCGCCGGCCCGGTCCTCGCGGCGCTGGCGAAAAACGTGCTTCACGTCGAGGGTTCGATCAACTCACTGCAAAAGTCGCTCGGCGGACTCAATAAGGCGACCTTGGCCGTCGTCGGCAGTTTGGCGGCGATCGGCGGCGTGGCGGTGCTCGGCGCGTTGAAGAGCGTCGCCGATCACGGCGACAAGCTCCTGGACCAGCAGGACAAGCTGCGTCGCGCTGGCATCGCGCAGAACGAAGTGCTCAGGGTCCAAGCGCAATACTACGAAAAGATCGCGAGATCGATCCCAACGGCGACCGCGGCCGACTATCTGCGGACCTATTCGGAGCTTCGATCGGTCGTCGGCGAGTCTGCAGCTGAAGCGAAAACCCCGTGGGCGTTGAAGCTCGAATCGCTGATGGGGAACATGAGCGGCAAGAGCGCCGAGGGTCAGGGATTCAAAATCCTGCGCGCGCTCGAAATGAAGGGCATCACCCTGTCGGATCCAAAGACGTCGGACCGCCTCGCCGAGCTCATGATGAAAGACATAATCGGCTCCGGCGGCAAGCTGTCGGCGAGCGACTTCGAAGCGATGGCGAAGACTGGCGGTACGGCGTGGATCAAAGCGGCGCCGGAATTCATCGCCGGCCCGCTTGCGAACATCGCTTCGGACATGGGCGGCTCACGCACGGGCACTGCGTTGATGACCTTGTATCAGCTGATGGCGGGGTCGACCCAGGTCGGAAAACAGCAGGCCGCAGAGCTCGAGAAACTCGGCTTGGTGCGGTCCGGATATCTGATCGAGAACAAGGGCGGCGACGCCGCGGGCATCAAGCCAGGCGGAATCGTCGGCTGGGAAACGGCGTCGCGCGATCCCTACAAATGGATCAACGAAGTCGTCATGCCGCGCATGCATGAAATCTATGGCAATGATGAGAAGGCGATCGAAGGCTCGCTCGCGAAGATAGGGCGCAACCGCAACGCCATTCGAATGCTGACGATGATGTCGGATTCCGGTTTTAAGGAGCAAATGGCGAAGGATGCCGGGCTCTGGGCTCAGGCGAAAGGAATCGAGCCCGCTTATGCGGATTTCATCTCGAAGAACCCAGCGGGCGTCAAAGCCGCGTTCCATGGGCAGTACGAATCCATGATGCAGGCGATCGGCGCGCCCCTGATGCAGGCTGCTTTGCCTGTGATGAAAGCCGTCACCGAACTGTTCACCAAGATCGGCGCCTGGGCGAACCAAAATCCCGCAGCGATCACCGCCTGGGGCGAATTCTTCGCAAAGATCGGTGCCGGATTGTTCGCGGGCGGAACGGTTGCTGTCATCACCGCGATCGGCGCGTTCCTCGGGCCTGCAGGCGGAATCATCGTCGGGCTAAGTGCCCTCTATGCAGTGCTTGGGCTCTTATCGAAGATTGGTTGGCCCGGCTTCACTGGAGCCTTTCGAAGCTTCGGCGAGTCGGTGATGAATATCTCTAAGATCGCCTGGAATGTCCTGACGATCGGCTTCGAGGCGCTTGTCGGCGTTCTGAAAATCCTGCCTGGCGTGGCCAATGACGTCGCCACGGCGTTCGGCAAGCTGGGCGATTGGCTCAAGGGGCTTATCGACAAGATTCTCGGTTGGGTCGGACTCGGCGGAGCGAGCGGCGGCGGCTCCTATGCCGATTCCGCGGCGCGCATGCGTAACATGAATGTCGGCAGCGCAGGCGGCGTGATGTCGCGCGTCGGCGGCGGCAAGCTTGGGTTTAGTCCATCTGGCCCGATCGGAACCGGTACCGGCAGCGACGTCAAATCGATGATCGATCAGGAAGCCTCGCGCGCCGGCATCGATCCGCGGCTGATGTACGGCATCGTCGCCGGCGAGAGCTCGCACGGCAATCACTTCGATATCGGCGACGGCGGCAAGTCGTTCAGCCCGTTCCAGCTGTATAGGGGCGGCGGGCTCGGCAACGTCTTTGAGCGGCAGACGGGTCTCAGCGTCCGCGATCCGAAAAACATGCAGGCGATGGCGCGCTTCACCGCCGAGTATATCCGCAGAACCGGCGACATGCGCCCCTGGCACGGATTTCATGGCCGTCGCAACTGGAACCCGAGCTGGGGGAGCATGGGCTACAGCCCAGGACCGCCGCCGGCGAAGCGAGAGGACCGTTCACAGATGCGGCCGATCAATATTCAAATAAACGGTCGCACGCTCGCGAGCATCACCAGCGAGGAGATTTCCAAACTGCACAAGCACGAGCGACACGCACCCTACGCGCCGCGCTCAGCTTGGCTGGGTCCCAGCCACCAGTTTGCGCCGGGCTAAGCCGATGGCAATTTCCTTGGGAGAATTCGCCAGGATGCTAACGGACGCCGCGATCGCCAATGAGGCGGAAGGGCTGGGGGTCGAGCGCGCCTGCCGGCTCGTGCAAAAGACGGCGAAGTCCTACATCGGCAATTACGACCATCCCGGCAATTGGGCGCAGCTCGCCGAGGCGACGCAGGCCGATCGTGTACGGCAGGGCTTCGCCGCGAATGAGCCGCTGCTCCGAACCGGAGATCTGCGGGACTCGATCGCTATCGATGCGCCCTATAGGAACGGCGCTGAAACGTACGGCTACGTCTTTTCCAACAGCCCGATCGCTCGCTATCAGGAATTGGGCACGGTCAGCATCCCGCCGCGTCCGTTCCTCTCGACGGCCGCAATGGAATGCGAACCGCAAGTGCACGCGATCTTGGCGGCGGCTTTTTTTGAGGCGCGATTCCGCGAGTGGAGCGCTATCTCGCGCGCGATCAACGTGACCTGGGACGCCGCGAAAGATCTCGCCGAGGAATGACGCGCATCGCCGACAACGTCATGAAATTGACGCCGGTCGAGGTCGGCGAGCGATTCCGTTTCGAGCCTGATGAAATTTTGGAGAAGGCGAAGGGCCAACCCTTCACGACCGTCTGCGTTCTCGGTCAGCTCGAAGATGGAACGATCTATGTCGCCGGGTCAGCGAACGCAGGAGAAACCATGATCCTTCTCGAAAAGGTGAAGCGCCGCATCGTGTTTGGAGACGAATAGCAGCCCGGCCAGGCGCCGCCGCCACGCTTGCTCTCGCCAGATCAACGGATATGGTGCGCCTCGCCTGTCGGATTGGCAGGCTGTTCTGTCCTTGCCCCCGGCTTTGCGGTCGGGGGTCCTTTTTGCAGGCCACTCTGCGGCGACATGCGTAATTGAATTTCTGAGCGCATGCGCCCAAAGATCGCAGCATGATACGACCGCCAATCGCGAATGCTTTGCTCGCATCAGTCGTCTTCGCTGAGATCTTGGGCGGGTTGATGCTGCTGCTTCAGCTTCAGCACTGAGGCGCGGACTCGAGCATCCGATCGTCCTGGGCCAGTCCGGGCTCATCCTTGACGGCCGTAACCGCCTCGCCGCGTGCAGGCTCGCCGGCGTCGAGCCGAAGTTCACGATCTACGAAGGCGATGACCCGGATGGCTATGCGCTGGAGGTCAACGTCAACCGCCGGCACATGAGCAAAGGCGCCCGGGCAATGGCGGTGGCGATGGCGCATCCCGATGCGAAGCGCGGCGTCCATTCCGAGTTGAAAAATTCAACTGGCAAGTTCGGCTTCGACAAAGCGCTGCTTTCGTCGGCCCGCTTCGTTCTCCGCGTGACCCCCACCGTCGCCCAATCCGTCATCGCCGGGGAGAAGCCGCTTGCCGTTGCCTATGACGAGGCGAAGGTGATCGAGTCCGAGCGCGCCGAGTTCACGCGCAAGCTGGAGCGGCTAAAGGCGTCGGCTCAGGATTTGGCGCTTCGCGTGACCGACGACGCGATGGACGTCGACGAAGCGGTCGCGGCGCTGGAGATGCGAGAGCGCAAGGCCAGCGAGGAAGCCGCCCGGGCGAAGAGCGAAGCCGAGCAAAAGGGCCAATATTCAGCAAGTAATTCTGTGAATAATCCAAGTAGGAGCGATCCTACTATTTGGCGTGTGAAGTAGGATGGCTTCATCCTACTATATTTTTTATTGACAATTCTTGGCGCGGGAGCATGCTTTGGGGGCTCATAAGAGCGGGCGACCCCGGCGGTTGGAACACCGGGGCCCCCTAATCACCTCGAGGAAGGACTCGCGATGACTGCTCAAGAACTTACCACACCCCGCGTTTGGCGCGATCAGCTTGAACGCGCTCACACCGTCCGCCAGACAACCGATGACGATCACGAATTCGAGGACGCGTCGGACCAGTTCTGGAACGCGATCGAAGGCATCACGGCGCGCAGCTGCACAACGCCAGAAGCGTTCCACGTCAAAGCGCGGGCCGTGCGCCTGGCCTTGGCGCCGGAGATCACCCACGGCGGGTCCGATATAGCGGTGCTGCTCTCACTTCTCGACGACGTTGAGGCGCTGGGCCGTGATTGACCGCGCCGCGATCATGCGTGATGCGCACAAGCGATTCCGAGACGGCAAACGCCTCGGGCTCGGCTGGACATTCGGCCGCTGCCTGTCGACGGCTTGGGCGGCGGCTAAGGCGAGGGCGATGCTTGCTGAGGCGGAAACGGGGCGTGGATCGCGTTTTGCCGATTCCGCTACCACGGTAGCGGCCGATCCAATAAACGCTACAGGCGGGCATCCGCCTTGCCATATGCTGGCGCCTCGGATACGTTCGGCGCGCGATCTTCCCAAGATAGCAACAGACGCCCGGACCGTGGATGTAACGGCCGGGCGTTTTTGTTCTTAGAGCGGGGAAAGAGATCCTGTCTGGGCGTCGGCCGCGGTCTGTTGCGCGGGGCGCAAAGGTAACTTGCGGCCAAGATCACCCGCGAAGAAATGGCAGGCCATTGCGACCTCATTAAAATCATTTGCATTGAACACAATGCGCTCGCCAATTTTATACGTTCGCGACCGCGACTCTAGGCGCGTTAAGATCTGCACTTCGTCTTTGCCATCGCCGGCGTCGACAGTCTGGCCCGGGACGATGTCGATGTCCTCGTCCCCTCGTCTGTAAAAGATTCGTCGACAAGGAAAACTCAAAGTGAGTGCCGAAGCGCCTTCATCAACATCTCCCGCGCCAACAATACCGCCCCGATGCTCCAAGCAGTTGCGGACTTTTTGCATGGAAAGGAATTCGGCTTCAAAAGCCAAGGGCTCGGTCAATTCCGAATTTACCGCTGCAATGAGCTGAGGAAATTTCATATTTGAGGCCCGCCGGCGAATGTTCGCCAGATCCTGATTCCACTGACCGACAGTAGTTTTTTCGCCAGTCCTGCTCAGCAGCGCAAGGAATAATACAGCTTCTTCCAGCGACTCTCGGACGCCCCTCAGCAACTCCTGGAAGGCTCGGCACAAAAGCCAATTTTGATAGGTTGCTCGCCGCTCCTCGGCGGTTATACCGATTTCCTCAAATCGGTAGCCTATAGACTGCCCGCTCATTTCTGGCATTTTCAATTCGCCGCCGAGCGCATTGAGGCAGTGACGGATTATGTTCGCTGCCCTTGTTGCAGCGTGCTGAGCTGGCGCGGCGACTCTATTTGGATTGAGCTGGACAGTTAGCTGATGCATCCGCGGATTATAATCCGATTCATGCCTCCGCCGTCAGCGCCCTTGCGATCGTCTGCGCCACCGCCTTGGCGTCGGCGCCGGATAGGCGGTTGACCAGCCCGCGCCGGCTCGGATCTTCCTCGAAATAGACGTAGGCCAGGGCAACGCCGCTGGCATCCTCGACAACGAAGGCCTCGGCGGCCTTGCGGACGCGCAGGGGCAGGGCATAGGGCAGGGCGGGCGTCATTTCGGTTCCTTGACTCTTACGTCACTCCCTCCCAAGCGGCGAGCGCGGCTTCACAAAGCCAAAGGACGTCGAGGATCTTGCCCTTGAACTCCATCCGAACTACCTCGGGCGCATCGGAAAAGGTTGTTCCGTCGCTGAAATAAGTCCCATCTGAGAAAGCTGCGCCTAGTCCCGTCTGGAAGTGTTGAGCCGCCAAGCCCTTGCCAGGTCCATCCTTTAATCGGAGATGTTTGCTCGTGTTCGCTATGTCCGCGAGCGCTTGCAGTCTCGGAAAGGTGACCTCGAGCTCCTTCCAAATGATCGGATGTTTCTGATTTCGGTTCACCGCCAGGCAGTCCACAAAATGATACAGAGCCGCCGCCGAGATCCATGCTCGCCTTATCGACGAAGGTTCGGCCTTAAACTCTTCGAAGCTTGGTCGACAGATCGTGTCGAGATATTCGCGTGGGGTCATTTGTGGCGCATCCCTTGGCAAGCGTTGGCCGACCTCATCTCGTCACACCTTTCGGCCCACCACGCCATCATGCGCACGCGCTCGTCCCAATAATCGGCCCGAGCGTACGCACGGCGGACATTGTTGCTCTCGACATGCGCGAGCTGGCGCTCGACGGCGTCGACGCTCCATTGGCCCGACTCGTTCAGCATTGAGCAGGCCGTCGCCCGGAAGCCGTGGGCGCTGACCTCTTCCTTGGCATAGCTGAGGCGCCGGAGCGCCGCATTGAAGGTGTTTTCCGATATCGGGCGCTCCGCGCTCCGCTGACCGGGGAAGAGCAGGGGCCCGCGGCCCAGCGATATCGATCTGAGCTCCTCGAGCAAGGCCACCACCTGCGGCGCCAGCGGGACGCGATGCGCGCGCTTCATTTTCATCCTGCCCGCCGGAATAGACCAGACCGCCTTCTCGAGGTCGAACTCGCTCCAATCTGCATTGCGGAGCTCGCCGGGGCGGATGAATGTGAGCGCGAGGAGCTGGAGCGCTATGCGAGTCTCAGGCTGGCCCTGATAGCCCTCTATCGCCCTCAGAAGGGCTCCAAAGCCCTTCTCATCGGTAATCGCTGCACGATGCTGCACCTTCGGAGCCGTCAGTGCGCCGCGCAGACCGCCGGTCGGATCGTTTTCAGCCCGCTTCGTCGCGATGGCGTAGCGAAACACCTGACCGATGAAGCCGCGCAGCTTCTTTGCCGTCTCATGGCGCCCACGCTGGTCAATCGGCTGCAGCACGGCGAGGACTTCAGCGGCCGTAATCTCGCTTATGGGCCGATGGCCGAGGATCGGTCGCGCCAGGCGACCGAACCACTCGAATTTGACCAATGTCTTCTCGGCCTTCGTCTCGCGCTTCTTCTTCTCGAAAAGCTCTGCGGCCACGGCGTCGAAGGTGTTCGCGGCCGCGATCGCCTTGGTGGCCTTGTCCACCTTTCTGGCGACCAGCGGATCCTGCCCGGCGTCAAGAATCGCCCTGGCCTTGGTCCTCTCGTCTCGGGCCTGCTTGAGCCCGATCCTGTCATAGACGCCGATCGCCAGGACCTTCTGCTTACCGCCGAATCGATAGGCGAACCGCCAGTACTTCTTGCCGTCCGGCATAAGCCATAGCTGGAGGCCGTCGCCGTCGCTCAGCTTTCTGATCTTCGGACCGGGCTTCGCCGCTCGGATCTTGGCGTCGTTCAGAGCCATGATGGTAGCGCCCTTGCTGGTAGGAGCGAGATACCAGCGAATCTACCAGCAAATTTTTGGGATACCAGCGATGCTCGGCGGAGCTTGGCGAAGGATATTCTCTCGCAAACGACTGATTTTCAGAGGCTAAACGAAGGCTGGCGAAGGTCTGCGGAGGGTCTTCTGGCTCCCCGAGTAGGACTCGAACCTACGACCTAGCGATTAACAGTCGCTTGCTCTACCAGCTGAGCTATCGGGGAATGCGGTCCCGCGTATACAAGGCGGGCGGCGGTTTGCCAAGCCCGCCTCGGCGACTCCGCGGTGCATAAATGTCGGCGTCGCGCGGGCGGATTTTTGGCCGCCGCGACCAATCCGCTCAAACCGGGCTCAGCGCGTCCGCCGGCGCAAAGGCCGCGAGCGCCGCCGCGACGTCGTCGGGCGAGGGCAGGCCGGCCTCGTTGCCGAGATGCTGAATCTTGTGCGCCGACGCCGCGCGGGCGAATTCGAAATGCTCTCGCCAGGGCGCGTCCGGCCGCTCGAGATAGGAGGCGCAATAGGCGCCGTGGAAAACGTCGCCGGCGCCGGAGGTGTCGACGATGAGTTCGTGCGGCACGGCGAGCGAGGCCATTTGGGAAATCTCGCCGTCCTCGTCGTACCACAACATGCCTTTTTCGCCGGTCGTCACCCCGCCGATCCGGCAGCCTTTGGATTTCAGCCAGCCCAGCATGTCGAGCTCCGACATCGACATCTGCTCGCAGAGCTTTTCGGCGACCACCGCGACGTCGACGAAGCCCGTCAGCTCCTCAATGCAGGGCCTTAGCGCGCCGCCGTCGAGCGAGACGAGGATGCCCTGCGCGCGGGCCGCCTTCGCATAGTGAAGCGCGGCGTCGGCCATGTGCCCGTCGAGATGCAGGAGTCTGCCTTCCGCAATGTCGAGCCGTGGAAATCTTTGCAGATAATCGTCGTCGCGCGCCCGCAGAATCGCCCGCTTGCCGTTATTGGGCCAGACGAACGACAATGACGAGCGGGCCACCCGTCGGGGATGGACGTGGATCCCGTAGGTATGCGCCATGTCCATGAACATGTGGCCGAGCCAATCGGGCGCGAGCGTGGTCAGCAGGTCGACGGGATGGCCGAGCTTGGCGCAGGCGAAGCCGGCGGTGACCGCGTTGCCGCCGAAACTTACCGCATAATCGCGCGCGACCGCCTTTTGATCGCCGCTGGGCATGCGGTCGGCGCGCATGGTGACGTCGATATAGGCGTGGCCAATGAAGAGCGCTTCCAAGGCTCAAACTCCGAAGATGCGGCTAGTCGGTCGCGGCGAGGGGGGCGCCGGCGTGCGGAACCCGAGCTTTAGCGTCAGACGGCAAAGCTCGTTCCGCAGCCGCAGGAGGCGACGGCGTTGGGATTAACGACCCGGAAGGACTGTCCCATCAGATCGTCGACAAAGTCGATTCTGGCGCCGACGAGAAAGCCAATGGACGCGGGGTCTATCGCGACCCGGGCGCCGTCGCGCTCGAGGAGCGCATCCTCCACGCCCGGGGCGGAATCGACGGCGAAATGATATTGGAAGCCGGAGCAGCCGCCGCCCTCCACCGAAATGCGAAAGACCGCACCGGGCGACTCATCGGCGAGGATCGCGTGAATGCGCCGCGCCGCCTGTTCGGTGAGCCCGATATCGCTTGCCGCCGTGGTCATCCGCTTCTCCGTCACTTGCCTGCGTCACTTGCCTGCGCGGGCCGTCGCGCGTTATTGCGAGCGCAATTGCGCGATCGAAAAGAACTCGCCCGAAATTCGAAGTTCGGCATATCTCATTCTGCGCGCGGCCGGCCGGTTGAGATAGGCTCCCCGCTGCAAGATAGGTCCAAACCTGAGACGTTTCAATGAAAGGAGCGCATGTGGCGGTTCGCGGCCCTCTTGCGGCATACGCCTGCGACGCCGCGCACTCGCGCGGCCGGCTCTATGCGGAGGCGCCATCGCCGACGCGCAGCGAATTCCAGCGCGACCGCGACCGAATCATCCACTGCACCGCCTTTCGCCGGCTCGCCCATAAGACCCAGGTCTTCGTGCCGCTCGACGGCGACCATTTCCGCACCCGCCTGACCCATACGATCGAGGTCGGGCAGATCGCCCGCGCGCTCGCCCGCGCCCTGCGCTGCGACGAGGATCTGGCGGAGGCCGTGGCGCTCGCTCATGACCTCGGCCATACGCCCTTCGGCCACGCCGGGGAGGGCGCGCTGGAGGCCTGCATGGCGCCCTATGGCGGGTTCGATCATAACGCTCAGGCGCTGCGCGTCGTGACGCTGCTGGAGCGCCGTTACGCGCGCTACGACGGTCTCGATCTGACCTGGGAGACGCTCGAAGGCATCGTCAAGCACAATGGGCCGCTGCTGCCCGGCGCCCGCGACGAGCATCCCTTCCCTCATCATGACGAGCCTAGGGCGGGCGTAACGTCTTGTCGTCCGTTGTCGCGCTACATCGCGGCGTTCGACGCTATCTTTCCGCTCAATCTCTCAACCTTCGCCAGCGTCGAGGCGCAGGCTGCGGCTCAGGCCGACGATATCGCCTATATCGGCCATGACATCGACGACGGCCTGCGCGCCGAACTGTTTTCGCTCGACGACATTGCGCGAACGCCCTTCATTGCGGGGGTGCTCGCGCATGTCCGCGACGAATATTCCGGCCTCGAGCGGGCGCGCGTCATTCATGAGCTGGTGCGACGGGTCATCACCGCCTTCGTCGAGGATGCGATCGGCGAATCGCAGCGCCGGATCGCGCGCGTCGCGCCGATGAGCGCCAACGACGCGCGGGGGGCGGGAGAAACGCTTGTGGGCCTCTCGCCGCCGATGGCCGAGGCCCAGCGCGAGATAAAGAAATTTCTCTTCGCCAATATGTATCGGCACGAAAAGATCATGGGCATCTGGGAGCGCGCCCGCGACGCGATCTCGCGGCTGTTTCCGGCCTTTCTCGAGCGGCCCGAGCAGATGCCCGCCGAGTGGGCGGCGCAGGCCGCCGCTCTGCAAGGCGCCGAGCGCGCGGTGGTCGTCGCCGACTATATCGCCGGCATGACTGACCGATACGCGCTGGGCGAGGTGAAGCGGGTGTTTGGGGGATGAGGGACCCATTCCCGGGCGAAGAATTCTCCGATCCCCCAACCGTAGGCGCGTCGCCCATGCGGGTTGCAGATGTTATTCACGTCGGATTCCCAACAGCGAGTCTGGGCGCGCTCGTCGGCGGCGCGGGCAAAGGGCCGGAGCATGGAGCGCGACTATGGAGACGAACTGGTTCGCGCCAATCGATCTCCCTCCAAGACAGGCCGGCATACCTCTTCAGCAATCGAAATCGCCCGTTTTACAAATGGTTCAAGCGGATCTTCATCCGCCAAACCGTACCAGATATCCGCTTCACAGCGATCCCATAACGCCTGATTTCCCCGTGCGATCCTGCCTCTGTTGGTCATGTTCGTCAGTGTCGTAGCCGAGACCTGTATTCGAACGATCACTTGATGGATCAAACGAAAAGCTTCATCCATGGCGTCACCGGGAACGGCGCGCGATCGATAACGCTTGCTCATGAGGGCGGAAATAAATTCACTGTGCTTTGTCAGGCGCGAGATCGGGACGAAATAAGTATCCATCTGGCGCGCTTCATCTTCTAATTCATTCTCGCCTCGGGTTCGCTCGGCTGCCTCCCCAGCAAAAGCTGCCGGAGCGCGAATCGATCGAATGACGTCGTCCATCTGATAAAAATCCGCGAGAATACCCTCGGCCAACTCGACGCGCCGTTTGTGATCATGAAGATCGCGGTCATATTTAAATTTTCGCTCAGCGATTTCCTTATCGAACTCAAATTTCCGCTCCGCGAGGCCATGATCTGCTTGAAGCTTATCGCGATGCAATTGAATCGTTGTCGCCCTATTCACGAGCAAGACAACAATGGCGACCAAAGCGGACACCACAGCCGCGACGACGGCTGGCCCGATAAGCGCCGCCCAATGCGTCAAAACCCAATCCATGGAAGCTGACTCAAATACAAGATAGAGGATATTATCATAAGTGGAAGCGCGCCCCGGTGGTCGTCGAGAGGCGCTTATTCGATATTCGCCGGTGAGGGTGAGATGAAACCTCAGGGAGCGAGCGTCGTCGTCACTGTCATGACTTGTCCACGCCAGCTTCCCAGATTTTGAGCGAACGCAGCGCCTGCGGCGGCTATGCGACGGGAGGTCGTGGGCGAAGTGGAGGAGTCTGGCCGAAACCCGACACCGAAAGGTGCACGTAGCACCGCAGTCTGCTAAACCGCCCCGGAAACCTTCCCGCCCGGACCTTCATGAACATTTTCGACGACTTCCACGCTCGCATCGCCGCCATTCTCGATCGCATCGCCGCCGACGGCCGTTTGCCGAAGCTCGATTACGCGCGCTTCGTCGTCGAGCCGCCAAAGGACGCGACGCTGGGCGATCTCGCGTCGAACGCCGCCATGGTCTTCGCCAAGGACGCGAAGCCGCAGTTCGCCTCTCCGCGCGAACTGGCGGTGGAGATATGCTTTGCGCTGGCCGAGACGGAGAATGTCGCGAGCGCGGAAGTCGCCGGCCCAGGCTTCATCAATATCCGGCTGAAGCCGGAGATTTTCGCTGGCGTGCTGCGCGCCGCGCTGCGCGATCCGCTGAATTTCGGCCGCGTCGCCAAGAGCCGGTCAAGCGCTCTGCAGGGCAGAGTGAATGTAGAATTTGTTTCAGCCAATCCGACGGGGCCGATGCATGTCGGCCATGGCCGGGGCGCCGTTTTCGGCGACGCGCTCGCCAATCTTTTGGCGTTCTCCGGCTGCGAGGTGACGCGGGAATATTACATCAACGACGCCGGCGCGCAGGTCGATGTCCTGGCGCGTTCCGCCTATCTGCGCTACCGCGAGGCCCTGGGCGAGACGATCACGATCCCCGAGGGGCTCTATCCAGGCGACTATCTGAAACCTGTCGGCGTGGCGCTCGCCAAAGCGCATGGCGCGGCGCTCGTTGGAAAACCGGAGAGCGATTGGCTGCCGATCGTTCGCGCCGCCGCCATCGATGCGATGATGGAAATGATCCGCGGCGACCTCGCCGCCTTGAACATCGCGCATGAGACGTTTTTTTCCGAACGGTCCTTGCACGCGAAGAATGACGGCGTTTCGGCGATCGAAGCCGCGATCGATTGGCTGCGGGCGAAAGGCCTCGTCTATGAGGGCCGCTTGCCCCCGCCGAAAGGGCAATTGCCCGAGGACTGGGAGGATCGCGAGCAGACGCTGTTCAGATCGACGCTGTTCGGCGACGACGTCGACCGCGCGTTGAAGAAATCCGACGGCTCGCCGACCTATTTTGCTGCGGATATCGCCTATCACAAGGACAAGATCGATCGCGGATTCGACACGCTTGTCGACGTCTGGGGCGCCGATCACGGCGGCTATGTCAAACGCATGACGGCGGCCGTCGCCGCGCTCTCCGACAAGAAGGTGACCCTCGACGTCAAGCTTTGCCAGCTCGTCAAGCTGATGCGCGCCGGCGAACCCGTAAAAATGTCGAAACGGGCAGGGGACTTCGTGACCTTGCGGGAGGTCGCCGAAGAGGTCGGCGTCGACGCCGTGCGTTTCATGATGCTCTATCGCAAAAATGACGCGCCGCTCGACTTCGACCTTGCCAAGGTCATCGAGCAATCGAAGGACAACCCGGTCTTTTACGTCCAATACGCCCATGCGCGGGGAAAGTCGGCGCTGCGCCAGGCGCTCGCCGCATTTCCCGATATTGACCTTTCGGCCAAAAGCTTGGCCGAGGCGGATCTGGCGCTTTTGACGGACGAGGGCGAACTTGCTTTGGCCAAGATCATCGCCCAGTATCCGCGCGTGATCGAGGCGGCGGCGGCGGCGCATGAACCGCACCGGGCGGCCTTTTATCTGCATGAACTGTCGAGCGTGTTCCATTCGCATTGGAATCGCGGCAAAGATCAGCCGCACTTACGCTTTGTTAAGGCTGAAGAGAGAGAGTTAACCATCGCTCGGGTTGCGCTGGTTAGCTCTTTAACGATCGTCCTGGGGTCAGGCTTGAGGCTGCTCGGCGTGAGCGCCCCCGACGAGATGCGCTAATCGACGCCTTGAGCGGCCACGGCCAGGCGTAGGACGCGCTATCAATTTGCTTCGCGCCCCCCAGGAATTAACGAGCGAGGTGCATCATGCGCGAGACATCGGTTAGAGGCCCGGCGATCGATCTCGGCGAATTCGAGCGGCGGCTACGTGGGCCCGAACGCGCCCCGCACGTCGAGGATCCGCTGAGCGAACTCGCGCGGCTGGTCCATGGCGAGGACCCTGCTGCGGCGGATCCTTACAGCCAAATCCTCGCGGAGGCCCGCGACGCGCGCGCTCACGCGGCGGAACTGCGTGGGTCCTATGACGCCGCGCCGCCGGTGGCGGCTGAGCCGCCGTATTATCCAGAGCCGTCGATGGAGCAGCCTCTCGAGCCCGCCTATCCGGTGGATCCCGACTATCGCGACGCGCCGCCGGGCTATAGCCCGCAGCAGGCCGGATATGAGTCGGCCCCTTATGGCGCCGAGGCCGGCTGGAGCGATGATTCGCAATATCTCGATTATGGCCAGAGTGATGAAGATTATGACGATCGCCACGGCTGGCGGTCCTGGTTCCGGCCTTGGCACGCCGTCGTCGCGATTTCCCTCGTCGCCGTGCTGAGCATCGGCTTCGCTTTCTGGCATCGGAGCGGCTCCAACGCCTCCCGCGAAATCGCGACCATCGTCGCGCCTGAAGGGCCGGTAAAGGTTAAGCCAAGCGCTGAAACCGAAAGCACGGCCCCGGACGCCAGCGCCGCTGTCGTTTTGGACCGTCGGGAGCAGGCGCCCGTTCAGAAGGTCGTCATCAATCAGGAGCAGGCGGTCGATCCGACCGTGCCGCCGGATGCGGTAAAGCTCGGCAACGCGCCGGTAAATCTGCCTCATGAGCCCCCGCCTGCGAGCATGGCCGGCCCGAAGAAAGTAAAGACGGTCACCGTCCGACCCGATGGCAGCCGGGTGGACAACGCCGCTTTGCCGCCGTCCGTCGTCATGGCCAGCCGACCCGCGCCGGAAGCGAAGCCCTCCGCGGCAGCCGGAGCCGTTGGCGCGACGACCGCAACGCCCTCAAGCGCCGCAAAGGCAACAGCGACGCCGCCTCAAATGGCCAAGCCGAAGCCGGCAGCGCCGAAAGTCGCCGCAGTGGGACAGTCGGCTGAGACCGCAGCGGAGTCTGATCAGGCGACGGCTCCGACAAAAGGCGGCTTCGCCGTTCAGTTCGGCGCGGCGGACAGCGAGGACGACGCGCGCGAACTGCTGAAGACAGTCGTCAGCAAATATCGATCACAGCTCGGCGGGCTGAAGCCGACCTTCAAAATGGCGACCGTGAATGACAAGACCGTCTACCGCGTGCGGGTCGGAGCCGTCAGCAAAGAGTCCGCCAACGCGATCTGCAGCAAGGTGAAAGCGACCGGCGGCTCCTGCTTCGTCGCGGGCAACTGACGCGACGACATGCGCGCCTTCATTTGCGGACTAAAGGGCCTCACGCTCGAGGCGGACGAGCGCGCTTTCCTGCGCGACGCCGCGCCTTGGGGCGTGATCCTGTTTCGCCGCAATGTCGACGCGCCCGAGCAGATCGCGCAGCTGACCGCCGACATTCGCGACGCGCTAGGCCGCCATGCGCCCATTCTGGTCGATCAGGAGGGCGGCCGCGTGCAGCGTCTGGGTCCGCCGCACTGGCGGGCCTATCCGGCCGCCGCGCGCTTTGAACAGGCGGGCGCCAACCCCGCGCAGGCGGAGCGACTCGCTTGGCTCGGCGCCCGGCTCATCGCCCATGATCTGCGGTCGGTCGGAATCGACGTCGACTGCCTGCCGGTGCTCGATGCGCCGGCGGAAGGCTCCCACAACATCATCGGCGATCGCGCCTATAGCCGCGATCCCGCGCGCGTCGCCGCGATCGGCCGCGCCGCCGCGGAAGGGTTGATGGCGGGCGGCGTCGCGCCGGTGATGAAGCACATTCCCGGTCACGGACGCGCCCGCGCCGACAGCCATTTGGAGCTGCCGGTGGTCAAGGCGAGCCGCGAGGACCTGGAGCTTATTGATTTCGCGCCGTTCAAGGCGAACGCCGATCTGCCGATGGCGATGAGCGCCCATGTTGTTTACACCGCGATCGATCCAACGGCGCCCGGAACGCTGTCGCAGGCGGTGATCGGCGACATTATCCGAGGCTGTATCGGTTTCGACGGACTGTTGATGACCGACGACCTGTCGATGAAGGCGCTTTCGGGGAGCTTTCGCCTGCGCGCCGAACGGGCGATCGGCGCCGGATGCGATGTCGTGCTGCATTGCAATGGCGATCTTGCGGAAGCGTGGCCGGTCGCCGAAGGCGCGCCGCCGCTTTCAGGACGGGCGCTGGCGCGCGCCGAAAAGGCGCTCGAATGCGTGCGGCGGCCCGTCGAACCCTTTGACGTAGCGGAGGCGACGCGCGAGTTCGACGCGGCGATGCAGGCGGTGGCGTGAACGCTCAACACTTGCGCAGGCGCACGCACGTCTCACTGTGAGAACGTGAAAAACTCACAGTTGCACTCTATGACGAATTTTATCGGCGCGCGCGGATCAGAGCGGCGCACCCCTTTCGATAGCCGTTCTCTCCTGTGGACCAGGCTTTCCAAAGCGTAGGCAGCGCTTGCGATAGCGGGCCATCGGGGCCAATCTCGCGCCGAAGCGCTCGGCCTTGCCGATTCGCGTGAGGAAACAGGCGCAAAGCCATAAATGGCCCAGGAACTGACCTTCGAGCTGGACGAGCCCCGCAATGAGGGCGACGAGGCCTTTCTCGTCGACGTCGACGGGTTTGAAGGTCCGCTCGATCTGCTGCTCGAGCTTGCGCGCCGGCAGAAGGTCGACCTCGCCCGCATTTCAATTCTCGCGCTCGCCGAGCAATATCTCGCCTTCATCGAGGCGGCGCGACGCGTGCGCCTCGAACTCGCCGCCGACTATCTGGTGATGGCGGCCTGGCTCGCCTTTCTGAAGTCGCGGCTGTTGCTGCCAGAGGCGCCAAAGGGAGACGAGCCCTCCGCCTCCGATCTCGCCGCCGCCCTCGCCGAGCGCCTGCGCCGGCTGGAGCTCATTCGGCGCGCCGCCGACAAGCTCACCGAGCGCGCGCGGCTCGGGCGCGATATGTTTCTGCGCGGCGGCCCCGAGGGCGTCGAGACGATCGCTCATCCAAAATTTCAGGCGAGCCTCTACGATCTTCTCTCGGCTTACGCGCGGCAGCGCCAGAAGACGGCGACGTCGCGGGTGGTGCTGCGGCAACGCGCGGTCTGGTCTCTGGCCGAGGCGCGCGAAGCCCTTGAACGGCTCATTGGCGTCGCGACGGAATGGACCGTGCTCGACGATTTTTTGCTGCATTACTGTGTCGACATGCAGACGGCGCGCACGGTGCGCGCCTCGGCCTTCACGGCTTCGCTCGAGATGGTGCGGGAAGGGCGATTCGACATCCGGCAGGACCGGCACTTCGCGCCGCTGTGGGTGCGGCGGCGCGCGCCTGAAGAAGCGGACGAGACTGCGGGCGCGTCTTAGAGCCCTGAAATAGGAGGACGCGTGGTGGCGCAGGCTGCGGAGAAGATCGAACTTTTCGACGTGAACAGCGACGACGAGCTTGCGCGTCACGAAGCCCGGCTGCGCGAAGCGGAGCGCATCATCGAGGCGCTGCTTTTCGCCTGCGCCGAGCCGCTCGACGAAGCCGAAATGGCGCGCCGTATCGAGGAGGGCGTCGAACTCGAGCGCGTCCTTGAGCGGCTGCGCGCCCATTATGCGGGCCGCGGCGTCACCCTCACTCGCGTCGGCAAGAAGTGGTTTTTCCGCACCGCCGCCGACCTCAATTGGATCCTGGCGCGCGAGCAGGTCGAGGAGAAGAAGCTCTCCCGCGCGGCGCTGGAGACGCTCGCGATCATCGCCTATCACCAGCCGACGACCCGCGCCGAGATCGAAGAGATTCGCGGCGTCGCCATTTCCAAGGGCACGCTCGACGTGCTGCTCGACACCGGCTGGATCAGGCTGCGCGGCCGCCGCAAAGCGCCCGGCCGGCCGATCACCTATGGCACGACCGACGCCTTCCTGATGCATTTCGGGCTTGAACAGATTGGCGATCTGCCTGGGCTCGACGAACTCAAGGGCGCTGGGCTGTTCGACGGCCGGCTGCCGAAGGGCTTTGGCGTGCCGCAGCCTTCGGACGACGCCGCGCTGCGCGAAGACGAAGAGCCACTTGAGGACGAAGCGCCGGCGCTTCTCGAAATGGAGTTCCCGGACGATGTCGAGGCGCCAGAGACGCCCGAACCGGACGACGACGAGGAGCTTTGACCGCGCCGCCGAGCGGCGCCGTCAAGTGACACGAAATTTCCACGTCCCTTAAGAAGGTCCACAGCGCGCAATTGCGCTCGCCATCCTTGTTTTTAAGGCGATGGGCGCATAGTTTCCGGGCAAACGCCGGTCGACCCGGTTTTCACTTTAGGAAGGATGCGCGCCATGGGCGGTCTGTCGATCTGGCACTGGATCATTGTCGGCGCGGTCGTGTTCATTCTCTTTGGCGGCAAGTTCAAGATCTCCGACGTGATGGGCGACGTCGCCAAGGGCATCAAGGCTTTCAAGAAGGGCATGTCGGAAGACGATGTCGCAGCCGATGACGCCAAAAAGCCGCTAGAAGGCCAGGCCAGCGAACGCCGCGCGCTGGAGAGCGACAAGGCGGAAAGCAAGAAGCTCTAGCGCCCCCATCCCTGTCCCTTCCCTGCTGCGCAAACCGCGTATTCCCGGTTTGCGCACGCAACAGCCGACTTCGGGCGGGAGAGCGGATCCTTATGAGCAGCATGCAGTGCAGATGAAGAGCGGCCCGTGCCTCCTCTCCCACGTAGCGGGGGAGGGTTGGGGTGGCGGCGAGAGCAGGTAAGGAAATGTTCGACCTCGAACCCGGCAAGCTCATCGTCATCGCCATTGTCGCCCTCATTGCGATTCCGACCAAGGATCTGCCGCGCGTCTTGCGCTCGCTCGGCCAGTTCACCGGCAAGATGCGCCGCATGGCGGCGGAATTTCAGGGACAATTCATGGAGGCGATGCGCGAGGCCGATCTTGAGGATTTGCGCAAGGAGGTCGGCGAGATGAGGGACGCCGTCAAGGAGAGCGTGAAGCTCGACGGCGCATTCGATCCGATGGCCGAAGCGCGCAAGCAGATCACCGGCGCAATCAGAGGCGAACCGGCGTCGCGCGCGCCTCATCACCAAGAGCCGAGCAGCAGCGTAGAGGCTGATGACGATGCGCCGGTCACATCCATCGAGACGCCGCCTTCGCCTGCTCCTCAGGATGAAGATTCTGGTCCCGTAAGCGCGCAGGCCGATACGCCGAAGAAGGCCGCCACATGAACGAGGCCGACGAAGCCGAAATCGAGGCCAGCAAGGCGCCGTTGATCGAACATCTAATGGAATTGCGCGAGCGCCTGATCAAGGCGCTGCTCGCCTTTCTCGCGATGTTCGTGCTCTCCTTCTTCTTCGCCAAGGATATCTACAATCTGCTTCTCGTTCCCTACACGCAGGTCGCCGGCCCTGAGGCGCGGCTCATCTACACGGCGCCGCAGGAATATTTCTTCACCCAGATGAAGGTCGCGCTGTTCGCGGCGGCGTTTTTGTCCTGCCCGATCGTGCTGTCGCAGATCTACGCCTTCGTCGCGCCCGGGCTCTACAAGCACGAGCGCACGGCCTTCCGCCCCTATCTTTTCGCGACGCCGATCTTCTTCGCCTTCGGCGCGCTCGTCGTCTATTTTCTGGTGATGCCCAATCTGCTGCGTTTCTTCATGGGGATGCAGCAGGCGAATGAACCGGGCAAGGCGCAGATCGAACTGCTGCCGCGCGTCTCCGAATATCTTTCGCTGATCATGACGCTGGTGCTCGCCTTCGGCATCGTCTTTCAGCTGCCGGTGGTCCTGACGCTTCTGGGTCAGGTCGGCATCGTCACGTCGGAGTTTTTGAAAGAGAAGCGGCGCTACGCCGTCGTGCTCGTCTTCATCGTCGCAGCGGTATTGACGCCGCCGGACGTGTTCTCGCAGCTCGCGCTCGCCGTGCCTGGCGTGCTGCTCTACGAGGCGTCGATCTACGCCGTGCGGATGATCGAGAAAAAACGCGCCGCGGCTCAAGCGGCGGCGAGCGGCGGCTCATAGGCGACATCTCGCCGCTTGACCCTGATTAACGCCCGCGAGAGAAAGGCGCCCTCGACAAAGCCCCCGCCGTCATGGCCGGGCTTGTCCCGGCCATCCACGCCGAGGCTCGTTCCTATTGCCGCGGTCGCCTTCGTGGATGCCCGGCACAAGGCCGGGCAAGACGCGTTTGCAACAGTTCGCCCATTACTCCCCAGCGCCAGCAGGCCAAAATGTACGACATCAAATGGATTCGCGAGAACCGAGACATTTTCGACCGCGGCCGCGCGCGGCGCGGGCTGGAGCCGATCTCAACGCAGCTTCTCGCCTTTGACGATTCGCGGCGCGCGGCGATCGGCGCATTGCAGCGCGCGCAGGAGCGGCGCAATGCGGCCTCCAAAGAGATTGGCGCGGCGATGAAGGCGGGCGATAGCGCCAGAGCCGAAGCGCTGAAATTGGAAGTCGCGACGATCAAGGAGAACTGGCCGGCGCTGGAAGAGGCGGAGCGCTATGCGATCGCCGAACTCGATAATGCGCTCGCCGCCATTCCCAACACGCCGCTCAATGAAGTGCCAGACGGCGCCGACGAGAACGACAATGTCGAAGTTGCGCGCTGGGGCGAGCCGCGCGTGTTCGACTTTACGCCGAAAGAGCATTTCGAAATCGGCGAAGGCCTTGGCCTGATGGATTTCGAGACGGCGGCGAAAATCTCCGGCGCGCGTTTCGTCGTCAACAAGGGCGGGCTGGCGCGACTGGAGCGCGCGCTCGCGCAATTCATGCTCGATCTGCATACGAATGAGCATGGCTATATGGAGGTGAGCCCGCCGCTCTTGGTGCGCGATGAAGCCATGTTTGGCACGGCGCAATTGCCGAAGTTTCGGGAGGATCAGTTCCTGGCGACAAATGAGCTCTTCGTCAACGAGGCTTTCAACCAAGCTGTCGATGAGTTTGATAAAGGAACTCTTCCCGAGGACCGCGATGTGCAAACTCGGACCGGCCAATTAATGCAGGGAAAGAATTACTGGCTCATCCCAACCGCTGAAGTGCCGCTCACCAATCTCGTGCGCGAGTCGATTCTCGACGAAGCGCAATTGCCGATGCGCATGACCGCCGGCACCTATTGCTTCCGCGCCGAAGCGGGCGCCGCCGGCAAGGACACGCGCGGCATGATCCGCCAGCATCAGTTCTACAAGGTCGAACTCGTATCGATCACGACGCCGGAGCAATCGCTCGAAGAACATGAGCGCATGACCGCCTGCGCCGAGAAGGTGCTGCAGCTTCTCGAACTGCCCTATCGCAAGGTCGTGCTCTGCACGGGCGACATGGGCTTCGCTTCACAGAAGACTTACGACCTTGAAGTCTGGCTGCCGGGGCAGGGGAAATATCGCGAAATTTCGTCCTGCTCGGTCTGCGGCGACTTCCAGGCGCGGCGCATGAACGCGCGCTATCGCTCCGCCGAGAGCAAGGGTCCGCGTTTTGTCCATACGCTGAACGGCTCCGGCGTCGCGGTCGGGCGCGCCATGGTCGCGGTGCTGGAGAACTACCAGCAGGCCGACGGCTCAGTCGACGTTCCGGGCGTCCTTCGGCCTTACATGGGCGGCCTTACGCGCATCTCGCGTTGAGCGGCGTTTCGCGCAGTTATGGCTCTCAGGATATTCGCAATGCTCGGGCGACGTCCCAAAGAAAGGCGTCCAGCCATAGCCGTAGTCGACGCGCGGCGCATAGCCGTCGCTGAGCAGATCGCGCGCCGCGACGGGCAGCACCACGGGAACGGCCAAAAACCCCAATAGGCCAGAGCCGGGCGCGGTCGGCGGCGCGCCGGGGATGACCAGCGGCGCCGGGACATAGCCCATGGTCCCGCCATATTGCACCTGACACCAGCGGCCGCAGCCCAGGACGTTGAAGGGAACATTCGCCGCCATGGTCGTGACCGGCCGCGCATCCGAACTCGGGCTGACGCGCAGCGGCATCACCGCCGCCACATAGGCCTCAAAGGCGGCGGCGCAGCCGGGCGCGGCGCTCATCGCCGCCGCGAGCAAAAGCGCAAGTCGTAAGCGCATCAAAATTCCTCCAGAGAATGAAGCTGGCCGATATAGGGTCATTGTGGACGTTCGGCGTCGAATCGTCCAAAAAAACTCGGGCGCCCTCAGGCGCCCGCCAGGCGAGCGAACTGCTGTAAGCATGCGCATTCTCATCACCAATGACGACGGCATTCACGCGCGCGGCCTTGAAATCGCCGAGGCGATCGCGCGCGAATTCACCGACGATATTTTCGTCATCGCGCCGGAATTCGAACAGTCCGGCGTTTCGCATTCGCTTTCGCTCAACGACCCGCTGCGGCTGCGGGAGATTTCGCCCCGCCACTTCGCGCTCAAGGGAACGCCGACCGATTGCGTCATCATGGGCCTGCGCAAGCTGATGCTCGATCATCCGCCCGATCTTCTCCTTTCCGGCGTCAACTGCGGACAGAATATCGCCGAGGACGTCTCCTATTCCGGCACCATCGCCGGGGCGATGGAGGGCACGATTCTGGGCGTTCCGTCGATTGCCCTTTCCCAGGTCTATGATTTCTTCGCGAACCGGCGAATGGTCCACTGGGAATGCGCGGCGACGCACGGCGCCCAAATCGTGCGCCGCCTGCTCGCGGCGGGCATTCCGAAGAACGTCCTGATGAATGTAAATTTCCCCAACTGTCCGCCGCAGGACGTCGCCGGCGTCGCGATCACGATGCAGGGCCAGCGCAGCAGCGACATCATGAGGATCGAAGACCGCAAGGACGGCCGGGGCAATCCTTATCACTGGATCACGTTCCAGCGCGGCGACTTCAAGCCGGGGCAGGGCACCGACCTGCGGGCGCTTGAAGAAGGGAAAATCTCCATCACCCCGCTGCAGCTCGATTTCACCGATCACCCGACGGTCACCCGTCTCGCGGCGGCGTTCGAGGCCAAGGAATGACGGAGGAGGGCGGCGCGCCCATCGCAGCCGAGTTCGAGGAGCGCGCGGCGCTGCTCCTGACGTTGCGGCAGGCGGGCCTGCGCGATCTCTCGGTGTTGCGGGCGATCGAGGCGACCCCGCGCGAGGCGTTCGCGCCCTACCGCTTTCGGGATCTTGCGAATCGCAATCTGTCTTTGCCGATCGGCTGCGGGCAGACCATGTCGCGTCCGGTCGAACTTGCCAGACGGCTCGAGGCGCTCAAGGTCGGCCGCGGCCATCGGGTGTTGGAGGTCGGGGCGGGGTCGGGCTATGGCGCGGCGGCGATCGCGCAGCTCGCGCGCGAGGTGGTAAGCCTCGAGCGGTTCGAGACGCTCGCCATCGAAGCCTCGCGCCGCCTGGCCGCCCACGGCGCGGCAAACGCCAAGGCGATTTTCGCCGACGGCCTCGATCCGTCCCGCGAGCTTGGTCGCTTCGACAGAATCATCGTTGAGGCCTCGGTCGGCGCGGCGCCGGCGGCGCTCATCCAGATGCTCACCCCCGGGGGCGTGCTGCTCTTCGCCCGAAGGGAGCATGCGCCGGCCGGCGCGCGGGCGAAGGAACGATTAATTAAGCTTGATCGCAATGAGGACGGCGAACTGCGGGAGACCGATCTCGGCCCGTGTCGCCTGGGGCCGGCGATCCCCGGCGTTGCGCAGGCTCTCTAAACTTCCTGACCGAATGCTGAAAATTTTCATAGTCGCGCGCGCTTCGCGTTCATCTTAAACGCCTCCTTAACCGCCGCGCTGTACTCATAAGACCGTTCAATGTTGTTGCGTTCGGGTGGGTCGCGTCATGGTTACCAAGCATCATTTTGCTTATTCCCGCGCCGCAGTGCGGTTCTTGGCGGCCGTTGGCGTCGCCGCCCTTGTCGCCGGCTGCGCCGACGCATCGCGCTTTGGCAGCGATCCCTTCTCCGATCCCTTCTCAGGCTCGGCCAAGACCGCTTCGCTCGGCGTCGATCGGGCGCCGGTTGGCGCGATCGCTTCCGCGCCTGACCAGAGTCTGCCCTCCAGGACGGTGGAATCCCGTCCTCTGCCAGCGCCCGCCGGCAGCGCGTCGGCGCCGAGCGCCAGCTCTTCACTGGCGCGGGGCCCTGCGCCAGCGGCGCAGACCGCGCCGATTCGCGTTGCGGCCGGCGGCGGCCACTGGAGCGCCGAAGGCGGCACGCCCGTCGTTGTCGCCCAGGGCGAGACCGCGGCATTGCTCGCCACCCGCTATGGCGTGCCCCCCGACGCTCTGCTGCGCGCCAATGGTTTCACCGTCGCGTCTCAGGTTCAGCCGGGCTCTCGCCTTGTGGTTCCCGTCTATCGGGCCGGCGGCGGTCCCGTCGCGACGGCGCATGCGCCCGCCGCTCCGGCAAAACAAGCCGTGGCGGCTGCGGAAAGCAAGCCGTTGGCCGCAAAGCCCGCGCCCCTGGCGAAGCCCGTGGCGGCCGCCAAGCCGGCGGAGCAGGCGAAGCCGGTGCGCAAGACCGAAGCGGAGCCGGTGAAGGCGAAACCGGCTGAGAAGACGAAGGTCGTCGCCAAGGCCGTGCCGGAGAAAACGCTTGTAAAAGCGGAGGCGCGCATCGCCGCCGCGACGCCGGCGCGCGCCGTCAAGACCGAGCGCATTGCGCGTGCGCCATCCACTCCCGAGCAGGCGGAAGCTGAGCCCAAGATCGTGGAAGCGCGCAGCAAACCAGTTGTCGCCGAAGCTCCGGCGGAAACGGCCAGCGCCCGGAAAGTCGATACGACCGCGACCGCCTCCATTCCCACAGCGAATGACGCGAAAGCGGTGGCTTCCGACGAAGGTCGGCCCGAGTTCCGCTGGCCCGCGCGCGGCCGCATCATTCAGGGCTTCACCACGGGCGGCAATGACGGGATCAACATCGCGGTGCCCGAGGGAACTCAGGTCAAGGCGGCTGAAGGCGGCGTCGTCGCTTACGCCGGCAGTGAGCTCAAGGGCTACGGCAATCTCGTGCTCATTCGGCATCCCAACGGCTTCGTCTCGGCCTACGCCCATAATGGCGAACTCGACGTCAAGCGCGGCGATCAGGTCAAGCGCGGCCAGACGATCGCTAAATCCGGCCAGTCCGGCAATGTCGGCTCGCCGCAACTTCACTTCGAACTGCGCAAAGGCTCGACGCCCGTCGATCCCACCCGATACCTTGCGGGGTTGTGACATCGACGCCAGACGCTCCAGCGTCAGCGAGACAAAAGACGCTGGAGACTTCGGGGCGGCGGGTCCAAAGAAAGGCCCGCCGCTCTCGTCTTTTTGATGCCTTGGGGCGGACCAAAAATGCTATACGGCGCGGGTCGTAATCGGAGATCCCGCACAAGTGACGCATCGTCTCGCTCTTGCTTTCCTGTTCGCCGCCACGCCGGCTTTCGCGGTTGACCCAACCGGCGTCCCGCAATGCGACGCGCTTCTCAAACGCTATGAGGCCTGCTCGGGACAATTGTCGCCTGCTCAGGTCCATGCTGCGCAAAAGGAGCTGCTCGATGGCGCCGTTGGCATTCGCTCCGCGGCGACCGATCCAGCCAAACGGCCGGACCTCGAACGCTATTGCGCCGATCGGTTTGAGCTGATGAAAAAGTCAAGCGACATCAAGGACTGCATGTCGAAGCCGTAATCGCGGCGCAGGACTCGGCATATCCCTTTCCACGCATTTCTATGAGGCGCGACGCCGCACGCTCGAATTCGCGCGCCTCGGCGCCGTAGGCCGCGCGGTAGAGTTCGAAAGGTTCGGCCGCAGCGGAAACGATCAGCAGGACGCGCGCTTCGTAAAGAACGTCGACAAGCGTGATGAAGCGGCGCGCTTCGTTGCGCTGTTCAGGCGCCAAGGCCGGAACGTCTTCGACGATCACTGCGTCGAATTTCTCAGCGATGGCCATGTAGTCCGCCGCCGACAGCGGTTGGCGGCAGAGCGCCGCGAAGCTCAGACGCGCGACGCGGCCCGCCGTCTGCGGGATCTGGATGCGGCGTCGCTTGACTTCGATTGTCGCAGACGTTTCCGGCGCGCCGCCGGCGAGCGTCGCATAGAGCGCGTCGATCGCCGATCTCGCGTGAGAGTCGGCGGGCGTGAAATAGACCTGCCCGAGATCTGCGCGCCGCTGACGATAGTCGTTCGGCGCTTCGAGACGCAGGATGTCCATTCGGTCCTGCAGCATGGCGATAAGGGGCAGGAACAGATCGCGATTGCGGCCGCCTTCATACAGCCGTGAAGGCTCGACGTTGGACGTCGCGACAATGACGACGCCCGATGCAAGCAGTGAAGAAAACAGCCGTGCGACGATCGAAGCGTCGGCGATATCGTGCACGGCGAACTCGTCGAAGCAGAGCACACGAGTTTCCTGCGCGATTTCCTGCGCCACGCAGCTCACCGGATCGGCGTCGCCACTATGCGGTTTCTGACGCAGGCGATGCAGCCGGTCATGCACATCCGCCATGAAGGCGTGAAAATGCGCGCGTCGCTTCTTTTCGACAGGAAGCGCGCTGAAGAACAGGTTCATCAAGAAGGTTTTGCCGCGTCCGACCGATCCCCAAAGATAGAGGCCACGCGTAGGCTGCGCCCGACCGCGAAACGTCGCAACGAGCGCATGCGCTAAACTGGCGCTTTTCGGCCTGCGGCCTGCGAGAGCGTCGGCAAGCGTTTGAAGCCGCTCGATCGCGGCGCGCTGCGACGCGTCGCGCTCCAGCGCGCCTTGCGCGACGAGCGCGTCGTATGTCTCGATGATGGTCTGTGCGCGCGACGTCATGCGCGCCGCATCTTGCCGTTCGCCTCAGCGAGCGCGCCGGGTCGGAGTTCGCAATAGAGCACGCGCTCCGGATCCACGGGCCCCGGCATCGTGATCTTGCCCCGCGGCACGGGCGCAAATCCGAGCCGCGCATAATAGTCCTCGTCGCCCACGAGCAGGACGAGCCCATGTCCGGCGCCGCGCGCCGCGTCCAGCGAATATTTCACGAGCGTTTCGCCGACGCGCTGCTGACGAAACGCCGGCTCCACCGTCAGCGGCCCAAGCAAAAGCGCGGGCGTTGAGCCGACGAGGATCGGCGTCATGCGGTTTGCGCCAACGAGCAGAGTTCCGATCCGCGCGACAAAGGAGAGCGAACGGTCCGGCTCGACGCCTTCGCGCAAGCGATAGGCCGTACGCGCATATCTGCCCGGACCGAACGCGCGTTCGTCGAGCTTTTCAATATGCGCGTCGTCTGCGGCCGTGAGCGGCGCAAATTTTACGGCGAGATCGATCATGTGGCTTGACCCTGGGCGCAGGCCATATCACGCGCCGTCTGCACGGCAAAACCTCCCGTTGCGCCGCGGCATGACGTCATGCGACGCTAGGGGCGGAGTGGAGGCCAATGGCGGAACATCGCTTGCGCCGGGCAGGCATCGAGGATGCGCGGTCGCTCGCCGAGATTCACGCCAGCGCCTGGCGGGAGACATACGCCGGATTGATGCGCGCGGAGGCGCTGGCGTCCATCGATCTCGACGACTGGTCGCGGCGCTGGCGGGAGCGGATCGGTTCCGTCGATGACGCCCAGGCCGTGTTCATCGCTCTGGAGAACGGCGCGCCGGTGGGTTTCGCCAAGTGCAGTCGGCAGTCCAATCCAAGGCTTGTTCCGCTTGGCTTCGACGGCGACATCGGGTCGATTTACCTGCTGCGGCGCGCCCAGCGCCGCGGATTGGGCCGGCGCTTGATGGCGCGGCTTGCCCAACATCTGATCGGCGCCGGCTGCGCGAGCGCCGCCGTGTGGGTCTTGCGCGACTCGCCGAAGGCCCGCGGCTTTTATGAAGCGCTTGGCGCGGCGCCTGTCGGAGTCGAGGGGGTGTGGGAAATCGAGGGCGTGGTCCTTCCCGACATTGCGTATGGCTGGCGCGATCTGCGCGGATTGAGCGCTGGCGCAGGGGCCATCACGCGTTCACCAATAGGGTGAAACGGGCGCGTTCTCCAGCGCCTCGGACAGTCGCGCCCGCGTCGCGGGGGTCGTATCGAAGGGCAGCGCGTCAAGATCGAAGAACGCGGCCTCGGCGATTTCACGGTCAGGAACGCGCGGCTCTAGCAAGCGGAACGCGCGGACGACGAAAAGAGCGACATGGTCTCGAATTGAGAAGCGTCGATTGAGATAGACGCCGAACAATTCAGGCGGCGTGTCCAGCAGGACGTTCGCCTCCTCGCTCAGCTCGCGCTCGAGCGCCTCCATGAGCGTTTCGCCGCTTTCGACGCCGCCGCCCGGCAAATAAAAGCCCTCCACATAGGTGTGCCGAACGAGCAACACGCGGTTTCTTTGGTCGATGACCAGGCCGCGCACGCCCAGGGTCATCGGACGCTGAAAGCGCGCGCCAAAAGCGATGAGCCGCGACGCAAAACGGGCGCGCCTCGATGGCGCCGCGCGCGCTTCTTGAGGCTTCGTCAAAACCGCCTCCTGGGCCGGAAATTATGGCAAATGATGCGCGAAGGCACTACTGTCGCGACCATCCCGATGAGGAAAGCGCCCTGCGGCGCAGCAGGCGGATCAGAGAGCATACTTGAACTTCCAACTCGCCCATCTTTCCGACGCGCATATTGGCCCAATTCCTCGGCCGAATCTCGCCGAGCTCCTTGGCAAACGCGTCACGGGCTATGTGAACTGGCTTTATAAACGCGGCGATCAGCACGATATGGGCGTGCTCGCCAAGATCGTCGCAGATATCAAGGCGCAGGCGCCTGACCACGTCGTTATGACCGGGGACATCGTCAACATCGGACTTCCTGGCGAAATCGCGCTCGCCAAGGACTGGCTCGCCTCTCTGGGCGCGCCAAGCGACGTGAGCTTCACGCCCGGAAATCACGACGCCTATGTGGCGAGCGTCACCGATCTGGTTCGCGAAGTTTTCGCGCCTTGGACGACGAGCGAGGGCGACGGCGCCGGGTTTCCCTATTTGCGCCGGCGCGGCGGCGTCGCGCTGATCGGACTCGACACCGGCGTGCCGACGGCCCCTTTCGTCGCTTCGGGGCGGCTTGGGGCGACTCAGCTGGCGGCGCTCGCGGATCTGCTGGAAGGGGCGAAGGCGCAAGGACTTGCGCGCGTCGTTTGCCTTCACCACCCGCCGCATGTCGGCGGCGCCCGGCGGCTGCGCGGCCTCGAAGACGCGGCGGACTTCGAAAGCGTCATCGCTCGCCACGGCGCGGAGCTCATTCTGCATGGGCATAATCACAAGCCCAGTCTGCATCGACTGCCAGGGCCGGGCCCCGGGACGCCTGTCGTGGGCGTCGCGTCGGCTTCAGCGCGGCCCGGCGGGCACTACCCAGGCGCCGCCTATAATCTTTACCGGATCGAACGCGAGGGCGATGGCGTCAGAATTTCGCTGCGCAGGCGTGGATTGAACGACCTTGGCGAAGTAGTTGAACTCGAATCCATTGTGCTGTGAAGTCTAGCCCGTGAGATAGACGCGATAGATCCATGCCGCCAAAACCGCCAAGAGCGCGAAGAACGCGCCCGCGCCAAAAAACTCGGCGATGAACGCGGCCGCGCGAGTGGTTTTTCCGGTGAGAGATTTGTCGCTTTCGCGCGCGTTCGCCCTCTCGCGCGCTGCAGCGACCTTGACGCCAAGCGCCTGCGCCGCGCCGCCGCTCGCGTAATCGACCGCCAGCGCCTTTTCGCGCTCGATCAGGCGATGCGCGATATAGCTGGTGATCGCTTCGACGAGGTCGTCGATGCTGTCGCTCTCGCGAAGCGTCACCCGGCCGTGGCGCGTATCCTGGAGAAAGCGATAGGTCCGCCTGTCGCGATCCATCTCGACGAAGCCGATCTGGTCGATGAACAGGCGCGGGCGCTCCGCGGGCGCGACGCCAACGTCAAAAATATCGCAATCGCGCGGCACCTGCGCCAAAACCGGCGACAGAGCGTCGCCGAGCATCTCGAGCCGGGCGATTTCCGCGCCGCGTAAATCGGCAATGGCGGCGGAGCGTTCCGCATTCTCGAGGCGAGCGCGGCGCAGCGCGCCGGAAAGGCTCGCCATCCGCTCGTCAAGCGAACCCTTCGCTCGCTTGCGGGCAAGTCGTTCGCGCTTGACAAGAAGCGATAGACGCTCCGCGGGCGTGGCCGACGCGTGTGTCTGGTCGGCGTCGCGAGTGTCGGCTGGCGGCGCGGGCAGGGGCTCTTCCATTTCGTCCACTCGCTGAGGCCCTCGTTGCGCGGCCGGGGCATTAACGCATCTTGGACTATAGCGGCTCTCGGCGGCGGTGCGAAGCGCAAGCGCGACGAAGGGACGCGGGAGTCGACTTTTTCCCCCGCCTCCGGCAAGTGATTCCATACGATCGCCGCTGATTCCGGCCACTAACGATCAAAACGCCGGATTTCAAACAGAGGCGCGGAGGGAATCCATGGCCGTCAATCGCGGCGAATCGGACGTCAATAGCGCCTTGTTCGAGCGCATCCTGATCGGCATGGGCTTTGCGGTCTTCGCGGCGCTGGAGGCGGCTGGCGGCGGCGAGCACGCGATCGTGGCCGGGTTTTTCGCTGGGGCGACGATTTTCGTGCTCCGCCGCTCCTCGGAAAGCGCGCGCCAAGCGGCCGATTTCGCCGTGGATTTCCTCGCTGTCGCGACTTTTACGCTGCTGTGCGACCGCGCCGGCCTGTTGTGGCGATCGCCGGAAACCTTCGCCGAACTGTTCCGGCTCTCGCCGGTCGGCGCGGCGACCGCCACCCTTCTCTACCTCGCCGGGGTCGTCACGCTGAGAGCGCGCTCGCGCATGGCGGTTCGCGCGGCGCTTTTCGTTTTGCCGCTGCAGTTCAGCCTGTTGATCGCTCTCGGCTCGCCGCCCGTCGCCCAGATTGGCGGCGCGCTGCTCCTTGGCCTCGACGTTCCGGAGGCCTTCAGAAAAATCGTCGGG
>DATBRI010000128.1:0-34532 GCA_036560365.1 Methylocystis sp.
GTTGGGCTTGCAGAGCAGGTTCGGCGCGACGACCGCGAGCAGCGTCGTGAAGCCGTCCTTGTTGTTGACGAGCGCATTAGCGAAGGCGAGCTCGGCGGCGGAGCCGCGCGGACCCATGATCAGGTCGATATGCGCGACTTCATTGCCGTCGCCGACCAGCGACTCGCCGACCAGCATTTTGTTGATTAAAGCCATGTGTTCCTCCCAGAATTCCTCATGATCGCGCGGGCCATTCGGCCCCGCGCGCCTCTATCCCCTCTTCGGCGCCGAGCGAAAAAAGCCCGATCGGACCGGTGGTCAGATAGCCGCGAGTCCATCCCGCGCGCGGCGGACTCAACCATTTTTGCGCGGCCTTGCCAAGATGGCCGCCAGATAATCAGCGAAAAGAACCGCTACGGTCAGATCGGCGCTCGTGCCGGGATTCAACCCGCGCTGTTTGAGCGCGCGATCGAAGTTCAACGCCAGTTCGAACGCCGCCTCGCGGCTTTTGGCGCTCTTGAGAGTCTTTTCAAAATGCGCCGCCTCGTCGCGGACCGCCTCGGCGGCGGGGGCCCCATGTTTGCGCGCAATATGGCTATCGGGAAAAGCGGCGAGAAAGGCGGCATAGACGCTGAGCGTCGCGCGCGCAGCGTCGGCGTTTCGCGCGCGCGCCTCCGAGAGGGCGTTAAGGCCAAGATCGAAGATATCGGCGAAGCCATTGGCGTATTGCCAGGCGATGCGGTCGCGGTCGGCGGCGGCCCGCATGGCCTCGAGCAGGGTCGTCTCGGCCGGCGCATGAACGTCGTGCCGGGGCGCATCTCCAAGCCCCGCCGGTCGCGCATGGGCGATGGCGCGAAAGGCGGCGTCGGCGTCATTTATATCGAGCGCCTGCAGGACGCGCCCGGTCTCCAGGCGCAGATCGGCGCTTCGCGCGGTCGCGGCGGCCTGCGCCAGCGGCGCGCAGAGCAGGACGATGCCGAGATTGGTGTTCTGGCCGACGCGCGCCCGCGTCGCCTCGATCGCGCCGGCGATGCGCGTCCCGACGCTCGATTGCGCCGCGACGAAGGGGGCCGCGGCCTCGGCGCTGGCGAGAAAATCCGCGGTGGTCATGCCGTGGCCGTCGGCGAAGACATGAACATTGCCAGGCTTTGGCGCCTGCAGCTCCGCTGCGCAGGCGGCGACAAAGGCGGTCGCGATCTCTTGCAGGTCCGCCGCGAAAGTCGCCACGTCAGACGCGCCGTCGCGCCGGCGTCACTCGCGCAAGCGCGTCGGCCGACACGCGGTCGGCGATCGAGAAGGGCGTCACTCGCTGCAGTCCGCTCCAGCCCGCCATGCTGTTGACTTCAAGAATGAGCGGCTCGCCGCGGTCGTTATTGATGATGTCCACGCCGGCGAAGTCGACGCCGAGCGCGCTGGCGGCGGCGAGCGCGATCTCCGCCTCCCGCATCGTCGGCTCGACGGCGAGCGGTTTTGCGCCCTGCCGCACATTGGTGATCCAATGGCTCGAGCGCCGGCGCATGGCGGCGATGATTTCGCCGCCCGACACGAGGACGCGCATATCTTCGAATGGCGGCCGCGCCGGGCCGACGAAGCGTTGGAGATAAAACACGCCGCGCGCGTCCTGAAGCGACGGCAGATCGCTTTCGCGTTCGATCAGCTGCAGACCCCAGCCTTGCGCCCCAAAGAGCGGCTTCATCACCAGCGGGCCCTTGGCGCATTCGCGCCGCGCGATGGCGCGCGCCTGCGCGACGGTCTGCGCGGCGAAGGTCTGCGGAGTCGGCAGTCCGGCGTTCGCCAGGACAAAACTCGCCATGGATTTATCGGTGCAGCGTTCGATCGCGCGCGCGCTGTTCACGACTGGGACGCCCAGCGCCTCTAGGGCGTGCAGGACGCCGAGCCGCATGGTGATCGCTTCGAGCGACCCGTCGCCGATGGCGCGAACGATGGCGAGATCGGGAAGGTCGCGAAACCCCGGGATGACGAGACCGTGGGCGCGGCCCGTCTCCATCTTGCAGGCGGCGAGCCGCACGGCGACGGGCGTCGCGCCCTGCGCGCGAAAGGTGCGGAGCGTGCGGACCACATGCCAATCGAGCTTGTCGGTGAAGACCGCCACGCGCGGAGCGTCACGCTCCGCACGCGCGGGAGCGGTGGGGTCGGATCTTTCGAGCAGGTCAAACGCAGTCAAACAACGCCCCGGCGATTACCCGCCAAACGATTTGTCCAGCAGCGCCAGATTGACCTCGCCGGCGCGGAAGGTTTCGCCCGTCTCGATAGCCGTCACCAGCGCTTCGGCCGGCGAAAACAGGCTGCCGTCGATCTTATAGAAGTCGCCTTTATACGCCTTGAAGATTTCGGCGAACGGCCGGCCATAGTCGCGCGACGTGGCGCTCGGCAGCTTCTCGGCGAGTTCCTTGGCGGCGGCCGCCGAGCCTTTCACGAAGAGATGGACGCGCCCGGCGTAAATGATCGCGTCATTGGTCCGGCCCATCGCCTGCACGAAATCAGGATGAGGCGGCGAAAGCGGCGCCGTGGCGACGCCATCGATAATGTCGTCGAGCGGAAAATGCAGCTCATGCGCTTTGTGCAACGCGACTTCGAGCACCCGGCCGACCACCTGCACGCCGCCGGCAAGCGACTGCGTGGGGGCATAAATGAAGGCGACTTTGTCCGGCGTCACGCCGGAGCGCGATGCGACCTTCTCGACGACCTCCTTGGGTGGGGGCGAAGCGCTTTCGAGGACGATGGTCACGCGGTCGGCCAGATCGCGATAGGAGAGCTCGTCGAAGAGCTTTTCGACCCGCGCCTGGGCGCGGCCGGGGCCTGATCCCAGAGCGAAAAACTTTTCATGGCTCAGGCTCCAGCCGGCGTACTGGCTGGCAAGGCAGGCGACGACGGGATCGGCGCTCGTCACGGTTAGCCAAAACGGCCAATTCGGCGCGCCCGGCGCGTGCGAAAGGGTGACGCGTCCCAATCCGCCCATGCAGATCTCGGTCAGCAGCAGGCCGGCCTCTATCCCGCCTGGGACCTTGGCGCCGGCGTCGATCAGCAACTCGCCGAGACTGCCGCGCTCGACGGAAATCCGATATTGCGCCGCACCCGCCACGAGACGGTCGACCAGCGCCCCCGCGAGAGCGTTGACGCTTTCGGTCGTCCGGCCGCTGATGTTCAGGCTTCCGCTCACTTGTGGCCCTTCCCTTCTTTCGCTCTGTGGCGCTATCCACCCTTGCCCGGCCGTTCTAAGCCTCGCCTGCAGCCGGTTCGAGCCCTGAACTTATAGAGCTTTTCCGCCGAAACGAAAGCCGTGCCGCGCCGCAGCGCGTCGCGCCTCAACAGCTTGGCAAGGACCATTTGCGGTCGAATGTCACAAAATTTCAATCTCTGTGGGTTTATTAAGGCAACGAATCGACTGCTGATGCGTTAAGCATCGCCTGTGTGTTTCCGCACATCAAACGGGCGTTTTGAGTGTAGACTAGCCAGGAAGTTATATTTTTCCGCGGAAGGAAGACGCAGATGGACGTGCAGCCGACTGAACGGGACGCCGCCGAAGGCACGGCCGGAAACCTTGCGCTGTCCGACGTGCTCTATGTCGTGATCGCCATTGCGGTCATTCTCTTCGGCAATATGGCCCTGGTCCGCGCCATGGACGTCGCGCTCGATTCCCTGGCCCGATAGTCGCAGGCGAACGGCGAGCGAGTTGGAAGGTGTCCGGCCGGAGCAAAACCGGTCGGACATCGATGTTCCGGTGGTTAACTTCGACTATCGTACGTTTCAGGCACGTCCTACAAAGAGCCGGCGCCGCGCAGCTTCAGCATTATAGGTCTAATAGTCGTCGCGCTGCTGCTTATTGATTCCACGCCGGGCCTGCGACCAGCTGCGATACGCGCCCGGCGTCATTCCCGAATAGCGCCGAAAGGCGCGGCGAAAGCTTGTCTCGTCGGCATAGCCAGACGCGGCGGCGAGCTGCTTGACAGAATTGCGCGTCGTCTCGAGCAGGGTGCGCGCCGTGTCGAATCGAAGGCGATCGAGAAAATGCTTGGGCGTTTCGCCGGTGGCTTCTTTCAGCCGGCGGTGAAGCGTTCGCTCGGAAACGCCGAGCGCGCGCGCCAATTCAATCGTCGTCAGCTGCGCGTCGCCGGCTTGACGGACGATGTGTTCGGCTTCCAACAGGAGAGGATTCGAGGCCGAGAGATGTCCCGGCGGAATGTAGATCGCCTGGGTCGAGGGAACCATATCGACGACGGTGAAATCGGCCGCCGTCTTCGCCGCCTCGGGTCCAAGCAGGGCGCGGATGATGTGCAGCGACAGATCAATCCAGGACAAAGGGCCGCCCGCCGTAACGATGCGGCCGTCTTCGATGAGCGATGCGCCCCACGCCGCGTCCGCGCGCGGGTAGCGTGTTTTGAGTTCGTTGTGACGCCACCAAGTAGTCGTGCAGCGGCGTCCGTCCAGCAGACCAGCTTCGCCGAGAAGGAAAACGCCATTGCAGGAGCCCGCGATAATGGCGCCTAAAGCATGCTGGCGACGAAGCCATGCGGCCGCCGCGCCGATCGCTGGAAACGGCGGCAGCGCGTGGCCGCCATCGCAGACATAACCTGGCACGATTATCGCCGCGCAACCGTCGACTTCGTCGAAACGCGCCTCGACCTCGTAGCGCCTGCCGGCGCCGTCGCGAATGGGCTGACCGTCATGGCTGACGGCCACCACGTTATAAGGTTCCGGCGCGTCTTTCTTCGCTATCATCCGCCGGCTCAGGGTCAGCATGTCGGCGGCGCCGACGAAGCCCAGACCAAGACAGCTTTCAAAGCCGAGAATTGCGATGTTCATCTCCGCCCAATCCTCTTGGCGAACTTTGCCTCAATATTGGCAAAACGGCTGTCTGACTTTGCAAGGTTAATGTCGAAATCGCCAAGCTGTAAAGGACCTTTCGAGGCGACACTCTGAAGGCGGCCGGAAAATCATCGTCATTTCCGGTCGAACCGGAGGAGAGAAAAATGAGCGTTACCACTCAATCGGCGGCAGGCGCGATCGATCGCGCCGAGCCGATCGTCGAATTGAAGGGCATGTGGATCGGGCTTGCTGTGCTCAACTGCTTCTATCTCGTCGTGCGCATTTATGAGCAGATTTACGGCTGGCGGGCCGGGCTCGATTCATTCGCGCCAGAGTTCCAAACCTATTGGATGAGCATCTTGTGGACTGAAATTCCGCTTGAACTCATCTCGGGCGTCGGCCTCGCCGGCTGGCTATGGAAGACGCGCGTTCGCGACATGTCGACCGTCACGCCGCGGCAGGAAATGAAGGCCATCGTTGATAATGCCGCGTGGCTCGTGGTCTATGCGGCGGCGATCTATTGGGGTGCGTCCTTCTTCACCGAGCAGGACGGCACCTGGCACATGACGGTGATTCGCGACACGGACTTCACGCCGTCGCACATCATCGAGTTCTACATGAGCTACCCGATCTACTCCATCATGGCGATCGGCTGCTTTTTCCATACCAAGACACGAATCCCCTACTTCTCGAAGGGCTATTCGGTAGCCTATCTGATCGTCTCGATCGGACCCTTCATGATCATCCCGAACGTCGGCCTGAATGAGTGGGGCCACACGTTCTGGTTCATGGAAGAACTGTTCGTTGCGCCGCTGCATTGGGGCTTCGTGTTCTTCGGCTGGATGGCGCTTGGCGTGTTCGGAGTCGTGATCCAGCTCCTGCTGAACATTCGGTCTCACTCTGGCTGGATGGCGCCGCTTTCCGACTCAAACTCGAGAGCGACTCCCCCGGCCACGGGCGACTGGCCTTTCTCCTGGGCGTCGCCGAGCCGATCGAGGCGGATCATGGCGAGACCCTCTTCCTGAAGCCTTGACCCCGTGACGCCGATCTCAACGTCGCCGGCGCGGATCGCTTCGCCCGGCGCGGGCGCGCCGCCTTGCGCTCGATATTTCGCGACGCGCTTCCGCACCAGGCCGCGATGCTTCATCCGCGAGACGACCTCCTGGCCGATAAAGCAGCCCTTCTTGAAATCGATTCCCGCGAGCAGATCCATGTTGGCCTCGTGAGGAAAGGTTCCGCCATAGGCGAAGTCGACGCCGCCGAGCGGCACGCCCGCGTGAATGCGTCGCGCCTCGTAATCTGTCCGCCCATCCTGGGTTGGAACCCTGCCTTTTTCCGCGATGGCGCGAAATCCGAGCGGGCCGCGCGGATCGGCGGCGATGGCGACGGCCTCGACCTTTGGCGCTTCAGTCGAATCGGGAAAGGCGATCGCTTCGAATTCGCCGCTGCGGTTGATCACCGTCAGTTTTGAACGCAGCTTGTATATGTTCAGACGTTTTTCGAGATCGGCGGCAAGGTCGAGCGGACAGTCGAGCAGGTAGCGTCCGTCGCCCGCGGCAAAGACCAGAAAATCGAACAAAATTTTGCCTTGAGGCGTCAGCAGGGCGGCGAAGCGCGCCTCATTTGGCTTGAGCGCGGCGACGTCGTTGGTCACCAGATTATGCAGGAATTTGCCCGCGTCTTCGCCCGCAACCTCGATGATTGCGCGGTCATCGAGCAAGATCGATGTCGTCATTTCTCGCTTCCGCCTCCGCCGCCAGCTGCTTGAGTCTCGCGCGCCTTTGGCGCATTAGCAACAAAACTCCACCCGGCGACGATATCGCAAGCGAGGCGCCACTCATGCCGCAGGTTTTCGACGTCATCCTCTCCGGCGGCGCGCTCGTCAATCAGGATGGGGAGGGCGCGCGCGACGTCGGCCTTCATGGCGGCAAGATCGCCGAGATCGGCGATCTGTCTCGCGCCTCGGCCGGGGAGACGATCGATTGTCGCGGCCTGCATATTCTGCCGGGCGTGATCGACAGCCAAGTGCATTTCCGCGAGCCCGGCGCGCCGCATAAGGAAGACCTTGAATCTGGATCGCGCGCCGCGGTTCTGGGCGGTGTCGTCGGCGTCTTCGACATGCCCAACACGAATCCGCTGACGACGGGCGAAGCGGAACTCGCCGACAAGGTGGCGCGCGCGAGCGGGCGCATGCATTGCGATTTCGCCTTCTGGGTCGGCGGCACGCATGAGAACGCCCGTGACCTTAGCGAATTGGAGCGGCTTCCCGGCGCGGCCGGGATCAAAGTGTTCATGGGCTCCTCGACCGGCTCGCTGCTCATCGCCGACGACGCCGGGATCGCCGACGTGTTGTCGCATACGCGCCGGCGCGCCGCCTTTCACAGCGAAGACGAAGACCGGCTGAATCTGCGCAAGTCGCTGCGCATCGCCGGCGACCCCTCCTCGCATCCGGTCTGGCGCGACGTCGAGACGGCGGTGCGCTCGACGCGTCGGCTGATGAACATCGCGCGCGAGAAGGGCGCCCTCGTGCATGTGCTGCATGTCACGACGGAAGAAGAGATCGCGCTGCTCACCGAACATAAGGACATCGCCAGCGTCGAAGTGACCCCGCATCATTTGACGATGGACGCGAGCGATTATGCGCGGATCGGCACGCTGGCGCAGATGAACCCGCCGGTGCGCGAGGCGCGTCACCGCGAAGCGCTCTGGCGCGGCGTCGCGCAAGGCGTCGTCGACGTGCTGGGCTCCGACCATGCGCCGCATACGCTCGAAGAGAAGGCCAAGCCTTATCCCAATAGCCCGTCTGGGATGACAGGCGTGCAGACGCTCGTTCCTCTGCTGCTTGATCACGTCAACGCCGGCCGACTGACCCTGCAGCGCTTCGTCGACCTGACCAGCGCCGGTCCGGCGCGGCTTTTCGGCATCGCCGGCAAGGGGCGCGTCGCGGTGGGCTACGACGCCGATCTCACCATCGTCGACATGAAGCGGCGCGAGACCATCCGCAATTCCTGGATCGCCTCGCGCGTCGGCTGGACGCCCTATGACGGCAAGGACGTCGTCGGCTGGCCGATCGGGACGTTTGTGCGCGGCGCCAAAATCATGTGGGAAGGCGAACTCGTAACGCCTTCCAGCGGCGCGCCGATGCGATTTCACGCGGCGCTCGGTAAATGAACCGCTATCGTCTCGGGTTCCCCGGTCCAGGACATGCATCCGCCGCGTGACATTTCCATTCATCAGTTTGCGGGCTGGGTTGTTGGTCCTCTCGCAATTGTCGCCGCGCTTTTTTGGGTGGCGAACCATATCGGCCGCAATGTCTTCGCGGTGAAAACCGAGAAGACCGACTGCGTCCCAAACGAGCGCTTCGTCAATGATCCCGACGGGCGTCGTTTTCTCGAACTGCGCTGGCTGATGGACCCGCCGGGCTGGCGCGTCCGCCTGCGTGTGCCGGCCGAATATGTGACATGGGCCGATGTCGGGTGCGAGTCCGCGACAATGCCCGGCTATCCGGACCCCAATTACACAAAACCCTTTGCGCAGGGGTTTGCGGTCGGCCTGTCACTGCCGGACTTTAAGCCGCTGCCGCCAGCTGACCGTAACATAGATAGAAATGGCGTGAATTGGTCAAAGATGGTCGTTCATATCGATTCAATCGGGCAGGCCAAGAGCGAGTCCGAAAGAAGAAACGTCATACCAAAGATGTTTGAAGAGATATATCGATTTCGATTGAATCCGAATAATTTTCTTTTGAAGGACTATAATCTAACGGCCGGGAAGAAACCCAGTAAATACGGACTTTAGCGTATCGGAATGATCGGGAATATAGAAAATATAAAGAATGAACAGATAAAACCTCCTGTTTATGATTTTTATTACACCGATAATAAACCGATAGAAGTGTGGTTTGAATGCATCGCTGATGAGATTAAGGATCATTCGGAAGATCCGAGCTGGGCTGGACGACCAGAATGCGAAATGCATTTTCGGCATGCTCGCATCGACTCGGTAGTTACGGTCAATTTCCCCAGGATTTACATGCCGGTTTGGCAGCAAATTAAGGTGCGGACGGAGTGGCTTTTGGATTCGTTTGAGATCGGCGAGCTGAATGATGGCCGGTTGTGATCGACGACGACGCCTTTGACGCGCCTCCCAAATTGGATCTTCATCGCCGGCGGCGCCTTCATCCGAGCGCCTGCATTATGGGAGATCGAAACGCGTCGCGGTGGGTTATGACGCCGATCTCACCCTCGTCGACATGAAGCGGCGCGAGACGATCCGCAATTCATGGATCGCTCTAATCCTCCTTTGGCAAAGTTTGCGCGCACGCCCGGAACATTGCGGCCTCGCGCGCGGTTAGTCGCTCATTCCCAATTGCGCGCAAAAGGAGATGAGCCATGCCGCAGGGAGACAAGTCGGCCTATACCGACAAGCAGAAACGCAAAGCCGAGCACATCGAGGAAGGCTACGAGAAGCGCGGCGTTTCCGAGAAAGACGCCGAGCGCCGCGCCTGGGCGACGGTCAACAAGGACGACGGCGGCGGCAAAAAGTCTGGATCCGGCCGCGGCGCCAAGACCGGCTATCCGGCGGCGCATAAGGGCGGCAAGCTCGGCGGAGAAGCCGCCGCGTCGCGTCCCGCTTCGGAGCGCTCGGCTTCCGCCAAAAAGGCCGCCGCAACGCGCAAACGCAACGAACAGCGCGCCAGCTAAGCGGAAAGCCCTTGCTCTGGACCACAAGGAGATCGCGATGACCGCGCAGAACGACGAACAGCCGAAAAACGAAGGCGAAGGCAGTCGCACCGCCGCCAAGCAGTATAATGAGGCGACACGGAAATTCGTCGAAAGCGGCAAGGTCGACAAAGCGGCGAAGGACGCCGAAGAGGCGATCGAAGGCGAAGAGGCGGAAGATTTGAAACGCGCCGAAGATGAAGGCCGTGCGCACGCCGCGCCGCACGAGCAGGAGCGCGAAATCTGACTTGATGCTTTAGCGGCGGCAGCCTTCAATCCGCCGAACGACCGTCCTTCACTCCCGACGCGGCGTTTCCGCCGCGTCGACGAGACCGGTTGGCGCGATCATCGCCCGAAGTCGGAATTCTTGAGGCTCTGCGGGCCGCGCTTTGCCGCGTCTAGTCTTCGCTCCAGAAGTAGTGCCAAACGCCGTCCGACCCGATGCCGATGCGCGTCGCGCGCGGCTTTCCTTCGGCATTGGAGCGTAAAAGATCGGCGAAACGCACGCAGCGCCACCTTGCGCGCGCCTCGTCTTCATTGGCCGCCGCCTGTGGGCGGCGCGCGAAGGCCGGCCATTCGTAGAGCGTCGTCGGCCCCCGCATGATCTTGACGAAGGGCTGCGCAAAGATCGAACGGATGAGCGAAATCGTTTCTTGCCCCTTGCGATCGAAGGAAAGCGTCTTCAAAATCTCTATGGGATCGGTGCCGGCTTTGAAGGCGCCGCTCTTGGCGAACAGCGGGCGCGTCTCGTTCCAGTCGATCGGAATGCGCAGCGCCTCGACGTCGCCCGTCTCGCAAGCGGCGAAAATCTTGTCGCGGATCTTTGCGACAGGCGCTGGCAGAAGCGCGAGATCGCCAATAGGGGGCGAAATGACGTCGCCACTGACGTCACCCTTGGGTTTGCGGATCATGCCGCATGGTAGCGCGCTCCGGCCTTGATCCGCCAATGCGCTGAATTCGACCGTTTCTTATGGCCAAGATTGTCTGCCCGCAATGAAACCGCCATTGTAACCGGCGCGTCTCTTGGAGATTAAATGGACGAGCTTCAGCACCAGAATACGCCCACGGGGAACACGAGCTCGCCGCGTCTCGAGGGGATGCTGCGCCGATCGGCGCTTGCGCTGATCGCCGAGCGCGTCTGGCGCGCAGGCATGGCGCTCGCCACCATTCTGCTGTTCTTTCTGGCGCTCTCCTGGCTGGGCTTTTGGCAGGCTGCGCCGCTCGAGGCGCGCATCGGCGGCGTGGCGCTGTTTGGGTTCGCCGCGCTTTATGTCGTCGTTCGGGAATCGGCGCACGGCTTGCCGCATCGCGCAGCCGCGCTCGAACGGCTGGACAGCAGCGCCGACGCCGCCTTGCGTCCCGCGTCTTCGCTCGAGGATCGGCTCGCCAGTCCAAACGCCGACGCGGCGGTCAAGGCGCTCTGGGCGTTGCATCGCCAGCGCCTGGAGGCGGCGCTCGCGCAGACTCCCATCGAGGCGCCGCATCCGCGCGTGCCGCAGCGCGACCCCTACGCCTTACGCGCGCTGGCGCTCGTCGCGGCGGTTGCGGCCGGATTCGCGGCGGGCGATGAAAAGCGCGCGCGAATCGCCGCCGCATTTGACTGGCGCGGATCCACGAGCTTCGGGACCCTAGCGCGCGTCGACGCCTGGCTCGAGCCGCCCGCCTATACCGGACGTCCGCCGATCGTGCTGGCGAAGGAGAGCGACGCGCCCATCGAGGCGCCCGTGAATTCGACGCTGCGCATCCGCCCCCCGGACTCAGGCGTCTCCGTCTCCGGCGGTCTGGTCGCCGCGCAGGCCGTCGCCGAGGACGCGCAAAAGCAGGCGTCGCAAGAGCAGGCCTTCAAACTCTCCGGCGCGGCGCGCGTCTCGCTTTCCGATGGTCGGCGTTTCGATCTCGCGGCGATCCCTGACAAGCCGCCGACGATCGCCTTGACGGACCCCCCCCGCAACAATGTCCGTGGCACGATGACGCTCGCGTTCCGCGCCGCGGACGATTACGGCGTCGTTGGCGCCGAAGCGGTCTTCAGCGGCCCGCCCAGCGGGCGGCGCGCGCTGTATGAGCCGCCGCGTCTTGCGCTCGCTTTGCCGCCCGGCGGCGGCGGTCAGGGCGAGGCCAAGGCGACAATCGATCTCGCCGACAGTCCTTTCGGCGGCGCGAAGCTCGCGATGCGTCTTGTCGCCAAGGACGCCGCGAACAATGAAGGCGCGTCTGAATCGTTCGACGTGATTTTGCCGCAGCGCCGCTTCGTCAAGCCGCTGGCGCGCGCGCTCGCCGAACAGAGGCGCATTCTCGCGCTCGACCCGGACTCGCGCGCAAGCGTCCGCGGGGCGCTCGAGGCGCTGTCGATCGCGCCCGAAGCCTTTGATACGCCGGCCGCCGTCCATCTCGGCCTCCGCGAGGCGCGCCGCGGTCTCGAGGGTCCGCGGAGCGACGACGAGTTGCGCGGCGTCTGTGACATGCTGTGGGCGATGGCGCTCGGTCTGGAGGAGGGCGACGCCTCCCAAGCGGAGCGCGATCTGCGCGCGGCGGAGCGCGACTTGAAGGATGCGATCGCGCGTGGCGACAGCGAGCAGGACATCGCCAGCCGCGCCGAGGAGCTTCGCGCCGCGCTCGATAGATTCCTCCAGCAGCTCGGCAGCCGATTGCCGCCGGAAGGTTCGCCGCGCCAGCAGTCGGAGGGCGACGCCGACACCGTCACGCCGGACGAGTTGCAGGCGATGCTTGACGAAATGAACAGAGCCATGAAATCGGGCGACATGGCGAAAGCGCAAAAGCTCCTGGAGGAACTTCAGGACATCCTCGAAAATGTGCAGACGGCGCAGGGCGCGGGCCAGAACCGTGGGCGCGGGCGCGAAATGTCGCGCGCGCTGAACGAACTCGATCAGCTGTCGCGCCAAGAGCAGCAATTGCGCGACGACACGTTCCAGGGGATGAACGCGCCCAGCGATATGGAATCGCGCGGCGCGCGCGGCCATCGTCAGAAGGGCCAGCCGCAGAACGAGGAAATCAGCGCCGAACGCCAGCGCCAGCAGGCGCTTCGCGAGCGACTGGAGCGCCAGCAGGACGCGCTGCGCGAAGGCGGCGTGGAAGCCGCCGAAGAGCTCGACGACGCGCGCCGCGCGATGAAGGAAGCGGAAGACGCGCTCGGCAAGTCCGGAGAGGGCCGCGGCAGGGCGGTCGACGCGCAAGGACGCGCCGTGCAGGCGCTGCGCAAGGGCGCCGACAGGCTGGCGCAGCAGATGCGCGGCGAGGGCGACCAAAGCGCCGAAGAAGAGGGCGGAAGCCCAGGCCGGCGCGGCCGCCGCGGCAAGGGCCGCGATCCGCTCGGGCGGTCGCCCGGCGACGGCAATCGTCCCGACGCCTATGGCAAATACGATCCGCTCGGCCTGCCGCCGGCGCAGCGCGCCCACCGCGTGCAGGAAGAGCTGCGCCGCAGGCTCGGTCAGCCCGAACGCCCGCAGGAAGAACTCGACTATCTGCAGCGCCTGCTGCGGCGATAAACGCCTTGCCGCCGGGCGCGCGCTTCTCTACAGCGCAGCGGGTAGGGAGAAGCGCCGCTCATGCCAAGTTCTTCAAATCTGTTGGTCATTGTCGCCGTCGCGGCGGTGATTCTTGTCGTCGTCGCCGGCTTCATCAATATGTTTCGCGGCGGCGAGGGCGCGCCCGCCCGCTCGCAGAAGCTGATGCGTTGGCGCGTCGGCCTGCAGTTGCTGGCGCTTCTCATCGTTCTCGGCGTGCTCTACGCGAGAGGCCGCTGACAACCAGGCGCCCGCACGCTTCCTTGCCGTTCACTTGGCTACGCGCTTCTCCAGCCATTCGACGATCAGCGGGTCGTCGACCGCGCCCGTCACCGTCACGACGCCGCCGTCCGGGGCGACGAGCGCCGTAAAGGGCAATTCTCCGCGCCAGGCGCTGTCCGCTTCGAAATAAAGCTTTTCGACAAAATCGTCGGCAAAGCCGTAGTGGTCCGCGCTCGAAAGCCCGACCTTCTCGATGCGCGCCTGCGCGCGGGCGCGGTCATCGTCGCCATCAGTGTTGACGAAGACGAGGTCGAATCCCTTTTTCTCGGCGGCGATCTTCGCCCATTGCGGCAATTCCACGAGGCAGGGCGGACAGGTCACCGACCAGAAATGCACGATGAGCGGCCTGCCGGCGTGCGCGTTGGTCAATTGCGTGAAGGCGCCGCGGCCATAGGGCTTGAAGTCGAACGCGGCCGCGCCGCTGGCGGCGAGCACGAAGGCGAGTGCGAAGGCGAGTGCGGCAAAACGCATCAGGCGAAGTCCGGCGTGAAGTTTCGGAGGCTGTCATTCCCGGCAGGCCGTAGGTCTGACCGGGAATCCAGAGATTGTTTGGACACAGGTTGCGATTGTGGATTCCCAGTCGCGCGCGAAGCGCGCGTCGGGAATGACAGAGCGGCGTGCATCGGACTCAATCTCATCGCAGCGCCGCCGCGCTTTTTTCGTCCCGCGGCAGCGGCATGAGGCGATAGCCTTCCTTATGCGTCAACCATGACAGATACGCAGCGCCATTATGGGCGATGAGCTCCGGATGGTCGGAGGCGTCCAGGGTTTGCGCAACGACGCGCGGCGCGCTCCAGCTCTTGCCGTTATCGCGCGACATTTGCGTGGCGATCGTCGTCGTCGTTCCGTCGAACTCCTTCCAGACCCGATACAGGCGGCCCCTGGCCGCGAGCAGCGTCGGATGTCCGGCGGCGCGCGCGTCGTCGCCGAATTTCTCCGGCTCCGAGAAGCTTTTGCCTTCGTCGAGGCTGTGCGCGTAATAGAGCCCCTGGCGCTTCTTGCCCTTGGCGAACCAGACCACATGCCAGCCGCCGGCGGCGTCGATCGCGATCGATGGTCCGTGATGCGGGCAGCTATTGATCGCCCAATCGTCGTCCGATACGCGCGTCGCCGTCGCTTGCGCGGCGTCCGCGGAAAGCTTCGCGACCATATGGTCGCGAACGTTGCCGTCCAGCACCTGTCGCCAGGCGAAAACCGGCGTGCCGTCCTTGTCGAGCGCGCCTGACATGCGGCAGCATTCGCACGCGTGATCGATGAGGATCGACTTGCCTGTGAAGGTCTTGCCGCCATCGTCCGAATAGGCGAAGGCGACGCCGCTGCCGAGAAACTCCTTGCCTTCGGCCTTGGCTTTGAGCGCATGCGTCTTGTCGAGCCAGCCGGCGTAGATGCGGCCCTTGCGGTTGACGACGATGCTGTCGAAGCGCTGGCCGCCTTCGTTCAGAAGCGCCTGCGGCGGCGAGAACGTCTTGCCGCCGTCCGTCGATCGGGCGGTGAAGATGGTGCCGATCATCTGCTTGTCGGGCCGTGTCGTATAAGTCGCGAGCAGCGTCCCGTCTTTGAGCGCGACGATTTTCGGACGCGCGTCGCCATGCGCGTCGATCACGCCGTCGCCGACCGTGGCGATCGCCGTCGGCGCGGAGAAGGTCTTGCCATTATCGGAAGAGGCGGCGGCGTAAACGCTCTTGCCGACGGAAAAGGCGACCCACAATCGTCCGTCCTTCGCAAAGGCGGGAACGGCGGTCGCCGCGCAATCCACCTTCGCCTCGGCGCAGGCGGCGGCGGGATGGCCCATCCCGGCATGTGACGCCGATTGAGCCGGCGCCGCGGCGTCCTTCGCGGCGTCTGCGGACGGCGCGCCTTGTTGCGCGATGGCGGCGCCCGAGGCCGCGAACGCCAGTAGGGCAAGAGCTAGACGCTTCATTGTTCCTCCGATCGCATCTGTGTAGGGGGCCGTCATCTAAAGCGGAACATCTGTTCGGCCGAAAAGCCGTCCTCTGGCGGCGGCTGCAGGCGCAAGCCGGACATGATCGCTTCCGCCTGCCGCGCGTGCGCATCGCTGGTTGCGTCGACCACTCTAACGCTTGTCACATATCCAGTCGGATCAATCTTGAACCGGACGCGCGCATAGCCCGGGCCCATGCGTGGCGACTCCATCCGGAAAAAGCGCGACGAGATCTCTAAATAGACGCGACCGCGCAACGTTTCCGAAACGCGGGCTGCGTAAGCGGCGCGCGCAGCCTCGCGATCCGCTGCTGCGCGTGTTGGCGTCGTCGCCATTCCGGCGACGAGGGAGGCAAGAGCCCACGATAGCGGGAGAAGGCGACGCATCTTTCTTCCTTTGCGTTTCATCCTTCTCTCTCTTGGCTCAGCCGCACGGCCGACGTCGCGAGCCTTTCATGCGCGCGCTGCTTCGCTAGTGAAATCTGAAACTCTGCACGCCGTCGTAGGAGCCGCCGGGGGGCGGCGGCGCCCGCAGGCCGGAGACGATGGAGCGCGCCAATTGCCCATGGCGCGGCGTCGACGCGGAAACGAGGGTGACGCTGTCGGGCGTCCCCGAGGCGCCAAGACGAAAGCGAACGACGGCGCTTCCTTCGCCGAGATTCGTCACGCCCGGCGAGCGCGCCCGGATCATTTGACCGAGCCTGCGCAGATAGGCGCCGTTGTCGGCATGTTTCTTTTTATCGGTCGACTTGTCGGCCGACGTCTCGTCCCGCGCGGCCTTCGGTTTCTGTTCGCGTCCGGCGTCGGTTTTGTCCTCGCGCTTTTCGGCCTTCTCTTCTGTCTTCGCCTCGGGCTTCGTCGCCTTGCTCTCGTCGCGCTTCGGTTCGGCGCTGTCTTCGGCTTTCGGCTTTTGCGGTTCGTCGAGCGCGCGCGCCGGTCCGCTCGGGCCAAGCGCGCAGGCGAACGCCAATGCAGAAAGACTCAGTGTCAGTCGAGAAATATGCCGCATTTCCCTCTCCTTTGGTGAAAACGCGCGGGCCTCACGCGCATGGATTCATTCAGCGACGGACTGAAAGTTTTGAACGGCGCGATCGACTCATTTCGGCGTCCCGCGAAACTTGAAAGTTTGTCCCACATCCATCGATCCGCCCGGCGGCGCCGGCGCTTCGACGCTCGACAGGATCTTCTTCACCGTCTCGGCGAGCGCCGGACTAGTCGTCTTGTCGATCGTCACCTTGTCGATCCTGCCTTGCGCGTTGACGTGAAAGCTGGCTGTCACCTCGCCGTCGCCGGCAGGACTTTCGGAGGGGGTTTGCTTGGCGATCGCCGTATAGAGCACGCCAAGGAACTTGCTTTCTGACATCGCCGGAGCGGCGGATGGCGCAGCCGCTCCTTGCATCGCCGCGGGCGCGGCGGGTTTGGGCGCTGCCGCGCGCCCCGGCGTAGCGCTCTGCGTTGGCGCTGCGGGTCGCGCTGGCGTGGGCGCCGCGGGCGCGGGCGTCAAAAGCGGAGGTTTGGCGTCCTCGGCGTGCGCGGCGCAAGCGCCGAGCGCCGCAGCGAGGGTAAGCAATCGCGCGAGCTTCATCATGCCCCCAAAAAGTTCGGAACGGTCTGAGGCGGCGGGCGCGAGCGTCCGCCGTTCACATCAACGGAAGTTGAACGGCTGGCTGAGGAATGTCGCGCCGCACAGACTGGGGCCTCGGGCGGAGGACACGATGCGCCGCGCCAGCGCCGCATGCGCCGGAGTCGATCCCGAAGCCGAGATGCCCGATATGCCGCCGCCCGCATTGACGTGGAAGGTCACAAGCGCGTGTCCTGCGCCGAAGCTCGTTGAGGACGGCGTATGCCGACGTAAAGCCGTGGCGATATGGGCGAGACAAATCGACTGGGACGCGCCGGAACCTGCGGCGTGTCCTTCAGGCGCGCCGGCGCGCCTTCGCGCCTGCGCCTCCTGACGCTGTTGCGCCTGCTGGACCTGTTGCTCCTCGACCTTCTTTTTGACCTTGTCGACGTCTTCCTTCTTGGCCGGCAAGGGCACGGCGTCGGGCGCCATCACCACTGGCGGCGGCAGCGCGATGTCCGGCTGCTCGACAGCTTCTGGCGGCGGCGTGTCGTCGGCCTCGGCGACTTCCTCCTGCTCAATGAAGTCGCCTTCCGGCACAAGGTCCATGCTGACAGAGTCGAGCGAGATCGCCGTCGGCTTCGCCGAATAGGCCAGTATGCCGAAGACCATCACATGCGCCGCGACGACGAGGACAGTCGTCACCGATCGCAGCCAGGACGGCTTGACCGGCTCCGGACCCGAAGGCGGGTTGTCGCCCTGCCGCGCCATGCCTTGCGGACTTAGCGCGAGGTCGGTCATTTCAGCGCTCCCGCAGGCGCCGCCGGGGCTTGCGCCGGCGGAGAGACGACGGCCGCGGGCGCTGCGCGTCCGGGCGCGGCTTTCATGCCCGCGCTGGTCTTACTGCGCGAGTTGGTCATGATCGCGATATGGGTGATGCCGTTCGTTGCAAGCTTATCCATCACCGCGACGACATCGCCATAGACCGCCTCCGAGTCGCCGCGGATATGAACGACGCGCGATTGGTCGTCGCCCATCATCACCTTGATGCCGTCGATGAGCGCCTCCGCGGAGAGCTCGTCTGCGCCAAGCGCGATCTTGCCCTCCTTGCCCACCGTCACGACGATCGGGTCTTTTTGGTTGATCGGCATCGCGGCGCTCGCCTGCGGCAAGTTCACCTTGACGCCCTTGGCGAGCAATGGCGCCGTGATCATGAAAATGATCAGCAGCACCAGCATGACGTCGACGAGCGGCGTCACATTGATGTCGGCGAGCGGCTGATACAGGCCTTCGGTTGCGCTCTGGCGCTGGCGTGAGGGCATGCCCATTATGCCGCCTCCCGCTCACGACGCGCGCGCGTCTGATGGCCACTGCACATCAGCAGCGCCTCGTCTTCGATGTAGTGCGCCACCTGCTGGCCGACGCGCGCGAAGGCGGCGCCGATGCGGTTGTAGCCCACGGAGGCGGGGATGGCGGCGGCAAGTCCGTAGGCCGTCGCCGCAAGCGCCTCGGCGATGCCGGGCGCGACGACAGCGAGGCTCGTGTCCTGCGACTGAGCGATGCTGGCGAAGCTCGTCATGATTCCCCACACCGTGCCAAAGAGGCCGACGAAAGGCGCGACCGACGAGATGACGGCGAGATTGGGCAGGCCGCCCTCCGCCTTGGTCAGGAATTCGCGCGCCGCCCGGCTCATATGGTCGGCGATGCGCGCGCGCTTGTCGCCGATCGACTCGTCCGGGAGATCGAGCGTAAAAGCTTCTCGGCCCGCTTCGGCGACGGGCGCGAGAACGCCAACGTCTCCGCCCCGACGCGCCGAGCGCGCGGATTTGGTGATGCGGGTGACGGCCACCACGCCTTCGACGATGAGCACCCACGTCCAGATCGACGCGAGCAGCAGCAGCGCCATGACGGCCTTTCCGACAGGACCGGCGTTGAGGAACATGGCGAGAGGGGAGAGCGTGTTGTAATCCATTTTCACTCACTCGTTTCATTAGGACGCGCTTGCGGCGACCGCGCAGGCGAAGCGTCAGCTTTTATTTTGTTATGTCTTCGCGAGACGAGAGGCCGCAAAGCGGCGAAAGCCCGCAATCAGACTCCTGCGCGGCGCGCCGTGGAGTCTAACGCAATTCAGGAAATATGAATCGAGGGTGGCGCGCGCGCGCCATTCGCGCCATTCGCGGCGAAACTCTCGGGCGCTTGCGCGGCGCCGGCGCAATGCAGAATTTCCGACGGGCGCTCCGCGTCGGTTCGCATCGCCGAAGCGACGCGTTCTGGAAGAACGGCTGGCGCGGCATGGGCGCTCAGGCAACACTCCGGGCATTTATGCTGGGAATGCGCGGGCGAGCCGTCGCGCTGCGTCGAGATGTCCTTTTGCGCGGCGGCCGCATGCGCGCCCGCGAGAGTTGCAAAATGATCGCAGGCGACGCCGCCTTGGTCCGCGAATGCGTGCGCGGGCCGCGTGGCTCCTGACAGCAGAAGCGAAATCATCAGCGCGCAAGCGAGGGCGACGGCGAATGCCGCGCGGAATTCCCGACGCATGGCGCGCAACTGTGACATTAATGTCTCTTAGTTGATTTTTTAACCTTTGACAACGCGCGCAGGCTTGGAAAGTCCCGGTTTACCGGTTCATGTGCGATTCCGGCGTCGCTAAAGTTAACGGCGTCGAATTCGCCAAGATTTTGCATGGGCATGCGCCAACTCGCCTCACTTTTCATTCTATTCGCGCTTGTCGCGAAACTCGTCTCGCCCTGCGAGGCGGTGGCGGCGAATATTGTCGGCGCGGCGGACGCTCCGATCGCCAAATGTCATCTGTTCGCCAAGACGTCGCCTCTCGCGCAGAGCGAATCCGATCAAGCGCCTGCCGGCGACATGGATCGCGACGGCGGGTGCTCCTGCGCGCTCTGCCAGATCGGCTGGAGCGCGCCGCCCCCAACTGACGCCGTTTTTGCGATCCGCGGCGTCGAAAACAAACTCGCGCCGCAGCCCCCGCCGGCGCCGGCGCTGGTCCGGTCGCGGCCAAACCGCAGCGCCCCGACGCGCGGACCTCCTTCCTTCAGCTGATCTGCCGAACGCTACGGCGAATGCCGTTCAGTCAGTCGCGCCGCCTTGATCGGCGCCAGAAGGAAGCACCTTATGTCTCGCCACTCGCTCTTGCGCGGCGTCTCCGCCGGCGCCCTCACGGTTCTTGCGCTTTCTGAATTCTACATCGCGCCCGCCGCGGCGCAGCAATCGCTGCCGACCATCGACGTCGGCGGTCAGCATCGCGGGGTTCCGCGTGGAACTCAGCGCGTCGCAGGCCCTGCGACCACGACAAATGTGGCTCCGAGCCCGGCCCCAGCGCCGTCGACGCCGTCCATCTGGGCGGCGACTCTCCCAGACGGCAAGCCGGCCTTCGTTCAGAAGTGGCAATTGCCCAACACGGTGGCGAGCGTCACGCGTCAGCAGATCGACCGCAAAATCAACATCGTCGATACGGAAGACGCGGTCAGATACATGCCGAGCCTTTTCGTGCGCAAACGCAACAGCGGCGACACGCAGGCGGTTTTGCAGACCCGCACCTGGGGCATCTCCTCCTCGGCGCGCAGTCTTGTCTACGCGGACGATCTGCTGCTGACGGCGCTCATTGGCAATGACAATACGATCGGCGCCCCGCGCTGGGGCCTCGTCGCGCCGGAGGAAATCGAGCGCGTCGATTTCCTTTACGGACCCTTCGCGGCGCAATACCCCGGCAACTCGATGGGCGGCGTGTTGAAGATCACGACGCGCATGCCCGAGAAGCTTGAAGTCTCGGTCAGGAACACCACGACGATCCAGGATTTCTCCCAGTGGGGAACGTCGAGAGGCTTCGTCAATAACGTCTCGAGCTTCTTCGTCGGCGATAAGATCGGCAACGTCTTGTGGACGGTCTCCGGCAACTGGCAGCGCGGATCGCAGCAACCGCTCACCTATGTCACGACGCCGAATTTCTATCCCGGCGCCTATTTGGCGACGAACGTCTATGGCACGACATTCGCCAATGTCATCGGCTCGACAGGCAATCTCGCCAACGATCAGATCAATGCGAAACTCAAACTCGCCTATGACTTCACCAATACGATCCGCGGCACCTACACATTCGGCTTCTGGTCCAATGACGGCCAGTCTTATCCCGAGAACTACCTTACTGCGGGCAATGGCCCCTTCTGGGGCGTGACGACGGCGCCATCAAGCGTCAGCAACGCGCCTTCGCCAGCTCTCAGCAACGCCATTTTGCAGAATTTCGCGACGCAGGGCCGTTACCGGGTCCAGGAAAAGATTATGGTCAACGCCGCGGCGGTGCGCTCCAACAGCGGCGGTCCGTTCGACTTCGAAGTTTCGGCCTCCAATTTCACCTATCTGCAGTCCGATCAAATTTCGCCCTGGTCCGGCGCCATCCCCTTTGGCGGCTATACGCAGACCGGCCGCGATACGGTCTTCACCGGCACCTATTGGACGCTCTTCGACGCGAAGGGTATCGTGCGGCCGCCAGAAGGAATATTGCAGGGCCACGACATCTCCTTCGGCGTGCACGGCGATCAGTTTCACCTGAACAATCCGGTTTGGCTGACGTCGAACTGGACCGGCGGGACGGACGCGAGCACCGGCGCGGCGGTGACGATCGCTCAGGGCACGACCCGCACGCAGGCGCTCTGGTTCCAGGACGCCTTCAAGATCACGCCAGACCTCAAGTTCACTGTCGGCCTTCGCGGCGAGCACTGGCAGGCGTCGAACGGCTACAATCAGCAGGCGGGCGTCAACAATTTCGGGACCGGGCTGACAGGCTCGACATCCTCCTGGCTGCCGATTTATCAGCCCAATCTCTACAGCACGCGCTTCTCGCCGAAGGGGTCGCTCGAATACAGATACGACGACGATTGGCGAGCGGTCGGTTCGATCGGCATGGCGAACCGCTTTCCCACGGTGCGCGAGCTCTACAACCTTGCGACCGTCGGCGTTAACGGCGTCGCGACCAACCCAAATCCGAATTTGCGTCCGGAGTCGGCGCTCAGCAAAGAGCTGATGATCGAGCGCAGGCTCGGACCGGATGGAACCGCGCGCATCTCCTTTTTCGACGAAGAAGTGCGCGACGCGATCATCAACCAGCTGGTCTCCGTGCCGGCCGCAGCCGTGACCTTGGTGCAAACGCCGACCAACGTTCAGCGCATCCGCAACAGCGGCGTTGAAGTGGCGTTTCAGAAGGACAATTTCTACTTCGACAGGCTTGAGGTGCTTGGCAGCGCCACTTGGCTGAATGCGCGGGTCATTTCCGATCCGACTTGGGCGCCGAGCACGGGGAATTTCGAATTCCCTTGGGCGACGTCCGTCGCCGGCAAGACCGTGCCGAATGTTCCCGAATGGCGCGGAACGCTCGCCTTCACCTATCGGCCCGACGATCATTGGGCGTTCACGCTCGCCGGCCGCTATCAGGGCAAGCTGTGGCGCACCTTGGCGAACAACGACCGCGCTTATGGGATCTATCAGGCCTTCGATCCGTTCTTCGTCGTCGACACAAAGATCCATTACAAATGGAACGATCGATTCTCGTTCGATTTCGGCGTCGATAACATCGGGAACTATCGATACTTCCTGTTTCATCCGTTCCCGCAACGAACCTTCTATGTCGCGGCTAGGTATCAGTTCGGCGAGACGAAGGGCGAGCCCGGATTGTTTTACACGGGGAACGAAGGCGGCTTGCCGGACGTCGGCGCCTGGTTCCAGCCGGTCGCCTGGAACTGGTGAGGTTCGGGTCGCGACGTGGGAGTTCCCCGCTGTGCGCAAACTCCGCGGCGCGGCGCGGCGCGGTTCTTAAACGCCGTCGTGACAAAACAAAAAGCCCGGGAGAAACTCCCGGGCTTTTTCTAGTTCCCGTCGTTGAAGAGCTCAATGCCCCAGCGATTTGACGATCGACTCCACGGTCTTCTTGGCGTCGCCGAACAGCATCATCGTATTGGGCCGGAAGAACAACTCGTTCTCGACGCCGGCGTAGCCTGATCCCATGCCGCGTTTCAAGAACAGAACCGTCTTCGCCTTTTCGACGTCGAGAATCGGCATGCCGTAGATGGCCGACGTCTTGTCGGTCTTGGCGGCGGGGTTGGTCACGTCGTTCGCGCCGATGACGAAGGCGACGTCCGCCTGTCCGAATTCGGAGTTGATGTCTTCGAGTTCGAACACTTCGTCGTAGGGCACGTTGGCCTCGGCCAGCAGCACATTCATATGGCCCGGCATGCGGCCGGCGACCGGATGAATGGCGTATTTGATGTCGACGCCTTCCTTCTTGAGCATGTCGGCCATTTCGCGCAGCGCATGCTGCGCCTGGGCGACAGCCATGCCATAGCCCGGCACGATGATGATCTTGCCGGCGTTCTGCATGATGTAGGCGGCGTCTTCCGCCGAGCCCTGCTTGACGTTGCGCGTCTCCTTGCCGCCGGCAGGCCCCGCCACCTCGCCGCCGAAGCCGCCGAGAATGACGGAGATGAAGCTACGGTTCATCCCCTTGCACATGATGTAGGAGAGGATCGCGCCCGACGAGCCGACCAGCGCGCCGGTGATGATCAGCGCGAGATTGCCCAGCGTGAAGCCGATGCCCGCCGCCGCCCAACCCGAATAGGAGTTGAGCATGGAGACGACCACCGGCATGTCCGCGCCGCCGATCGGAATGATCAACGTTACGCCCAGCGAAAAGGACGCGAGAATCAGCAGAAACAGCCAGACGCCGCTCTGCGTGCCGACGAAGAGCGCCGTCAGCGCCAGCAGGGAGACGCCGAGCATGATGTTGATGGTGTGGCGTTCCGGCAGCAGGATCGGCTTGCCGGTCATGCGCTCGGAAAGCTTCAGGAAGGCGATGATCGATCCGGTGAAGGTGATCGCGCCGATCGCCGCGCCGAGCGACATTTCGACGAGGCTGCCCGCGTGAATCTCGTTGGCGTCGCCGATGCCGAAAGCGCGCGGCGCGAAAAAGGCGCCGGCCGCGACAAGCACCGCCGCCAGGCCGACCAGCGCGTGGAAGCCCGCGACAAGTTCGGGCATCTTCGTCATCGGAACGCGCTGGGCGATGAAAGCGCCCGCGCCGCCGCCGATGGCCACGCCGATCACGATCATCAGCAGGCCGCCGAAGGAGGGGAAATGCGTCAGCAGCGTCGTCGCCACGGCGATCGCCATGCCGATCATGCCGTAGCGATTGCCCTCGCGAGAGGTGGCGGGCGAAGAGAGGCCGCGCAGCGCGAAGATGAACAGCACGCCGGCGACGAGATAGAGAAGGGCTGCGATATTGGCGCTCATGGCGTCAGCCCTTCTTCTTGTACATGGAGAGCATGCGTTCGGTGACGAGGAAGCCGCCGAAGATGTTCACGCTGGCGAGAATGACCGCGATGAAACCGAAGGCGTTCGCCCACCATGAGCCCGAAGCCTCGGCGGCGGTCATGCCCTCGACGCCCGCCGCAAGCAGCGCGCCGACGATGATGACGGAGGAAATCGCGTTCGTGACCGACATCAGCGGCGTATGCAGCGCCGGCGTCACCGACCAGACGACGTAATAGCCGACGAACACCGCCATGGCGAAGATCGCCACGCGGAAGACGAAGGGATCGATCGCGCCGCCGGCGAGTCCGTGCGCCGCCGCCGCGGCGGCCGTATGCGCGAGTTCGTCCGAATAGTGTTGCGCCTGTTCGGCCAGATGGCGGGCGGCCTCAGCCGCCGCCTGCGCCTTCTCGAGCAATTGTTGCGTAGAGTCGGTCATCGCTTAACGCCCCTTAGTTTGATATGCGCGCAGGCGGCTATTTAAAACGCTCGTCGACGACGGCGCCGTCGCGGGTCAGCGCGGTCGCCTTCACCAATTCGTCTTCCCAATTGATGGCGAGCTGCTTGGTGTCCTTCGAGACCAGCGTCTCGACGAAGGCCAGCAGGTTCTTGGCGTAGAGGCTCGACGCCGTCGACGCCATGCGCCCGGCGAGATTGAGCGCGCCAAGGATCTTCACGCCGTCGACGACCACGGTTTCGCCGGGCTTGGTCAATTCGCAGTTGCCGCCGCGCTCGGCCGCAAGATCGACGATGATCGAACCGGGCCGCATCGAGCGCACCATCTCCGCCGAGATGAGCTTTGGCGCGGGTCGACCGGGGATCAGCGCCGTGGTGATGACGATGTCCTGCTTGGCGATGTGCGACGCGACGAGTTCGGCCTGCGCCTTTTGATATTCAGGCGACATCTCCTTGGCGTAGCCGCCGGAGGTCTCGGCCTGTTTGAACTCTTCGTTCTCGACGGCGATGAATTTCGCGCCGAGCGATTCGACCTGCTCCTTCGTCGCCGGCCGCACGTCCGTGGCGGTGACGATCGCGCCCATGCGCCGCGCCGTGGCGATCGCCTGCAGACCGGCGACGCCGACGCCCATTATAAAGACTTTCGCCGCCGGGACGGTGCCGGCGGCGGTCATCATCATCGGAAAGGAGCGGCCATATTCGGCCATCGCGTCAATGACGGCGCGATAGCCGGCGAGATTGGCCTGGGACGACAGCACGTCCATGCTTTGCGCGCGCGTGATGCGCGGCATGAGCTCCATGGCGAAGGCGATCGCGCCGCTCTTGGCGAGGTCGGCGAGCTGAGCCCCCGCGCCAAACGGATCCATGATCGCGATCACCGCGAGACTCGATTTTGCGCCCGCAAGCTCCGCCGCCGAAGGACGCCGCACGCGCAGCGCGACGTCGGCTCCTGTCAGGGCCGCCGCCGCATTATCGGCGATCGTCGCGCCGGCGGCGGCGTAGTCGCTGTCGGAGAAGCCGGCGGCGGCGCCCGCGCCGGCCTCGACCGCGACGTCAGCGCCAAGCCCGATGAATTTCTTGACGGTCTCGGGTGTGGCCGCGACGCGCGGCTCGGATTTATCCGTTTCAGCCAATACGGCGATGCGCATAACGAACTCCGGTTGTGGAAAAACCGTCGCCGCCAGCGTCGCCGACAGCGGTGAAAAGCGGAGACTGTGGACCTAGCGCGCGACGAAGAAATACAGCAGAAGCAGCAGGACCGCAGTGCTTGCCCCGCCGACTTTCAGCAGCAACAAGAATGTGTTGTAAGTCCTTACATGCTCGGCCCAATCGCCATTCGACTCCGCCGGCGTGCGCAAGCTCGCCATTTTGCTCCTCCTAATTCTTGCTGACGCGCGCGTGACCCCGAGCGCGAAGCGGATGCTAAACGAGCGGAAGCCATAGGGCAACGGGCTGAAGGCTCCGACGTCTGCGGCGCCGCGACGCGCTGGGAAGCGAACCCCCAATCAACGTCCCGGTCGGAAGCTCAGGCCGCTTCTCTGCATGCGTGGGGAACATTCGCGCGTCGGCGGCGTTCCAGTGCACGCCTGCGGCGCGGGCTTCCCCAACATCGCTAAACCGGAGCGGCACGATGGGTCTTTTTTCCAAAGAGATCAAGACGATCGAAGACTTGTTCGTGCACACGCTGCGCGACATCTACTATGCTGAAAACCAGATCATGAAAGCGCTGCCCGACATGGTCGAGAAAGCGTCCGATCCGCGCCTGAGGGAAGTGTTCGAGCAGCACCTCGGCGAGACGGAAAATCAGGTGCGCCGGCTCGAGAAAGTGTTCCAGATGCAAGGCGTCGCGCCGAAGGGCGTCAATTGCCCGGCGATCGACGGCATCCTCGAAGAAGCTGACGAGATCGCCAGCGAAACCGCCGACAATGAAGTGCTGGACGCCGCGTTGATCGCGAGCGCGCAAGCAGTCGAGCACTATGAGATCACCCGCTACGGCACGCTGATCGCCTGGGCGAAGGAGCTTGGCCGCGAGGACTGCGCGCAGATTCTGTCGGAGACGCTCGCGGAAGAAAAGAACGCGGACAAGAAACTGTCGTCGCTTGCCGAAGGGCGGGTAAATCGTAAGGCGGCCTAACACAGGGCGCCGAATAGGAGCATCGGCGTCGTCCTCGGGCGGCGCCGCTGACGTGAAAATGAATCAGACTTCGCAGAAGCCGCTCGCCTTGGTGACCGGCGCTTCGTCAGGGATTGGCTACGAACTCGCGCTGATCTGCGCCCAGCGGGGCTTTGATCTGGTGATCGCGGCCGATCGCCCCGAAATTCATGGCGCAGCCGCGCGGTTTCGGGAACTTGGCGCGCATGTGACCGAGGTCGAAACTGACCTCTCCACAACAGATGGCGTCGACCGGTTATGCGCTGCGGCGGATGGGCGCCCGATCGACGCGCTTCTCGCCAACGCCGGGCATGGATTGGGTCGCGGCTTTCTTGATCAAGACTTTACGGCCGAGCGGCATGTGCTCGACACGAATGTCACGGGCACGATTTACCTGCTGCACAAGGTCGCGCGGGACATGCGGGCGCGGCACGCCGGACGCATTCTGGTCACGGGCTCCATCGCCGGCTTTATTCCCGGGTCGTATCAAGCCGTCTACAACGCGTCGAAGTCCTTCCTCAACAGCTTCTGTTTCGCGCTGCGCGAGGAGCTCAAGGATTCCGGCGTCACCGTCACCTGTCTGATGCCAGGCGTGACCGCGACGGATTTCTTCGAGCGCGCGGATCTGATGGATACGAAGGTTGGGCGGTCCGAAAAGGCGTCCGCCCAGGAAGTCGCGATGGATGGCTTTGAGGCGATGATGCGCGGCGACGCAGAGATCATCAGCGGCTGGCGCAACAAATTGCAGGTCGCGACGGCGAACATTACGCCGGCGCAGATCCTCGCGAAGAGACATGCGCAGTCGGCGGCGCCCGGAACGGCGAGTCAGTAACCTGTCTGCGCAAAGAAAAAAGCCCCGGACGCGAGCCCGGGGCTTTTTTTGTTCGCGGAGAGCAGACTTTAGAAGTCCATGCCGCCCATGCCGCCGCCGCCCGGCATCGCCGGCGGGCCGTCCTTCTTCGGCGCTTCGGTGATCGTCGCCTCGGTGGTGATGATCAGACCGGCGATCGAAGCGGCGTCCTGCAGCGCGGTGCGCACGACCTTGGTCGGGTCGATGATGCCGAGCTTCATCAGATCGCCGTACTCGCCCTTCTGCGCGTCGAAGCCGTAGCCATACTCCGTCGCCTCGAGCAGCTTGCCGACCACCACGGCGCCGTCGCCGCCGGCGTTGTCGACGATCTGGCGCGCCGGCGCCTGGATCGCCTTGCGGACGATATCGACGCCCGTCTGCTGGTCGGCATTGCCGACCTTGACGCCATCGAGCGCCTTGATGGCGCGCAGCAGCGCCACGCCGCCGCCCGGCGACACGCCTTCCTCGACCGCCGCGCGGGTGGCGTTCAAGGCGTCGTCGACGCGGTCCTTCTTTTCCTTCACTTCGACCTCGGTCGCGCCGCCGACGCGGATCACCGCGACGCCGCCGGCGAGCTTCGCCAGACGTTCCTGCAGCTTTTCGCGGTCGTAGTCCGAGGTGGTCTCCTCGATCTGTCCTTTGATCTGGGAGATGCGCGCCTCGATCTCCTTTTTCTCGCCGGCGCCATCGATGATCGTCGTGTTCTCCTTCTCGATGCGCACGCGCTTGGCGCGGCCGAGCATGGCGAGCGTGACGTTCTCGAGCTTGATGCCGAGGTCCTCGGCGATCAACTGGCCGCCGGTGAGGATGGCGATGTCTTCGAGCATCGCCTTGCGGCGATCGCCAAAGCCGGGCGCCTTGACGGCGGCGATCTTCAGGCCGCCGCGCAGCTTGTTGACGACGAGGGTCGCCAGCGCTTCGCCTTCGATGTCCTCAGCGACGATGAGCAGCGGCTTGCCGGTCTGCACCACAGCTTCGAGGATCGGCAGCAGCGGCTGCAGGGTCGAGAGCTTCTTCTCGTGGATGAGGATGTAGGGCTCGTCGAGTTCGGCGATCATCTTCTCGGCGTTGGTGATGAAATAGGGCGAGAGATAGCCGCGATCGAACTGCATGCCTTCGACGATGTCGGTCTCGGTCTCGAGGCTCTTCGCCTCCTCGACCGTGATCACGCCTTCATTGCCGACCTTCTGCATCGCCTTGGCGATTTCTTCGCCGATGAAGCTGTCGCCATTCGCCGAAATCGTGCCGACCTGCGCGATCTCGTCGTTCGAGGTGACTTTCTTCGAATGCTGCTTGAGATCGGCGACGATGGCTTCGACGGCGAGATCGACGCCGCGCTTCAGATCCATCGGGTTGAGGCCGGCGGCGACCGCCTTGGAGCCTTCGCGGGCGATCGAAGCCGCGAGAACCGTCGCCGTCGTCGTGCCGTCGCCGGCGATGTCGTTCTGCTTGGAGGCGACTTCGCGAACGAGCTGCGCGCCGAGATTTTCGAACCTGTCGGCAAGTTCGATTTCCTTGGCGACGGTGACGCCGTCCTTGCTGATGCGCGGCGCGCCGAAGGACTTTTCAATGACGACGTTGCGGCCCTTCGGGCCGAGCGTCACCTTGACGGCGTTGTTGAGAATTTCGACGCCGCGCAGAATGCGGTCGCGGGCGTCAGTCGAGAAACGGACTTCTTTTGCAGCCATTTAGAATTCTCCTGAGGGTTGGAAGCGAACGACGGCGTCGAGTCAGTCGACGATGCCGAGGATGTCGCTTTCCTTCATGATGAGCAGGTCATCGCCGTCGATCTTGACTTCGGTGCCGGACCATTTGCCGAAGAGCACGCGGTCGCCGGACTTAACGTCCAGCGGGTTCAGCTTGCCGCTTTCGTCGCGCGCGCCGGGGCCGACGGAAACGATCTTGCCCTCTTGCGGCTTCTCTTTCGCGGAGTCCGGAATGATGATGCCGCCTTTGGTTTTTTCCTCGCCTTCGAGTCGCTTGACCACGACGCGGTCGTGGAGGGGACGGAACGCCATTGTGAATCTTTCCTTTTCTGACCTGACGGGGTTCGACCCCGCCAAAAAGGGATATGCCAACGCCGGTTGGCACTCATGCCAGATGAGTGCTAGCAGGCGCCACACAGATATGGGCGAGGCCCATCTCTGTCAAGTTGGGGAGGGACGCATTATTTGCCGCGCGTGTGGCAGGGACGCTACAGCGCAGCCAGAAAATTCGCGTTAGCGCTTAAGCAGCGCCGAGTCTCGAAGCGTCCAAACCTCGTTTGGGCGTCGGCCTGAAATTTCGAGGATTTGATGCGCAAATCTTTTCTCGCCCTCGGTTCCTTGGCGGCGTCATTCATTCCCTATGCCGCTTTCTCGGCCGATCTCCCCGCGCACAAGGCGCCGCCCCCGCTATTGGCGGCTTCGCCGTGGCGAGTGGAATTTGGGACCCGCTACTGGTTCAGTTCGGGCAACCATAAATATGATTACTACGACGCCCAGGTCCCCGGGCTGCTGATTTCACGTCTGACCTTCGGCGATTTGACTGGGCATTCAGCCGAGATCTTCTTTCGCGTCGACCACGAGAGCGGCGTCTTCCTTAAGGGTTTTCTCGGCGGCGGAACTCTCGCGAGCGGCAAGCTCAACGACGAGGACACTGTCGCCGCGACCAAGGGCCCCTATGCCAACACTGTCCATGTGCAGAGCGGCGGCTCGCTCAAATATGTCACCGTCGATCTGGGCTATAATGTCATCGAGACCAGATTGCCGACCGGCCAGCCGGTCAGGATCGGCCCCTTCGTCGGCTACAATAATTTCCACGAGCGGATGAATTCATTCGGCTGCGCGCAGGTTCTCGCGAACGCGGACTTTTGCGGGACCGCGCCGCCGACCCGGACGCCCTATCCGACAAATTTCGACGGTCTCGATTTCGACGTCGCCTGGAACTCGCTGCGGGTCGGCCTTGGCGGCGACATCGAACTTTTGCCAGGTCTGCGCGCCTCGCTGGAAGCGGCATGGATTCATAGCTGGCTGTGGAATACCGACTATCACAATTTTCGCCCCAACATACGAGGCGTGCAGCAGTCGGGCAAAGGCGATGGTTTTCAGCTCGAAGGCCTCATCGCCTATGATCTGACGCCGCGTTTTAGCGTCGGCGTCGGCGGGCGTTATTGGCAGTTCAGCGCGCCCGGCAAGGACCATGGGGAGCGGCTGTTCAACAACGTGACCAGGCCGCTTTACTCATTTTCGCAACGCTATGGCGTTTTCTTGCAAGCGGGTTACCGTTTTGGCGGGCCCGATGATCCGACCGGCGCCGGCAGTTTCGGCGCGTTCTTCGGCAAGGCCGAGGCGGAGCCGCATGAGTGGAGCGGCGTCTACCTCGGCGGACATGTCGGGTATGGTTTCGGCGGGGCGAAAGACACGACGCTCGCCGCGCGCTCGCCGGAGGCAGCGATCCTCCAGGCGGACTTCAAGGCGCCTTTCGCGCAGCGTTCGGACATCGCGGGTTTCGTCGGCGGCGGGCAGATCGGCTATAACTGGCGCTTGCATCCGCTTCTTGTCGCGGGTCTCGAGGCTGACTTCGCCTACGCCAATATCGGCGGCTCGTTCGGCGCTTCCGTCGACTTCGGCGACGGTCGGAATTTGGCCGCCAGCACCAAGCGCTTGCTTGAATCGCTGGGGACCCTACGCGGCCGGCTCGGCGTTCTGCCACGCGACGACATTATGCTATACGCCACCGGCGGCTTCGCCTATGGGCAGGTCTCAGCGCGTGGAGCGCTTGGCGAGGGCAACAGGATTTGCGCGCTCGATTTTTACTGCTCGGCTGGCGCCTATTCGGGAATGGCCACGGGCTGGACTGCCGGCGCCGGCTTCGAATATGCCATCGCCCGCAATTGGAGCCTCAAGGCGGAATGGCTTTATGTGGACCTTGGCCGGCAGAATTACGCGATCAACGCCTTCGGCGGCTCCATCCCGGACGGATTTCCCGCGAATTTCGCCGCCTCAAGCGCCAGCGCGACTCATCTTATCCGCACCGGGCTCAATTATCGGATCGACTGGCCCGAGCCGGCGGTGCAGGCGATAGCCGCCTATTGATCGGCTGACGGAGGGAGGAGTGGGCGGCCCCGTCTTTTCGCATTGATCCGCCCCAATGCTGCGACGGTCATGGAGATCACGCTTGTCTCGCAGAGTTTCTCCCCGCGCACTGGGCCTTGCGGCGGCGCTCGCCGCTCTGGCGTTCGACCAGGCGCATAAATTCTGGATGCTGCATATTTTTGACGTCGCCGCCCGGCCGCCGATAACCCTTACGCCTTTCCTCGACATCCTTCTGTCCTGGAACTACGGCGTCTCCTATTCGCTTTTTCCGGCCCACGAAGCCATGGCCCGGCTCGCGCTGATGACCGTGCAGGGCGCGATCATCGCGGGATTGGCGATCTGGATGGTGCGCACGGAGAGCCGTGCGACGGCTGTGGCGCTGGGGCTGATCATCGGCGGCGCGCTCGGCAACGCCGCCGACCGCCTCAGCCGGGGCGCGGTCGCCGACTTCTTCTATCTCCACACCAGCCTCCCCGTAGGACCTCTCGCGAATTACGTGTTCAATCTCGCCGATGTCTTCATTACGGCAGGCGTGGCGCTTCTGGTCATCGAGGGGTTTTTTCTGCCGCAGGAGCGGCGCGCTGAGACCTGAGCAAAGCTTCGGCCGAGCCGAGGCCCGAGCTTCGCCACTAAATCGCCCAATAAGTCGCGTCCATGTAGCCGCATACAACGGGAGCCTGATCGGAGTCCGACAGATGAAGTTTGCCCAGTCGCAGCGCTGCGCCGTTTATGCGCTCACCGGCCTCGCCGCGCTTCTTGCCGCGCCGGCTATGGCCGGCGACGACAAATCCACGTGGTCGGCGATGATGGAGATGGTCGGCGCGTCTTCGGACGAGGGCGTCGGCAAAATTGATTATAGCGAACGGCCCAAGCTTGTCCTGCCGCCGAGCGCCGGCGACCTCCCGCCGCCGCGCGAGCGGAGCGCACGGTCGGGCGAATGGCCCGCCGAACTTTCGGCTGAGCGGCGCCGAAACGTCAACCGCTACGCCCGGGTGCCGAACGCGCCGCAGGAGGCGCCGCGCCCGGGGATGTTTGCGCGCGTGCTGTCCTTTGGATCCGGCGCTCAACAACCGTCTGCGCCCGCCATTGAGGAGCCGAGTCGCGTCATGCTGACGGAGCCGCCGCCTGGCTACCGCCGCCCGACGCAGGACCTCAACAGTCTCCACGAGACCGAAGTCGCCAAGAAGAGCTCCTGGTGGAACCCCTTGAGCTGGGGACACGGCGGCGACAAGCCGGCCGCGACCGCCGCCGCCGGGGAAAAACTGCGGCCCGAGGAGCAGGGCGCGGTCTCGACATTGCGTAAACTCACAGGCATGAATTCAGCGGAGACGGCAAGCATTCCCGGCTCAGCGAGCCAGCAGAGTTCTTCCAGCAATTCCAATTCGTGGTTCCAGATGCCAAGCTTCGCTCGCGGCTCCGACGACACGAAGTGATTTTCGGCCTATATTAGGAAAGATCCCTCTCTCCTAATTGCGCGGCGCGGACGCCGCGGGAAAGGCCGTTCATGTCATTTGAGACGAAGGCGTCAGCCGTTTCGCTTGCGCCCGGCGCCGCCGCGCCGGGGCCCGCGCGCGCGAACATTACGAGCTTTACGCTCGACAACGGCATGGAAGTCGTCGTCATCCCGGACGCGCGAACGCCCGTCGTCACCCACATGGTCTGGTACAAGAACGGCGCCGCCGACGATCCGCTCGGCCAGTCGGGCATCGCGCATTTTCTCGAACATCTGATGTTCAAAGGCACGACGGATCATCCGCAGGGCGAGTTCTCGAATCTTGTCGCCGAACTCGGCGGCCAGGAGAACGCCTTCACCAGCTATGATTACACGGCCTATTTCCAGCGCATCGGCAAGGAGCATCTCGCCACGCTGATGGCGTTCGAAGCCGACCGCATGCGCAATCTGGTCCTGACCGACGAGATCGTCGATCCAGAACGCGACGTGGTGCTCGAAGAGCGCCGCATGCGCACCGACAGCGACCCTTCCGCCCAGCTCGACGAGGCCGTGCAGGCCGCGCTCTTTGCGCATCATCCCTACGGCACGCCGATCATCGGCTGGAATCACGAGATCGAGGGGCTCGATCGCGTCCACGCGCTCGCCTATTACCAGCGCTTCTACACGCCGGAAAACGCCATCCTGATCGTCGCGGGCGACGTCGAGGCGGATGAGGTCGAGCGTCTCGCCAAGGACACTTACGGCAAGCTGCCGGCGCAGTCAGCGCCGCCGCGCCGCGCCCGCACGCAGGAGCCGCCGCACCGCGCCCATCGCCTGGTGACTCTGCGCGACGAAAAAGTCGAGCAGCCGGCGCATGAGCAGGTCTATCTCGTGCCCTCCTATAGCACCGCGCAGCCCGGCGAAGCCGAGGCGCTGGAGACGCTCGCCTATATGCTCGGCGGCGGCCCGACGAGCGCGCTCTATGACACGCTGGTCGTCGAGGAGCAGGTCGCTGTCGGCGCCGGCGCCTATTACATGGGCTCCGCCGTCGACGACACGCGGCTGTGGGTCTATGCGACGCCCGCGCCGGGGGTTTCGCTCGAGGACCTCGACGTCGCGATTGATCGCGTGGTGCGGCGCTTCGGCGAAGAGCCGATCGACGCCGAGCATCTGCAGCGCGCCAAGACGCGGCTGATCGCCGACGCGATCTACGCTCAGGATAGCCAGGCCTCGCTCGCCCGCTGGTATGGCGAGGCGTTGGCCACCGGCCTCACCATCGACGACGTCGTCGCCTGGCCCGACCGCATGGAGCAGGTGACGGCCGAGAGCGTGCAGAACGCCGCGCGGAAATGGCTCGACAAGCGAAGGGCCGTCACGGGCTTTCTGCTTCCCGCCTGAGACGGCGATAGCGTCAGGGGGG
>DATBRI010000129.1:0-14090 GCA_036560365.1 Methylocystis sp.
CGCTTTTTGTTCGCCGAGCCTTCGTGGTCGAGAATGTTGGGCCGCGGGCCGATGAAGGACACGAGGCTCATGACCAGCTCTTCGCGGATCGGATCGATCGGCGGATTGGTCACCTGCGCGAAGTTCTGCTTGAAATAGGTATAGAGCAGCTTCTCCTTGTCGGAGAGCGCCGACACGGGCGTGTCCGTGCCCATCGAGCCAATCGCCTCCTGGCCTGTGACGGCCATTGGGAAAAGCAAGAGATCAAGATCTTCCTGCGTGTAGCCGAAGGCCTGCTGACGGTCGAGCATCGACACGTCCCATCGCGCAGGACGCGTATCGACAGGCTTCAGATCTTCGAGCTGAATTTGCGTTCGCGCCAGCCATTCCTTGTAAGGATGAGAGTTCGACAGCTCTTTCTTGATCTCGTCGTCGGAAACGATGCGTCCCTGCTCTAGATCGACAAGCAGCATCTTGCCGGGCTGGAGACGCCACTTTGTAACGATCTTCTCTTCGGGAATCGGCAACACGCCCATTTCTGAAGCCATGACGACGAGACCGTCGTCGGTGACGAGATAGCGCGCAGGCCGCAACCCGTTCCGGTCAAGCGTCGCGCCGATCTGGAGCCCATCGGTGAAGGCCATGGCGGCGGGACCGTCCCACGGCTCCATGAGCGCCGCGTGGTGTTCGTAGAAAGCCTTGCGGTCGGCGTCCATCAGCGGATTGCCGGCCCAAGCTTCCGGGATCAGCATCATCACCGCATGCGCGAGCGAATAGCCGCCGCGCACGAGGAATTCGAGCGCATTATCGAAGCAGGCGGTGTCGGACTGGCCCTCATAGGAGATCGGCCAAAGCTTGCTGATCCCGTCGCCAAACAGCGGCGAGGAGACCGACGCCTGGCGCGCCGCCATCCAGTTCAGATTGCCGCGCAGCGTATTGATTTCACCGTTGTGCGCGACAAAGCGATAGGGATGTGCAAGCCGCCAGGACGGAAAGGTGTTGGTCGCGAAGCGCTGATGCACGAGCGCCAGCGCCGAGACAAAACGCGCGTCCTTGAGATCGACGAAATATTCGCCGAGCTGCGAGACGAGCACCATGCCCTTGTAGACGATGGTGCGCGACGAGACTGAGACGGCGTAAAACTCCCGTCCGCCATTGCCGAGCCTGTAAATTTCGTTCGAGGCGGCCTTGCGCGCAAGATAGATGCGCCGCTCGAAGATGTCGGCATCGGCGACGTTCTGCCCTCGGCCAATGAAGAGCTGCGCGTGATGCGGTTCGACCGCCTTCACCGCCTCGCCGAGATCGCTCGAATCGATGGGAAGATCGCGCCAGCCAAGGACGACGAGCCCCTCCTCTTTCACGGACTTTTCGATGATGCCGCGCGCGCTGGCGCGCGTCTCAGGATCGCGCGGCAAGAAAAACTGTCCGATGGCGTAATCGCCGGCGGCGGGAAGCTCTATGCCGAGCTTCGCGCACTCCGCTTTGAAGAACTCATGGGGGATCTGAAGCAGGATGCCGCAGCCGTCGCCGAGCTTGGGATCAGCGCCGACGGCGCCGCGATGATCGAGATTGAGCAGTATCTGCAAGCCCATCTCGACGATGGCGTGCGACTTCTCGTTGCGCATGTTGGCGACGAAGCCCACGCCGCAGGAATCGTGCTCCTTGGCGGGATCATAGAGACCTTGCGCCTGCGGAAGAGCAGGGTCGCGGCCGAGCGGCTGCGGTCCGGCTTCAGCGAAGTGCTCGGCGGCGTTCGTCATTTCGGCGTCTCCTCGACAGGACCGCGCGCCTTTTCCTGCGCCCTTCCCGCCGTTCATCGAACCATAAAATCGTCGTCGGCGTGACCGAAATCGTCACCGCCCGACTCTCGCATTCGCCATAACGCAGGTTCCGCAACGGCCATTGCGACTCCTCGCGTCCTCGCCTCGCGACCGGGCGCGAGGCAAGGGACGCGCCACCCTTGCGAGCCTTTCATTTACGTTGGCCGGGGCCCGTGTCGAGCGCGACCAGTAAAATGAAACTGAGGCTTCCAAAAGCGAGCGCCGCTTTAAGGTCAGCATCGCTGACATATTAGCGGGGTAACTTACTGCCAGATTTGCGCCGAAGTGACAAGCAATCGCTTGGACTTTGGGCGATTGGCGGTCCAATGCTCGCCGCAATGTTGTCACAGCATCCGCGCGCGCCGAGAGGGCTTGAACAGGGAAGAAACAATGCGGTCATTCAATGGGAAAGCCGTTCTGCCGTTCGTGTTGGCGCTGGCGGCAAGCGCCGCGGTTCCGCAGAACGCGTTCGCCCAGTTTTTCTTTCGGCCGTTCGCCAACATCTTCCGTAGTCGAATTCCCGACGAGCGTCCGCCGGCCTTCGCCTCCCGCCCCGCCGTCGCTTCGATCCTCGGGCGCACCGGCTTTCAATTGATCGGACCGCTCGGCCGCCGAGGCGATCAGATCGTCGCCACGGGCGTCAGTCGCCGCGAGGGCGAGATGCGCTTTATCATCGACCCCTACGAGGGCCGCATTTTGCGCGCGGTGAGACTTGGACCTCGACCTATGTATGATCCGGGATCACGCTATGGCGGCGATTACGGTCCCTCCGGCGGCGATGCTTATGGCGCGCCCCCCTCGACCGGCGGAGCTCCATACCCGCCCCCCAGCGCCGGCGGTCCCGGGTCGGCTGGCCCCGGCCCCGCCGCGCGCGGCCTCGACAATGAGCGCTACCCGGATGCGAACGGCGCGAGCCAACAGCGGGCTCGGGCGGCTCAAAAAGGCGGGGGGACCTCAAAGACCTCGCGCGCAGTCACGCCGACGACGAAGCCCATAGCGCCCTCCCCGCCGCCGATTGCGATCGCGCCTGCCGCTTCCGCTGCTCCGCCGCCGTCCGCCACTGCGCCAACGGAGCTCAAGGCTGCGCCGGTCGCCACGCAGTCGCCAGAGCCAAACTCGAATGCTGAGAGCGCCAAAACGCCCGCGCCGGGCCATGAACAGAAGGGCCGCGACTTAACGGCTACGCCTCCGGCGGCGACAGCCGACAAGGCTGCTGGTGACAAGACCGTCGGCGACACGCCGGCCGCTTCTTCGGCGCCGTCAGAGCCGAAGTCCGACGAGGCCAGCGTCCCGGCCCAAGCGGCTAAGGCGCCGCCCAACGCGGATAGCGCAGCCAAGCCAGCGTCGGCTGAAACCGCGCCGGTCTCTGGCGCGGCTCCGGCGCAGGCCGCCACGGAAACGCCCGCCACCGGACCCGACAGGTCCGCGGCGGATGCGGCTTCGAGGGAGACGAAGGCTGAGCCCTTCAGCCCGCCGCCGCACCCGCAAGCGACGCAGCAGACCCAGCAAAGCTCAGAAAGCGCCGCGACGCCGGCCCCGCTCTCGCCGGTGTCGGCTGATCATGCGCCAAGCGCCGCGCCTCCAGTGGCGCAGACCGCCGAAACGCCCGTCGTCCCGCCGCAGGGCGTCTCGACGACAGCCAGGCGCGCGTCGGCCGCCCGCTCGACGGTAGGCTCCTCGCGCCGCGCGATCGTGCCGCCGTCAAGCTCGAGCGGCACGTCTATCGTGACGCCGGCTGCATCGGCGCCGGCGGCTTCCGCCCCGACGGGGTCAGCGACGGCGAAGACGCCAGACAGCGCAGCAAAGCCAAAAGCCGGCGGATAAAAAAGAGGCGCCTCAAAGGGCGCCTCTCGCATTTTCACTAGAAGCTTCTCGCCGTTACGCCGCCTTCGACTCCACGATGGTCGCGGCCGGCGCGGAGACGCCGATGTCAATGCGGCGGGGTTTTTGCGCCTCCGGAATCTCGCGCACGAGGTCGACGTGCAGCAAGCCGTGGACGAGGCTCGCGCCCGTGACGACGACATGGTCGGCGAGTTGGAAGCGACGCTCAAACGCCCGCGCGGCGATGCCCTGATGCAGAACCTCGCGGCCCTCCGCGGACTGCGCCGGCTCCTTCGAGCCCTTGACGGACAGCGTGTTTTCCTTGGTCTCGACGGACAGCTCCTCGCGCGAGAAGCCGGCGACCGCCAGCGTCACGCGATAGGCGTTTTCGCCGCTGCGCTCGATATTGTAAGGCGGGTAGCTTTGTGACGTCTCGAAGCCGCTTGCCTGATCAAGCAGGTTGAACAGACGGTCGAAGCCGACGGTCTGACGGTACAGCGGAGAGAGATCGAACTGACGCATGACATATCCTCCAGTTGAGCGACATGCGGCGCGCTAGCGTTACCGCGCCGCGCCTCTTAGCGCGTCCGTTACGGCACGCGCTGGCAACGATTTAGGAAGCGCTTCCGCATCGTTCAAGAGGCGCCTGGCCGGGAGCCCGACACCGAATGTCAGGCCGGCAGCGCATGGCGCTCGGGGCGCAGGAACGGCGACTCGAGGGCCAGCACGAGCCTGACCAATTGCCTGTCGGCTCGCGCCGGTCTTCTGGAAAATGCTGCGCGGCCTATGACTGGAGCAAAATGCGAATCGATCTTGGCGTCGAACAATCTCACCGACGCCCTCGACGCGCAGCGGCTTGGCGAACTATTCGCGCAACGCCTTCCTTTTCGGACGCAATGCGGAACTGCGAGCGTGCGGCAGCGCCAGGCATGGGGCGCAACTTTTACGCGGGCCTGACCGTGAGGTTCTGACCGCGGCAGGCTATGTTGAAGGCGGCGCGCCGTTGCGCCGCCTTTTTGACGACGGGACGTTCCGATGCGACCTCTCATTTTGATTGTCTCGCTCTGCGCATTTCTTGGCCCGGCGCACGCCGAGATCATCGGGACGAACACGCCGCGCGCGGTCACCGAAGACGAGATGAAGGCCTCTCTGGGGGAGGTCGATCTCGTCGGCGCAAATGGCGCGCCGCTGGATCTGCGCGCGCTGATGGCGAACGGGCGGCCGACGCTCGTGAGCCTTTGGGCGCATTGGTGTCCCAATTGCCTCGCCGAAATGAAGGGCTTCAAGGCGATCGCCGCCGCCTGCCCGGAGCGCTGGAACATCCTCTTCGTTTCGTCGCGCGCCAGCGATTACCCCAAGGATGCGGCGAAGTTCAAAACCTTCGGCCTGCCCTGGAAAATTTTTCGGGTCGGCGATTCCACGAAGACGGACGTCTCCAAAGCCATGAGCGCTCGGGCCTTCTACGGCGCTATGGCCGATGGCGCCGTCGTTACCCCTCTCCACTATTTCATCGGCGCTTCCGGACGGGTCGACGCCATCGTCAACGGCAGAATGGATTTCGCAGAACCACAACGCCTCGCCGCTTTCTGCGCCGACTGAAACGGCGCCGTTCGGCCTCGTCGCCAAAATGCATTATCGTCGAGCGAAGATTCGGCCGCAGAGCGCCGAGGAGACCCCATGCGAGAACTTGTAGCGTCGCCTGGCAACCCGATTCCCGAGGGCGCCGCCGTTTACATCCTGAAGACGCGGGACGGCCGGCGATTGCGCGCCGCCGCTTTTCCCTGCAGCGGGAGGGCGCGCGGCACGGTGGCGCTGTTTCAAGGCCACAATGAATTTATCGAAAAATATTTCGAGACCATCGAGGAGTTGCGCAGCCGCCGCCTCGACGTCGTCGCGCTCGATTGGTGCGGCCAGGCCGGCTCGGAACGCGAGCTCGCCGATCCGCGCAAGGGCCATATAGACGACTTCTCCCAGTATCAGCGCGATCTGGAAGTTTTCATCTCCCAGGTCTTGATCGACCGGCCGCAGCCCTGGTTCGCCCTCGCGCACTCGATGGGCGCGGCCATCCTGCTCGACGCGGCGCACGCAGGAAAAACGCCGTTCCAGCGCTTCGTGCTGACCGCTCCCATGATCGACATCGCCAATCTGCGCTTTCCGCGCGCCTCACGCTGGCTCGCTGACACGCTCGACATGTGCGGACTGGGCGGCATGTACATTCCAGGCGGGACCGGCGCCTCCTTTATTGAGAAGCCCTTCAAGGACAATCTCCTGACCACCGATCCGGTTCGCTTTGAACGAAACGCGGCGATTCTCAGGAAGGCCCCGCAGCTCGCCATTGGCGATCCGACGATCGGCTGGGTCAACGCCGCCTTCCGTCTCATGAGGGGCTTCGAATCGCCCGACTACGCTAGAAGAATCCGCGCGACCATCCTGATGTTCGGCTGCGGGCGCGAGATGATCGTCTCCAACGCCGCCATCGAGCGTTTCGCTCAAAATCTCGACAGCGGCGCTCTCGCGATGATCCCCGGCGCCAAGCATGAACTCATGATGGAGCGCGACGAGTTTCGCAGCCAGTTCTGGCGCGGCTTCGACGCTTTCATTCCGGGCGCAACGCGCGTCTCTTAGAGCGCGTTGCATAGAGCGCGCACTCTAATTTGCTGAGATCGATCAATTTATCTGCATTTGGGCGAGAGAGCCAAAATCAGCGTGATCTATCCGCCAAGCAGCTTCAACGCCTCTTCGTGCAGCGCGGGGTCGCCCGCCGCGACGATGGCGCCGCCCAACGCCGCCGCGCCGCCGCTCCAATTCGTGACGACGCCCCCCGCGCCCTCGATGATCGGAATTAGCGCGACGATGTCGTAGGGCTGTAAATTCGTCTCGATGACAAGGTCGACATGGCCGGCGGCGAGCGCGCAATAGGCGTAGCAATCGCCGCCGTAGCGGGAAAGCCGCGCCGTGCGCTCGACACGGTGGAAATCGTCGCGAAGCGCCGGTTCGATCAGCAGCGGCGATGTCGTCATCAGCGTCGCCTGCGCGAGCGAGGGACAATGGCGCGTCGCAATTTTGCGCGTCTCGAGGACGCCGCGCGCGCCCTCCGGCCCTCTCGCCGGCCCGCGCCAATAGGCGGCCTCGCCGTCGCCGAAGAACCGCTCGCGGGTGAACGGCTGGCTCATCAGCCCGTAGCAGGGGCGCCCGCGATGCGTGAGGCCGATCAGCGTGCCCCACAGCGGCAGGCCGCAGATGAAGCTCTTTGTGCCGTCGATCGGATCGAGCACCCAGACATATTCGGCGTTTTCGCGTAAGCGTCCGAACTCTTCGCCATAGACCCCGTGGCTGGGAAACGTCGTTTCAATCAGCCGACGCATGGCGAGTTCTGCGGCGCGGTCCGCTTCGGTGACGGGATCGAAGGCCCCGCCATGCGCCTTGTCGTCGGCGGCGAGCGCGGTCCTGAAAAAAGGCATGATGGCTTCCGCCGAAACGTCGGCGAGGCGCTCAACGAACTTGTCGAAATCAACGGCGGTCATGCCAGCTCCAGGCCGGGCGCGTCGAGCGCTCGGCTATTCGGCCGCCGCACGCCGTTCGCGGCCCAAAATCTCGCTTAAGTCTTCGTGTCGCGCCACCACCGCCATGACGTCTGCAAGATCGCGAGCGATGGCGTCGAAGCGCTCGTTCTTCTGGAGCGTAGACTCGTCCATGTAAAGACCGCGCGACACTTCGATCTGCAGAGCGTGCCAGCCCGCGGCCGGCTTGCCGTAATGCTCTGTAATAAATCCGCCGGCGTAAGGTCGATTGCGCATGACGTGATAGCCGCGGCCGCGCAACCGATCCTCGACAACGTCGACGAGTCCGGTGGAGGCGCTGGCGCCGTAGCGGTCGCCCATGACGAAGTCGATGCGCCGCTTGTCGCCTCGCGTCGAGAGCAACGGATCGCGGGCGCCGGTCGAAGGCATCGAATGGCAATCGATCAGCACGGCGAAGCCGAAACGCGCCGCGGCGCGCTCCATCAGGCCCCGCAAGGCCGCGTGGTAAGGTTTGTAGAGACTGTCGATGCGCCGCAGCCCCTCGTCGAGCGTGAGGCGGCTTGCATAAATCTCGCGCGCGTCGGCGACCACGCGCGGGATCGTCCCCAGTCCGGCCGCGACCCGTAGAGAGCGCGTATTGGCGAAGGACGGCAAAACTCCGTCGAACAGCTTGGGGTCGAGTTCGTAGGGTTCGCGATTGAGATCGAGATAGGCGCGGGGAAACCGCGCCCGCAGCAGAGGCGCTCCCATCGAGGAAGCCGACGCGAAGAGATCGTCGACATAAGCGTCTTCAGAACGACGCAGCGTGGCCATGTCGAGCGGCGTCGCGGCGAGAAAGCGCGCAGGATAGATCCGCCCCGAATGCGGCGAGGAAAAGACCAGCGGCGAAACGAGCTCGTCAGGCTCGATAATGTCGAAGGCGCGTTCAAATTCAGGTTCGCAACAGGGCGCCGCCGTCGAATTGGTTTCGCGCCACTCGCGCATGCCGTGGTTCATTCGTTTTTCTCGTTTCCACGCCGCAACCGTCTCTTCAGACTAGCGCTGGCGTGGGGATGAGCGCTCGAAAAGCGGTGCGTCACGCTATATTGGGCGCTAAGTTAACGCGAGGCCACCTCGGTTTCACCTGAAATTTACGAAGCTCGGGCGATATGGCTAAAAACCGCGAGGATGGCGATGAACGATAGACAGGCCGCAAGAATTCTGCTTGCCGAAGACGACAACGACATGCGGCGCTTCCTAGTCAAGGCTTTGCAGCAGGCCGGTTTTTCCGTCACCTCATTCGACAACGGGCTTTCCGCTTACGATCAGCTTCGGGTCGAACCCTTCGAACTTCTGCTGACCGACATCGTCATGCCCGAGATGGACGGAATCGAACTGGCCCGCCGCGCGACCGAACTCGATCCCGACATCAAGGTCATGTTCATCACCGGTTTCGCCGCCGTCGCGCTCAACCCCGACAGCCACGCGCCGCGACAGGCGAAAATCCTCTCCAAGCCATTCCATCTGCGGGATCTGGTCACCGAGGTGCAGAGAATGCTCGCGGCCTAAGCGGTGTAGATCACGCTGCATTCGGGCTCATTCGGCCCTTAATTGACGTGATCGACTTCTAAAGCCTAGCGCTGCGCAGAAATCGGCGTCCCGTTTTTCGCGGCTCTATGGCCGGCCATTTTCTCTATTCCTGGCTTGTGGCGCGCGCGCGCCGTTACGCCGCAACTTGCCCATTTGCCCGCATTGCGCTATCAGCGCCACCAAATTCGCTTGTTTCGAACGGCCGTCCCCGCGCCGCTGCGGCGTGGGGTCTTCAGTCGTTTCCATCTCGCAAAAAGGATGCATCGCCATGAAGAAGGACATCCACCCCGGATATCATATGATTAAGGTCCTGATGACCGACGGCACGGAATATACGACCCGTTCCACTTGGGGTAAGGAGGGGGACACGCTGCACCTCGACATCGACCCGAAGACGCATCCGGCTTGGACGGGCGGGTCGGCGCAACTGCTCGACCGCGGCGGACGTTTGTCGCGCTTCAATTCCCGCTTCGGCAATCTCTCATTCGGCAAGAAATAAAAAAGAAGGCGGCGGTCAACCCGCCGCCTCGGTTGGTTCGCCTGAAGGATATTACTGCGCGAAAGCGGCGCGCAGTCTCGCGATCTGCGCTTCGACCGGACTTGACGTCGGCGCCGGCGCGGTGAGCGCAGGCTCGAGCGCATGGATCAGCCGGTCAAGGTGAATAATCCGCGCTTGCAGGCGCAGCGACTGCAGCGACAGCTCGCGTAGGCGGTTCGGCAGGCGCTGGAAGAGCTCCGGGGCCGAGGCCAGCTCCTGTTCGCGAAGTTTGACGCGATGCCGGTTGCTCGCCGCCTGATGGCGCGTCAGCTCGCCCTGATTCACCGCGCGCTGCAGCAACAACCAGGACGCAACCTGCATCAGCCTTGTGGTCAGCCGCATGCTTTCAGCGGCGTATGCGAGAGCTTCGGTGCGTGGCAGCGCCTTCGCCTCGAGACGTCCGTCGCCGTCGAGATAGCCTGCCGCCTCCTCCACGAGGCTCATTCCCTCGCGAAACAGGGCGCAAAATCCCTCGGATCCCGCCAGTCTCTCGATGAAAGAGACCGCCTGCTGCTTCTCCCCCGCACTGCCTTTGACCCGAGCCATATTATGTTCACGCAAATTCGACGCGACAGCGTCTAGGATTGCTTGAACTGTAACGCAGACGACTGTGGGGCGCGCGCTTAGCCGTTCTTTAACCTTAACGGCCGCAGCGCGCGGAACGCAAAAAGAGAGCCGCAACGGCGGCTCTCAAGGCTTCTTGACAGGGAGGCATCAAGGACGAGTGGAGAAGAAGCCACTCGGACGTCCCACCTAAGGGACGCCTTCAGGCTGGACGACAATCCTTAATTTAAGGTTAACGCGCGGCACACTTCCCTTGGTGGGGCGTTTTTTCCGATTGGAGAAAAAAGAGAGGTTTGCGAATAAGCTGCTTCTCGGCCGGTTGGAGCTGCTCGTCAGCATCGGCCACAAAATGGAAAGCGGATAACCAGAGAACGCCCCAGGTCGACGCAACGTTCTGTCAATCAAGCCGAAAAGGGACTGGCTCCAGGGCGAAAACTGGCGCATTTGAACAAGCCTGCCGCGTTCGTCCGGAACGCCCGCCGCGCTCAAAAAGCGTTGAACCTCCCACACCCCTCCCCCTAGGCTCTCCTGAATGATTCGCTCCGCTTTGATGAATGTGATGACCGCCGCCGCACTGAAAGCCGGACGCGGCCTTAAACGCGATTTCGGGGAGGTGGAGAACCTCCAAGTTTCGGTGAAGGGTCCGGGCGATTTCGTCAGCGCGGCTGACAAGCGCGCCGAGAAGACTCTGTTCGACGAGCTGTCGAAGGCGCGCCCCGGCTACGGCTTCATTCTGGAGGAAGGCGGCGTCGTCGAAGGCTCCGACAAGAGCCACCGTTGGATCATCGACCCGCTCGACGGCACCTCGAATTTCCTCCATGGCGTTCCGGTCTTCGCCATCTCGATCGGCCTGGAGCGCGAGGACCGCCTCGTCGCCGGCCTCGTCTATAATCCCGCCACCGACGACATGTTCGTCGCGGAACTGGGCCAGGGCGCCTATTTCAACAATCGCCGCATGCGCGTCGCGGCGCGTCGCTCGCTCGGCGACTCAATGGTGGCCTGCGGAATTCCGCCGCTGGCGCGCGCCCGCGATCATGAGTCCTTCAAGCGCGAACTTGCCGCCGGCATGGGAAAGATCGCCAATATTCGCCGCTTGGGCGCCGCCGCGCTCGACCTCGCGATGGTCGCCTGCGGACGCTTCGACGGCTATTGGGAGCGCGGGATTAGCTCCTGGGATGTGGCGGCCGGCATCGTGCTCGTGCGTGAAGCCGGCGGCTTCGTCACCGACCTTTCCGGCGGAGCCGAGATGCTTGCGAAGGGCGAGATATGCGCAGGCAATGAAGCGATTCACCGCCAGCTGCTCGATCTGATGAGGAAGGCATGAACGCCCCGACCGCACATGCGTCGCTCAATCTGCGTTTGCGCGTCGACGACGACTGGCCCTTGATTCTCGACGTCTGGGTCGCCTCCTGGCGGGCCACCTATCCCGAGATCGACTTTGAGGCGCGCCGCGACTGGCTCGTGCGCCGCGTTCAAAAGTGCGAAGCGCTTGGAGCAGTGACGTTCTGCCTGCTTGACGCTCAGTCGACGCTTGCAGGCTTCGTCATGATCAATCCGTCGGACGGCTGGCTCGATCAGATCTGCGTCGCGCCGAATCGATTCGGCGCAGGCGTCGGCGCGTCGCTGCTGTCGGCGGCGCGAAACGTCTCGCCAAGGCTTATTCGGCTTGACGTCAATGCCGACAACGCGCGCGCCATCCGGTTTTACGAACGTGACGGATTTTTGCGCGTCGGGCGCGGCGCGAACACTTTGTCCGGCCGGGAAACCATTGTGATGGAATGGCGCCCGCAGGAAGAATAACGATTCTCACTCCGGCCGGGTTTTCATTGGGTCTCCGCTCCTATAATATTAATCGCGCATTCGAGTTTCGGCCGAACGATCTTGCTCTCTCGTCTCAAGACGCGCGGCGCCTGACCTTTCCCAAAGCTTCGATTGACTGAGAAGAACGCAGCGATCCGCTGCGTTCCCGTGATTGAAAGGAAAAGCCATGCCGACAGGCGCCGTTAAGTGGTTCAACGCACAAAAGGGCTTCGGCTTCATCCAGCCGGATGCCGGCGGCCAGGATGTCTTCGTTCACATCAGCGCCGTCGAGCGCGCAGGCCTGGACAGCCTCGCCGAAGGCCAGAAGGTTTCCTACGAACTTGTCGTGGACAAGCGTAGCGGCAGGTCCTCCGCCGATAAGCTGCAACTAGAGGATTAGACTTCGGCGCCTTGGCTCTGTTCGCCGAGGTGCGCGATGCGGATCATGTTCGTGGCGCCCGGCGTGCCGAAAGGCATGCCGGCGACGATGATGACCCGGTCGCCGGGGCCGCCAAACCCCTCGCTCTCCGAATGTTCACAGGCGCGCCCCACCATATCTTCAATGTCGACGGCGTCGCGCGTCTCCAGCGCGTGCACGCCCCAGACAAGCGCCAGGCGCCGGGCGGTCTCGCGCTTCGGCGTCAACGCGAGAATCGGCGACTGCGGCCGTTCGCGCGCAATACGCAGCGCCGTCGAGCCGGATGACGTCCACGCGATGATCGCCTTGGAATGAAGCGTCTGCGCAACGTCGCGGGCGGCGACGGCGATGGCGTCAGCTGAGGTCGGATTGGGCAATTCGCCGCGCTGAGCGTTAATGATCGAGCGGTAGATCGCGTCCGTCTCGACCTCCTCCGCGATCCGGCTCATGGTGGCGACCGCTTCGTGCGGATATTGCCCCGCCGCGCTTTCGGCGGAGAGCATGACGGCGTCCGCGCCTTCGAACACGGCGGTGGCGACGTCAGACACCTCGGCGCGCGTCGGCAAGGGCGACAGGATCATCGACTCGAGCATCTGCGTCGCGATGACGACCGGCTTGCCCAGCCGTCGCGCCGAACGGTTGATGCGTTTTTGAAGTCCGGGAACGCGCTCCAGCGGCACTTCGACGCCAAGGTCGCCGCGGGCCACCATGAGCGCGTCGGACACCTCGATCACCTCCTCGAGCCTCGAAATCGCTTGAGGCTTCTCGATCTTCGCCATGACCAACACTTGGCCTTGCGTGATCTGCTTTACTTCAAGGACGTCTTCAGGACGCTGGACGAAGGAGATGGCGACCCAGTCGACGCGTTCTTTCAGCGCTGCGTCGAGATCGGCGCGATCCTTGTTGGTCATCGAGGTGATCGGAATTTCCGTATCCGGCAGGCTTACGCCTTTGCGGTTCGAAAGGCGCCCAGCGACGTCGACGACGGCGTGCGCCCGCTCCGGAGACGTTTCGACGACATGCAGCCGCACGCGCCCATCATCAATGAGGATCGAATCATTGACCTTGAGCGCCGCGAGAATCTCGGGGTGGGGCAAGCGCACACGCGTGGCGTCGCCGGGTTTGGGATCGCTGTCGAAAACGAAGACGTCGCCCTTGCGCAAATGCACTGAGCCTTCCTCGAAGGCGCCGATGCGCAGCTTCGGGCCCTGAAGGTCGACGAGCACGGCGATTGCGCGCGAAATATCGTTCTCGATTTCGCGGATGATTCGAACATAGCTGGCGAGGCCGGCATGATCCGTGTGGCTCATATTAATGCGGAAGACGTCGGCGCCGGCGCGCACGAGCCCCGCAATGACCGCTTTGTCGACCGTCGCCGGACCAAGCGTTGCGATAATCTTGACGCGCCGCGACCTTCTCATGATGAAACCGTTCCTGAACTGAGTTATTGCGCGGGCGCGGCGTTGGGGTCAGTGAGCTGAACCGTCCAGCTCTTCGGGTCCCGTCCCGTGTCGATTTCGAAGAATCCCGTTCGGTCAAACCCGCGCGCGAAACAGTCCTCTCGGCCGTCGATGCGGAATTCCCGATCACGCGTGCACATGAACGCCTTGCCCTTCCATTCGCCGCCGCGCTCGTCCATCGCGTAGACATAATAATATTGGGCGGCGAGCGGACCGCGCAGAAGCGTTTCGCAAACGCTCGGCCGAAGGTTCCACCAACCCTCCGACAACCAGTTGCGCCCGTCGGTATAAGCGATGGCGACGCTGACGCGCGCGCTCGTGTTGTTGCACAGACGAAAATCCGCTCGGGCCGGCCCGGCGGCGCAAAACGTTAGAGCGGCAACAAGAACGGCGGGTCGAATCATATCTTTAGCGATGCCTGGAGGGGGCTGAAGATAGCTCGCCGACGCGCGCGAAAGCGGCGCAGCGGGCGGTCCTGCAAACCATGCTTGCGAGTCTTTGTCCACCCCGCGACCTCGGAGTCTCGCCGCGCCCATCCCTCCTACCGACGCCCCCCGACCTGCAATCCGCCGGAACAAAGCAATCGGCCTATTGTTTAGG
>DATBRI010000130.1:0-4152 GCA_036560365.1 Methylocystis sp.
TTTATGAGGTAGGGGTTTTTTTGTTCGCCAAGAGCACCTGGCCGCCGTTTGATAACTAGGGTTTGGCCCTTTCCGCGTCTTCGCCATCGCGTCCAACTCCACGCCCTTGTCGAGCGATGTCCCGGCAATGGCGGCGAAGTCGCCGCCAAGGGCCTCCCCGCGCGCGGCGTTGAAATTGCGCGACCCTGCCGCAGATAAGGTTGTAATAGCCCGCGCAGGAAACGCGGGCTGTCCTGTGAACCGGTAGATTTTGCAAACCCGATCAGGTTCCTTCATGACCGTAGACTTGGAGACACGCGTTAGCCAACTTGAAGGCACCATCGCTTTCGAGGGGCGCATCAGTCAGCTCGAAAGCACCGTTGCAGAACTCGATAAGCCCAAAGATCAATCGATCGCGCTTCGGATCGTCATTCTTGGAACCAGCGGCGCGACCGCATTTGCGTGGCAGCAGTGCAGAGACCGTCTTTTCTGTCTTGAAGCGCTCAATTAATCGGAAGAGGGTGGCGCGGCTTACGCCGAGCGCAACACGCATCCGGCACCGCGATTTCGGGAAATCGGCCTGGATGGAGCTGCATCAAATCGCGCAGCACCTCTTCGCGCCGGCAAGCTTCCGCCCACAAATCGTCGCGGATTTTTGAAGAGGAATTGGTCATGTCGCTGACGCGGATTCACGGAGAATCAGATATGAAGGTTGCGAGCCATTTGTCTCACAAAAACGTCAACGCCCCAATCCATATCTCAACGAAAACGTCAGTTTCCACAAATCAATTCATTTTATAACATGTTGAAGTTGCTCATATCTCTGTCTCATGAAATACGTCAGCGTGACAGACCCCTTCGACCACGAAATTCCCGCCGCCGATCCGCGCGGCGAGGCGCCCGTCGCCGCGTCTCGGCGGCGGTCGCGTCGGCTTGCCGCGCCGACCAACCCGTTGTTGGAACAGGCGTTTCCGTCTTGGGCGCGGCCGCCGAAACAGCCGGCCGTCGGCGCCGACGCGGGCTTCGAGGCGGCTTTCCGCGCCGGCGCCGGCCTCGCTTTGTTGGATCAGATTCTTCGCCTCGATCCGCCGTTCGCCGGCGCGCTGCGCCAGCGCCTGGCGCTCGGCGCCGCCACCGCCCGCGCCGCCCAGGCGCGCCATCGCGAGGATTCTTCCGCGCTGCGCGACGCCGAACATCTCGCGCCGATCGGGGCGCGGACCAGTTCCGCCGGCCGCGTCCATCGGCTATGGCGCCTGTTCGCGCGCGGCCCAACGCCGCTCGAGGACTCGACCTTGCGAATCGCCGCCGATCTTCTCGGCCTTTCGGACGCCGCCAGCTTCGAGGGGTTCGCCGACGCCTTGCGGGACCTCGCGGCCGACGCCGAAACTCCGCTCGCGGCGGCCGCGGGCGCGATGAAACTGCTTGCGGGCGCGCCGCCCACCGGCGCCGATGTTTCGAGCGCCGGCGATAAACCCCACGTCGAGATTTTCGCGCTCTGGCTCGCCGACCTCGCGCTGGTGCGACGCCTTGGCTGGGACGCGCCGGTTCCGCTGCTGGCGACGACGATCACGCATCCGTCGCCGCGTCGCGGCCCAAGCGGCAAGCGCCCGCGTCCGGCCGATGCGGATTGGGCGCGCGCGATGGCCGGCGCCTATGCGATGGCGGCCCGGGACGCTCTCGGCTTGGCGGGCGAGCTGTCGCGCCGTTCGCAAGCGCTGCTGGCGGCCCAGCCCAAATTGCGGGCAAAGAGCGCCGGGCGGGTCATCGAACTTTTGCTTGGCGACGATGCGATCTCGCCGGCGGCCGCGGCGAGGGCGACAAAATTGTCGGATCGCGCCAGCCGTCGTCTGTTTGACCGGCTGGTCGAGCTCGGCGCCGCGCGCGAACTCTCCGGCCGGCCGAATTTTCGGCTCTATGGACTGTAGCGTTTTCGCGTTCGCGCGAAGAAAACGCGTCAAGAAAGGAATGTGAGGCGCGATCATGGGCCGTCCGAAAAGACGCGAACACGAACCGCTGTTCGATCCCGATCTCGCCGAGATTCCGGAGGGCGCTCGATGGCGTGAATGGATGGGCCGCGTCGAGGCGGCCATCTTCGCCTCGCGCGAACCCCTCGCGCGCGAGGTGCTCACGAGACTGGTCGGGCCGCGGTGCAATCTCGACGATCTCATCGCCGATAACCGCGAGCGCCGCGTCAGTGTCGCTCGTCACTGCGCCACGGTCATCAATTCAAGTATATGGCCGTCGGGACTCCGAAAGTAGACTCCGCGCCCGGCGTTCCAATCATTGAGCTTGCCGTCGTCGAGGCTCCAAGGAGCGCTTCCAAAAGCGAGCCCCTTCCCGTTGACTCGTCCGAGGATGGAGTCAAACTCGGCATCGCTGACATGAAAGGCGTAATGGCGTTGGTCGAATGACGCTTCGTCTGCGAACAGCAACGTAAGCGTGTCGTTCACGCGCACCGGCGCGAAATGGCCGTTCGACTCGTCAGCACGCAGACCCATGATTTGCGCGAACCAGCGCGCTGCCTCGTGCTTATCGTGCGCCGGCACGATGGTGTGATTGAGGACGATCGTCATTGCTCGCACTCTTCGCAGTTCCTTTGGCGCTCATACGTTGCTCTTCAAATGGGGCGCGCGCGCAGAGCAATCACGAGCGTTGCCGCTCCTTGCCTGGTCGCCTGCCTGTGTTCCTTGACCTAATCGGCATGAACCGGTCCCCGATGTTTCGTTGCCGGGCGAATTCTGGTCGCCTCGGGCTATCGCGTCGACGCCGACGCGAGCGGTTCACCGCGCTCGCACAATCACCATGCTGATGTCGTCATGGAGCGGCGCATCTCCGCGGAACGCGCGCACATCGGCCAGGAGCTTCTCGATTGTCGCCTCTGGCGACATTTCCCGGTAAGCAGCAAATAGTTCGCAGAGACGATCCGTGCCGAAAAACGTTCCATCCGCATTTTGCGTTTCGGTGATTCCGTCAGTGTATAGCAACAATTTATCGCCGATCTCCAAACTGACGCTCCTTTCCTCGAACGCGACGTCGCGCCGCACGCCCAGCACTAATCCCTCCGCGTCGAGTGGCGCGCAGCTGGCCTCGTCATGCCGCAGCAACAACGCCCAGTTATGGCCGGCGTTGGCGTATTTCAAAATGCGACTGTCTGGAAAGTATTTCAAATAGAACATCGTGATGAATAATTCGGCCTTGTTCAGATCATCAAACAGGAGATCGTTCAAATCGCGTAAGATCGTCGCGGGTCCCATCGGAGCTTCGGCCACCCTGCGGGTTTCCGCGCGCAGTGTGCTGCGCACTTCGATCATGATGAGAGCCGCGCCGACGCTATGGCCAGAGACGTCGGCGATGACGATGTCGACGGAGTTGGTCGCGGCAAAGAAGTCGAAATAGTCGCCGCCCACATGAGTGGCGGGCACGCAGACCCCGGCCAGTTCCACGGTCGGCAAATTCATCGGGGCGCCGGGCAAAAGCGAGAGCTGGATGTTTTTTGCGATCTCCAATTCGTGCCGACTGTCCTCCGCTCGCCGCCGCTCCGTCACATCGGTCTGGATGCCGATGTAATTCGTGAGCTTTCCGGCCTTGTCGTAGACCGGCGAGATTAGCACTTCATTCCAGAACGGCGCGCCATCCTTGCGGTGATTCTTCAGGACGATTTCGCAGCTCTCCCCATTTTCCAAGGCTCGCCGGATTTGCTCCAGCGCCGTAGGATCGGTGTCCGCTCCCTGGAGCAAGCGCATGTTTTGCCCGAGCAATTCCTCTTGCGAATAGCCCGTGATGCGGCTCAGCGCGGGGTTCACGTAAATATTAGGATTGCCTCGGGCCTGGGCGTCGGTGATGACGATCCCAATGTGAGCGGCTTCGATGGCGCGCTCGCGCACGCGTAGAGCGTCCTCGAAGGCTTTGCGGGCGGTGATGTCGTGATCCACTCCGCGCCATTTGATGAGTTGGCCTTGTTCGTCGAAAATCGGCGCTCCCGAGGATTCCGTATAGACCTTGCCTCCACGCTTGTGGCGGTATTGGTTGACGAGGCGATTGAACGGTTGATGGCTGTCGGCCGAGGCGAAGGGCGCCGCAGTCGTCCAATGTTCCTGATCTTCCGCCGTAAACAGATCGAGGTAGCTCTTGCCGAGGATTTCCTCGGGCGCAAAGCCGAGGATACCCCGCACG
>DATBRI010000131.1:0-12742 GCA_036560365.1 Methylocystis sp.
AGCTGATCAAGGACCCTCATCAGCTGTTCACCCTGAACGAATTGACCGATCGCGTGAGCTATATCGACCGCAGCGAATGGAAGCCGATTACACAACTTGAGGCGCTAAACGCGCATCTTAAATCAGTTGAAAAGCGCACCCACACCGATGAATTCGGGAATGTCGTCAAGCATAGCAATTATGTCATCGTCTTCGTTCATGGCTGGCGACACGACGCATCGATCGGAGACGGCAATGTCACCGACCTTCGCGCTTACGCGGCGCATGTGGCGCGCTACCTGCGCGACCGGTGCAACGCTGGCGAAAGCGAGCATTGCGGACGCGAGGTGACGGCGGCCTACGTCGGCTGGCGAGGCGCACGGCTGAACGAGACGAGACTGCATCTTCCCTTTATCGCGCTGGGCAATACCGTGGGGGCGCTCTTAGATGGCGACGCCTCACAGTGCTCGAACGGGGTTTTACCCAGCGAAAAGCCATTGTGCTGGAAGAACTGGATCAATTCCTGGGGTGATTCGCTCGCGTCCGGCGTCGCGACGCTCACCTTGTTCGACCGCAAACCCGTCAGCGAATATATTGCGCCGCACGCCCTGATGGCGCTCCGAAAAATCGAGCAGGTTCTCAACAAACAGCCCGGGACGAAGGCAAAGCAACGCGACAATCCCAACAAGATGATCGTGATCGGTCACAGCCTCGGCGGCAACATGTTGGCCACGGCTTTGAAAGACCATTTGATCAAGGCTGTGCGTAATCATCCGGGCGCCAACGCCTATTTTTATCCGCCGCTCGGCGATCTCGTGGTTCTCATTAACCCTGCGGCTGAAGCTTCCAAATGGACTGATGTTCAGCGCGCCGTCTGGGAGAAGATCGCTTTCTTTGAGGGCGACCTCATGGCGGGTCACCGCTTTTTTCCCGCCCATCAAAGTCCTGTCGTGATCTCAGTCACCTCTGCCTATTCCTGGCCGCCCGGAGGGATCCGGCCGGAAGACTGCGCCATCGCCATGCACGACAAGCTGAGTTTGCTCGGTCCGGATATGAATTCGCCGAGCGAAATGTGCGCGAGATACAAGCAGTTCCTGGAGGCAAAAAAACCCGGGGAATTCATCTTCCATGACGAGACGGCGAACCCGGACGAGCGGGCCTGCGGGGCCCTAAGAACGCCGTTTGCGCTCGATCAAGCGGTGGAGGATATCGATCGAAAAAAGAAAGTCGGCATAAAATCTGACCTGGCGACCTATCTCGCTTTTCCGCTTTTTCGCGGCGACCTCCGCCCTCTGGGCGCGATGATCGCTGGCGCCGCGCGCGATTGGCGCGCCGCCTGCGAAAGCTTCGAGCTGCCAGCAAACCGGCGAGACCAGCGGGCGCTGAGCTTTTGGCAGAGGGTCGGAGAATTCGTGAGCGATCTTCCCTTCCAGAATACGGATATCGAATCTACCCGCACAATCGGCCATCTCGATCCGCCGCGGTCGTCAGTAAGTCTCGTCGACACGTATCGGATGCCGGCGCGCCAGCTCGGCACGACGCATGAAATCCGCAGCATTGGTGGTGCGCCGCCCAATCAGGCCCCCTACGAGCAGATCCCCGCCGACGGGTCATTGGACTGTCCGATCAGCCATGATTGGCTGACGCGCGCGCGAAAGGCCCAAACGAATGGCACTCAGTGGGAAAGCGCATTGTTGGCGCCGCCGCTCGATCTCGATTCCGTTAATCCTCGCGGCAGTGGCGGTCCTCCAGCGGTCGAGATGACCCACGGCTTCAGGCTCGCGGGAATGCTCCCGATCACGCGCGCGAACGACCCGTTCTGGAACATGCGCGCCTATGACGATGTGCTCATGAGCCATGGAGGCTTCATGTTCAGTTCGTTCATTTGCGCGATCAATCAGTTCGTCATGGATCGGCCAACGCGCTGGCCCGTTCCGGCGACGCCAGCCGAATTACAGAGCGCGCCTATGCCTCAACAGCCAATTCGGCCGGCGGCGGACGCCCCCAAAATTCGTGGGCGGGCGAAATGAAAACGACCGGCAATACGCCAGTCCGAGCTCCAGAACATTCTTAAATAAAAAGCCTCCCGCAGCCGGCTGCGGGAGGCTCGAATGTGTTCGCGATGTAAGTCTTACGCCGCCTGCGCGGCCTGCGGCAGAGCGGACTTTGCCTGCGCCACGATCGCCGCGAAGGCTTCCGGCTGGTGGATGGCGAGATCCGACAAAACCTTGCGGTCGACTTCGATCCCGCCCTTGGCGAGTCCGTCGATGAAGCGCGAATAGGTCAGCCCGTGCTCGCGCACGGCGGCGTTGAGCCGCTGGATCCACAGCGCGCGGAACACGCGCTTCTTCGCCTTACGGTCGCGCGTCGCATATTGCATCGAGCGGTCGACTGCGGCCTTGGCGGCCCGAATCGTATTTTTGCGGCGGCCGTAGAAGCCTTTGGCCGCCTTGAGGGTCTTCTTGTGCTTGGCGTGCGATGTGACGCCGCGCTTGACGCGAGCCATGACGAAACTCCTTTGCGGAAATGTGCGGTTCTACGGATCAGCCGTTCGGCAGGAAGTATTTCTTGACGTTGTCGCCGTCAGTCTTGAACAAGACGTTCGTGCCGCGCAGATTTCTGATCTGCTTGTTCGTCCGCTTGATCATCCCGTGGCGCTTGCCCTGCTGGGCGTAGACCACTTTCCCCGTGCCGGTGATCTTGAAGCGCTTTTTCGCGCCGGATTTCGTCTTCAGTTTGGGCATTTTGCTCTCCTGGGCTCAGTGGCCCTGTTGTTTTTGCGCCGCACTTGGACTGGTCCAAACGACGCTTTCGCGCGAGCGAAAAAACCGCCACGGCAGCCCATCACTGGCCGGGCGGTTCTTTAGAGCGCGGTTTATTGCCCAACGCCGGGGAAAACGCAAGTCCGCAAGGGGTGGGGAAGCGTTAGGCAAGCCTGGAATAGACGCTCGCCTTTGCCCCCTCTCGACGCACTTAAATCGCCCAGGACTTGGGTTTAAATTGAACAGAGCGAGTAAGGCGCCAAAGGCCTAGCGTTAAACTCAACTAATAAAGCCATTTTGCTCAGGGTTTGAAGAACAGGCGCAAAGCGCTAAATGTCTCTGATTGAAAACGATTCGGGGCGCATTATGAATGTGCATGCATCTGTCGGAAGCGCGATTGCCGCGGACTGTCCGGTCAATTCCCATAATGAGTGGGATCCCTTGGAGGAGATCATCGTCGGCCGCCTCGAAGGCTCGACGATTCCTTCCGACCATCCGGTCGTCACCTGCAACATTCCCGGCATGGCCGCGCGCGCCCAATCGCTCGCCGCCGGGTTCCGTTTTCCCAAATTCATGATCGAGCCGGCCCAGCAGGAGCTTGACGGTTTCATCGCCTTGCTCGAGTCGCTCGGCGTCAAGGTGACGCGGCCCGACGCGGTCAATCACAAGGCGAAATTCTCGACGCCGCACTGGTCATCACGCGGCTTCTGCAACTCCTGTCCGCGAGATTCGATGCTGGTGATCAGCGACGAGATCATCGAAACCCCGATGGCCTGGCCGTGCCGCTATTTCGAAACGCACTCCTATCGGGAAATCCTCAAGGACTATTTTAGGCGCGGCGCCCGCTGGACCTCGGCGCCCAAGCCGCAGCTCACTGAAGAGCTGTTCGATCCTAACTTCAAATTGCCGGAGAAGGGCGAGGAGATCCGCTATATTCTCACGGAATTCGAGCCGGTGTTCGACGCCGCCGATTTCTTCCGCTGCGGCCGCGATCTTTTCGTCACGCGCTCCAATGTCACCAATGCGATGGGAATCGACTGGCTGCGCCGGCATCTCGGCGACGGCTATCGCATTCACGAGATCAAGAGCCGCTGCCCGAATCCGATGCATATCGACACGACGATTCTGCCGCTGGGGCCGGGCCGCGTGCTGATCAATCCTGAATATATCAATCCGGACGAGTTGCCTGATATTTTGAAGACATGGGACGTTCTCGTCGCGCCTGAGCCCGATCCGATCAACGACCGCATTCTCGCAATCACCTCGATGTGCGGCAAATGGCTTAACATGAACATTCTCATGATCGACGAGAAGCGCGTCATCGTCGATCCGCATCACACAAATATGATGCGTCAGATGGAGAAATGGGGCTACGAGCCGATCCCCTGCTCTTTCCTGCACTATGCGGCGTTCGGCGGCGCGTTCCACTGCGCGACGCTCGACGTGCGGCGGCGCGGAACGCTCGAAAGCTATTTTTGATCCAATCCCGCCGCTTTCGCCCGACGCTACTCGCAAGGACCGGCGTTCGATTTCTATTTCATATCGACGCCGCCGAGCCGCAGGCCGATGATGCCCAGGAGGATGAGCCCTATTGATCCCAGCCGCAGCACGGTCGTCGGCTCGTTGAACAGAAAAACGCCGACCACCGTCGCCACCGCGATGCTTGCGCCGGTCCACACCGCATAAGCCGTGCCCGCGGGAATCGTTTTAACGGCTAGGCCCAGGCATCCCACGCTCGCCGCCATGAAGAACACCATGATGAGCGAAGGCCAAAGGCGCGTGAATCCTTGCGCATATTTCATCCCGATGAGCCAGCCGACTTCGCAGATGCTGCCGATAAAAAGGATGATCCAGTCCATTTAACCGTCCTTGCCCGCCGACGTCGTCGCCGCGTGGGCAGCTTGTGGATTTTGCAACCCAATCCGTCAAGAACCGCCAGATTTGCATTTCGCCCCATGCCGCCCACATAGGCCGCAGAGGAGCCTACGTTATGAGAAGAATTGTCGACGTTTACCCCGCCCCGGACTCCATGCATTGGGTCGGCGACGGCTTTCCCGTTCGCTCGCTATTTTCGCATCACGAACATGGCGCGCAGGTGAGCCCCTTTCTCTTGTTCGACTATGCGGGTCCCTTCGACTTTCCTCCGACCGCCAAGCGCCGCGGCGTCGGCGCGCATCCGCATCGCGGCTTCGAGACGGTGACGATCGTCCTCGACGGCGAAGTCGCGCATCGCGACTCCACCGGCGCCGGCGGGCTTATCGGGCCTGGCGACGTGCAGTGGATGCGCGCCGCCTCCGGGCTCGTTCACGAGGAATTTCATTCCGAAAGCTTCGCCAAGTCGGGTGGACGTTTTGAGGTCGTGCAGCTGTGGGTCAATCTGCCCGCGAACGAGAAGATGAGCGCGCCGCGCTACCAGACTCTCCTCGACAAGGATATTCCGCGCGTCGACCTACCCGGCGACGCCGGGCTCGTTCGCGTCATCGCCGGAGAATTTGGCGGTCATCGCGGCCCGGCGCAAACAGCGACGCCGATCGATCTATGGGACGTGCGCATCGATGCGGGAAAGAGCGCGAGATTCACGCTGCCCGAAGGGCGCACGGCGCTTGTCGCGATTCTTGAAGGGACGATTGAAGCGAATGGCGAGAAGATCGCGCGCGCGACGGATGTGGTGGTGTTCGAAGAGCGAGGCGGCGACATCGCCTTCGAAGCGAATAGCGACGCGAAGCTGATCCTCATGAGCGGCGAGCCGATTGACGAGCCCGTGGCGCAACAAGGTCCGTTCGTGATGAATACGCAGGACGAACTGCGGCAGGCCTTCGTGGATTATCAGTCGGGACGGTTCGGCGTCATCGCGCCGCAAAGCGGCTAACAGTCTGGTTGGGATTGTGATTTCAAGATGCCGCATGCAGGCCGGCATCTTGGATTCAAGAAAAGCGCTGTTCGCGCTTGAACCAGGGCGCGCCGCCCTCGCGACGGCGACGCTGGCGATCACGGCGGATGGCGCCGCCGAGCGTCTTCGACTTCAACCGGATCGAACAAACCTTCGCCAAGATCAAGCACCGGATGCGGCGGACGCTGAAACGCAGCGTTGAAGACGCCTGGCGCCACGTCGGTCACGCCATCGAACCCGACGAATGCCGAAACGCCTTCGCAAGCTTGATAGGCTTTAGTCAAACGCGAGACGCTTCAGCCTGACCTAGACCCCCCAACGCTTGTCGGTAAGAGCGCGTGATTTAGTTACTCCGTTGCTTAACCGTCGAGGTCGACGGGGTGAAGGCAGGAGCGACTGCCATGCAATTGAAAAGTCTCTTTGTCTGTATGGCTTGCGTCATTGCGCCTTTTGCGCCTGCGCGCTGCTTCGCGCACGCGTCCCTTGTCGCGTCTTCGCCCCAGGATGCGGCAACCATTCCAAGCGGGCGCGTCGAAATGGAACTCCGATTTAATAGCCGCATCGACCCAAAGCTTTCGCGTCTCACGCTTGTCATGGTCGATAATCAGAGAGTCATTGAGCCGCTCGAAACGATCCCCGCCTCAGACGCATTGAAAGCGAAAGCGCCGAATCTTTCAGACGGCTCCTACACGCTTCACTGGCAGATCATGAGCGTCGACGGTCACCTAACGCAAGGTAAGATCAATTTCCGCGTAGGACGGTGATCATGCAATCGCTCATCGAATTGCATAATTTCCTGGACGTCGTGCTGCGCGGATATCTCCTGGTGACGCAATCGCTCGTCGTGGGAGGCGTCGCGTTCTTGGCCCTCGTCCTAACCCCGCTTGGCGCGACGCTGGGCGGGGAGCAGCGACTGATCGTGCGACGTTGCCTCAATATCCTTTATTGGAGCTGTCTGGCGTCTGCCTTGGGACAGCTCGTTGCCGGGGGCGTTTTGATCGCCATGCTCGTTGGAACCCTGCAGGTCGACGCCGCAGTCGCCGCCAGGGCGACCGCAGTGGCGACTCATTTCATCTCAGCGGGCTTCGCTGGCCTTCTAGCGCTGATCGCCCGCCTCAACGTTGAGGCGTTCGCGAAATGGCGGGCCGTCGCCGCGGGCTTAGCCTTGCTCATAGTTTTTGCGCATGTCGGCGTGACGCACGCCGCAAGCCGTCCCGACGCCGCTAAGCTGCTTATCGCCACCGAAATCGGGCATATTATTGCAGCGGCGATCTGGATCGGCGGAATTCCGTATTTTGTGGTCACGCTGGTAATGACGCAAGACGGGGCGTTGCGGCGGTTAATTGCTTCGAAGTTCTCGATGATCGCAATGTGCGCCGTCGCCGCCTTGATCGCGGGCGGCGTTTTCATGATGACGCAGTACACGACCTCTCTCGATGCGCTATTCGTAACGAATTACGGCGTGCTGATGAGCACCAAAATCTTATTGCTACTTGGCTTGCTTTGTTTTGGCGCTGCAAACGGATCGACTGTGCGAAAATTGTGGCGCGTCCCCTCGACCTCACTCCATCGATTGTCGCGGTTCGCCGAGGTGGAGGTTGGACTGGGCGGCATCGCGCTGTTTTGCGCCGCGGCTCTCGCATCCTCGTCGCTCCCGATAGAGGGCGGCGCGGAGCGCACCAGCCTGCCGGAAATCACGGCGCGTTTCTCACCGCGTTGGCCAAGTTTTTACAGTCCCGCCTATGCCGAATTATCGGCTGCGCAAGCATCTGAGGCGAGCAACGCTCCGGCGACGGCTGTGGCGCCCACCGCTGCAGACATCGCTTGGGCTGAAATGAATCACCATTTGGCGGGAATTCTCGTCGTCGTTATGGGCTGCTTCGCCTTGCTTGAACGCCATCGACGAATCGCGCCGTTCGTGCGTCATTGGCCCCTGCTGTTTTTGCTTCTCGGCGGCGTTTTGTTAGTGCGCGCCGACGAAACTGCGTGGCCGCTCGGACCGCTGGGCTTCCTTGAGAGTCTGCGCAACCCCCAGATCGCTCAACACAAACTCATTGTCGTGCTCATTGCGGTTTTTGCGATTTTCGAATGGCGCGTCAGGCGCAAGCTATTCCAATCTAATTGGCCGGCCTACGTCTTCCCGCTGACAGTCGGCGCGGCATCAGCTTTTCTGTTGACGCATTACGGGCACACCGAGGGCAAAGACGAGGTTCTGATTGCGATCAGCCACACGCCTGTCGCACTGCTGGGAATTGTCGCGGCGAGCGCACGCTGGCTGGAGGTCCGCTCGCCGGATACCACGGAGGGCCAAACCGGGGGGCTCGTTTGGCCTGTCGCGTTCATCCTCTCTGGCCTCTTGCTGCTCCTTTACCGAGAAGCCTGATCGCCTGAAGCGACGGCTGTCAGGAGCCATCTTGCGGCCTATCAGGTCGAAGCGCTGCAGCGACGCGGCGCCAATCTCAGCTCTTCGATCGTCGCCGCGAGCGAAGCGAACTCCACCGGCTTGGTTAGAAAAGCGTCGACTCCGGCGGCGCGGGCGGCGCGTTCGTCTTCTTCGCGCGCGCTGGCCGTCAGCACTAAGATGGGCGTGCGAGGCGCGCCGGCGCGCGCCTCGGCCTCGCGAATGCGGAGACTCGCCTCGCGTCCATCGAAGTCCGGCATGAAGAGATCCATGACGATCACGTCATAGCGGGCGCCGGCGCCCTCGATCGCTTCGCGGGCGCGCGCAAGCGCCAGCGCGCCGCTTTCCGCCAAAGTCACCTTTGCGCCCAGCTTCGTGAGGTGGCGCGTGAGGATCAGCGCGTTGATCTCATTGTCTTCGGCGACAAGCGCGTTCACCCCCGCGAGCGCCTGCATCGGCGCGCCCTCCTGCGGCGAGGGAGCCTTGGCGCTCTCTGGCGACAGACGGGCGATCAGCGAGGCGATCCGCACCGGCTTCACCAGCCAGCCGTCGAAGTCGCACAAGGCGTCTTCGCCGAAGGCGCGGCGTTCAAGCGGCGAGAAAAGCAGAAAAAGTCTTCGCGCCTGAGCGGCGCGGGCGGTTTTCGCCAGCTGCGCAGTCATTTGCGGACCCAGCGCGCAGTCGACGATGATAGCGTCGAAGGGTTTGTCGAGACGCCTTTGCAGCGCGGACGGCGCATCCTCGGCCGCGACGATTTCAGCTTCGGCTCCGGCGAATCGCAAGCTCTCCGCGAGAAAGGGCGCTTCAAAGACGCTTTGCGCGACGATCAGCGCCTTCAGTCCCAAAAGCGGCGCCGGCGCGGGCGCTTCGCCGATGGGCGGCGCCGGCAGTGTGAAGGCGAAAACCGCGCCCCTGCCCGATGAATTGACCAGCGCCAGCGCGCCGCCCATCCTGGCGACGAGGCGGCGAGAGATGGCGAGGCCGAGTCCCGTGCCCGCCTGCGGGTGGTTCTCGGAAGGATCGGCCTGCTCGAATTCCTCGAAGATCGCTTCGCGCGCCGCCTCTGGCACGCCGGGCCCGGAGTCGTGCACCTCGAAGCGCAGCCGCGCGCCGTCTCGCGCCACGCGCACGCCGACGCCTCCACGCTCGGTGAATTTCACGGCGTTGCCGATGAGGTTGACGAGCACCTGTCGAAGTCGCGCCGGATCGCTCACGATCTCGCGCGGCGTGTCGGGCAAGATGACGCTGGCAAGCTCCAGCCCTTTCGCCATGGCGCGCGGCGCCAGCAATTCGACCACGCTTTCAACGAACGGCGCGAGCGCAAATGTCTCTCGGCGCAGTTCGAATTTGCCGGCTTCGATCTTGGAGAAATCGAGAATGTCGTCGATGAGCTGCGAGAGCGAACGGCTCGAATCCCCGATCGCGTCGACATAGCTCGCCTGTTCGGCGGTGAGCTTGGTCATCGCGAGAAGCTGCGCCAGCCCCATGACGCCGTTGAGCGGCGTACGGAATTCGTGGCTGACCGCGGCGAGAAAGCGCGACTTGGCAAGACTCGCGGCTTCCGCCCTGTCGCGAGCCGCGGCGGCGGCGCGCAGCTCCCAGATTTCGTCGCGCAGCGATTCAAGCTCGGCTTCGACCTGTTCGCGGCCACGCCCGCGCAGAGGAATGAAAATGGCCGCCGCCAGCAGCAGAATGGCGAGCTGCGCCGCGAGCAAAATCACAATGTGGTTTAAGGACATGCGACCACCATCAGGCCGCGAGGCGTCCCGACGCAAGTCCCGAGCGATAGGAAAGCGCTTCAGCAAGATGCGGTCGGCCGACGGATTCAGCGCCGTCGAGATCGGCGATGGTGCGCGCAAGCTTCAAGACCCTGTGAAACCCGCGCGCCGTGAGGCTGAAGCGCTCGGATGCATCCCGAATCAGCGCTGTGCCGGCGGCGTCGAGACTCGCCACGCGCTCGATCACCGCCGCCGGCGCGGCGGCGTTGGCGGCGACCCTAGGCAGGGAGAGAGCGTCGTAGCGAGCGCGCTGGATCTCACGGGCCCGCGCGACGCGCACCGCGACCTGTCGCGAACCCTCGCTCGGCGGCGGCAACACGAGATCGGCGGCGGACACCGCAGGCACCTCGATCTGCACATCGAAACGGACGAGCAGCGGCCCTGAAAGCCGCGCCTGATATTGAGCGGCGCAGCGTTCATTGGGTTGGCGCTTGCAGGCGTAGCCCGGATCCATCGCATGACCGCAACGACAGGGATTCATCGCCGCGACAAGCTGAAAGCGCGCTGGGTAGACGGCGCGATGATTGGCGCGCGACACCGCCACCTCGCCCGTCTCGAGCGGCTGGCGCAGGCTGTCCAGCGCCTGCGGTTGAAACTCCGGCAATTCGTCGAGAAAAAGGACCCCGTTATGGGCGAGCGATATCTCGCCAGGCTTTGCATGGGAGCCGCCGCCGACCAGCGCCGGCATCGAGGCGGAATGGTGGGGCGCGCGAAATGGCCGCCGGTCGGTCAGTTCGCCGCCGGCGATCTGACCCGCCACCGAATGAACCATTGAGACTTCCAGCAACTCCCGCGGGGTCAGCGGCGGCAGAATAGACGGCAGCCGCGCGGCGAGCATCGATTTTCCCGCGCCCGGCGGGCCGCTCATCAAAAGGTTGTGGCCGCCGGCGGCAGCGATTTCGAGCGCGCGCTTGGCGCTCTCCTGTCCCTTGATGTCGGAAAGGTCGGGCTGATCGGCGGCGAGCCTGCGCACCGCCGGCTGAGGCCGGGCCAGAACCTGCACGCCCTTGACGTGATTGACGAGTTGAATGAGCGAGCGGGGCGCGATCACCTCCATATCGCTCGACGCCCAGGCCGCTTCCGGCCCGCATTCGCTCGGACAGATCAATCCCAATCCCCGCGCGTTGGCGGCGACCGCCGCCGGCAGGACGCCCGCCGTCGGCGTCAGCGTTCCATCGAGCGCAAGTTCGCCGAGCACGACGAATCCTTCAAGCGCGTCAGAGGGGATGGCCCCAATGGCCGCCATAACGCCAAGCGCGATCGGCACGTCATAATGACTTCCCTCTTTCGGCATGTCGGCAGGGGCGAGATTGACGGTGATTCTTTTCGCCGGCAGCGCCAGACCCGAAGCGATCAGCGCCGCGCGCACCCGCTCGCGCGACTCCGCGACGGCCTTGTCGGCAAGGCCGACGACGTTGAATACGACGGCGCCGCTAGAAATCTGCACCTGAACGTCGACGGGACGCGCCTCGACGCCTTCGAACGCGACCGTCGCCACCCTCACCGCCATCGCGCGCTCCCGAGAAATTCTTTTCGGCAATTATCCGGTAGCCTAACTGGCGCGCGATCTCGGCGCAAGAACATTATATGAACATCGCCCGGCGGCCACTAACCTAGATCAAAAATTGCAATTGCCAGGTTTCCGTTTGCGCGGAGATATATGCGTGCGCGGCGTGTGAGCCGCGCGCGCAATTGACAAGGAGGTTAGAGATGAATTTGAAGACGGGTCTCGCGTTGATTTTTACGGCCGCTTTGGCCGCGCCGGCTCATGCGGCGATGCCGCTCGCGCCGAGCGAGACGGCGGGCGCGCCGATCGTGCAAGTTTATGGCGGTTGCGGCCCCTATGGCCATCGCGGTCCGTACGGCGGCTGTCGCTGGGGCGGACAATGGGGGGGATATGGCGTCGGGCGCGCGTGCCCGCCCGGTTTCCATCTCGGCCCCTACGGCCGCCGCTGCTGGCCGAACTAGAGCGCTTCCCGATCACAGGGAATTCTGTGATCGATAAGGATTCGGTTGGTCTAAAAGCTCTAAAGCTCACGGCAAAAAGCCGGGACGGCGAACCGTCCCGGCGCCTTGGCGGCTAACGCCGTCAGGGCTTTGGCGCAGAGCTGCGGAGTCCCGCGGGGCCTCTTGGCTGTTCCGTCGCGCTCGGGGCTGGCGCGTCGCTCGGCGCCACCGGCGCCGAAGATCCCAGCGAAACCGAGAGGCCGAACAGCTTCCACTGGCCTTGCACCGGCGCATAAAGCAATTCGAAGCGGATCTGCGTCGGCACGGAGGGGAAAAACCCCGCCATGTGCATCATCCCCGTCGCCTCTATTTGCGGCAGCATGCTGAGCTGCGGCTCCAGGACGGCGACGCCTGACAGGTCGAGATTTTGGTTGCGCTGATAGGCGAAGATTTCCGCCAGCCGCGCGGCCGTGTTCGTTTGGAAGCCCGGGGCTCCGAGGTCGCGCAGCACCGTATAATTTCCGGTCTTGTTGGCCTGATCGAGCGCAAGCAGAGTCGAGCGGACCAGAATGAGGACGCCGTTCTTGTCGATATCAGCGGGCCTGGGCGCCTGCGTCGGCCTGGACGGCCCAACCTTCGGCGCGGGCTTAGGCGATTGCGCCGAAGCCATCGTCGGAAAAAAACTCGCGGCCACAAGGGCCGCGAGCAGTATTGTCTTAACCTTCACGATCATGGATCACCAAGCCAGGGTCACGCCCGCACGGCCGGCGACGCCGCCGTATTTGAGGCCCGCGCCGATGCCGGCATTGACCACCGCCCATTCGTTCAAGCGCAATTGCGCCTGAGCGGCAAGGCCGTACTGGCCACGGAAGGTGCCGAAATTGCCGGTGACCGAGAAAAACTTGTTGTCCGGCAGGTAGCTGGCGCCGCCGAGCGCGACGGCGACCGCCGTGCCCTCGTAACCGCGTTGCACCCCTCTGCCGAG
>DATBRI010000132.1:0-41735 GCA_036560365.1 Methylocystis sp.
CATGGGTTCTGATAGCAGGCGCCAAGCGCGCTTTGAAGCGGGGTTCGCTTAAGAGATGCAAATGAATGGCAAGGACCCTTTCAGCGCCGCCTTCGAGCAGGCGCGGGCTGCCGCGGCGGCGGGCGAAGTTCCGGTCGGCGCAGCGCTTACGCGCAATGGCGAAATCATCGCCGCCGCCGCCAACCGCACCCTGCGCGATCGCGATCCGACGGCCCATGCCGAGATGCTTGTCATTCGCGAAGCCTGCGTCGTGATCGGCTCGGAGCGCCTTATCGACTGCGATCTCTATGTGACGCTCGAGCCCTGCGCCATGTGCGCGGCCGCGATTTCCTTCGCGCGCATCCGGCGGCTCTATTATGCGGCAAGCGATCCGAAGGGGGGCGCCGTGGAGCACGGGCCGCGGTTTTTCGCGCAGCCGACCTGCCACCATCGGCCCGACGTCTATGGCGGCATTCGCGAAAGCGAGGCGGCGCAGCTCCTTCGCGACTTCTTTCAGGCGCGGCGCTAGCGCGCGCTGCGAAAAAGTGGAAATCCGGTTTTTCGCAGAAAGCGCGCTCTGATTTAAGGGATGGAGCAGGATTCACGTTTGAAGCGGATCGCATCTGCGACCCGCTTCAAACGATCCTGCTCCGAGCCTCTAACCGCAGCTCCGCCTGCGCCAGTCCCTGGCGCAGCGTGTCGCGACAGGCGTCGCCCGCGGCGAAAATGCGCGACGCCTTGAACAGGTCAAGCGCGAGATATTGATGCACTTCGGGTCGGATCAGCACGTCGGGCGGCCGTTCAGCGATCATGCGCGAGCTGATCGCGTTCATCATGATCTGGCTGGCGACGATCATCGTCTCGAAGGCGGACGGCGGCCCCTTGCCGGTCTCGACGCCGAAATTGCCGGAGACGTCGACGGCGATGACAATGTCGGCAAGGCCCCAGAGATGATCATAAGGAAGCGGATTGACCAATCCGCCATCGACGAAATGGCCGTGATCGCTCGCGGCGGCGCGCACGACGCCCGGAATCGCCATCGACCCAGCCACGGCGGGACGCAATGGTCCCGCGGCGAAGACCGCCTCGACGCGGCGGCGAAAATCGGTGGCGACGACCTGCAGCGGAATGCGTAAGTCTTCGAAGCGCTCCGGCACGCCTTGGGGCCAGAAGGCCTCAAGAAAGCGCTCGCCGTCAAACAGCAGCGGATGCGCCACGCGAGACAGCAGCCGCTTTCGTCCGCGCGCCCGGGCGTAAAGCAGCTTACGCGCGAGTCCGATGCGATTCTTGAGAAGGGTCTGGGTGTGGGCGCGCAGCTCCGCGCCCGAGAAGCCTGCGGCGTAAGCGGCGCCGACGATGGCGCCGATCGAGGCGCCGGCGATCGCGACCGGCCGCACCCCCAAATCGTCCAGCGCTTCAAGCACGCAGATATGGGCAAGACCGCGGGCGCCGCCGCCGCCAAGGGCGAGCGCGACAGTCTTGCCGCGATAGAGGCTCACAGGAAATTCTCCAGGGCGGCAAGCGTCTCCGCCGGCGCCTCCTCCATCGGATAAAGGCCAGACTCGACGCGCGCCTCGGCGATGTCGTCGCTCCATTCGCGCCACGCGGCGACGAGCGAGGGGCCGTTCGCCGGGAATGTCGCCTCGCCGGCGACAATGAGCGTCGGCATGACGAGCTTCTTGCCCTCGGCCTTGTCGGCTGCGAGATGCTCGCGATCGATGGTCGCGCCGGCGCGAAAATCCTCGCAGAAGGCGTGAATGCGCGCCGGGTCGTTGAAGGCCTGGCGATAGGCGGCGAGCGCGTTCGCGCCGAACGGCTCCAGCGACTTCGCCTTGGTTGCGTTCATCAGCGCGTCATCCAGAAAGCCAAGCGGATCGAGGCCGATAAGCTCTTCCGGCTTCGGCGCTTCCGCGGCGAGGAAGCGCGCGCGTCCGACCCGCTGCAAATCCCCATCGCCGAAATCGTCGTCGATCGGGGCGATATTGATGAGCGCAATCTTATCGAGCCGACCGGGCTGATCCAGCGCAAGCCGCTGGCCGACGCGGGCGCCCCTGTCGTGACCGATGAGCGCGAAGCGCACATGGCCGAGCGACTCCATGACCGTCACCACATCGGCGGCCATTTCCCGCTTGCTATAGTTCTCGCCCTTCTCGCTCGCCGGAACCGCCGACCAGCCATAGCCGCGAAGGTCCATGGCGACGACGGTGAAGCGCTTGGCGAGCGCCGGGGCGATTTCGCGCCAGGCCACATGCGTCTCGCCGAACCCATGCAACAGAACCACAGGTAGGCCTTCGCCGTGGACGCGGGCGAATATCTTTCCAGCTGGCGCATCGACCCAATGCGAAGCGAATCCAGGAAAAAAATCTGCGGAATTGGACATTCGTTACAACCATCTCCCTTAGACGTGCGCGTCTGCGCGAACGTTATACAGTATCAGCATCGACGCTCCCGAAAATATATATCGCTGATCGTCAAGCGACTATGTCACGAAGATCGGCGGTCTTGTCTGCTTGAAAAGGAAGCTGAAGCGCTTCAATGTTGAGGAAGGTCAAAAAATTTCAAAAGCAACACGGCAACACGGGAGAGACACATGGCAAGTCAGATCGTCAACGAGGTCATAACCGCGAACAATGCTTACGCCGCCAATTTCGGAAGCAAGAGCGAACTTGCGCTGCCGCCGGCGCGGGGTTTCGCGATCCTGACCTGCATGGACGCGCGTCTCGATCCCGCGAAATACGCCGGACTGTCGGAAGGCGACGCGCATGTGATCCGCAACGCCGGCGGCCGCGCATCAGATGACGCGATTCGCTCGCTCGTCATTTCTCATAAGCTGCTTGGCACCAAGGAGTGGTTTGTCATTCACCACACCAATTGCGGCATGGAGCTCTTCTGCGACGAGATCATGAGCGACTTGCTGGATGACAGTCTCGCGACGGCGAGTTTCGACGGCGAGAACTGGTCGAACCCGCAACATGGCGGCGGCTGCGCGGCAGGCCACTTCATCAAGTGGCACACGATCGAGAATCAGGAGGAAAGCGTCGCGCAGGACGTCGCGCGCATCCGTTCGCATCCGTTGGTGCCGAAAAACATTCCGATCTACGGCTACATCTATGATGTGAAGACCGGCAAGATCAACGAGGTGTCCGAAGCGACCAAGGTCGGCAAGGCGGCGTAACGCGCATTGACGTTGCTCGCGACGCTTCGCTTGACGAAGCGATCGCGACTAACGTGATATCTGGATCCCCGATCGCGCGATGCGCGTCGGGGATGATAGAACGCGACAGCAACGCGCTTCCTCGCGCGACCTCTTATTCCACCGCGCCGCCGCGGGCGCGCCAGCCGCCAGTGCCCGGCGCGTAATGGCGAAGATCCTTTCGTCCGGCGCTTCCGGCCTGGGCCAGCGCCTTGGCCGAACGCCCGCCCGCCTGGCAAATCAGAACGACGTCGCCCTTCGGAAGCTTTGTCGGATCAAAGCTCGAGAGCGGCATGTTCTTGGCCCCCGGCACATGCCCGGCGCCATATTCATGCGGCTCGCGCACATCGACGATGGCGCAGGATTTGTCCGCGACGACGCGGCAGAAATCTTCATGCTCGATCGTCGGCGCCGCGCCGCCGCCGCCAGCGAGTTTTGACAAGAGAGAGCCCAGAGTCATTCGTCGTTCCTTTCTTCTCAGGCTTGCTTTTCGGCGTTGAACTCCGTGAAGGCGGCGAGCGCGTGGCTCGCATACATCACCGAGGGTCCGGCGCCCATGTAGATGCTCATGGCGAGCGTCTCCATCACCTCCTCGCGCGTCGCGCCACGCTGTGACGCGGCTTTGGCGTGGAAAGCGATGCAATCGTCGCAGCGCACCGCGACGCTGACCGCAAGCGCGATCAATTCCTTTGTCTTGGGGTCGAGCGCGCCTTGCGCGCCCGCCGAGACAGCCATCGCCGAAAAGGACTTCATCACCTCAGGCGCGCCGACGCGCAATTCTCTGATGTCGGCCGTGAGCTTCTTGGCGAGCGCCGCCCAGTCTTCGATCATGAGGCTCTCCTTGTTATTTCGTCGTCGCGCAAGACGACATAGATCGCCGGGATGACAAGCAGGGTCAACGCCGTAGACGAAGCGAGTCCAAAGACCAGCGAGATGGCGAGGCCCTGAAAGATCGGATCGGTGAGGATAAAGGCCGCGCCGATGATCGCCGCGGCGGCGGTGAGAAAAATCGGCTTGAAGCGGACGGCGCCCGCTTCGATCAGCGCCGCGCGCAAGCTCATTCCGCCGGCGCGCAAATGCCGGATGAAGTCGACGAGCAGGATCGAATTGCGCACGACGATTCCGGCAAGCGCGATAAAGCCGATCATGGAAGTGGCGGTGAAGGCGGCGTTGAACAGGATATGGCCGATGACGATGCCGACGAGCGTCAACGGCACCGGCGCCAGGATGACCAGCGGCAGTTTGAACGAGCCGAACTGCGCGACGACGAGAAGATAGATGGCGAGCAGCGCCACCATGAAAGCCGCGCCCATGTCGCGGAAGGTGACGTAAGTCACCTCCCACTCGCCGTCCCACAGCAATGTTGGCTGCGAATCGTCGAGCGGCTGGCCATGATATCTGATCGTCGGCGGGCCCGAGGCTCCCCAGTCCATCTTATTGATCGCGTTTTCGACCGCGAGCATCCCGTAGATCGGCGCTTCGAAACGTCCGGCGACTTCGGCGCTGACCATTTCGGCGAAGCGGCCATTATGCCGGAAAATCGGATAGGAGCCGAGTTCGCGCGTCGCCTTGACGACGTCGCCGAGTTCGACATTGGCGCCCTGACGCGCCGTGCCGCCGGCGGGCAGCGGCGTCGATAGGATGCGCTCGCTGGGCGTCATCGCCCCGCGCGGCAAGGCCACGGAAATATCGATTGGCTTCGCGCCGCCGCCCTTCTGCGAAAAGCCGATCTTCACGCCCCCGACGAGAGCGCCGATCGTGTCGTAGACGGCGCGCTCTTCGACGCCGTGATATTCGAGCGCTTCCTGATCGATCTCGAAGCGCAGGCGCTCGGCGCGCTGGCCAAAGCTGTCGTCGGTATCGACGACGAAATCGACCGCGTCAAAAGCCTTGCGCACTTTCGCCGCGAGATCGCGCCGCGACTGCGCGTCGGACCCATAGACTTCGGCGAGCAGCGTCGACAGCACGGGCGGGCCCGGCGGGACTTCGACGACCTTGATCGCGGTATGCTCCGGCGCGGGAAGACCTTCGAGCCGCTTACGAATATCGAGGGCGATCGCATGGCTCGCGCGGCTGCGCTCGCTCTTTGGCTGCAGATTGATCGCCAGATCGCCCATCTCCGGTGCGTTGCGCATATAATAATGCCGCACGAGACCGTTGAAGTTGAACGGCGCGGCCGCGCCCGCATAGGACTGAACCGAGGTCAGCTCCGGAATGTCTTTCAGACGCTCGGCCGCCGCCGTCAGCACACGATCCGTTTCTTCGAGCGAGGCGCCGCGCGGCAGATCGACGACGACCGCGATCTCCGACTTGTTGTCGAAGGGCAGAAGCTTCACGCGCACGGTCTTCGTCACGAAAAGCCCCATGGAGAGAAGCGTCGCGACGCCGACGGCCGTAAGAAACCATTGCGAGCGCTTGCGGCCTTTCAGCAAGGGCGTCGCGACGCGCACATAGAAATTACCCATAGGGCCGCGTTGATGCGCATGATCGACGCCGTCGCCGCGCTCCTGCTCAAAACGCTTGCCGGCGATTTTGAGCAGAAGCCAGGGCGTAATGGTCATGGCCACGAAGAAGGAGAAGATCATCGCGAGTGAAGCGTTGGCGGGAATGGGGCTCATATAGGGTCCCATCAGACCCGAGACGAACATCATCGGCAGCAGCGCGGCGACGATGGTGAGCGTCGCGACGATCGTCGGGTTGCCAACTTCCGCCACAGCCTCGACCGCCGTGTCGATCAGGCTGCGGGCGCCGCGCATTTGCCAGTGCCGCACGATGTTTTCGACGACGACGATCGCGTCGTCGACCAGAATGCCGATCGAGAAGATGAGCGCGAAAAGACTGACGCGATTGATCGTATAGCCCATCAGCCATGAGGCGAAGAGCGTGAGCAGAATGGTCGTGGGGATGATGACGAAGACGACGACGCCCTCGCGCCAGCCGACCATCACCACGATGAGCGCGACAATCGAGACGGTGGCGAGCGCCAGATGAAAAAGCAACTCGTTGGCCTTTTCGGTGGCCGTCTCGCCATAGTCGCGCGTCACCGCGATCTCGATGTCATCGGGCACGATGCGGCCCTTGACGGCCTCAAGCCGATGCATGATCTCGTCGGCGACGATGACGGCGTTGGCGCCCTTGCGCTTGGCGATGGCGATGCTGACGGCGGGGCGCTTATCGAGGCCGCCGGCGGCGCTGCGGGTCATGGTCCAGCTGCGGCGGTCGGGTTCGGCCGCGCCGACGCGCACATCGGCGACGTCCTTTACATAGACTGGCCGTCCGTCTCTCGTGGTGAGCAGCAGCAGGCCGACATCGGGAACGCCTTGCAGTGTTTGGCCGGCGACGACCGGCACGGCGCGATTGGCCTCGCGAAAAGCGCCAACGAGAAAGGAGCGGTTGGCGTTGGTCAGCTTGTCGATGAGCTGGTTGAGCGTCACCCCATACTGCGACAGGCGTTCGGGGTCGGGTTCGACGCGGATCTGATTGGGGCTGCCGCCGACGATATAGCTCAGACCGACGTCATTGACCTTGGTGAGGTCGTGCTGCAATTCCTCGGCGACCTGATAGAGGCCGTTGTCGGTCCATCGATCTGCGCGCTCGGGCTTCGCGGAGAGCGTCAGCACGACGATCGCCACGTCGTCGATGCCGCGGCCGACGATCAGCGGCTCGGGAATGCCCTTTGGCAACTCGCCGATGTTGGCGCGTATCTTGTCGTGAATGCGCAGCACGGCGTTGTCCTGCGGCGTGCCGACGAAGAAGCGCGCGGTGACGACCACATTGTCGTCGCGCGTCTGAGAATAGACGTGTTCGACGCCGTTGACGCCCTTGATGATGTCCTCTAGCGGCCGCGTGACGAGTTCGATCGCGTCTTCAGCCTTATAGCCGTTGGCCGACACCATAATGTCAACCATCGGCACGGAGATCTGCGGCTCCTCCTCGCGCGGCAGCGAGCGCAGCGCAATCACTCCGACAAAAATCGAGGCGAGCAGCAGCAGCGGCGTCAGCGGCGAATTGATGAAGACGCGGGTCAGCGTTCCGGAGATGCCCGGACGAAACTCTACGCTCATGGCGTCGACACCACGTCGCCGCCGTGTAAGCCGGAAAGGATCTCGACGCTATCGCCGCGAGTCTCGCCAAGCTGAACGACGATCTCTTCGCCGGAAGCAAGGCGGATAAAGTCCACGCCGGCGCGACGATAGACGGCGGCGCGCGGCAGAATGATCGTGTCCCGCTTGCCCGTCGTGACGTATACGCGCGCCCGTTCGCCGACGAAATAGCCGCCGAGCCCCTCGACGTCGACGTCGGCGATGACCCGGCCACCCTGAATCTCGGGATAGACGATGCGCACGCGTCCTTGCTTGCGTTCGCCGCCCGCCTCCGCATGCAGGCCGCGCGCGCCGATCTCGACCGTGTCGCCGGCGCGCATGAAACGGGCGTGGCGCTCGGGCAGTTGCAGGCGCAGGATGTATTTGTCCTCGGCCATCGTCGCGATGGTTTCGCCTGGCATGACGACGCGGCCGATGGAAACCGGAATGGTGAGGATGCGCCCTGGTCCCGGCGCGCGCACAGAGCCTTCCGCGGCCTGCTGCTCGATGACGCCACGGTCGGACCGCAAGGCCGAGAGGTTGCGGTCGGCGACGTCGAGCGCCGTCTTCGCCTGATCGAACAGCGCCTTGGTATATACGCCGCGTCGAAACAGTTCCTGCGCGCGGTCGAAATCGCCCTGCGCCTTGTCGCGCTGCGCCTGTTGAGAGCGGATGCGCTGGTCGAGCGCCTGCATCTGCAGAAACAGCTTCTGATCGACGATCGAGGCGATCTCAACGCCGCCGGCGACGTCATCGCCCTCTTTGATCTTAAGCGCGCTCACCGTGCCGCCGATGCGCGCTCGCGCCGTCAGCTGGTGCGCCGGCTCGACCGAAGCGAGGACGGCCTTTACATCCTCGACGGGGGCGACCCGGATCGTGAATTCTCCGGCCGTCGACCCGTGGGAGAACGCGAGCGCTGCGAGGAGCGCCGTCGGCGCAAGGTGAAAGCGGCCCATTTGTCTCATGCGTGAGTTATATGCGTAAAACATAAATTAGCAACAGCGAATTTACGCCTCTCGCACTAGGAGCGTCTGCGAGTAAAAGCGCCGCGCGCCGCCCCGAGACTTTGGTGCGAGGTTGCGTCAGCCTTAAAGATTGCACCAGCCGCGCGCGCTGACCGAACCGCTCACGACGCCGCAGCCAGATGGCGGGTTGAAGTAGGAGCAATTGGCGCAACTTTGCCGGCCGTTTGGCGCGCCGCGATAGGCGGCGGCGGCTTTGCTCGACTTGGCGTACGCCCTCGTCGTCGCGCCAAGACCTGCGGCGCCAGCGCCCAATAGCAAAAGCAATGCGCGACGCGTCGGCGCGCGAACGTCAGCCATCTTCGCCTCCCCAGCAATCCGCCCGCATTCGAGCGGTCAATTAAATTAGGTTTACGTAATATACAGATAGCCGCGCCTGTATGAATGCGACATATCGCTCTTTCGAGTCCGCGTCGGACGCGCTTGACAATTATATTCGATATTCGTAATTTAGAAAGCATGAATGTAAATCTGCTTGCGCTCGCGCCGAAAGCTGCGGAGGCCGAAAGCTTTCTCAAGGCGCTGGCCAATCGCCATCGGTTGATGGTGCTCTGCCAGCTACACGGAGGCGAGCTGTCGGTCACGAAGCTGCAGGAGGCGATCGGGCTCAGCCAATCGTCGCTCTCGCAGCATCTTGCGCGGCTGCGCGAAGACAAGCTCGTCAAGACCCGCCGCGAGTCGCAGACGATTTACTATTCCTTGTCCGATGGAAACGTCTCGCGGATCATCGGACTGCTCTATGAAATGTTCTGCGCCGAGCAGTGCGGCAAGCCGGCCAAACCGCGCACGCGCGTCAAATCCAAGGAACTCACGCGATGAGCATTCGTCATGAGCATTGATCGCATCGTCATGGCCTTCGCCGGGACCATGGTCCTCCTGAGCCTGCTCTTGGCGCAGTTGTTCAGTTCGTGGTGGCTCTTGCTTACCGCTTTCGTCGGCGTCAATCTGCTGCAGGCCGCCTTTACGGGTCTCTGCCCGTTGGCCATGGCGCTGAAGCGGTACGGCGCCAAATCAGGCGCCGCCTTCTAGGCGTCATCAACGTTCAGCATGCGTGCGTTAATCATTCGCGGCGCGCTTAAGTGAAGACTTCGGATCGCGAGCGATGAAGGGCAGATGATGGCGTTCGATTGGGTCGACGAAACGCCTTCCTTGCGCAGCCTCGATGCCGCGACAAAGGCGCTTCTGCGTGACTCCGCAGTGCGCAAGCAGATCCCTAAAGGCGCCGTGTTGTTTCGGCCCGGCGATCATTGCGCGCATTTTCCGCTGATCGTGTCGGGCTCGGTGCGGGTGCAGCGGGTGACTGAATCTGGTCGGGAGATCGTGCTTTACCGGGTCGGCGCAAATGAAACCTGCGTTCTCACCACCGCCTCGCTGCTCTCGGATGACGCCTATGCGGCCGAAGGGGTCGCCGAAACCGACGTCGTCGCTTTCGTCGTGCCCGCCGATCGGTTCAACGCGTTGATGAACGCGTCCCAAGGTTTCCGCGCGCTGGTGTTCGACGGCTACGGTAAGCGACTTGCCTCGCTGATGTCGCGCATCGAGGAGATCGTCTGCACGCGCATCAATGTTCGCTTGGCTGAACGTCTTCTCGCGCTGCGCGGCGCAGGCGACAAAATCGCCGCGACGCAGCAGGCGCTCGCGGCGGATCTCGGCACCGCGCGCGAAGTCGTCGGCCGTACGCTGAAAGCTTTTGAGCGCTCAGGCTGGGTGAAATTGTCGCGCGGCGGCGCCGAGATCGTCAATCTGGCGGCATTGCGATCGCTCTGCGACGCACAGCGTGACTAAGTCGCGGACATGCGCGCGTCAAGCGTGCATGTGATCGCCAACGAGCGCAATCGTCAGCGCGAAACGTGATGCGCAAAGCGCAAGGGGGGACTTAAATGGCTCACATCGTCGTCATGGGCGCGGGGATCGGCGGCGTCGCCGCGGCGCTCGAAGTCCGTGAGGGGCTCGCAAAGCAACATCAGGTTACGGTCGTCTCGGAACTCGAGAATTTCCAGTTCACGCCGTCCAACCCGTGGCTTGCCGTGCAATGGCGCAAGCCGGAAGAACTCAAGGTGCCGCTCGCCCCGGTCTTCAAGAAGAAGAAGATCAATTTCATTCCCGTTGGCGCGAAGCGCGTTCTGCCTGACGAAAACCGTCTCGAACTGCAGAATGGCGAAAGCGTCGCCTACGACTATCTCGTTATTGCGACCGGTCCGAAGCTCGCCTTTGAGGAATTGCCTGGACTTGGACCTCACGGCGGACACACGCAGTCGATCTGCACCCTGCAACATGCCGAGACCGCGTCGAAAGCCTATGAGGAGTTCTGTAAGAATCCCGGCCCGATCATCATCGGCGCGGCGCCCGGCGTCTCCTGTTTCGGACCCGCCTATGAATACGCCATGATCCTTTCCACCGATCTGCGTCGGCGCGGCATCCGCGACAAGGTGCCGATGACGTACGTCACGTCGGAGCCCTATGTTGGCCATCTGGGCTTGGGCGGCGTCGGTGATACGAAAGGGATGCTCGAATCGGCGTTCCGCGATCGCGACATCAAGTGGATCGTCAACGCCAAGACGACCGCCATTGAGCCGGGCCTTCTCAAATGCGCCGAGCTTGACGATCAGGGGCAGGTCAAGAAAGAGCACGAAGTGCCGTTCAAATTCGCCATGGTGATGCCGGCCTTCAAAGGCGTCGACGCGCTGATGGGCGTCGACGGATTGGTCAATCCGCGCGGCTTCGTCATCATCGACAAGAATCAGCGCAATCCGAAATACCGAAATGTCTTCGGCGTCGGCGTCTGCGTTGCGATCCCGCCTGTCGAGGCCACGCCGGTGCCGACGGGCACGCCGAAGACCGGCTACATGATAGAGTCGATGGTGACGGCGACGGCGCATAATATCGCCGCGCTGATCGGCGGGCGCGAAGCGAAAGAAGAAGGCACGTGGAATGCGGTTTGCTTGGCGGATTTCGGCGACAAGGGCGTCGCCTTCGTCGCAAAACCGCAGATTCCGCCGCGCAACGTCAACTGGTCGAGCGAGGGGCGGTGGGTGCATCTGGCGAAGATCGCCTATGAAAAATACTTCCTTCGCAAGGTCCGTAAGGGACAGAGCGAACCCGTGTATGAGCGTTACATCATGAAACTGCTCGGCATCGAACGGCTGCGCCGCGCTTTGTCATAAGGCGTCGCCGCAGTCATGCCATGCTAGGGGATAGGTCGATGCGGACAAGGCCATTAGGACGCGAGATCGCCATCGCGCTCGGTTTCAAACTGCTGGCGCTCGTCGCGCTTTACGTCGCGTTCTTTGGTCCCGCGCATCGCATCAAGGTGACGCCGGCGCAGATGGTGGAAGCGCTGTCTTCTACTGCGCCGCGCTGACATCTGTTAGCTGACTTCCGTCAGGAGCTCAAAATGTTCGAATTCGACGTCGTCACGCTCTCTCGCCTGCAATTCGCGCTGACGGCGCTGTATCACTTCCTGTTCGTGCCGCTGACGCTCGGCCTGGCGCTGCTGCTCGCGATCATGGAAAGCGTCTATGTGATGACCGGGCGAACCGTCTGGCGCGAGGCGACGCAATTCTGGGGCACGCTGTTTGGCATCAACTTCGCCATGGGCGTCGCCACCGGCGTCACGATGGAATTTCAGTTCGGCACCAACTGGGCCTATTACTCGCATTATGTCGGCGATATTTTTGGCGCGCCGCTCGCCATCGAAGGCCTGATGGCCTTCTTCCTCGAGGCGACCTTCGTCGGCCTGTTCTTCTTCGGCTGGAATCGCTTAAGCAAGGTGCAGCATCTCGTCGTCACCTGGCTCGTCGCGCTCGGCGCCAATTTCTCGGCGCTTTGGATTCTCGTCGCCAACGCCTGGATGCAGAACCCGGTCGGCGCCGCCTTCAATCCGCAGACGATGCGCATGGAGCTCACATCCTTCTCCGAGGTGTTGTTCAATCCCGTTGCGCAGTCGAAATTCGTGCATACGGTCAGCGCCGGCTATGTCACGGGCGCGATGTTCGTCATGTCGATCGGCGCCTATTACATCTTGAAGCGTCGTCACCTTGCCATCGCCAGGCGCTCGCTGACCGTCGCCGCAAGTTTCGGACTGGCTTCCGCGCTCTCGGTCGTCGTGCTCGGCGATGAGAGCGGCTACACGGCGGGCGAGAACCAGAAGATGAAGATCGCCGCGATCGAGGCGATGTGGGAGACCGAGCCGCCGCCGGCGTCCTTCACGGTCTTCGGTTTTCCCGATCTCAAGAGCGAAACGACGAAAGACGAGATCAGAATTCCCTGGGTTCTGGGGCTGATCGCGACGCGTTCGCTCGATAAGCCGGTGGAAGGCGTGAAAGCGCTGGTCGAGCGCGCGGAAGTCCGCATCCGCGGCGGCATGGCCGGCTATCAGTGGCTTGCCAAAGAAGGCGGTCGCCCCAACGCCGCCGTTCCGCCGGAACTCGAAGCCTCAATGCGCGACGTCGGGCATTCATTGCTCGTCAAGCGCATTCGCCCCGATATCGAGAATGCGACTGACGCCCAGATTCATGAAGCGGCGCTGTCGACGATTCCCGACGTGCCGGTGCTGTTCTGGTCGTTCCGCATCATGGTGGCGCTCGGGTTCTATTTCATCGGGCTCTTCGCCGCCGCGTTCTATCTGTCGAGCCGGCGACGTTGCGGCAAGCCCTGGTTTCTGCGCATGACCATGTATAGCCTGCCGCTGCCTTGGGTCGCCGCCGAACTCGGCTGGATCGTCGCCGAATATGGGCGGCAGCCGTGGATCATCGACGGCACGATGCCGACCTTCCTCGGCGTTTCCAACATCCCTGCGTCAAATGTTGCGGCGAGCCTCGCGGCCTTCGTGGCGTTCTACAGCGCGCTGGCGGTCATCGACGTCGCGCTCATCGTCAAATATGTCCGCATCGGCCCCCGGGAGGAGTCCAAGCCTCAGCGCTCCGGCGCGCCCGTGCTCCCCGCGCCGGCGCCGGCGCAAACCCGATAGGAAAGGCGACAGCGATGTTCGACTATATGACGCTTCGCCTCATCTGGTGGGCGATCCTTGGCGTCCTGCTCGTGGGCTTCGCCGTCATGGACGGCTTCGACATTGGCGTCGCGATGCTGCATCCCTTCGTCGCGCGGAGCGATGCGCAGCGGCGCGTGACGCTCAACACGATCGGTCCCGTCTGGGAGGGCAATCAGGTCTGGTTCATTCTCGGGGGCGGCGCCGCCTTCGCGGCTTGGCCGCCGCTTTATGCGGTGTCCTTCTCCGGCTTCTATCTGGCGATGCTGCTGGTGCTGATCGGTCTCATTCTGCGTCCGGTGGCGATCACCTTCCGCGACAAAAACCCCGAGAGCGGCTGGCGCGAGACCTGGGACTGGCTCTTCTTCGTTTCCGGGCTTGTCCCCGCGCTGATCTTCGGCGTCGCCTTCGGCAATCTTCTGCAGGGCGTTCCCTTCCATTTCGATCAGACGCTGCGTGCGACCTATGAGGGCGGCCTGCTCGGCTTGCTCAATCCTTTCGCCTTGCTCTGCGGCCTCGTGAGCGTGGCGATGCTGACGATGCAAGGCGCGGCTTGGCTTGGCCTGAAAAGCGAGGGCGAGGTGTCCGTCCGCGCCCGCCGCTATGGCGCGCTCGCCGCGATCCTGCTTGTCCTGCTCATTTCCGCCGCGGGACTGTGGACCATGCTGGGCGTCGAAGGATATCGCATCGTCGGCGCCGTCGAACACGCGGGGCCGTCAAATCCGCTGGCGAAGTCGGTGACGCGAGAAGCCGGCGCCTGGCTCGACAATTACCGCGCCTACCCTTGGATGATCGCGGCCCCCGCGTCCGCCTACGCAGGCGCGCTCATCGCGGCGTTGGCCCTCGCCCTCTCGGCGCGGCGGATCGCGTTTCTCGCCAGCAGCCTTTCGGTCGCGGGCGTCGCGACCATGGCGGGCTTCAGCATGTTTCCCTTCCTAATGCCGTCATCAACTCATCCAAACCAGAGCCTGACGGTTTGGGACGCCTCATCCAGCAAAGCGACGCTCTCCCTCATGCTCGTGGCGGTGATCATCTTTCTGCCGATCGTTCTCGCCTATACGAGCTGGGTCTACTACGTGCTGCGCGGCGCAGTGAGCGAGGCGGCGATCCGTCGCGGCGACGACTACTATTATTGAGCGGGAGGAAGCGCGGGATGTGGTATTTTTCCTGGATATTGGGGCTTGGGCTCGCCTGCGCCTTCGCCATTCTCAACGCCATGTGGCTCGAGCTCGACGACGACGACAGGCAGAAATAGCCGCTCGCGCCCTGAGCGAGACTTAGTCGCTGTGCGATCTCACGCAAGGCGATAGCCTGACATTACGGTCGCCGGTGAGAAGGGAGATAGTCATGGAAGCCAATATCGGAAGAACCGATCGGATCATCCGCATCGTCGCCGGGCTGCTCTTGCTCAGCCTCGTCTTCATTGGTCCGCAGACGCTGTGGGGATTGGTCGGGCTCATTCCGCTGACCACCGCCTTCGTCAACTTCTGCCCCGCATACAAGCTGTTGGGCATGGATACGCTCGGCAAGTAAGTCCGCAACTAACTCAACGAATAATTCGGCAAGTAATCCGTCTCGCGCACAGACCACGGCGCAAGGAGCGGAATGATCAATGCGGCCGAGGCTTGCGACGCCGGCCGCAGTTCGACGCGACGCGGCGAAGCGTTAAACCTTAGATGACCGAAACAGCCATCACCTTTCACGCCCGCGGCATGCATTGCCACGGCTGCGAGCATGTCATCGAGGCGGCGGTCAGAAAGCTGGCCGGCGTGCGCAGCGTTTCGGCCAGCTATCCGACCGAGACGGTCGTCGTTCACTACGACGACGACGCGGCCAATTTCAGCTCGATTCGCAACAGCGTCGAGCAGAACGGCTATCGCGTCGTTCTGACGGAGGAGGCGCGGCGCCGGCGTTCGCCTTTCATCAGACTGGCGATCATCGTCGTCGCGCTCGCCGCACTCGTCGCCTTAGTTCTTTTCGACACCCGCTGGATCAGCGCCGAGGGCGAGCCTGACATCGCTCAGCACATGAGTCTTGGCCTCCTGTTTCTCTTGGGCCTGCTGACGGGTTTTCATTGCGTCGGCATGTGCGGCGGCTTCGTCGTGAGTTATGCGGCGGCGGACGCGCGGGCGGGGCGTTCCACCTTCGTCTCACATCTCGCTTATGGCGCGGGGAAAACGCTTTCCTACACGACGATCGGCGCCGCCTTCGGCTGGCTCGGCGCTTTCATCGCTTTTACGCCCGTGCTGCGCGGCGTCGCCGGCGTCGCGGCGGGCGCTTTCCTTCTCATCTTCGGGCTCAACATGCTTGGGCTGTTCGCACCGCTGCGCCGCTTTCGGCTCGGACTGCCTGGCCCGCTGCAGAACTGGGTGAACCGCGAGGCGGGCGGCGCGCGCCACCGGCCGTTCGTGATCGGGCTTCTCAACGGTCTGATGATCGCCTGTGGGCCGCTGCAGGCGATGTATGTGATGGCGGCGGGGACGGGCAGCCCCGTGGAAGGCGCGAAGACGCTCTTTGTCTTCGGCCTTGGAACCTTGCCCGTGATGCTCGCCTTCGGCGCCCTGACGACAATACTCTCGGGGGCCGTGACGCATCGCCTGCTGACCGCGTCGGGCGTGATCGTCGTCGCTCTCGGCGCGGTGATGATCAATCGCGGATTGATCCTCACAGGCTCCGGCGCCGATCTCGCGTCGCTGACGACGAACTGGCGAAGCCCGTCGTTCGTTCAACGCTCCCCACCACAGCAGGATTCTGCCGCGCCGACGACGCAGACCATCGAGATGGAGGCGAATGGCCTCGGCTTTACGCCCACCCGCTTCACCCTGCTGCGCGGCGTTCCGGTCAAATGGGTAATCAATGCGACGGAGGTGACAACGTGCAATCACCGGATCGTCGTTCCGTCCTTGAATCTCGAATTCGACATCAAGCCGGGACGGCAGACGATCGAATTCACGCCGGAAAAAACCGGCGTCATTCCCTGGAGCTGCTGGATGGGCATGCTGCGCGGAGAGTTCGTCGTCGTTGACGCGAAGCCCGCCGCGCCATCTCAGCCATCCGCCTCTATCGCTTCAGCGGTTCAGGGCGCGACTCAAGCAACGCAAAGCCCTACGCCGGCCGCCATGCAGAAGACCTATATGGTACGACGCGGCGACACGCTGCGCGCGATCGCCAGGCGACTCTATGGCGACGAAAAGCGCTGGCGCGACATCGCCGCCGCCAATCCGGCGCTCAATCGTAAGAAGTTGCGGCAAGGGCAAACGATCAATCTCCCCGCCGACGCGCCGCCGTGACGATTCGTCCCGCGCGCGGCGCCGCGGGGCGCGCTACGCTCGCCATTGTCACATGAAGGGGAGGCCGGAATGAAAAGATTTTTCTTTGCCGCGGCATGCGGACTGTCGCTCTTCGCCACCGCTGCCGCTCTCGCCGGCGACGATACAGACGATCACGGCGCGCATATGAAGCAGATGAACATGGAGCATATGAAAATGTCGCCGAAGATGCGCGACACGCGCCAGGAGGTCGACCTTCCGGCGCCGATGCGCGCGCATATGCTCGCCAATATGCGCGGACATGCCGAGGCGGTCGCCGAGATCCTGGCGGCCTTGGGCAAGGGCGACGGCGCGGCGGCCGCCAAAATCGCTGACGCGCGTCTCAGCATGGCGTCGCCCGGCGCGGCGGCGTGCAAGCCGAACGCCAAAAGCGGCGAACTCGGCGACATGCCGGCGATGATGGCGCACCACATGCCCGACGAGATGCGCGCGCTTGGCCTGACGATGCATGAGCAGGCGAGCAAATTCGCGCAGGAGGCGGCCAAGATCGGCCCTGACGGCGACATGCGTCCGGCGCTTGCCGAATTGTCGCAAGTCGTGCAAGCCTGCAACGCCTGCCACGCCACATATCGCCTCGACTAGCGCGCGTGCGGCGCTAGCGCGCGCGAAAAAGTGGACGCCGGTTTTTCGCGCAAAGCGCGCTCTAAATTAATGTGAACGATCACGTCATCTGGATTCGGGCCAATCCAGCGTGATCTAGGAGCCGACGGTGCGCATCGCGACTTGGAACGTCAATTCCGTCAGGCAGCGTCTCGCGCCGCTTCTCGCCTTTCTGCGCGAGGCCACGCCGGACGCGCTCTGCCTGCAGGAAACGAAGTGCGAGGATCACGTTTTTCCGCGGCTGGAAATCGAAGACGCGGGATATAACGTCGCTGTCCATGGACAGAAGGGATTCAACGGCGTCGCGATCCTCTCCAAATCGCCGCTTCAGGACGTGACTCTTGGTCTGCCGGGCTTCGACGCCGAGGCGCAGTCGCGCTACATTGAAGCGATCATCGCCGACGGCGCCGGCGGGGTCATGCGCGTCGCCTCGATCTATGCGCCGAACGGCAACCCGCCGAATACGCAGAAATATCTCTATAAGCTCGCCTTCATGGAGACGCTGACGCGCCATGCGGAGGCGCTGCTTCGTCTCGAAGAGCCGACGGTGCTTGCCGGCGACTACAATGTCATTCCGGAGCCGCGCGACGTCTATGAGGCGTCCGCTTGGCTCGGCGACGCATTATTCCTGCCGCAGACTCGCGCCGCCTATCAACGCCTGGTCAATCTCGGCTATGCGGACGCTTTGCGAGCGACGTCCGACGAAGGTGGGCTCTATACATTTTGGGATTATCAGGCGGGCGCCTGGCAAAAGAACAAGGGGCTTCGCATCGACCATCTTCTGCTCTCGCCGCAAGCTGCTGATCGGCTGGCGCGGGTAGAGATCGTCAAGTCGCTGCGGGCCGGCGAGAAGCCCTCCGATCACGTCGCGATCTACGCCGATTTCGCCGCGTAATCGAGGAGGCCGAGCGCGCCGACGCTGCGCCAAAGCACATAAAGCGCCACCGCGAAGATGACCGTCGCGAAGATGGCGCTCAGCGCGCCGCGCATCTTCGACAGGCGGTGGGCCGCTGCGGCGCCGATCAGTCCGCCAAACGCGCCGCCGAGCACGAGCGTGCCGGCAAGCTCCCAGTCAACGAGGCCTGAAGCGGCGTAGTTGGCGGCGGTCGTCACCGCGAAGGCGGCGACGGCGACGAGCGACGAACCGATGGCGTTCAAGATCGGCATATCGGACGCAAACATCAGCCCCGGCACGATCAGGAAGCCGCCGCCGATGCCGAAGAAGCCCGAAAGCGCGCCCGCCGTAGCGCCGGCGCCGACGAGCCGGGGGAAATTCTCGCGGTTGAGCCTTACCGCGGGATAGCCCAGCGCCCCTCGGCGGCGGAGCATCAGATAGGATACGACGACCATCAGCAGCGCGAACAGCGCGAGCAGCTTCTCGCCGTCGATGATCTTGCCGAGCGTCGATCCGCCGAACGCGCCAGCAACCCCGAAAACGGCGAAGACAGAGGCGCAGCGCCACTTGATGGTCCCTGCGCGCGCATGGTTGGCGAGACTCATCAGAGCGTTGACCGCGACCGCCGCGGCGCTGGAGCCGATCGCCACATGGGGATTTGGCACGCCGACGAAATAGACGAGAAGCGGCACGGCCAGCACGGAGCCGCCGCCGCCGACGAGGCTCAGCGTAAAGCCGACCAGTCCGCCCGAAATCAGTCCTAGCGTCACATCGAGGGGGAGAGCCGTCAGCAAGTCGTTCCTGCGCCCTATAATATTAGCTATTGCTTATTTAGCTATAGCGCATATATCTGGCGGCGCAAGCAGGAAAGGCGAAAGCACGAAAGAAGAGAAGTGCTTGAGCGCTGCAAATGAAGGAGAGATCGATGCCGCAGGCGCCCTCAATAAGGGCCTTCTTCGACGAGCCCACCAACACGGTCTCCTATATCGTCAGCGATCCCGCCACGAAGCGGGCGGCGATCGTGGATCCCGTGCTCGATTATGACCCCGCGAGCGGCGTCGCCGATTCGCATTCGATCGACGCCATCCTCGCCGAGGCGGCGCGGGAAGGATTAACGATCGATTGGGTTCTCGAAACGCACGCGCACGCCGACCATCTTTCCGCCGCCCAAATCGTCAAGGCGGCGACGGGCGCGAAGATCGGCATCGGCGAACACATCGACAAGGTCCAGAAGATATTCAAGCCGGTGTTCGCGGCTGAGGACGTAACGGCCGACGGCGGTTGCTTCGATCGACTCTTTAAAGACGGCGAGCGGTTCAAGATCGGCGAACTCGAGGGCGAAACGATCTACACGCCGGGTCACACGCCCGCCGACGTCGCCTATAAGATCGGCGACGTGGTGTTTGTCGGCGACACGCTGTTCATGCCCGACTATGGGACGGCGCGCGCGGATTTCCCCGGCGGCGACGCGCATGCGCTCTACCGGTCGATCCGACGTATACTTTCGCTGCCGCCGCAGACGCGGCTCTTCATGTGCCACGACTACAAAGCGCCGGGTCGAGACGCCTATGCGTGGGAGACCACGGTCGCCGAGCAGCGCGCCAAGAACGTGCAGATCAGAGACGGCGTCAGTGAAGAGGAATTTGTCGCGGGGCGACAGAAGCGGGACAAGGAGCTTGATGCGCCGCGGCTGCTGCTGCCCTCGATCCAGGTGAACATTCGCGCCGGCAAATTTCCGCCGCCGCGCGGGGATGGGGCGCGCTTCTTGAGCATTCCGGTGAAGTTGAAAGGCGCTGCGGCCCGCGCCGGTTGATTTGAACGTCAGTTGCGTTCGCGCAGATAGCCTTCGAGCATGGCGACGGCCGCGCTGCGGTCGGCGTCGCTTGCGGAATTCAGCGCTTCGGCGTGCAAATCCACGATCCATTGATCGCGCGCCGCGTCGCCTGCCGCATCGCGCGCCAGCGTGAGATACATCAGTCCGCGCGCCCGTTCAGGCTCGCCGCTTGCTTCGCCGGAGAACATCATGCGGCCGAGCATCGCCTGCGCCTGCGGGTGGCCCTTGCGCGCCGCGAGCTCGAGCCAATTCACGCCTTGGCGGACGTTCTTCTTCACGCCGGTCGCATCGAGATACATTCGCGCCAGATTGTACTGGGCGTCGGCGTTGCGGAAATAGGTCGCCGCATAGCGGAACAGATCGAACGCCCGATCGAGATCGGGCCTGATCTTTGCGCTGGGAACGCCGTCGCGGAGATAAATCCCCACGGCGACGAAGGCGCTCGCCGCCATCGACCGTTCGCGCGGATCCGGCTCGTCGTCGGCGTAATGGTCGACGATTTGCGCGAAATATTCGTACGCCTTGGCGTCGTCGCGAATGACGCCGTCGCCTTCGGCATACATCCGGCCAAGCTTCCATTTCGCCAGCGGCTCGCCGCCCTCGGCGGCGTAGCGCAGAGCAGCGATGGAGGTTGCGGCGTCGCCGGCATGGTAGCTTTCGACCCCGGCGCGCAGCGCCGCGCGCGGATCCTTGAACATCGGCAGAGGCTGCGACTCGGCCCGCGCGGCCGTTCGCGGCGCGTCAAGAGCAGGCGCCGGCGCGACAAGAGCCGTCATCAGCATGACCAGGCTCATGGCGAGAAGGAAGATCGGCAACGCCGCGCGCTGATTGCGCGTAAAGGCTGAAATCCCGCCCGTATGAACGCTTCCGACCATAATGTTCCGACTTTCCTCAACCCAGAAGACGCCCGACGTCTGCAAGGCCATACGCCAGCCGTCACCGCCGATCAGCGAGAGGGAAAAGAAGGAACCTGCGCCCGAAGGGGAAATCCTTCGGCGCCTGTCTCCGCATCTCGAATGAGCTTGTGACGGGATCACCTTAGCTCAGCTTTTGTGTCTGAAAAGGGGCTGGCGCAGCGACAATCGTGGGCAAGTTGCTTATCTCCCGCACTGTTGCAATCAGAACACATGACTGTTGCAAAAATGCAGCAGCCGCATCCGGCCGCGCGTCGTCCTGACGCAAGCTGGCGTGAGAGTCGCCGATACCCAGCGGCCCGCGCTTGTGCTTTCATGCGAAGCGAATCGACGGCTCCTTGCCAAGGAAAATCACATGCAGCTTCGACGCCTTACGCTCGCAACGGCCCTCATCGGCGGGAGCGCCGCTTTCGCAAATTTGGCGCTTGCGGCTGGCGACGCCCAGCGCGGCGCGATCGTCGCGAAGCGATGGTGCGCCTCCTGCCATGTGGTGACGTCGGATCAGACCAGCGCCTCGGCCGACGCGCCGTCCTTCTTCGATATCGCCCAGCGACGCACCGACAGGACGAAGCTCGGCCATTTCCTGATGGATCCGCATCCGCCGATGCCCGACATGCATCTCTCGCGCAGGGAGATCGACGACATCGTCTCCTATATCCGCAGCCTCGACCCGCGCCCGCAGCCGCCGAGCGAACCCGACGGCAAGGACAAGGAGCTTCCCAAGAACGGGTAAGCGTCTTGCCGCGCTTTACGCCGCGCGGCGTCCGCGCTAGAGCGGGCAATGGCCTACATCGTCAAGGAAGCCTTCAAAACGCTGCAGGGCGAAGGCGTTAATGCGGGCCGCGCCGCGGTCTTTTGCCGCTTCGCCGGCTGCAATCTGTGGAGCGGGCGCGAAGCGGATCGCGCCGCCGCGCAGTGCCAGTTCTGCGACACCGACTTCGTCGGCTTCGAGGGCGAGGGCGGGGGGAAATTCGCCGACGCCGCGGCGCTTGCCGAACATCTGGCGATGTTGTGGGGAGAGGGCCGCGCGCGACGCTTCGCCGTGTTGACCGGCGGCGAGCCGATGCTGCAGATCGACGCGGCCTTGGTCGGGGCGCTCCACGGGCAAGGTTTCGAAATCGCCATCGAGACCAACGGCACGCTCCCGGTCATCGTGGGCGTCGACTGGATCTGCGTGTCGCCCAAGGGCGGCACGCCGCTGGTCCAGACGCGCGGCGCGGAATTGAAACTCGTCTTTCCCCAGCAGGGGGTCGACCCCGCCGCCTATGAGCGGCTCGACTTCATGCATTTTCTGCTGCAGCCCATGGACGGGCCGGATGTTTCGCGCAATACGGAGGCGGCGGTCAGCTACTGCCTGGCGCATCCGCGCTGGCGTCTGTCTTTGCAAACCCACAAGACGATCGGGGTGAAGTGACGGTGTCGAGTTTCGAGGTCTTTCGGGAGTTCTATTTCGAGGCGGCGCACGCGCTCTACGATCCCGAGGCTCCAGAGGGCGGCAAATACCGCAATTTGCACGGGCACTCCTTTCGTGTGCGCGTCACCCTGCGCGGCAAGCCCCGCGTCGAAGAACAATGGGTGATGGACCTCGGCAAGCTTGGCCGTAGGCTCGCGGAGCTGCGCGAACGCCTCGACCACTCGTTTCTCAACGACCTTGAGGGCCTGGGAAAGCCGACGCTCGAAAATCTCTGCGCCTATATCTGGCGCGACCTCGCGCCGAGCTTGCCGGGCCTCGCCGAAGTCGGGGTCTTTCGCGACAGCTGTTTCGAGGGCTGCGTCTATAGAGGCGACTAGAACAGGTTCCGAAAAGTTGACAGACTTTTTCGATGAGAACCTGCTCCAATACTCTGATCTTGAGCGGTTCCTTATCGATCGCATGATTCCATGTGATAGGGAAACGCTCTAAGGCCAATCCCCAAGCGCGTTGGCGCGGTTGCCACCGAACTGCGGCGCATCGCCGCTATTGCGCAAGGGCGGCGCGGTCTCTACGGTTGAGCGCTCATTTTGTGCAGAACGCCCACCAGAGCGGCGACGTCAACGGTCCGCAACCAATAAAGAGTGGGGAGGAGCGAGGGAACCCTGAGGACATGGCGAACAACAAAGTCATTACCGCCGACGAGGCGATTGCGCTCATTCGCGACAATGACGTCGTAACCACCACGGGCTTCGTCCAGAGTTGCATTCCCGAGGCCTTGCACGCCGCTTTGGAAAAGCGCTTCGTCGAGAGCCAGCATCCGCGCGATCTCACGCTGATCATGACCGCGGGCGCCGGCGACTCCAAGGGCCTGGGCACGGGGCGCTTCCATCACGAAGGGCTGCTGCGCCGGGTCATCGCCGCCAATTTCGGCCGCATGCCGAAGGTCGCCCAGGCTGCGCAGGAGAATAAGATCTGCGGCTACAATCTCCCGCAGGGCGTCATCTCGCAGCTCTACCGCGCCTGCGCCTCTGGCCAGCCGGGACTCTTCTCCAAGGTCGGCCTCTATACCTATGTCGATCCGCGCTTTGGCGGCGGCAAGGTGAATGACCGCACCAAGGAGGACATGGTCAAATACCATAACATCATGGGCGAGGAGTGGCTGTTCTACATCGCCACCAAGATCGACGTCGCCTTCATTCGCGGCACCTCGGCCGACCCTTCCGGCAATATTTCGATGGAGCGCGAGGCGCTCGTCCTCGACAATCTCGCACAGGCCATGGCCGCCCATAACAACGGCGGTCTTGTGATCGCGCAGGTCGAGCGCATCGTCGAACAGGGCTCGATCAAGCCGAAAGACGTGCATATACCGGGCATTCTCGTCTCGGCCGTGGTCGTTGCCGATCCGCCGGAAATGCACCGCATGAATTATGGCGTGATTCACAATCCGGCGCTTTCGGGCGAAGTCCGCGTGCCGGTCGAGAAATTCGCCAAGATGCCGCTCGACGAGCGCAAGGTGATCGCGCGCCGCGCCAGCTTCGAGTTGCCGCCGAACGGCGTCGTCAATCTTGGCGTCGGCGCGCCGGAAGGCATCGCCGCCGTCGCCAATGAAGAAAAAATGACGCCCTATATCACGCTGACGACGGAAGCCGGCGCCATCGGCGGGGTCCTCGCTTCAGGATCGAGCTTCGGCGCCGCGACCAACGCCGACGCGATCATCCAGCAGAACCAGCAGTTCGACTTCTATGACGGCGGCGGTCTCGACATGACCTGTCTCGGCATGGCCGAGTGCGACCTGCAGGGCAATGTCAACACGTCGAAATTCGGCGGACGCCTCAACGGCTGCGGCGGTTTCATCAACATCAGCCAGAACGCGCGACTCGTCGTCTACGCCGGCACCTTCACCAATGGCGGACTGCGCGTCGAAATCGCCGACGGCAAGGTGAACATTCTGCAGGAAGGCAGGAACAAGAAGTTCCTCAACGCCGTCGAGCAGATCACCTTCTCCGGCAAATTCGCGCAAAAGCGCAAGCAACCGGTCTATTACGTGACCGAGCGCTGCGTGTTCAAACTCGTCGACAAGGGGCTTGAGCTGATCGAGGTCGCGCCGGGGATCGACATCGACCGGGATATCCTGGCGCATATGGAATTCAAGCCGATCGTCGAACATCCCGAAGTGATGGATAAGCGCATCTTCATCGACGAGCCGATGGGGCTGCTCGCCGACCTGATCAATCTCAACATGTCCGATCGCGTCACCTATGACGCGGACCGCAACATCCTCTTCGTCAATCTCGAAGGCTGGCACGCGCGAACCAAGAAGGACATCGACGATCTGCGCAAGACGCTGATCGAGGCGTCGGACAAGGTCGGCAAGCGCGTCAATTCGGTCGTCAATCACGACGGCTGGAAGATCAACGAGGCGCTCTACGACGATTACGCCGAAATGATCGACTATATGAGCCAGCGCTATTATCTGACGACGACCCGCTATGCGACGAGCGCCTTCGCGCGCCTGAAGATGAAAGAGGCGCTCTCCAAACGCGGTCTGCAGCCGCATGTCTTCGAACGGCGCGAGGCGGCGGAGACATTCCTGGAGGTCGTCAGCAAGGAAGAAGAGAAGGCCCCGGCGTAAGTCGCCGCGGCTGGATCGGAGCCCTGGGGCGGCGATGCCGAACATCACGTTCGGGGTCACGCCCGAGGCGCGCCAAATTTCGGCTGTTGTGATAAAACAGGCCCCGCGACGCGAAAGCGCCCGGGGCCATTTGCTTCTCTTGGAAGCTAGTCTGGAATGTCCAGTCTGTGATCGGGCGCCCGATGCATGGCCTTTGCGTTCGGCCGCCCGGAAGGTTGTCGATTCGTTTCAGAGGATGGACGGATCAAGCAGCTGCTCCTGATCGTCCAGTGACCGGAACCAAACGCCGGTCAAATGATATGACCCGGTGGCGTCATGCTCCTCTCGCAAACACTGTGGCTCGGTTTGGCCCATTAACAGGGGGTTTTGGGCCTATCCTGAATCGCCTTCGCATCGAGGTCCCGCCCGAGCGAGCCTGTGGACCATGCTGTCGGATCGACAGGTGCGATGTGACAAAAGATGAACCTGGTTTGGAATTGGGTCAAGAGCGTTTCGTCGTCAAAAAACCGCAGGTCCCGGTTGCGCACTGTTGATTTGACGTATATAGATATCTTTATATCTCACGGAGCGCTCATGAAGTCCCTCGCCAAATTGGCCCTCGACCCGACGCTCGCGGCGCTGAACGCCGCTGGAGAAGAGACGCGCCTGCGTCTCCTGGCGTTGCTCGCCCAGTCGGAGCTGACGGTGAGCGAGGTTGTGGCGATCCTGGGCCAGTCGCAGCCACGCGTCTCGCGCCATCTGAGACTCCTTGTCGAGGCAGGCTTGGTCGAGCGTCGCCGCGAAGGAGCCTGGGCTTTCTTTCGGCTGGCGCCGGCGGGGCCAGCCGGCGCCCTCGCGCGGGCCATCGTCGGATGGCTCGAGGCGGACGACGCCCTTCTCGCCGGCGACCGCGCCAGGCTCGGCCAGGTGCGTCACGCGCGCGCCGAGAACGCCGCCCGCTATTTCGCTTCGCATGCCGAGGAGTGGGACCGCATCCGCGCCCTGCACGTTTCCGAGGAGCGCGTCGAACAGGCGATGCGTCAGGTGGTCGGCGACAAGGCGGTGCGCAATCTGCTCGATCTCGGCGCCGGCGCCGGCAGGATGCTTGAGCTTTTCGCGCCTCAGGCGGAACGCGCCGTCGGCGTCGATCTTTCCTCCGCCATGCTCGGCGTCGCGCGCGGCCGTCTCGAAGAAACCGGCTTCGACAATGTGCAGCTGCGCCAGGGCGACATCTATGCGCTGCCGATCGAACGCAATTCGATCGACCTCGCGATCATGCATCAGGTGCTGCATTTTCTCGACGATCCGGGCCGCGCCTTGCGCGAGGCGGCGCGGGTGCTCGCCCCCGGCGGCCGTCTGCTCGTCGTCGACTTTGCGCCGCATCAGGAGGAGACGCTGCGCGACAACCACGCGCATCGCCGTCTTGGCTTCTCCGACGCCGAAATCACCGGGCTGCTCGCGCAGGCGGGCCTCGACGTCGTTCAACGCCGCGAACTGGCGCCCGACGCCGGCGAGGGGGCCAAGCTCACCGTGTCCTTGTGGCTCGCGCGCGATCCGCGCGTCATCGCCGATCCCATTCCCGCAGCATCTTATGAGACAGCCTGATGTTTAACGCTCTTCACCCCACGGCGTCGCCGAATCAATTTGCGATCTCTTATGAATTCTTCCCGCCCAAAACGCCGGAGATGGAGATCCAGCTCTGGCAAACCATCAATCGGCTTGCGGCGCTCAAACCGCATTTCGTTTCCGTCACCTATGGCGCAGGCGGCACCACCCGCGAGCGCACCCATTCGATCGTCGCGCGCATCGTGGGCGAGACGGATATAAAGCCGGCCGCGCATCTCACCTGTGTTTCCGCCGCGCGCGAAGACATCGACGCGATCCTGCGCGACTATTGGGACGCAGGCGTTCGTCATATCGTCGCGCTGCGCGGCGATCCGCCGACAGGCGTGGGCTCGAGATTTGAGGCGCATCCGCAGGGCTACGCCAATTCGACCGATCTCGTGAGCGGCATTCGCCGGATCGGCGATTTTGAGATTTCCGTATCGACCTATCCCGAAGGCCATCCGGAAAGCGCCTCGATCGAACAAGATCTCGCCGCGCTCCAGGCGAAGGTCGACGCGGGCGCGACGCGCGCCATCACGCAGTTCTTCTTCGACAATGACGTCTACTTCAAGTTTCTCGACAAGGCGCGCGGGCGGGGAATTACGATCCCGATCGTGCCCGGCATCATGCCGATTCGCAATTTCAAGCAGGTCGCTGGCTTCGCGCAAAAGGCGGGGGCGAGCGTGCCGCGCTGGCTGGCCGAGCGCTTCGACGGACTGGACGAAGATCCGGAGACTCGCGCGCTTATCGCCGCCACGACCGCCGTCGAGCAGGTGATGAGCCTGGCGCGCGCCGGCGTCAATGAATTCCACTTCTACACCAACAATCGCGCCGACCTCGTCTTCGCCATTTGTCATTTGCTTGGCGTGCGTCCCGTTCGTGAAAGGGCCATCGCATGATGTTCGACAGAGCTTACGGCCCGAATATTCTCAAAGCGCTGGAAGAGGCGGCGTCGCGCCGCATTCTCATTCTCGACGGCGCGATGGGCACGATGATCCAGCGCCACAAATTCGAGGAGGCCGACTTCCGCGGCGCGCGCTTCACAGATCACGCCAAGGATCTGCGCGGCAACAACGATCTGCTGACCCTGACGCAGCCCGACGCGATCAAGGCGATTCATGTCGCCTATCTCGAAGCTGGCGCGGACCTCATCGAGACCAACACGTTTTCGTCGACGACGATCGCGCAGGCGGACTATGGGCTCGAACATCTCGCCTTCGAACTCAATTGCGCGGGCGCCCGGCTGGCGCGGGCGGCGGCTGACGAGGTTGCGGCGAAGACCGGCGTGCGCCGCTTCGTCGCGGGTTCGCTCGGCCCGACCAACCGCACCGGCTCGATCTCGCCCGACGTGTCGAATCCGGGCTTTCGCGCCGTCACCTTCGACGAGCTGCGGGCCGCCTACAAGGAAGCGGCGCTCGGCCTCATCGAAGGCGGCGCCGACATCCTGCTCGTCGAAACGGTCTTCGACACGCTGAACGCCAAGGCGGCGCTCTATGCGCTCGAAGACGCCTTCGACGAGGTCGGAACGCGATTTCCGATCATGATTTCGGGCACCATCACCGATCTCTCTGGCCGGACGCTGTCTGGCCAGACGGCGGTGGCCTTCTGGAATTCCGTGGCGCACGCCAAGCCCTTTTCGATCGGCTTCAACTGCGCGCTGGGCGCACGCGAGATGCGTCAGCATATCGCCGACATCGGCCGCGTCGCCGATACGCGCGTCTGCGCCTTCCCCAACGCGGGCCTCCCCAACGAGTTCGGGCTCTACGACGAAAGTCCGGAATATATGGCGGAGCTCGTCGGCGAATTCGCGACCGCCGGTCTCGTCAATGTGCTTGGCGGCTGCTGCGGCACGACGCCGGACCATATCGGCGCGATCGCCGGCGCCGTGAGCGGCGTCGCCCCGCGCGAGATTCCGACGATCGCGCCGATGCTGCGTCTCTCTGGATTGGAGCCCTTCACGCTGACCAAGGACATTCCCTTCGTCAATGTCGGCGAGCGCACCAATGTCACGGGGTCGGCGAAGTTCCGCAAGCTCATCACCAACGGCGACTACGCCGCGGCGCTCGACGTCGCGCGCGATCAGGTGGCGAACGGCGCCCAGGTCATCGACATCAATATGGACGAAGGCCTGCTCGATTCCGAGAGCGCCATGGTCGAATTCCTCAATCTGCTCGCCGCCGAGCCCGACATCGCCCGCGTGCCGGTGATGGTCGACTCCTCCAAATTCGCCGTGATCGAAGCGGGCCTGAAATGTCTGCAGGGCAAGGGGGTCGTCAATTCGATCTCGATGAAGGAAGGCGAAGAGAAATTCATCGCCGACGCGCAAAAAGTGCGCCGCTATGGCGCCGCCGTCGTGGTCATGGCCTTCGATGAAAAGGGCCAAGCCGACACATTCGCCCGCAAGACCGAGATTTGCGCGCGCGCTTATAAAATTTTGACCGACATCGTCGGTTTTCCGCCCCAGGACATCATCTTCGATCCCAATATTTTCGCGGTCGCGACCGGCATCGAGGAGCATGAAAACTACGGCGTCGACTTCATCGAAGCCGCGCGCGCCATCAAGCGCGATCTGCCGCATGCGCATGTGTCGGGCGGCGTGTCGAATCTGTCCTTCTCATTCCGCGGCAATGAACGCGTGCGCGAGGCGATGCATGCGGTGTTCCTCTATCACGCCATTCAGGCGGGCATGGACATGGGCATCGTCAACGCCGGTCAGCTTACGGTCTATGGCGAGATCGATCCCGAGCTGCGCGAGCTTTGCGAAGACGTGGTCTTGAATCGCCGCAAGGATTCGACCGAGCGGCTCGTTGAACTGGCTGAAAAATTCAAGGGCGCGGCCGGCAAAACCCAGGAAAAGGACGCGGCCTGGCGCGAAAACACCGTCGAGAAGCGTCTCGAATATGCGCTGGTCAACGGCGTCACCGATTACGTCGAAGTGGATGTGGAAGAGGCGCGTCAGCGCTCCACGCGCCCGCTTGACGTGATCGAAGGGCCGCTGATGACCGGCATGAATGTCGTCGGCGATCTCTTCGGCACGGGCAAGATGTTCCTGCCGCAGGTCGTCAAATCGGCGCGTGTGATGAAACAGGCGGTGGCCTATCTCATGCCCTTTATGGAGGCCGACAAGAGCGAACGCTCCACCGCCGGCAAAATCCTGCTGGCGACGGTGAAGGGCGACGTTCACGACATCGGCAAGAATATCGTCGGCGTCGTGCTCGGCTGCAACAATTTCGAGGTGATCGACCTTGGCGTCATGACGCCCTGCGCGAAGATTCTCGAAGTCGCCAAGAAGGAAAAGGTCGATCTCATCGGTCTTTCCGGCCTGATTACGCCATCGCTCGACGAGATGTGCTTCGTCGCCTCGGAGCTCGAGCGCGAAGGTCTCAACACGCCGCTCCTCATCGGCGGCGCGACAACGAGCCGTGTGCATACGGCGGTGAAGATCAGTCCCAATTATCGTCGCGGCCAGGCGGTCTATGTCACCGACGCGAGCCGCGCCGTTGGCGTCGCGCAGGCGCTCGTCTCCGACAAGACGCGTCCCGATTATGTCGCGGAGACGCGCGCCGAATATGAGCGCCTTGCCGAGGCTCATGCGCGCGCGCAGGCCGACAAGCTGCGGGTTCCGCTCGCGCAGGCTCGCGCCAACGCTTACCAAATCGACTGGGCCGCCTATGAGCCGCCGAAGCCCTCCTTCAGCGGCGCGCGCGCCTTCGCCAGCTACGACGTCGGCGAACTCGTGCCCTACATCGACTGGACGCCGTTCTTCCAGACCTGGGAATTCAAGGGGCGCTATCCGGCGCTGCTCGACGATCCCGAGCGCGGCGAGGCGGCGCGCACGCTGTACGACGACGCCCGCGCCATGCTGAAGCGGATTGTCGAAGAGCGCTGGTTCACGCCGAAAGCCGTCATCGGCTTTTGGCCGGCGAACGCCGTCGGCGACGACATCGCGCTCTACAATGGCGAGTCGCGCAATGAGCGAATCGCGACGCTGCACATGTTGCGCCAGCAATTGCCCAAACGCGACGGCAAGGCCAATCTCGCGCTCGCCGATTTCGTCGCGCCCAAGGAGAGCGGCAAGGCCGATTATGTCGGCGCCTTCGTCGTGACCGCCGGCGCGGAAGAAGAAAAGATCGCGGAGCGCTACGCCCGCGCCAATGACGACTATGGCTCGATCATGGTCAAGGCGCTCGCCGACCGCATCGCGGAAGCTTTTGCCGAGCGCATGCATGAGCGCGTGCGCAAAGAGTTCTGGGGTTATGCGCGTGAAGAGAATTTCGCGCCCGACGCGCTAAGCACTGAACCCTACGCCGGCATCCGCCCGGCGCCCGGTTATCCGGCGCAGCCCGATCACACCGAAAAGGCGGCGATCTTCGATCTGCTCAGTGTTGAAAAACGCACCGGCGTGAGGCTGACCGAAAGTTACGCGATGACGCCGGCCGCTTCCGTCAGCGGGCTCTATCTCGCGCATCCGAGAGCGCATTATTTCGGCGTCGCCAAAATCGAGCGCGATCAGGTCGAAGATTACGCCCGCCGCAAGGGCATGGAAGCGCGCGAGGTCGAACGCTGGCTCGCGCCCATTCTCAACTACGCGCCCGTCGCCGCGCAAGCGGCGGAGTGAGATCGAATCGATTGGCGTGTCATTCCCGGCGGACCGGAGGTCCGATCGCGCGCGCTGCGCGCGTCGGGGATGACAGCGGAGTTGATCGACGGATCTGGTCATGACGGGCGCCTCGGACGATCCTTACGACCTCGACCGCTTCGTCGCGGCGCAGAAACCGGTTTACGCTCAGGCGACGGCGGAACTCGCCGCCGGCCGCAAGCGCAGTCACTGGATGTGGTTCGTCTTTCCGCAGCTCGAAGGGCTGGGCGCGAGCGCCATGGCGCAGCGCTACGCCATTCATTCGCTTGCCGAGGCGGCGGCCTATCTCGCGCATCCGCTTTTGGGCCCGCGGCTCAAGGAATGCGTCGGACTCGTCTATAGGGTTGAAGGCCGCAGCGCGCATGAAATCTTCGGCTCTCCCGATGATTTGAAGTTCCATTCGTCCATGACGCTTTTTGCGGCCGCGGCGCCGCAAGAGCCGCTTTTCGGAGAGGCTCTGCACAAATATTTCGCCGATCGCGGCGATCCCTTGACCCTCGCAAAATTATAAGTTTCGGTGAATCGACGCGCCGAGAGTGGGCGCCATTCGGGGTCCTAATGTCGTTCATCAACATCGCCGACAGCCGTCAGACAGTGAAGCTTTTTCCGTGGGCGCTTGTGTTCGCCCTCGTGCTGTTCTCGCTCTACACGCTCGCGGTCTCGCGCGGCGAGACGGTCAACGCCATGTGGCTCGTCACGGCGGCGATCGGAACATACGCCATCGGCTATCGCTTCTATTCGCGCTTCATCGCTGAGCGGGTGCTGGGGCTCGATGCGCGCCGCCGCACGCCCGCGCTTCGCCGCAATGACGGGCTCGACTATGTGCCGACCGATAAATGGGTGCTATTTGGCCATCATTTCGCGGCTATCGCCGGCGCTGGTCCGCTCGTCGGCCCCGTGCTCGCAGCGCAAATGGGCTATCTGCCGGGAACATTATGGCTCTTAACCGGCGTCATCTTCGCCGGCGCCGTGCAGGATTTTCTCGTCCTGTTCATTTCGACGCGCCGTGACGGGCGTTCGCTCGGCGATCTCATCAAGACCGAGATGGGGCGCGTTCCCGGCGTCATCGCCATGGTCGGCATTCTCACCATCATGATCATTCTGCTCGCGGTGCTGGCGCTCGTCGTCGTCAAGGCGCTCGCCGACAGTCCCTGGGGCGCCTTCACCGTCTTCGCGACGCTGCCGATCGCCGTCTTCATGGGCGTATACGGCCGCTATCTGCGGCCTGGGCGCATCGGCGAAATGTCGGCGATCGGCTTCGTACTGCTGCTGTTGAGCATCGCCTTCGGCCGCACCGTGTCGGAGAGCGCGCTGCTCGCGCCGCTCTTCTCCTTTAAGGCCGAGACGCTCGCCTTCATGCTCATCGGCTATGGCTTCGTCGCGTCAGTTTTGCCGGTGTGGCTGCTGCTCGCGCCGCGCGACTATCTGTCGACCTTCCTGAAGATCGGCACGATCCTGTCGCTCGCGATCGGCATTTTCATCGTCTGGCCCGACCTCCAGATGCCGGCGGTCAGCCGCTTCATCGATGGCACCGGCCCGGTGTTCGCGGGCAGCGTCTTCCCGTTTCTGTTCATCACCATCGCCTGCGGCGCGGTGTCGGGCTTTCATGCGCTTGTATCCTCCGGCACGACGCCGAAGATGATCGCCGACGAGACGCAGACCCGCTTCATCGGCTACGGCGCCATGCTGATGGAATCATTCGTCGCCGTCATGGCGCTGATCGCCGCGAGCGTATTGGAGCCCGGCGTCTATTTCGCCATGAACAGCGCCCCGGCGCTGATCGGCGCGACGCCGGACTCCGCCGCGGCGGCGATCTCCTCATGGGGGTTCGCGGTCACCCCGGAGACGCTTTCGGGCGTCGCCGCGGACGTCGGCGAGAAGACGATATTATCGCGCACGGGCGGCGCGCCGACGCTCGCCGTCGGCATGGCGCATATTCTCTCCTCCGCGCTCGGCGGATCGGCCATGCGGTCGTTCTGGTATCATTTCGCCATCCTCTTCGAGGCGCTCTTCATCCTCACCACGATCGACGCCGGCACGCGCGTCGCCCGCTTCATGATCCAGGATCTCTTTGGCGCCTTCTTCCCGGCCTTCGGCAACACCCGCGCCTGGGCGCCCAATCTCGCCGCGACCGCCATCGCCGTGAGCGGCTGGGGGTATTTCCTCTATCAGGGGGTGATTGATCCGCTTGGCGGCATCAATACGCTGTGGCCGCTATTCGGCATCGCCAATCAGATGCTCGCGGCGATCGCGCTGACGCTCTGCGTCGTCGTGCTCTATCGAATGAAGCGCGAGCGCTACGCCTTTGTCGCCATCGCGCCGACGGCATGGCTCTACATCTGCACGCTGACGGCGGCCTTCGAGAAGATCTTTCACGAGGATCCGCGCATCGGGTTCTTGGCGCATGCGAAAAAATTCGCAGCGGCCGCCGATAAGGATCAGCTGTTGGCGCCGGCGAAAACGATCGCCCAAATGCAGCGCGTCATCTTCAACGACTATGTCGACGCCACGCTTTGCGCCATCTATGTCACGCTGGTTCTGGCGATGCTCGGCTTCGCGATCAGAGCCATCCGCGCCGCGCGGGCCGCGCAACAAGTCACAACGCGGGAGACCGAGGATGAATTGCACGATCTGCAGCCTGCCCAGGCTTGATCTCAATCGTCTCGCGCGCAAGCTTCGCGACGGCGCGAAGCTCATGGTCGGGCAAGGCGACTACGACGCCTATGTCGCGCATCTTCGTGCGCGCCACGATGGCGCGACGATCATGACGCGCGACGAGTTTTTCCGCTCGCGGGAGAATGCGCGTTTTGGCGCGGGCGGCGAAAGCGCGTTTCGTTGTTGCTGAGCCCTGCCGCAAAAGCGCGCGTCCATCTCCCACTCGAGAGGAGGGTGAGGTAACTTGCCTCATGTCTTCCACGCCTGAAACCCGCGCCGCGCTTCTTGCGCTTCTCGACTGGTATGTCGAGAGCGGCGTCGATCTTGCGCTCGATGAGACGCCGCATGACCGCTATGCGGACAGCGCGCGCGGAGCCGTTGCGCAACGCCCCCGGGCGACGGACGCAATAGCGTCGCCGATCCCGTTTCAGCCACAGGCCGCCGAACCCCCACGCCGGGCCGCAGCGCCGATGGTCGCGCCCGACGAAGCCATTGGCGCCGCAGAGGCGGCTGCGGCCGGCGCGCGCGATCTTGACGAGCTCGCGGCGCGTCTCGCCAATTTTCCGCACGCGCCCTTTCGCGACATGGCGCAGCATTTTCTGTTCGGCGCCGGCGCCCCCGGAGCGCGTCTCGTCGCCTTCGACGCCGCGCCGGGCGCGACGGAAGAAGCAAGCGGCGCGGCGTTCAGCGGGCTTTCGGCGAGGCTCCTCGACAATATGCTGGCGGCGATCGGCTTCGATCGCACCAGCGCCTCGCTCGCCTATGTTTCGCCCTGGCGCCCGCCCGGCGATCGCGCACTGTCCCCGCATGAAGCGGCGATCTTCGCGCCCTTCGCGCGACGCCGGGTCGAATTGACGGCGCCAGAGGTTCTGCTGATTTTTGGTGAAGCGCCGGCGCGGATCATGCTCACGACGAACGAGCCGGTCGGAAAGCTGCGCGGCAAGGTTTTCGAAGCGCGCTGCGGCGCGCATGTCGCGCGGTCCTTCGTTTTTTCGAGTCTCGAGGCGATGCTGAAAAGCGCGGCCTTAAAGCCCGCCGCCTGGCGCGATCTGCGAAGGGCCGCGGAGGCGCTTGAACAGGCGTAAAGCGCGTCACCGCCGAAACTATCACGGCGTCATGGCCGGGCTTGTCGCGGGCATCCACGCAACGCCACAACGGTGCCCGCGACAAGCGCGGGCATGACGCGTAACAGCGTAGCGTTGCGGCGGTGCCTACTCCGCCGCTTCGCCCTTCGCGCCGCCGCCAAAGCGGCGCACGATGTAATCGTCGACGATGCGGGTGAATTCCTCGGCGATGCCCTCGCCGCGCAAGGTCATCGCCTTCTTGCCGTCGATGAAGACGGGCGCCGCCGGGGTCTCGCCCGTGCCGGGCAGCGAAATGCCGATGTCGGCGTGTTTCGACTCGCCCGGACCGTTCACGATACAGCCCATCACCGCCACATTGAGCGTCTCGACGCCGGGATATTGCGCGCGCCAGGCGGTCATGCGCTCGCGGATATGGGCCTGGATGTCGCGCGCCAGTTCCTGGAACACGGTCGAGGTGGTGCGTCCGCACCCTGGGCAGGCCGCGACGAGCGGCACGAAGGTGCGAAAGCCCATGGTTTGTAGAATTTCCTGGGCGACGCGCACTTCGAGCGCGCGGTCGCCGCCGGGCTCGGGCGTCAGCGACACGCGGATCGTATCGCCGATGCCGTCCTGCAGGAGCACGCCGAGCGCGGCGGACGACGCCACGACGCCTTTCGAGCCCATCCCGGCCTCGGTGAGCCCCAGATGCAGCGCATAGTCGCTGCGCGCCGCGAGCATGCGATAGACGGCGATAAGGTCCTGCACGGCCGAAACCTTCGCCGAGATGACGATGCGGTCTTTGGAGAGGCCGATCTCCTCGGCGCGGCGGGCCGACATCAGCGCCGAGCGGACCAGCGCTTCCCGGGTCACGGCGCGCGCGTCGAGCGGCCGGTCCGAGGCGTGGTTCACGTCCATGAGATAGGTCAAGAGCTCCTGGTCGAGCGAACCCCAATTGGCGCCGATGCGCACCGCCTTGCCATGCTTTGCGGCGAGTTCGACGATCGAGGCGAACTGCTTGTCCTTCTTTTCCTTGAAGCCGACATTGCCCGGATTGATGCGGTATTTGGCCAGCGCCTCGCCGCAGGCGGGATGATCGGCGAGAAGCTTGTGGCCGATGTAATGGAAATCGCCGACCAGCGGGACATGGCATCCCTTCTGCGCGAGCTTCTCGAAAATATGTGGGACCGCCGCCGCCGCCTCGTCGCGATCGACGGTGATGCGCACCAGCTCCGAGCCCTGCTGCGCCAGCGCCAGAACCTGCGTGACGGTCGCTTCGACGTCCGCCGTATCGGTGTTGGTCATCGACTGCACGACGACCGGCGCGCCGCCGCCGACGATCACCGCGGCGGTGCCAGCGCCAATAGCCACCGCGCATGTGCGCCGGCGGGGCGCCGGCTCGGCGGCGACCGGATCGGGCAGGCGGGTCTCTGATGCGGCTTCGTTCATGGGGGTCGTTTCGGCGGTCGTTGCGGAGGCCGATAGGTCGCCCGTAACGGCCGCAAGGTCAAGCGCCCCACGCAGGGCCGCGCTTAAGCGCTCGCCGGTTTCGGCGTCATCCAGGCGATGAAGGCGCCGCCCGGCTGCTGCAGCACGGCCATGCGGCCGACGCCGGGGATCTCGAAGGCGTCTTTGCAGATCGTGGCGCCGGCGGCCTTGGCCTTCTCCAGGCGGGCGTCGACGTCATCGACGCCGATATAGGTCAGCCAGTGTTCCGGAACGCTCGCCAGTTCCGGGGCTTTCATCTCGAACATGCCGCCGACCCGCGCGCCCCCCGAACTGATGATCCAATATGTGGAGTCTCCCATCGGCATGCCCTCGAAGCTCCAGCCGAGAGATTGACTGTAGAACGTCTTCGCCCGTTCGACATCATGGACATTGAGCTCGTTCCAGCAGACCGCGCCATGTTTCGGCGGCGCGCCACAGTCATTGGCGTTGGACATAGCCTCTCCTCTTTCAGCTCAACATCGTTGCGGACGATCGGAAAATCAGTCCCGTTCGGCTGCCGCTTTCGGCAGCAGGCCGAGCCGGCGCGCCGTCAACCAGTCGGCAAGCCGCGCCGGCAGTAGGCGGGGTAGCGTGTAGTCGGTAAAGCGATTCCTTACGACGGGAATGCGAACGGGCGGGCGCGGCGCGGTCAGCGCCCGCAGTACGGCGCTGGCGACGACCTCGGGACCGGGCGCGCGGCGGCCTTCCCCGATGAGCCATTTCAGCATCCTCCGGCCCGGACCGGCATAGGCTGTGCCTTCGAACATGTCGAGATCTGTCCCTTCGGCCTTGTCCCAGATCGGCGTCGAAATCATTCCCGGTTCGATCAGGACGACGTCGACGCCATAAACCATCAGCTCGCGGCGCAGCGCGTCGGACAGGCCTTCAAGCCCGAATTTCGAGGCGTTGTAGGCGCCAAGAAAGGGCGCGGCGAAGCGCCCGGCGACAGAACTCATATTGACGACGCGGCCCGGCGCGCCGCGCCGGTGCGCGCCGGCGCCGAGTAGCGGCGCGAAGGCCTGGATGATTCGAAGCTGGCCGACGAGATTGATATCGATCTGGCGTCGAAAGTCCTCGATCGGCAGATGCAGCAACGGGCCGGGGACGGCGACGCCGGCATTGTTGACGAGCCCGGCGAGCGTTTCGCCGCTGAGGCGCGCCTCGACGTCGCGCGCGGCGGCCGCGATCGCGTCGGCGTCAGTCACGTCGAAGAGCAGCGGCGCGACGGACGCGCCATGTCGCGCAACGAGCGCGGCGGCGTCGGAGTCCTTGCGGACCGATGCGAAAACGAGAAACCCCTTCTCGATCAACAAGTCGACGCAGGCTGCGCCGATTCCGGTCGAGGCGCCCGTCACGACGACGGCTTTCATACGCGCTCTCCTAATGTCGCGACGAGGTTCGCGAGCGCCACACGGGTTTCGCCGTCGGCGCGGCCGTCGACCTTTGTGCGGCGGAAGTGGCGCTGAAACGCCTCGACCGCCTGAACTGTCTGGGCGTCATAGACGCCGGTCTGCGCGACGCCATAGCCGTACGCCGCGAGGTCACGTTGGAGCGAGGCGACCTTGGCGCCCGCGTCGCCAAGCGAGACGGTCGTCGCGCCAGTGGCGGAATTTTCCTCCGCAACCCGCCCGACGCCATGGCGGGCGAGTTCCTCCCACGGAAAGAATTCGCCGGGATCCTGCTTGCGGCCGGGCGCGACGTCGGAATGCGCCAGCACGCGTTCGGGCGGTATCGCGTGGCGCCGGCAAATGTCCTTGGCGAGCGCCGCCGTCGCCTCGATCTGCGCCGCGGGATAGGGTCGCGGGTCGTCGTGGCCGGGGTGAACGATCTCGATTCCGATCGAGACGGAGTTCATGTCGGTCTCGCCGGCCCAGAAGCTTTTTCCGGCGTGCCAGGCGCGCCGCGACTCCGGCACGAGCTGCAGAACGCTGCTGTCCTCGTTCACGACATAATGCGCCGAGACCTCCGAGCGCCGATCGCAGAGCAGAGCGATGGCCGATTCCGCCGTCGGCATCCCCGTGTAATGAAGCACCAGCGACGAGATCGGCCGCAGCCGCGCGCCGTGATTGGGGGAGGGGCACACGCGCGCATCGGCGTAGTCGGGCGCGAAGAAGCCTTCGCCATCGCGCCACAATTGGGTCGCGGAGAGCCATCTCCGCGCGCGGCCTTCCGGATCGGCATTGCGCAAAATGTCGGTGACGACGCAGGCGCTGTCCCCGCCCGCGGCTAGCGCGGCGATCGCGCGTTCCGGGGTCAGTCCGCCGATGGCGACGAGCGGGGTCTCGCCGATCTGGGCTTTCCATGCGCCGATGCGGGCGAGGCCCTGCGGCGCAAAGGCCATCTGTTTCAGGAGCGTAGGATAGATCGGGCCGAGCGCGACATAGTCTGCGGCGAGCGCGCGCGCCCGGTCAAGCTCGGCTTGGTCATGCGTCGAAACGCCGATCCTGACGCCGGCCCGTCGCAAGGCGGGGATGTCCGCCGCATCGAGATCGCCCTGGCCGAGGTGGACGAAGTCGCAGCCTTCCTCGATCGCAAGCCGCCAATAATCGTTGACGACAAGCTGCGCGCCATGCCGCGCGCAGATGTCCCGCGCGATCACGATCTGCGCGCGAACGTCGGGCTCGGCGCGATCCTTCACCCGCAGCTGCACGAGCTTAACGCCCTGCGGCAGCAGGCGGGAAAGCCAATCGGCGTCGTCGACGATGAGATAGAAGGGATCGAGCTTCAGCGCCGCCACCGGCTATTCCTGCGCCAGTCTGTCGAAAGGACGGCCGATGACGGGCGTCGAAGGCTCCGCCATGTCGCGCGGCGTCATCGGCTGCGCGCGAAAGCCGGCTCGGCCCGCTTCGATCGCGAGGGCGAAGGCGCGCGCCATCAGGACGGGGTCGCCGGCGCGCGAAACGGCGGTGTTGAGCAAGACGGCGTCATAGCCCAATTCCATCACCAGCGCGGCGTGCGACGGCGCGCCAAGTCCAGCATCGACGATGAGCGGCGTCTGAGGAAAATGCGCGCGCAGCGCCCTCAAGGCAAAAGTATTGTTGACGCCGCGACCGGAACCGATGGGCGCCGCCCAGGGCATCAGCACGCGGCAGCCGGCGTCGAGCAGCTTTTCAGCGACGACGAGATCGTCGGTCGTATAGGGGAAGACCTTGAAGCCGTCGTCCGCCAGCGCCCGCGCCGCTTCGACAAGCCCGAAGACGTCCGGCTGCAGCGTGTCCTCCTCGCCGATCACTTCAAGCTTGATCCAGTCGGTCGCGAAGACTTCGCGCGCCATTTGCGCGGTCGCGATCGCTTCCTTGGCGGTGCGGCAGCCGGCGGTGTTCGGGAGCACGCGCACCCCGACGTCGCGGATGAGGCTCCAGAAGGCCTCGCCCGCCCGCGCCCCGCCGGCTTCGCGCCGCAACGAGACGGTGACGATCTCGCATCCCGATGCGCGAATGGCCTCGGCGAGAATGGCCGGCGACGGATAGCGCGCCGTTCCGAGCAGCAGCCGCGAGGCCAGCGCGACGTCGTAAAGCGTCACCGGGTCATTCATGCGGCGCCTCGCTCATCCGCCTTGTCTCGGCGTCACGATCTCGACGGCGTCGCCGTCGCGAAGCTGCGTCTCGGCGCGGTCCTTGGCGCGCACGAACTCCTGATTCAAAGCGGTGCCGACGGACCTTTCATCATACCCCAGTTCGTGAAGCAGCATTTGCAACGTCGTCGCGCTCACGTCCTGCGGCCGCCCGTTGATCTGAATCAGCATCCATTACCTCCGGGAAATACCCGTCGTTGACGACGGACTCAGCCGCGCAGCGCGCCAGCGCCGGCGCGAGCAAGAACCCGTGGCGGTAGAGCCCATTGATATAGAGAGTGCGACCCCGCTTCAAAAGACGGGGCAGATTATCGGCGAACGCCGGCCGCAGGTCCGAGCCCGTCTCGACGATCTCGGCCTCGGCGAAGGCCGGGTGGACGGCGAATGCGGAGTTGACGAGTTCGACGACGGAGCGCGCGGTGACCCGTGCGCGCTCCTCATTTTCGATCATCGTCGCGCCGATCATGAACAGTCCCTCGCCGCGCGGCACGACGTAAACCGGCCGGCGTGGATGCAGCATGCGCACCGGACGCGTCAAGGAGATCTCGTCGCTGCGCAGAATCAGCATTTCGCCTTTCACGCCGCGCAGGCCGGGAAGAGCGTCGCGCGCCGCGAGGCCGCGGCAGTCGATGATCCAATCCGGGATCGTCTCCATTTCGGCGGCGTCCTGCTGAAAATGCAGCGTCACATTCGGCGTTTGCGCGAGGCGCTCGGTCAGCGCGATGAGCGCTGCGCGGGGATCGAGATGCGCCTCTTTGGGAAAAAACATCGCCGCATCGAAGCGCCCGGCGAGATCTGGCTCGAGCGCCGCGATTTGCTTTGCGTCCAGCAATTCGAAATTGCGGGTGCGCCGGGCGAAGTCGGCGAGTTCGGCCCGCTCGCGGGCGGGCGTCACGACAAGACTGCCGGCGACCGTCGCGACGCCGACCTCGCGCGACCAGAAGTCGAGCGCTTCTTCGCCGAGCGTGGCGACCAGGGGCTCGGCGCTTTCCAGTTCGCACCAGGGCGCGATCATGCCGCCGGCGAAGCGCGAGCAGCCGAGGCCCGGCGCGCGCGCGCGCTCGACGATCTCCACCTCCACGCCCCTGCTTGCGAGCGCATGGGCGGCGCAGAGTCCGGCGACGCCGGCGCCGATCACGCGCGCGAGCATGAACGCCGCCTTTTGGAAACTTTCTCTGGCACCATCCCTCCGCCAGTCTCAACTGGATCAGGTTCGAAGGGTCGCCGCTCCCGCGATTTCGCGCGTCTTGCGGCCTCTCAGCCCTTGCGGCGGCGCTTGGTCGCGCGCGCCAAGCGGGGCTCCCCCGGCAGATCTAGGCTCGCGCAAAAGAGCGGCGGCAGTCAAGCGCTGCGCGCGACTCCTTTAAGGAGGCGAAATCCGCGGGCACTTGCCAGAAGTCAAGCGATAGCCCAGTTTGCGCGACGAAAAGCGCTCTGAAAGGCGCAGCATACGGGAGAAAATCATGGGCTTCATCAGCAAAACGGCCAGCGTCCGCAGGACGTTGGCCGGCGCCGTCTTTTTTGGCCTGCTCGCCTGCGCAATTCCTGCGGCGCCTGCTGACGCCGCGCAGCTCGGCGAATATTTTCCCATTCCGAATTCGCTGAGCCTCAGCGGGGTTCCGCGCGACTCGCTCCTGAAAATCCAGTCGAAGTGGCTTCAGAACGGCCTCGACAATCTCAAGAAGGCGCGCGCCGAAGCCGAAGCGGCGCTCGAAAAAGCGAAATCCGGCGCTTCGGACCAAGTCGCAGCGGCGGAGGAGAAGGTCAAGAAGCTCGACGAGACGATCGCCGAAACTCAGGAACAACTCGCGCTGTCGGAGAACAATGATTCCTCGCATGAGATTCAACGAGAG
>DATBRI010000133.1:0-2323 GCA_036560365.1 Methylocystis sp.
GGCCGAAAATCGGCGCGTGAAACTTGACCCGTTCGCCGTCGCCGCAATTCGGCTCCTGATTCTGACTGGCGCGAGGCTTCGCGAAATTCTCCACGCAAAGTGGTCGCAAGTCGATTTTGAACGCGGTGTTATTTTTCTCGCCGACTCCAAGACGGGCAAAAAGCCGGTCTATCTGAGCGCCGCGGCGCTCGCTGTCTTGGCCGTGCTTCCGCGCATCGAAGGCAATCCGCATGTCATCGCCGGCGCGAACGATGGCAGGCCTCGCTCGGACCTCAAAAAGCCCTGGGCCTCTGTCTGCCGCGCCGCTGGCCTCGACGGCTTACGGCTGCATGATCTTCGCCATAGCTTCGCCAGTTTCGGCGCCGGCGCGTCGCTGGGCCTGCCGATCATAGGCAAACTCTTGGGGCACACCCAGGCGGCGACAACGCAGCGTTATGCGCATCTCGACGCCGACCCGCTACGCCGCGCGGTCGATACCATCGGCGCGACGATCACGGCGGCGATGGATGGGAACAAGGGCGCTTCCGTCGTTCCTATTACGCGCCCGAAGTCTGGTGTTCGATGACAAAACGTCCGGCCGATGCGGTGCCGTCGCTCTCTGATAGTGAGATACAGATGCTTATTGAGCGACACAAAATTCCGGTTTCAGATGTAACGAAATTTGGCGACTCGCTCCGATTGGATTTCGAGATTTACGCTAAAGAAAAGAGCCGACCGAACGCCAATATGGTTTATCGTGAAATCGAGCAATTGCATCTCGCCGCCGAGCGCGGAAACACTGAAAAGATGGTTGCGCTTCTTGGCTGTCTCATGCCCGATACCCGAGCTCATTTGGAAAGCAGAGCGGACCAGCTCGGCGTTCCTTTCCCGGCCGCCGACGTGCTGACAAACAGCGCCGGTTGCGAGGCGATCTGCGAGAATGTTGGGACACTCTGTCGGATGGGGGGTGGATGGAGCGAGGGCCGATTGCGCCAATCCGGGAGACGGTCGAGAACATGGAGCACGCTGCTTTATGCGCCGCAAAAAAGCTCGCATTTCGCAAAGCGAGAAGCCGAGCGAATGTTCGTTATTAATCTGCAACTAACTTGGTTGATGGCGACAGGAGAAAAGCCCGCAACAACCGCGTGCCAGGAGAGGCCGGGGCCGTTCGTGCGCTTCGTGCAAGACTGCTTGAAACTAGCCGGTGCCGGCCATGTGAACGCTGTAAAGGCTATCAATGGAATTGCGCAAGATCGAAAACGTATGAACTCCCGATGAAAATCATAATAGCCTGTCACATATCAAAGGGTGAACGACACGCGCGGAAATGTGCGTAAATGTCCTGTCATTCCACCCTCAATGAGGAATGACAGATGCGAGATGCTTCCTTCCTTCGGCGCAAAGACGCTGCCGACTACCTCATCAAGACCTATGGTTTCGGCGCGGAGCGCACGCTCGCCAAAGGCGTAGTCACCGGCGACACGCCCGAATACCGCAAAGCCGGTAGGATCGTGCTCTATACGCGCGAGGCGCTGGACAAATGGGCGTTGTCGAAGATCGGCGCGCCGCAGCGTTCGACCTCCGATGCGAGGGCTGCCTGATCAATGCTGCCCCCTGGAACGGAGAGAGGCGCCCATCCGCGTGATGCAGATGGCGCCCCTCGAATATCGGACATGCTTCCCGGCGCGTTCGATACCCAGCACACTACGAAATTCGGTCCCGACGCGCAAGCTATCCGGCTCGCATGGATTCGTCGTCGATTCGATGTTTCCCCTGATCTCGCGATCATGCTCGCGACGCTCGCGCTCGGCGAGGCGCGCGCATGATGCAGACATCCTCAACACACACCGCGCAACCCGATGCGGCGGCCCTTGATGGGCTGGCGTTCGACCTGGCGTTTTTCGCCAGCCTCGCCATCTCGGCTCGCGAAGCGGCGGCCCGGCATGAAACGGCGCTCGCCCTCGCACATTGGACGCGCCTGCGTCTGGTTGGCCGCGACATCTCGCACCATTTCGACGCCCTCGCCGAATGGATCGAGGAGCCCCGCACATGATCCGAATCGAGCCGATTGACGAGCATGTCGCGCCTGCGGACTTCGCTTCTTGGCCGCAGTCGAAAAAGGATCAGGGGTTCGCTGCGGCGAACCGCGACATTCTCGCCGCCAAGCGCGCGACCGCGCCGCCGCCGCGCCGCCAGCATGACGACGAAGACGAGCGGCGAGCATATGCGCCGCCTGCGTCAAAAGTCGCGGGAGTCGCAACTGTCGCCGAGGCCCCGCGCCCATTGCGACGCGAAGCCTCGCCGGCCGAACCTTTCCCCGTCAACGCACTCGGCGAGGTTCTCG
>DATBRI010000134.1:0-9664 GCA_036560365.1 Methylocystis sp.
TCGCCGTCGTCATGGGTTCGTGCACCGCCGGAGGCGCCTATGTTCCGGCGATGAGCGATGAAACGATTATCGTGCGCAACGAAGGCGCGATATTCCTGGCGGGTCCGCCTCTCGTCAAAGCGGCGACGGGCGAAGTTGTGACCGCCGAGGAGCTCGGCGGCGCCGACGTTCACTGCCGCCGGTCCGGCGTTGCCGATCATTGCGCCGAGAATGACGCGCATGCCCTGCAGATCGCGCGGGAGATCGTCGGCAATCTCGGACCTTGCGGCGCCATCACAGTGCCGGTGAGCAGGCCTGCGGAGCCTTGCTACGATCCCGCCGAGATTTACGGTCTGCTGCCGCAGGACCCCCGCAAGCAGTTCGACATCCGGGAGGTGATCGCGCGCCTTGTCGACGCCAGCGAATTCGAAGAATTCCGCAAGCTGTATGGCCCGACGCTGGTGACAGGCTTCGCGCACATCTACGGTTATCCTGTCGGGATCGTCGCCAACAATGGCGTCTTGTTTCCCGAGAGCGCGCAAAAGGGCGCGCATTTCATCGAGCTTTGCGCGCGACGAAAAATACCGTTGCTCTTTTTGCACAATACGACCGGATTCATCGTCGGCGCAAAATATGAAAGCGCTGGAGTCGCCAAGGAGGGCGCCAAAATGGTGACGGCGGTCGCGACGGCGGCGGTGCCGAAGTTCTCGATCATCGTCGGAGGCAGTTTTGGCGCTGGCAATTACGCCATGTGCGGACGCGCCTACTCGCCACGATTTCTATGGATGTGGCCCGGCGCGCGCGTCGGCGTCATGGGCGGTGAACAGGCCGCGAGCGTGCTGACGCGCGTCAAGCGGGACGCCATGGAGAAACAAGAGAAGACGTTCTCGGAAGCAGAGGAAGAGGACTTCGCGCGCCCGATTCGTGAGCAATATGAGCGCCAAAGCCTGCCGCTCTATTCTAGCGCCCGGCTCTGGGACGACGGCGTGATCGACCCGCTCGACACGAGACGGATTGTCGCTTTGGCGCTATCCTTCGCTCTTAAGGCGCCGATCGAAGAAACGCGCTTTGGCCTGTTTCGCATGTGAGTCATGTTCTATGACGACGTTGCTGCAATCGGTTGACGCGAATGGCGTCGCGACTTTGACCCTGAACCGTCCAGACAAGCGCAATGCGCTCGACTACGAGCTTATTTGCCTGATGAAGGAAGCGCTGGAAGGGCTGGATGCGCGAGCCGACGTCCGCATCATTACGCTTGAAGGCGCGGGAGACTACTTTTGCGCCGGGGGCGACATCGGCGCGATGATCCGCGTCGCGCAGCGTTCGTCGAGCGCCAATGAACAGGACGCTTTAGCGCTGGCCCGAATGCTGCACGCGTTGGACACGGCGTCGAAGCCGACGATCGCCTTGGCCAAAGGCGTCGTCGTCGGCGGAGGCGTCGGTTTGCTTGCGTGTTGCGATATCGTCGTCGCCGCCGACGACGCGTCCTTCTCGCTCAATGAGGTGCGGCTGGGATTGCTTCCGGCGATCGTCGCGCCTTTTCTCATTCGGGCCATAGGTCTGCGTCAGCTACGCCGATATGCCTTGACCGCGGAGCGATTTTCCGCCGCCGAGGCGCAGATGCTGGGGCTCGTCCATCGCGTGTCGCCGAGGTCGGATGTCAATTTGGCGCATGCGGCGATAGTTGCCGATTTGCTGCGCGGCGCGCCCGGCGCGCAGGCTGACGTCAAGAACTTTTTCGCGGAATGCCACGGCCACGGCGTCAACGCAGAACTTTTGCGCGAGGCCGCGCATCGTCTCGCCGCAAGGCGATCGAGCGCGGAGGCGCAGGAGGGTCTTTCCGCCTTTCTCGAAAAGCGCGCGCCACACTGGATCGCGGTCGATTGAGATGATGCGCAAGCTCCTCATCGCGAACCGCGGCGAGATCGCTTGCCGAATTATGCGAACGGCGAAAAGGTTGGGCGTCGCGTCGGTCGCCGTCTATTCCGAAGTTGACGCGCATGCGCTGCATGTCGAACTGGCCGATGAAGCCTATCTTCTCGGACCCGCGCCGGCGCGCGACAGCTATCTGTCGATCGGGACGATCATCGACGTCGCCCGACGTTGCGGAGCGGACGCCATACATCCGGGCTATGGATTCGTGGCCGAGAATGCGGACTTCGCCGAAGCCTGTGCGGCGAACGGACTGATCTTCGTCGGGCCTCCACCCCACGCGATGCGACTGCTTGGCTCCAAGAGCGAGGCCAAGGCCGCGATGGCGCGGGCAGGGGTGCCCGTGGCGCCGGGTTCATCTGGAAGCGACGACGCTGAGCTGTTTGAAGCGGCGCGCGCCATCGGTTTTCCATTGCTCGTGAAGGCGACCGCCGGCGGCGGGGGAAGGGGCATGCGCATCGTGCGCGCGCCAGAAGAATTGTCATCGGCGATCGAAAGCGCACGGCGCGAAGCGCGCGCCGCCTTTGGCGACGACACGCTGCTCGTCGAGAAATATTTCGCCGGCTATAAGCACGTCGAAATCCAGATTTTTGCGGACTCGCTCGGTGGGGTTGTTTCTTTTCTCGAGCGCGACTGTTCGCTGCAGCGCCGCCACCAAAAGATCATTGAAGAGACGCCTGCGCCCGGTCTGACGTCGTCCTTGCGCGCCCAGATGAGCGACGCGGCGATCCGCGCGGCGCATGCGGCAAGCTACAGCGGCGCAGGCACCGTGGAATTTCTTGTAGGAGACGACCACTTCTATTTTCTCGAGATGAACACGCGGCTTCAGGTCGAACATCCTATCACCGAGATGGTCTCGAAGCAGGATCTCGTCGAATGGCAGCTGCGCGTCGCTTGCGGCGCGCCGCTTCCCTTGACCCAGAACGAACTGAGGATGAGCGGCTGCGCAATTGAAGCGCGGATCTGCGCCGAAGATCCGGCGCGCGGGTTTATGCCTTCGGTCGGAAAGATCGCCCATTTCCGCGCGCCGCTGGAAACGCCTTTTTTGCGCATCGACTCAGGCGTTCGCGCCGGCGATCGCGTCACGCCGTTTTATGATTCACTCTTGGCGAAACTCATCGTCTTCGCCGAAAGTCGTGGGCAGGCGCTGCGTCGACTGCAGGCGGCGCTGGAAGAGGTCGAGATGGTCGGCGTCGTCACCAACCTCGATCTGCTGCGCGCGATCTCGAACAGCGATGCGATGGCGCGTGGAGATTACGGCACGGAATATGTCGGGAATACGATCGATATGCTGACCTGCCCCGCTGCTCCGACCCCGGAGTTGGATCGCGTCCTTCTCGCAGCGGCGGGCGCGGTCGTCCTCGCCGACGCTCAGCGCGTGGCGCTTGAAGCGAGCAAAGCGGTCGGGGACGAGTGGTCGCCCTGGGCAGGAACCGACGCCTGGCGGCTCTATGACGGCGCCGACTATGAGCTCAGGGTAACGCAGGCGGGCCGAACGCTCACGGCGCACATCAAGCGCCCGCAGGTGGGCGGTTTCCTTCTGAGCTTCGGCGACGGCGTCACGGAGATCGGCGTTCAAAATGTCGCGGGTCGCCTCTTGCTGCTCGTGGACGGCGTTAAGCACGAGGCGGGCATTGTTCCGCTGCGGGACGGAATCGCCGTCATTCTGCGCGGCAGGAACTATGTCATCAACTGGGTGGAGCCGGCGACGTCATCGCAAAGCGAGGGCTCGTCCAATGATCGCGTGCTCGCCCCAATGCCGGCGACCGTCACGCGAGTCGCGGTAAAGTCGGGCGACGTTGTCTCCAAAGGCGAGACCCTCGTCGTGCTGGAGGCGATGAAAATGGAGATCGCCATGGCTGCGCCGCATGACGGCGTTGTCGAGAACGTCGCCTGCGAAGTTGGCGATATGGCGATCGAAGGCGCCGAACTGGTCACGATCCTGCGAAAGGACGAGGCGTGAGCTTTCCTGCGCGCGTTAGCATCGTGGAGGTCGGCCCTCGCGACGGCCTGCAGAATGAGAAGGCGACGCTGTCGCCGCAGATTCGGGCCGAACTGATCAGCCGTCTTGCGGCCGCGGGCCTCTCGCGTATCGAAGCCGGAAGTTTCGTCTCCCCTACGGCCGTGCCGCAGATGGCGCACACGGATGAAACTCTTGCGCTTGCGCCAAGGCAAAATCTGCGGCTGAGCGTTCTGGTTCCAAACCTGCGCGGACTCGCGGCGGCGCTTGCGGCAGGGGCGGACGAGATCGCCGTGTTCGCTGCGGCGTCGGATACCTTTTCACAGCGCAACATCAACTGCTCGATCGAGGAAAGTCTCGCGCGATATGCTGAAGTCGTCGCGGAAGCCCGGCGTCACGGCGTCATGGCGCGCGGCTATATTTCCTGCGTCTTAGGCTGTCCTTATGAAGGAGAGGTCGATATCGGCAGGGTTGCGTCGATCGCCGGGGCGCTCCTCGATATGGGCTGCTTTGAAGTCTCGCTCGGCGATACGATTGGCGTCGGCGCGCCGCTGCCCGCCCGCCGTATGGTCGAACGGGTGGCGCGGATCGCGCCGCTGGAGGAAATCGCGGTGCACTTCCATGACACCTACGGACAGGCGCTCGCCAATATTTTTGCTTGTCTCGAAGTCGGCGTCAGCGTCGTCGACAGTTCGGTCGCCGGCCTTGGCGGATGCCCCTTCGCGCCCGGCGCCGCCGGAAATGTCGCGACCGAGGACGTCATTTATATGCTTTCGCGGATGGACGTCGAAACCGGCGTGTCGCTCGACCGACTCTTGGTGGCGGGCGCCTTTGCCTGCGGTGAATTGAAGCGCGGGCCAGCGAGCCGCGTGGCGCAGGCCTATGGCGCCAGGCGCGCGCCGTCAGGTGCGGCAATTCGGCCGGAGCCGCTTTGCGACGCTGACTTGCCAAAAAGCTTTGGCGCGACAGATTAACGACAACGATCGCGGTGATTGACGAATGTCGTCCTATTTTGAATTGAGCGCCGAGCAGGACGCCATTCGTGAATTGGCGCGAAACTTCGGACGCGATCGCCTCGCCCCTTTTGCTCTCGATTGGGACCGCGATCATATCTTTCCCCTAGACACCCTGCGCGACGCGGCGGCGCTCGGCATGGCCGCCATCAATGTGCGAGAGGCCTCCGGCGGCGCCGGACTGACCCGGTTTGATAGCGTGCTGATCTTCGAGGCGCTGGCGAGGGGGTGTCCGACGATCGCCGCCTATCTCTCGATTCACAATATGTGCGCGGGCCTGATCGACGCTTTCGGAACCGAACGCCAGATCGACACATGGCTGCCAAAGCTCGCGACGATGGAGGTTCTCTCGAGCTACTGCCTGACCGAACCCGGCAGCGGTTCGGATGCCGCGGCGCTACGCACGCAGGCGCGGCGCAGCGGGGATCACTATGTTTTGAATGGCGCGAAGCAGTTTATCTCGGGCGCCGGCGCGGGCGGCGCCGACCATATCTATATCGTCATGGCGCGCACCGGGGAGCAGGGACCGCAGGGCATATCGGCCTTCGTCGTCGAGGGTGGCGCTCCGGGTCTAAGTTTCGGCGCGCTCGAGCGAAAAATGGGCTGGAACGCCCAGCCGACGCGGGCCGTCATCTTCGACGAATGCCGCGTGCCAGCCGAAAATCTCATCGGGCGCAAGGGGGACGGATTCAAGATCGCCATGGCGGCGCTCGATGGCGGGCGCTTGAACATTGCCGCCTGTTCGCTTGGCGGCGGTCAGTCGGCCTTCGACCATAGTCTTCGTTACATGGCGAGCCGCAAGGCGTTCGGACGCGCCCTTGACGAATTTCAGGCGCTGCAGTTCCGGCTCGCGGATATGGCCACGCAGCTTGAAGTTTCGCGCACATTTCTTTGGCGCGCGGCGGCGGCGCTTGACGCCAAAGCGCCCGACGCGACGACGCTATGCGCCATGGCCAAGCGCTTCGTGACAGACGCCGGCTTTACGGTCGCCAATGAGGCGCTGCAATTGCACGGCGGCTACGGATATCTAAGCGAATATGGAGTCGAGAAGATCGTTCGCGATCTACGCGTACATCAAATTCTCGAAGGAACGAATGAAATCATGCGCGTCATCATCGCGCGCGCGTTGTTGAAGTGAGCTGATGGATCTCATCGCTTCGCGAGAGGGCCGTCTCGGACGCATCCTCCTCAACAGACCGCAGGCGCTCAACACGTTGACGCTGCCGATGGTGCGCGAGTTCCGGCGCGCGCTTGACGACTTCGGGCGGGACGCCGGAATTCGCGCCGTCCTCGTCACCGGCGCCGGCGATCGCGGTCTGTGCGCTGGCGGCGACGTGAGGACTCTCTATGAGCTGGAGTCCTCGCAAAAGCGGCTTTTCGCCGAGTTTTGGCGCGAGGAATATGAGCTGAACGCCCGCATCGCCTCCTTTCCCAAACCCTATGTCGTCGTCATGGACGGCATCGTGATGGGCGGCGGCGTCGGCATATCCGCGCATGGCAATCGGCGAGTGGTCACTGAGCGAAGCCGCATCGCCATGCCGGAGGTCGGCATCGGATTCTTTCCTGATGTGGGCGCGAGCTGGCTTCTCTCGAAGGCATGCGAGATCGGCGTCTATCTGGCGCTTTCGGCGACGTCCGTGGCGGCGGCCGACGCGATAGAGGCCGGTCTTGCGGATGTTCTGATTCACGCGGAGGACGTTGAGTCACTGATTGGAGATCTCGCGACGATCAAAGCCGCCGAGGATGTCGATGATGCATTGCGGCACCTTGCACGCCAGCCAGGTCGTGGCAGGCTTACGCTGCGCAGGCGATTGCTTGCCGAAATGACTGCGCGTGAGAAGGTCGAGGATATTATCGCGGCCTTCGAGGGCGACGAGTCGGAATTCTCCCTGCAAGCCGCCGACGAAATCAGAGCGAAGTCGCCGACGGCGCTAAAAGTGACGCGCGCGTTGTTGCTGCGCGCCGCGGGAGCGCCCGATCTCGAGACGTGCCTCACAAATGAATTCAAGGCGGCGTGCCGCATGCTGGCGACGCACGATCTTTATGAAGGCGTTCGCGCCGCGATCATCGACAAGGACCGGCGCCCGAGATGGTCGCCCGACAGGCTCGATGCGGTGAGCGACAAAACCGTCGAAGACATTCTCGCCGGGGACGACACGCTCCTCCCGGCGTTCAAAAGCTGGGATTCGTCGCCATATTCACATTGGGAAAGCTAACGGGCTCGCCGATGAGGAGTTTGCCATGAGCGCTGCCGCACCGATCGCCATCGTTGGGGCCGCACGCACCCCGATCGGCGCGTTCTTAGGAGAGTTGAAGGACGTTTCCGCGCCGCAGCTTGGCGCGCACGCCATCGAGGCGGCCGTCACGCGCGCCGGCCTGGGGCCGAAGGACATCGATGAAGTCGTCATGGGCTGCGTGCTTTCCGCGGGCCTTGGCCAGGCCCCGGCGCGGCAGGCGGCGCTCGGCGCCGGGCTGCTGGAGACGACGGGCGCTGTCACCATCAATAAGATGTGCGGTTCTGGCATGAAGGCGGTGATGCTCGCGAGCGACCAGCTCGCCGTTGGCGGCGCGCGGGTCGCGGTCGCCGGCGGCATGGAGAGCATGAGCAACGCGCCTTATCTGCTCGATCGCGCGCGCACCGGTTATCGAATGGGACATCGCAAGGCCCTCGATCACATGTTTTTGGACGGTCTTGAGGACGCCTACGAAAAGGGCCGGCTGATGGGCTCCTTCGCAGAGGATTGCGCGACGGAATATCAATTTACCCGTGAGATGCAGGACCAATATGCGTCCACCTCGCTGGCGCGCGCGCAACGCGCGGCGAGCGACGACTCTTTCGCGCAGGAGATCGCGCCCATAATGCTGGGCAAAGGCGCCAATGCGCGAACTATCGCCAGCGACGAGCTGCCCGGCAAGGCCAAGGCGGAGGATATCCCGCGCCTCAAACCGGCCTTCAGGGAGGACGGAACGATTACCGCGGCGAACGCCAGCGCGATATCGGACGGCGCGGCGGCTCTCGCTCTGATGCGCGTCGACGAGGCCGAGCGCGCCGGCGCGACGCCGCTCGCCATCATCCGCGGTTATGTCGCCGTCTCAGGCGCTCCGAGCCGCTTTTCGGTCATGCCTATCGAAGGGATCCGCAGACTGATGGCCCGGGTGGGCTGGGCGCTGAACGACGTCGACCTTTTCGAGATCAATGAAGCCTTCGCGGTTGTGGCTATGGCGGCGATGCGCGAACTGAACTTGCCGCATGCGAAGGTCAATGTCCGTGGCGGCGCCTGCGCCCTTGGCCATCCGATCGGGGCGTCGGGCGCGCGGATCATCGTCACGCTTCTCGCCGCTCTGGAGGCGATGGATCTCAAGAAAGGGGTGGCGGCGCTCTGCATCGGCGGCGGAGAAGCGACCGCGATGGCGATCGAGCGGTTGGGCTAGCGCCAGCGCCTCAGTTGCATGATCTTGCGCAGCCGGCCGGTCGAAAGGCGGGGCGCGGCTTCGACAAGAAAAACGCTTAGGGGCGACGGGCGCTGCTTCGCCGGCCAGCGTTTCTATGCTCGCACGTCGCCGACGTTGGCGATTGGCGCCCTGCGCCAATTGCCAGTCGGGCATGTCGACATTGTCCGCGTGCAGCGCATCGCGACGCGCAGCCCGAATCAGTCAAGGCCCTTTTCCTGCGCTGCGGCGCCGGGAAATCGCCAAAAAAATGTCGCGAAGCCGTGACGTCGCGCATCCCCGCGCTAATTCGCTCATCAGGAGCGGGGCGATGGGAAACATTGAGATGGGCTTCGATCTCCATATGGATCTTGTTCAGCTGTTGTCGCCGAGCGGCGAGATCAGCAAGGCGGCCAGCAAGTCGGCGAAGGACCTCCAGCGACTGGTCGGATTCTATCGCGAGATGACTCGGACCAGGTTCTTCGACAACAAGGCCATCAGTCTTCAACGCACTGGCCAGCTCGGCACGTTCGCTTCGGCGCTCGGCCAGGAAGCGATCGGCGTCGGGGCGGCCGCGGCCATGGAAGAGCGAGACGTGCTCGTGCCGTCCTATCGAGATCATGCGGCGCAATTCTATCGCGGCATGGCGATGTCCGAATGTCTGCTCTATTGGGGGGGCGACGAGCGCGGCAGCGATTTCAAAAATGCGCGCGGCGACTTTCCAAACTGCGTCCCCGTCGCCACGCAGGCGCCGCAGGCGGTCGGCGCGGCCTACGCGATGATGGCGCGGAAGGAGGATCGCGTCGTCGTAACCTTCATCGGCGACGGCGGCACCTCAAATGGCGCCTTTTATGAAGCGCTGAACATGGCGGGAGTTTGGAAGACGCCTGTCGTGTTCATCATCAACAATAATGGCTGGGCGATATCGACGCCGCGCGAACTCGAGAGTGCGGCGGAGACTCTCGCGCAAAAGGGCGTCGCCGCCGGCGTTGAGGGGCGACAGGTCGACGGCAATGACGTCATTGCGGTCCATGAAGTGGTGCGCCGCGCGATCGACAAGGCGCGATCGGGCGGCGGACCGACGTTGATCGAAGCGATTACCTATCGCCTGGGCGATCACACCACCGCCGACGACGCATCGCGCTATCGCGATCCAGAAGTCGTGCGCGCGCAGTGGACGCGCGAGCCGATCGCTCGACTGCGCGCCTATCTCGTGAGCGAAGGCGCCTGGTCGAAAGAGCAGGAGGCGGAGCTTCATAAAGAATGTGCCGAAGAGGTCGATCGCGAGGTTGCAGCCTATTTGCACGCCTCGCCGCTGAGCTCCGACGCGATGTTCGAGCATCTCTACGCA
>DATBRI010000135.1:0-15880 GCA_036560365.1 Methylocystis sp.
GGCACGGAGCGGATGACGCCGCCGGCCATCAGAAAGCCGAAGGCGTGGATCGGGTAGGAGGGGTTTGGCACCAACACCACGTCGCCAGGCGCGGTGATCGCCTGCGCCATATTGGCGAAGCCCTCCTTGGAGCCGAGCGTCGCGACGACCTGCGACTCGGGGTCGAGCGTCACGCCGAAGCGTCGCGCGTAATAGCCGGCCTGGGCGCGGCGCAGCCCGGCGATGCCCTTGCTCGCCGAATAGCGGTCGGTGCGTGGCTTGCCGGCGGTCTCGACGAGCTTCTCGATGACGTGCTTGGGAGCGGGCAGGTCGGGATTGCCCATGCCGAGGTCGATGATGTCGGCGCCGCCGGCGCGGGCGCGCGCCTTGAGGCGGTTCACCTGCTCGAAGACGTAAGGCGGCAGACGCTTGATGCGATAGAAATCCGACATTCTGTATTTGTTCCCGAAGGCGCGAAGCGGGAAGTCTAGCGCATTTTGGCGCGGGCGTCAGGGGCGGGGCGCCGTGGCTCGCACGGGAATCGGGTGGAGGGCTTCCTCATCCTGAGGAGCGTGCGCAGCACGCGTCTCGAAGGGCAAGGAAGCCCGTTCCGCGTCATTCCGTGGTGACGATGACGAAATCCTTGCCGGAGCGGCTGTCGGGCGACAGCGGCGCGTCGGTCAGCACCATGGTCATGCCCGGATGCATGCGCGTCTGCATGGCGGCGTTGAAGGACGGGTCGGCGCGAATCCGCTGAATCACATTCTGGTCCGGCGCGAGCGCCGCATCCTCGTGATGATGCGTGATCGCGCTCCAATGCATGCCGCGCGACGTCTGGTCGGCGCCGTTCAGCACGAACACATGCGAGCCGAGCTTGTCCGCGCCCTCCAAGCCAAGGACGGACCTTGCGACGACATGGTCGTTCTCGATCAGCTCGATCACGTGGTCGGACGAGGACGCGACGATGCTGGTGACGGGGAAATTTTCGGCCTCCGCCCAGTCGGAGGGATGCTTCTTGCCCTCAAGCCCGGACAGCACCTGCTCGAATTCCTGTTCGGCATAGCCGCTCAGCACCATGCCGGGATGGGTCAATTCCCAAGGGTCGGTATGCGCGCCGGCGATGATGACCGGCGTGCCGATATGGGTGACGCCGAACAGCAATTCGGAGAATTTCGCCGGCAGCCGCACGCAGCCATGCGACGCCGGATAGCCGGGGAGATTGCCGGCGTGCAGCGCGACGCCCGACCAGGTGAGGCGGTTCATATTGGGCATCGGCGCGTCGTCGTAAATCGACGAGTGATGATTCCTGTCCTTCTCCAGCACGACGAAGACGCCGGTCGGCGTCGTATGTCCCGGCTTGCCGGTCGAACAGGTGGAGGCGGCGATGCGGACGCCGTTGCGATAGACATGCACGCGCTGCTGCGGCAGCGAAACGACGACGGAGACGGGTCCCTTCGCGGCGAGTTCGGGACGCCAGGTGAACTCGCCCGGCTTGAGCCGGCCGATCTCCTCCATCGCCGCGTCGGCGTAGGCGCGGCGCCCCGTGACAACGGCGCTCGCCAGAAGCATCGCGCCCAAAAATCCGCGGCGGTTCATTGCAATGGTCGTCATGACATGCCCCCCAAAACATGGCCCCCCAAGGTCCACGTGTAATGCACGATGGGTAGCACGGACGGTGGGCCGGCAAAGTGCGGCGCGGCACATCAGGCGCACGGGCGCAAACCTCTCCCCGTAAGCGGGGAGAGGGGAGCGAAGCGAGGGTGAGGGGCCGCCGCGGCGCGTGGCGCAATGTGGCGAAGCCTCCATGTGGCGGTCGCCCCGCTGTGCTCCAATGGCCCCCACTGCTTGGCCGAAAACGAGGGTATTTTGTCCTTGCGACGAGTCGAGGCCCGCGTGACGATGACGCCATGGAAAATGAAATTTTAAACAAGCGATTGCCTGACGACGCCCGGTTTCGTCGGGTCGGGTTTTTGGTCTACCCAGACTGCCAGAGCCTTGACCTTTCAGGCCCCTTTGAAACGTTCCATTGGGCCAACCTTATGTTGAGCGTGCTGAGGAAGCCGCTGACCTACCAGTCCGTCGTGATCGCTGAAGCGGCGGGACCTGTCCCGACGATGTCCGGACTGCAGATCGTCGCCTCCCACAGCTACGGCGAGGTGGTTGAAGGATTGGACACCTTAGTCGTGGTCGGGGGCATGGGTTGCGAAGCCGTCACCGAAGACTCTGCGCTCCTCGAATGGGTGCGGTCGGTCGCGCCCAGGACGCGGCGGATCGTTTCGATTTGCACCGGCGCGTTTATTCTCGCGCGAGCAGGCCTCTTGGACCACAGGCGCGCGACAACGCACTGGACTTATGCAGACCGTCTCGCGAAGGCGTTTCCCACCATCGACGTCGATGCGAGCCGGATCTTTGTCCGCGACGGGAATGTCTACACATCAGCCGGGATCACAGCAGGCATCGACCTCGCCCTAGCTCTGGTGGAGGAGGATCTGGGCAGGGATACGATGCTCGGCGTCGCGCGCGCGCTGCTCGTTTTTCCGAGGCGGCCGGGCGGCCAATCGCAGTTCAAGGGGCATACGAGCGTATTGGAGAAGCCTTTACGAGCGGACGTCAGCGAACTTCAGACGTGGATGTTGGCGCATCCTGAGGCGGACATGAGCGTCCCTGCGCTGGCGGATCGCATGGCGATGAGCGAGCGCAGTTTCTCGCGCCTTTTCCGCAATGAGACGGGTCAGACGCCCGCCGAATTCGCCGAATGCGCGCGCGCGGACGCGGCGCGCGCCAAGCTCGAGCACACCAATTCATCCATCGAGGCAATCGCTGAGGAATGTGGTTTTGGAAACGCCGAACGCATGCGACGCACGTTTCAGCGCCTTTTCGACGCTAGTCCGGTCGACTATCGAGCGCGCTTCCGATCGACGCTAGACGCCTGATTTAGCTGCAAAACGGCGATTTCCGCGCAAACAGCTTCATTCAACTTGATCCAACGACAACATGGGAGGGACCCCGTGCGCATTCTCTTTTTGACTTCCGCACATAATAGCCTCAGCCAGCGGCTCTTTGTCGAACTCACCGATCGTGGGCATGAAATTCGGGTGAGCGTCGTCACCCGTGGCGCGGAGATGATCGAATCCGCCGAGCAGCACGCTCCCGATCTGATCATCGCGCCGATGTTGAAGATCGCGATTCCACCGGAAATTTATACCCGCATGAGATGTCTGATTGTGCATCCCGGGATCAAAGGCGATCGAGGACCATCGTCGCTCGATTGGGCCATCACGCACGACGAAAAGGCATGGGGCGTCACCATCCTGGAAGCCGCTGAGGATTTCGACGCGGGGCCGATTTGGGCCTCTCCGGAGTTTGCTCTCGAGTCAGATCCGCCGAGCAAAAGCAGTCTTTATCGTGGCCCGGTGACGGAAGCCGCTCTGTGCGGCGTGCTTGAAGCGATCGCGCGGATCGAGACGGGCGAAGTTCAGTCCGGAGGCTGGCGGCCGGAGCCCCTCTCCGAGGCCATGTCTTACGCGCGAGGCCGTCTTCGCGCCTCGATGAAGCAAGCAGATCGCTCGATTGACTGGGGAAAGGACTCGGCCGCGACGGTCATCAGGAAGTTGCGCGCCGCGGACAGCGCCCCCGGCGTTCTGAGCAAGTTGCTCGATATAGACTGTTTCCTTTTCGGCGCGCACGCAGAGGATCGCCTCAGAGGCGCGCCCGGTCAGATCCTTGCGCGGCGTGATGGCGCGATCTGCATCGGCGCCGTCGATGGCGCTGTTTGGATTTCCCATCTGAAGGCGAAGAGCGATCAGGCGCACAGGGATATTTGCCGCTTGGCTCAGATCGGCGTCGGCTGCGAACGATGCGCTGAAGAGTTCTGCGCCGCCTCCGGAATCAAGTTGCCTGCTGCTCAGGTGTTGGGTCCGCTTCTTCGCGACACGCCCGAGACGCCACTGGCGATCGATGCGCCGGACGACCATCGGACGTATAGGGAAATCGTCTATCGGGAAGAAGACAAAGTCGGCTATCTCTCGTTTGATTTTTACAATGGCGCGATGAGCACCGCGCAATGCAAGCGTCTGCGCGACGCTTTCCTTCTCGCCCGCTCGCGTCCCACCAAGGTCATCGTGCTGCTCGGCGGACGCGATTTCTGGTCGAACGGCATCCATTTGAACGTGATCGAAGCGAGCGCTGACCCGGCCGAAGAGTCATGGCGAAACATCAACGCCATGGACGATCTCGTGCATGAAGTCATCAACACCACGTCGCATGTCGTGATCGCGGGCATGCGCGGCAACGCCGGCGCAGGCGGCGCGATTCTGGCGTTGGCGGCCGATCATGTTTTTGCGCGCCCCAGCGTTGTTCTTAATCCTCACTACCGCAGCATGGGGGAACTCTATGGTTCCGAATATTGGACCTATTTGCTCCCAAAGCGCGTGGGGCAAGACAAAGCGCTGGAACTTACGCAAGGCTGCCAGCCTCTGGGCGCGCAGAAGGCTTGCGAGATCGGCTTTCTCGATGAAGTCTTCGGCGAAGACATAGACATGTTTGAAAAAGAGCTGAGGCTGCGCGCCATCGCCTTGGCGCAAGGGCCGGATTACGCCGCGCGCCTGGTGAAAAAACTTCAGCGGCGGCTGGACGACGAATTGGCCAAACCACTGGCGATTTATCGCGACGAGGAGCTCCAGTGGATGCGGGCGAATTTCTTCGGACCTGATCCTGCCTATCATGAGGCGCGTCGACGATTTGTCTTCAAGGGCGCCCCGCCGATTCGCGTCTCAAGCGAGCAGACGTCGGCATTCCGGCGGGGCGACGCTAAATTGGCGAGTTGGAGAAGCGCGCGTCAGGCGGGGAATCGTGAAATGCCGGCGCCGGAGGATGACCGCGCGCCGTTACAACTGGCCCGGGCATGGACGGATCTGCTGCAGGTCACCATTCGGCGGCTCTTCGCACCGGCTCCCTGACGATCTCGCGAAAGACGTGGAACGCCCGGGCGATGGTCTCTTGGCGAAGCACGGACGGTAGGCCGGCAACGTGCGGCGCGTCACATCCGACGCGTCTTCCGTTGGAAAAGCTGCGCCGGTCATTGTTTTTGGGAAGTTGCGACCGCAGCCTCCTTGATTTGCTGGACGGCCGACTCGAGAGGAGCGGCGGAAACCGTAATGAAGCCCTGAAACGGCATGTCCATTTCAAACATTAGATACATGGCTCCCGCCATGGCGAGGGAGGCGATGAACATCCCACTCACGGGAAAAATGTTTCGGGGCGTCTTAATGCCTAGACTAAAGAAAATGGCTGCGATCCAAAACACGGCCACGTAAACAAGCGGCCATTTTATGCTGCTATTCATTTCATGATAAATGCGCCACCTTGACGTAACGAAGTCTTGAGCCGCCGCGAGAGCGGTTGTCTTCAGCCAGGCCTCTGTGTCGTTATTTGGCGATAGCTTCAAAATCTCCGAGCGAATGTTGCCGCTGCGCACGGTGCCAAAAATCTGCTTAGCGTCCACTCCCGGCCGCCTCGCCTCGATCATGCGGTCGAGTTCGTTTTGGACGGCGATCCGGAGTTCCTCTCTGGCGCGATTCGCCTGAGGCCCGTAATCTAGGAGCAGTCTGTCGACCAATATAGCATTGGTCGCTTCGTGCTTTACTTCTTTGCTCTTTTCTTCGAAGGAGCTATTGGCGGTTGCGATTAAGAGTCCCAACGTCAAAGCGGCCAATCCTGTCACAAGGCTTCGCGCGTCATTGATGATTTCCACGGCCTTTGCGCTCAAATGAGCTTCCGACAGCAGTGGAGCTACAATGATGCCAAGCAGGAAAGCGGCGAAGATCACAGAAGCGACGACAAGCGACGTTTCAAAGGGACTCATATTCTACTCCCGATCAAGCTGATCGAGGATATATACGCGTTGATCGACGGGGGGAGCAAAGAGATCATTTCTCTGGACCGCGGTCACCGCCTGCGTGTCGGGCGCCGATCGCATAAGCCGCAATTGGCGTCACGCGTCGTCGCCGAAATGGGCGAGCCCATGCAATGATAAAGATGCGTGGTTGGCGCCGATGCCTTTCAAAACATGCAAGAGGCCAGAAAGGCGCTGTTGATGCGTCGGCGGCGCGACGCGGCTCGCCAAAGACGAATGACTGCTTCCGGTGGCGTAACGCAGACTCGACAAAACCTAATATTTCTACCCACTTCGTTCGATCATGGCGCGAAAGCGGGCGCAAAATCGCCGGCGCAGACGATCCTCGCGAAACCGCTGCGCCGCGCCTCATATTGCAATGAAACACTGCGGCCGATGGGTTTTCTCGGCTGCAGGGTTTTGCTATGCACTATTCAACGATTCCCCGTGCGCGGCCGCACGACACTTTGCAAGAACAACCCGTCCCGAGCCATCCGGGCTCGTTGAGCAAGCAGGTCTTCACGCCGGTCGCACAGTAATATCCCTCACTCGCGACGACAGGCGCGGCGGCAGCTGCGCCATAATAACCGTAACCTGATGGATAGGCGGAGCCATAATAGCCGTAGCTATAGGGGGCGCTTGTAACCGCCGCGCCGACCGCCATGCCGTAGTAGCCGGGCCCCAAATTCCTACCACAGCGGTGCCATGCCGAAGCTGGGCTTGAAATTGACAGCATGGTGATTGAGATCGTGGCGGCAAGCGCCGCAGTCATTATCTTGCGGGAAGTCGTCATGGCAGAACTCCTGGGCCGGGCTCAGCCAAGCCCTGTTGGAAACAACCCCAACGCCCAACCCTATAACGCCAGCGCCGCTTTGCTTGTTCCCGCCCATGAAGGCGGGAGCGCAACGGCGGGAGGCGAGTTGGATGACAACGCTTTCTCCAGCGGCGCCGCCTTGGGTTAGGGCTATCCCTCGCGGCTGGCATGGGTCGCAAAAATCGCTGGCGTAGACGATCATCAGCGCCTGAAATCTCTCCGGCGCGTCGAAAACCCCCAAAGACATTCGAGCGCGCGCCCGCGGGGGGTGCGGGGCGAGTTGAGTTAGTATGGAAATCGCGTGGCGCGGTCCGGAGCGCCGGCGTTAGCATTGGGATTATTCTCTTCGCTCGGAGACGCGCATATGAAAAACAACATTGTCGCCATGATCAGCGTCATCGCCCTGACGATGATCGCCGCCGGCGCGTCGGCCTCGACCGCGTCGCAGCGCGAATACAAGCGCGGCTACGCCGACTGCAAGGCGGGTCGCTGGGACGAAAACCAGCATGGCGAATCCTATAAGAACGGCTGCCGCGCCGCCGAGGATCAGCGCGCAGGGTCGGGGACGGGAACGGGGGCAGGGGCCGGCGCCGCCGCGACGAAGCCGGCCGACGGTGGGCTGCGCGGCGACAAGACCGCCTGCCTGCTGGCGGTGAAGCGGAAGACCAATAATCCCAAGGTCGTCGTGCTGAGCGTGGAAACCTCGGAGGCGAACAATACAGTGACGATCGGCGTCGGCCCCAATCGCGCGCCGTGGCGCTGTCTGGTCAAACGCGGAATCGTCGCCGACGTGATGTCGCTGACGGATGAAGGGAAGCTGTGAGATTTTGATGCCCGGCGGGCAAAAAAGCTAGAGCCCTTGCCCCCTGCAAAGCAGGCTCTAACTCCATGTCAGGCCTCTATCAATGAGGCGCGTAGGTCATGGAGGAGACGATGATATCTGCCAAGGAACACATGACAATGGCGGCTGTCGGCGCGATCGTCGGCGCGGCCATCGGCGCTGGTCTAGGCGGCGCGCTCTTCGGGCTGCCGGGGGTCCTCGCCACCGCCGTGCTGGCGGGAATTGGCGGCGCCTTCATCGGCTCGTTTCTGTAATCAAGAGGCGACTCTGTCGCGCTCGTGAGGCAATAAGCGCCGCGCGATGATCTTCGAGCGCGGCGCTATGGCGATGTCCATAAAATCTTGAGATCACTTCTTTATTCCGAGATATTCCTATTTTCTGTTTTGGTAGGCCCGCAGGCACAGGCGCAATACCCTTGCTCTTGCGGAATTCAAATCCGTCATTCGTCAACGTCGTCAAAGATTGACCGCGCGTCTAATGCGCGCGGAGCATTATGTTTGTCGCGGTAATATTCGTCCGGCTCGCCCTCGTCCGATACATCCGATCGCAGCTTTTCAATGGCTTCGTCGATTTCGCTGATGCCTTCCTCGATCCTGGCCTGTGCGAGCGGATCGTCGTCGAGGGCCTCGGCATAGTCCATGAGGGCCGTTTTGAAGTGACTGAAATAATCCTCGGGGTCTTCGCTGTCCGAATAATTGTCCCGCCACACGGAAATTTCCCGCCCAAGGTTTGGCAAAAGCTCCTCTCGGACATGCAGAAGTATTTCTGCAATTTCCGCCTCCGAAAGAAATCCAATGATGCTCGCCTTTAAAAATCCTGCGTCCGGCGTACTCACTGCTAGCTCGCGAACCGCTTCGAGGTGACGAAGACGCTCAAGCTCGGGAAGCAAACCTACCCTGTGCAGCTTGTTGATGACGTCGATGTCCGATACAGCATAAAAATAGGAAATAATATAAAGGCTGGATGTAAACTCATGGTTGCGTTCAAGAAATTTTTCAAGAAAAGTTGTGCCGCAGCGAAAAGCTAGAAAACGATTCACTGCTTTGCTGTTCTCCGCACTTTTAGCAGAGAAATGTTCAATGCGGCTCATCAAGCCCTCGTAACGGTCGGTCGGCACCTCCACTTTGGTGCCCTCAAGTTGCGAGTCACCACAAGCGATTTCCAAGAAAAGCTGCCGGACGGGCGTGCCTGCCAGATAAATATCCATCAGCTCGCGATCTTCCGAAACGAGCGCGGCAAATGCGTCAAGAATCGTGGGATGCTTTGCGCGCCATGAATGAAAGCCTTGTTGTTGAACGCGCACAAGTAGGCTCCCGTCCAACGCCATAAGCGACTTTCTCACGTCAGCCTGCGTCGCACCGAGTAGGGCGATGGCCATTTTTTCTTCTTCGCCTAATGCAATTGGGCTGGCGAGCGAACCGCCCCGCATAAAGACCAGAGCAATTGCAGCGCGACTACCCGCATCAAGAGTTCGGATTACCTCCTGAAGTAGCTCAACAGGATGTTCCACAAAGTCACTCAGTCCACCTGCAGTTAGGTGCAGCTTTTTTGTGAAGGCTGGATTTCCAAGTCTACGAGCGATTTCGGGGCTGAAGCGTGTATGGCCGGCGACGGCGCTTAGGTGTGGTTTGACGCTTTTTTTGAATTCGCTCGGCTGACTGCCCAACCGAATATGATTGTATAGAATCTGCTCGCGCTCGTCTTTCGAGAGTTGCTCGACGCGGATAACGACCTGAGACTCGTTTAAGATGGGAAGTGCGGATTCCTTGAGGAGGTTGCGTGCATTGCGATAGATGTAATCGCGCGAGGTAAAAACGAATCTAGCGCCACGTCGTATCGCTGCACGTACATGAGGGAAGGCGCTATTCCATTGAAGGGCTGACTGCCAGTCAAGTTGCGTCGCGCCGAACGCATCGTCAACCCAGAAGAATTGCTTTGGCTCATGGGGGTTTGAATGCACAACAAAATCGTTGGCGTCGCGAGCCTTGATTGTCGAGCATCCCCACTCATCCAGCGCGCCGAGCGCCAATGCTGCGGCTATCGACGATTTTCCACACGCAGGTTCTCCAAGCAAAAGCACGAAGCCGTGCTCTACGATAGCCTTGGCGCTGCTTTGATAGGCATCTGTAATAACGAACTTTGTCATATCGTCGCCGAGCGCGCTCAGAATTTCTTGCGCTTGTGCGTACGCGCGATGATCGAGAATTTGGCCAAGATCGCCGAGGCCATACACCCGCGGAACTAACATTCTGAGACGGGGCGATTCCTGAATGAACTGCGAAATTCGCTCACATCCAAAGATAACGCATTGCTTTATTCCCTGAATTCTCTCGAAGGCGGCACGAATGCTCCCGTCGCTGTTTCCCGTCAGTTGCATATTCGTGAATAGAATGTAGTTGTCGGCTAGCCCGCGATCGGCAAGGCGTGCTGCCTTGGAGAGCTCGTCTCTTAGATCGGACAGCTTTAGTGTCCGATTCGGCTTCTGAGAAAATTTACATTGTGCGGCAAAGCTGCCTTCAAGCGCTTCGCCTGCCTTTGGGATCCACGTTCCGTAGAATGCTCCATCGCGGCCACCGTCGTGCGAGTCAAAAAAACCCTGCACAACCTGACCCCATACTTCGCTTGCGACAGACACGCACAAATGCTGAAACGCTTTCCATCCTAACGAATGGAGTTCGAATGTTGGATGGCTCGCTTGAGCCGAACGCATCGCAATCGCAATATCAGGAATGTCCATTGCCGGTTTCTCGGGAGGGGGCGACTGTGCGGTTCGCACACCTTGGCGGCATGAGCCTTCAGAAAACAAAAAGTCGTTCATTGCTCAAGCAACTAACTTATAGCGCTAACCCTCGGCTTGTGCAGCCTACGCCACCCCATCCGACCACCGTTCCGAGCGAAACGCCCGCGCGATCGCCTCGGCGCGGGGGCTTTGGCGCGCCTCCGGGGAGTCGGTCTCCGCAATTTCGGCGCAGGCCTTGAGCGCGATCTCCAGCAGCGCCGCCTTGGGGTAAGGCTTTCCCTCGCGGCCTTCGTGCGCGCAGAAATCGCTGGCGCAGACCATCATCAATTCGCGAAAGCGCTCCGGCGCGTCGAACGCCCCTAAGCGTTCGAGCATCAAAGCGACGGGGCCGGCGCGCATTTTCGAGACGCGATGCACGCCTTCGCATTCGGCAAGCGCCAGCAGCGCGAGCGCCTTGCATTCCGCCGGCGGACGAAAGCGCGCGCAGATGTCTTCGACGCGCGGTCTGCCGCGCTCGACATGTCGGTAATGCACGGGAAGATGTTCGCGCGGCGAATCCGACTTGCCGACATTCATCACCAGCAGCGCGAAACGCGCGGCCAGCGGCGCGCCGCGTTTGGCCGCCGTATCGAGCGATGTCATCAGATGCTCGCCAAGATCGACCTCGTCCTCGCCATCGGAAATCTGCGGCACGCCAAACAACGCCGCGACCTCGGGGAGGATTTCAAACAGCGCGCCGCAGTCGCGCAGGGTCCCGATCAGCCTCGACGGCGCCGGACTCATCAGCCCGCGAGCGAGCTCCGGCCACATCTGCGCCGGGTCGGCGTCGACGAGATGGCCGGCCTCGACCTGTTCAAAGAGGAGGTCGAGCGTTTCCTCGTCCGGGCCCCCGTCGCCTTCAGCGATCAGCGCCGCCATGCGCAGCACGGCGAGGCCGGGGTCGGTTTGTCCATAGTCGAACGAGGAGGGAGGTCTGGAGGTCATTGGCGTCGACATTCAAAGAAGATTTGCAAGGAAGATTAGGCAAACATGCAAAGCTCTTGCCGCCAGCCCCTGCGTGTCGCAAACGACTATTTTTTTGCGCGGGAGCGAAGCGAGCGGTGGCGAACAGCGCTCTGTTGCAGACTGCGCCGTCAATTTATTCGAAGGCGCCGACGCAGACGATCGATACGCTCTGGCAGATGACCCAAAAGGTCGCGCCGGGCGAGGAATGGGCGTCGATCAACGCCGGGGCCGATGTTTTCGTGCGCATCGCCGGGCAATAATCGCCGGCGAGCGACCGGCTTTGCCGGCACGTTATGCGCGCGCCGCTCGGCCGGCGGCGTCAGCGAAGGTCACGCCGCGCCGGTCAATCAACCGGCGCGTTGGCGTGACGGGCTGTTAATAGCCCCAGGCGTTGCGCGCGTAATAGCCCGGGGGCGGAACCGGCACGCAAAGCCGGTAAGAACGCGAAGGGCCTGACTCCCACCAGCATTTTTCGAAGGGCGCGCCGGTGCTTTCCCAAGAAGCGAACGGATAATAGGGGTTTGCCGGACTGGCCGGGATCTGGGGGTTCGCCTGGGCGGCGCCAGCGAAGGCGGCGACGAGAACGGCGGCCGACAGGAGCAGTTTCAATTTGGACATGGACACATCTCCGCAGCGCATGAGGCTAGCAGCTAGCAGCAAACAGATGTGTCGACGCCGAAGCCTATCAAGAGTCGATGACGCCAATATGACAGATGCGACATGAGCGAGAGCGCCGAAACAAAGTCGGCATGTTCGCCTCTGAAGAGCGCGCGAGCCGCGGCGGCGGAGACCCGCTCCTCGTCAGCCAACGTGATTGACGCGAGATTTACCGGCTGGGCTTCGCCGCGGCGTCGGGCGCGGCGACTCGGCCCGCACGGCGCCGGTTTTCGGCGGCGGCCGCTTCGAGCGCCGCGCCCATGGCGCGCAGATCGGCCGCCGACTTGCGCTTTGGGTCTTTTTGCGGGGTCGGGTCGAAGGGTCGATAGTCCAACTGTTCGGACCGCGAGTCGCGCACGAAATCCTGAGCCGGCGGCGGCGGGGTGCGCAAACCGGTCGCGTCGAAGAGCCGCCCGATGAATGCGCCGCCGCTCGACGGCGCCTCCTGAGCGAGAGCGGCGCCGGCGGCGTGGGCGAAGATCAGAACGAGGGCTAGACGCGCGAATATCATCTCGTAAGCCGGCCATAAAAATGCGGCGCGAGTAGGTTCGCGCCTCCAGATCAGGCGATCTGCGCGTAGACAGCGTCGATCCTGGCGCCGTGGTTGAGGCCGCGGTGGATCGAAATGTCGAGCCCGTCTTCGCGCGCCTGCGCGCCGTGGCGCCCGAGCAGGCGGCGCGCGGCCATGTCGCTTTCCACAAAAGCGAAGCCGGTCGGCCCCCATGACGTCTGGCCGCCGCCGGTCGCGCCGTCGGCGAGCAGCCGCGCGACGATCGCCTCGACCTTGCCGCTGGTGAACCGGCGCCCGCCCTGCGCCGGCGCGAAATGGTCGCCGACGATCTCCTGGATGCGGGTCACCGCGGCGCCGAAGGGGGCGAGCTCCCGTTCGGCGAGGGCGGGCAGGATTTGCATCAGCACCAGCCGGCAGACTTCGCCGCTCGTCGCCGCGTCGAAAGGCGGAAGTTCGGCGAAGGCGTCGCGCTCGTTCGCGCCGTGCAGGCCGACATCGCCGGGATCGCAAACCAGCAGCACGCGCCAGGCGTCGGGAAATTCGGCGCGGGCGACGACTGGCGGGGTCGTCGTGCGGGGCCCGCGTCCGCCGTCGACCACGACGCCGCCCTGCTGGAAGAGGCCGGCGCCGAGTCCGGAGCGCGCGCCGCGCGCCATCAGCGCCGCGTCCGCGGCCGGGTCGTTCGGCAGGTCCTCGAGACGGCGCAGCGCCGCGCTCACCGCGAGCGCCAGCTGGGTGCCGGAGCCAAAGCCCGCATGGGCGGGAATCGCTTCCTCCAACGTCAGCCTGTGGCGTTGCGACACGCCAAGCGCCTCCTGGGCGCGCTCCAGCAGCGCCTCGGCGCGCGCGCCTTCATGGCCCTCGACGCAATTTTTGTCGGCGCGGATCAGGGTCAGCCGTGTCGCCGGCGAGTCGAGCGCGAGGCCGACGCCGCCGAACTTGCGTCCCAGGTCGCCGTTCATGTCAAGAAAACCGAGATGCAGCCGGGCGCTCGCCGCGACGCTTACCTTTGCCGGCATGCCGCCTCTTTTGGTCCATTGAAGACTTTGGGTCCGTTTAGGCTATAACGCGCCTCAACGAAAGAATGTTGCGGCGCAAAGCGCAGAAGGGGAGCCTGAGATGGCGAAGGAAGAGCGCGCCTATTCCGAAGACGAGATCGCCGCGCGGCTGACGCGCGAACTGCCGCACTGGCGCTACGAAAACGGCTGGATCCGGCGCAAGTTCAAGACGCACAGCTGGAAGGGCACGCTGATGGTCGTCAATACGGTCGGCCATCTCGCCGAGGTCGCCTGGCACCATCCCGATATCGCCGCCTCTTACGCCTTCGTCGAGGTGAAGCTCATGACCCACACGGCGAAGGGAATCACCGACAAGGATTTCGAACTCGCCAAGAAGATCGAGGAGGTCGTCTCCTGGCGCCCGAGCAAGGCCGGCGGCGCGCTCGAAGGCACGCCCGAGACCGACCAGCGCTTCGCCTATGTGAAATACGACGACTGACGGAACGCGCGCTTGGCTTTCGACGTCCAGGCGATCGCGACAGCGCGCGATCGCTTCCTTTCGCTGATCGGAACGCGTCCCGTCATCATGGGGATCGTCAACGTCACGCCCGATTCCTTTTCGGACGGGGGGCTGTTCGCGACGCGTGAGGCGGCGCTGGCGCAGGCGCAGAGGCTCGTCGGCGAGGGCGCCGACATTGTCGACGTCGGCGCCGAGTCGACCCGTCCGGGCCACACGCCGCTAACCCCAGACGAGGAGTGGGCGCGGCTCGCGCCGTTGCTCGCCGCGCTCGTGGCGCAGGCCGGCGCGCCAGTGTCGATCGACACCTACAAGGCGCAGACGGCGCGGCGCGCGCTCTCGCTCGGCGTCTGCCTCGTCAACGACGTCTGGGGCCTGCAGCGCGATTGCGCGATGGCGCAAACGATCGCCGAAGCCGGCGCCGCGGTCGTGATCATGCATAATCGCGAGACGACGGAGCCGCAGATCGACATCGTCGCCGACATGAAGCGGTTCTTCGCCCGCTCGCTCGAGATCGCGCGGCGCGCCGGCGTGCCGAAGCGGCATATTCTGCTCGATCCAGGGATCGGCTTCGGCAAGAGCCGCGAGCAGAACTATCAGGCGCTGCGCGCCACGCCGGAGCTGCTGACGCTGGGATTCCCGCTCCTCGTCGGCGTCTCCCGCAAATCCATCTTCAAGGGTCTGGGCGACGGCGTGCTCGAGGGGCGCCTCGTCGGCACGCTCGCGGCCAATCTTCTCGCCGCGCGCGCGGGCGCGCAGGTCTTTCGGGTGCATGACGCTGCGGAGCATCGCGCCGCTTTCGAAGTCATGCGCATTCTCGCCGCGCCGTCTGGAGGGTGAAACGATGCGGGTCGGATTCGGGCTTGGCAGCAACCTCGGCGACAAGCCGGCCAATATTCGCGAGGCGCTGCGATTGATCGAGGCGCGCGCCTTGGCGCGGCTCGATCGGGTCTCGCGACTCTACCGGACGCCGCCCTGGGGCGATCTCGACCAGGGGGATTTCGCCAACGCCTGCGCCATCGGCGATACGGCCCTCGCGCCTTATGAACTGCTCGCGGCGGTCAAGAAGATCGAGGCCGACATGGGCCGCGCGCCAACGCGGCGCTGGGGGCCGCGGCTGATCGACGTCGATATTCTTTTCCTCGGCGACCATGCGATCGACGATCCGGAGCTGACCCTGCCGCACAAGGAGCTGTTCCGCCGCGGTTTCGTTCTGGCGCCGCTCGCGGAAATCGCGCCTGAACTCGAACTCGACGGCGTCACCATGCGCGCGGCGCTGGCCGCCGCCGACGCGCGCGACGTGCGTCCGTGGTCGGACGAATAGTACTGCCCACCCCTGATGGTTGCTGCTCTTCGCGGCGCAGCATTCGCCGGCGCTCTGTCGTCGAAAGAAAATCGCGAGTTCAAAAAATATAAAATATTACAATCAAATAGCGATAATTGTGCGCCGCGCTATGCTCCTGCTTGAGATTTGTGAGGATAGGAAAAAAACTATCCACTAGGGTTGCATTAGCTATTCGATAGATTGTTTTGCTCTATACTAATGGGTATTGTGATTATCGGGGGTTATTGGAATGTTGCGGCACGCTGAGCTGGGTCTGCGGTCTGCTCTTTCAAGAGGCGGGTCGGGGATTTTGGCTTAGGCGGCGACGTCGGTTTTCGTCCGATAACAACAAGCAGCCGGGTTCTGGGATTTTGGGATTTGCTCGCCTTTGGGCGGGGGATTTTCGGGATTTTCCGGGAAGGCTGCGGCAGACAAGGGCGGTTTTGCGTGTTTTTAGAAGAAGACGCGCTTTCGCTTTGCTTTACGAAACGAGGACGAAGCGGCTCCGTTGTGGGAGGCGGAGCGATACCGGTCACGCGCAATTCCCTGGGAGCACATTGGAGGAGAAGGGTATGAGCTCAACGACTGACACAGCAGCCCG
>DATBRI010000136.1:0-2191 GCA_036560365.1 Methylocystis sp.
TGGCCGCTGCCGGACGGCATGAACGACGATGCGCTGGAGGCGGCGCTTTACGCCAACCGGCGCAGCAAACGGGGCCATCGGCGCGTCGAGGAGCCGGATTGGGCAGGCGTGCATCGCGAGTTGAAGCGCAAGCACGTCACCCTGGTGATTTTGTGGGATGAATATATCGCCGCCAATCCGGGCGGCTACAGCTACTCGCGCTTTTGCGAGCTGTATCGCGCCTTCGAAAAGGCGCTGCCGGTGACGATGCGGCAGACGCACGCCGCCGGCGAGCGACTGTTCGTCGATTACGCCGGTGACGGCGTTCCTGTCATCATCGACAAGCTCACCGGCGAAATCCGCATGGCGCAGATTTTCGTCGCGGTGCTGGGCGCGTCGAGCTTCACATTCGCCAGGGCGAGCTGGACGCAGACGCTCCCCGACTGGATCGACGCCCATGTCGGCGCCCTTCAGGCGATCGGCGGCGTTCCGCAACTCATCGTGCCGGACAACGCCAAAACCGCCATCGTTAAAGCCTGCTTTTACGACCCGCAGGTTAATCGCACCTACGCCGACATGGCGACGCATTACGGAACCGCGCTACTGCCGACGCGGCCCAGAAAGCCGCGCGACAAGGCGAAGGTTGAAGCGGCGGTGCTGATCGTCGAACGCTGGCTGCTCGGCAGGCTGCGCCGCCGGACCTTCTACAGCTTGGCGGAGGTCAACGCCGCAATCGCAGAGATGCTGAAAAATCTCAACGAGGAGCGGCCCATCCGTCGGCTCGGCGTCACGCGTCGCCAGTTGCTTGAGGAGGTCGACCGCCCGGCGCTGAAGGACTTGCCGGCCGAGCCTTACGAATATTGCGAATGGCGCCTGCGCCGCGTCGGCATCGATTATCACGTCGAGATCGACGCGCATTATTACTCCGTGCCCTATCGCTTCGCGCGCGCGGAGGTCGAAGCGCGGCTGACCGTTCGCGGCGTCGAGATTTTCTGCAAAGGCGAGCGCATCGCCGTCCATTTGCGGATGAGCGGCAATCACAAGCACACAACCATTCCCGACCACATGCCGTCGAGCCATCGGCGCTATGCCGGCTGGACGATCGAACGCATTCGCGAGGACGCGCGCAAAATCGGCCCGGCGACGGCGGCGCTCTGCGAGCAGATTTTGGAGGCGAGACCGCATCCAGAACAGGGCTATCGCGCTTGCCTCGGCGTCGTCCGCCTCGCCGGGCCCTATGGCGCGGAGCGCGTCGAGGCCGCGGCGGAGCGCGCCATAGAGATCGGCGCCAAGACCTACGGCTCCGTCAAATCCATCCTCGACAACAAGCTTGATCGGAAGCCGGCGCCAAAACGCGCCACGGACGCGGCCCCGATCCAACACAAAAACATCCGCGGCCCGCGCTATTACCATTAGGAGAAATGACCTTGCTCAAACATCCGACGCTCGACCAGCTCCACGCCCTTGGCCTTTACGGAATGGCTAAGGCCTTCGCCGAACTCGCCCAAAACGACGAAGCGAAGGGGCTCGATCGCCATGACTGGCTCGCCCTGCTGCTCGATCGGGAGGCCTCTCTTCGGCGCGACAAACGGCTGACGGCGCGGCTGCGCGCCGCAAAACTCCGCCAGGCCGCGAGCGTCGAGGACGTAGATTATCGCGCTGCGCGCGGGCTCGACCGCGCCCTGTTCCAGAAGCTCGCCGAGGGTCAATGGATCGACGCCCACGACAATCTCGCCCTCGTCGGCCCGAGCGGAACCGGGAAAAGTTGGCTCGCTTGCGCCATCGGCCAAAAGGCCTGCCGCGACAATCGCTCTGTCGTCTATCATCGCTGGCCCAAGCTCTGCGAAGAGCTGGCGCTCGCGCGCGGTGACGGCCGCCATCCGCGCCTCGTCAAATCCCTTGGTCGCGCCGATCTGCTCATTCTCGACGACTTCGGCCTCGAACCGCTCGACGCCGGCGCCCGCCACGACCTGCTCGAAATCCTCGAAGAGCGCTATGGGCGCCGATCGACGATCGTCACCTCTCAGCTTCCCGTGTCGGCCTGGCATGAGGTCATCGGCGATCCCACCTACGCCGACGCCGTCCTCGATCGCCTCCTTCACAACGCCCACCGCATCGAGTTGTCGGGCGAGAGCCTGCGACGCGCGCGGGGTCAAAGTTCCAAATCCACTTGACTAAAAACCAGAACGGGTGAGACAAATCTCATCAGCCG
>DATBRI010000137.1:0-3264 GCA_036560365.1 Methylocystis sp.
GCCGGCGACGGCGACGAGCGCTGCAAAGATGGAAGCGGCGATGCATAGAGACGTCGAGCGGGCCATGAATGTACGATCCTCGAAAACAACGAACCGTGGCGCTATATACCGATTATTCCCGAGCGTCATTAGAGAATTGCCGGCACGTTAACGCCTGACCGCCACCCGCTCGCATCGGCGCGTTTGCACGCGTATCAGGCGGGCGGCTTTTGCCACTCCATGAGGTAAAGATAGGGAACACGATGGTAACGCTCCACCGTTTCCGGATCGCCGCCATAAGGCGCGGGTTCATCGAAGTGGCGCAAGATCAGCCCATGCTCCAGGAATAGCGACATGTAGCTGCTGAGCGGTCGATGCCAATTGCGAATTTGAATGCCGCGCCAGCTGACCCACTCGGCACGCTCTTTAAGATAATGATCGATATGGAACCGCGTTTGACCATCCGCGTCCGCGGTCCAGCCGTTGACCCCCGCTGTAGCGAAGCTCGTCAGATTGGCGATGAGAAGCGTTCCGCCGGGACGCAACGCATTGATGAAGCGCGCCGCTGCGCACGATACGTCGGAAATATCGATTAAGGACAAATAGGCGACGACGAGATCGAACGAAGCGGGCGGAACATTCATGTCTTCGGCACGACAGACGCGGTAGTCGCCGCCGGGATCGAGTTCCAAGGCTCTTGCGATCATGGCCGGCGTCGCGTCGATACCGACGGGCTTTATGTTTTCGTCGCGCAACATGCGGCAGAAGCGGCCCTCGCCGCAGCCGACGTCTAACGCTGTTTTAAAGCCGCGCCCTTTGATCCGTGCCAGCATCGGCGCATCGAGGACGAATTGGCGGCTGAAGTCGCCACTCTCTCCCATCGACGCGATCCAACTCGCGGCAGATTCATTCCATCCGTCGGAGGGCGCGTCGCTCATAATCAACTCGTTGGAGCCGCTTTAACTCGCAAGGCGGGCTTCGATGGCTTTGAGCGCGTCGCCGGCCTTGGCGCCGTCGGGCCCGCCGGCTTGTGCCATGTCGGGGCGTCCGCCGCCGCCTTTGCCGCCGAGCGCCTCGGCTCCCGCCTTGACGAGATCGACGGCGCTCCATGTCTTGATGAGATCGTCCGTCACGCCGACCGCCAAGCCCGCCTTGCCATCCTCGGTGACGCCGACGACGGCGACAATGCCCGAGCCAACCTGTTTCTTGCCGTCGTCAATCAGACCGCGCAGGTCTTTCGGATTGAGACCTTGAACGGTGCGCGCGAGCAGCTTGACGTTGCCGATGCTGCGAATGGCGTCGCCGCCGTCCACCGCGCCTTGCGCGCCGCCGCCGAGCGCCAGTTGACGTTTCGCATCCGCCAGCTGCTTCTCGAGCGTCTTGCGTTCCTCGACGAGAGCCTTGATGCGCTCGACCAAGTCTTCCGGCCGCGTGCGAAGCGCGTTCGCGGCGTCCTTCACGCGTTGATCCTGTTCGTCGAGATAGGCGCGCGCGCCCTCGCCCGTCAGCGCTTCGAGGCGACGAACGCCCGCCGCGCTGCCGCTTTCACCGACGATGCGAACGAGCCCGATGTCGCCGGTGCGCGAGACATGCGTGCCGCCGCAAAGTTCGACCGACCAAGCCTTGTTGGCGCCGGGCCGCGTCGATCCCATCGACACGACGCGAACTTCATCGCCGTATTTTTCGCCGAACAGCGCCATCGCGCCGGACGCGCGCGCTTCATCGAGCGCCATGAGCCGCGTCACGACCGCTGTGTTTTCGAGCAATACGGCGTTGGCCATGTCTTCGACGGCCTTCAACTCCTTCGCCGACATCGGCTTGGTATGCGAGAAATCGAAACGCAGACGTTCCGGTGAGACGAGCGAGCCCTTCTGCGCGACGTGCGTGCCGAGCACCTGACGCAGTGCCTCATGCAGAAGGTGCGTCGCGGAATGGTTGGCGCGCGTTGCCGAGCGGCGCGCGTGATCGACTATCATTTCGACCGTGTCACCAACTGCCATATTGCCCGCTTCAACGGTGCCCTCGTGCAGGTAAAGATCACCAAAGACTTTATGCGTAGCGCTAACGCGGAAACTGCCCTTGGATGAGCGAATCTTGCCTTGGTCCCCAACCTGACCACCACTTTCTCCGTAAAACGGAGTTTGGTTGGTGATGATTACACCCGGTTTGCCCTGGCTTAATTCTGAAACTGACTGAGTACCGTGGTACACGATCGCGCGTATTTCCGCCTCTGCGGTTTCCGTGTCGTAGCCGAGGAATTCGGTGGCGCCGATCTTGTCCTTGATCTCGAACCAGAGGCCGTCGGTCGCGGCTTCGCCCGAGCCTTTCCAGGCGGCTCTCGCGGCTTCCTTCTGCTTCTTCATCGCGGCGTCGAACGCGGCGGTGTCGACGGCGATGCCCTGCGGCCGCAGCGCATCTTCCGTCAGGTCGAGCGGAAAGCCGTAGGTGTCGTAAAGCTTGAACGCGACGTCGCCGGGAAATACCGCGCCCTTCTTCATACCGGCTGAGCTTTCGCCGAGAAGCTTCAGGCCGTTGTCGAGCGTGCGCTTGAATTTGGTTTCTTCGAGCTTCAGCGTTTCGGTGATGAGGGGCTGCGCGCGCGCCAGTTCGGGGTAAGCATCACCCATCTCGCGAACGAGCGACGGCACGAGGTGGTACATCAGCGGATCGTGACAGCCGATCTGATGAGCGTAGCGCATGGCGCGACGCATGATGCGGCGTAGCACGTAGCCGCGGCCTTCGTTCGACGGCAGCACGCCATCCGCGATGAGGAAGCTCGTCGAGCGCAAGTGATCGGCGATGACGCGCCGAGCGACGCGGAGGAACTCGGGACCGCCATCGATGCCGGTTTCCTTGGCGCCGACTTTCGCTGATTCCTGCCGGATTGCCTGGATCAGATTCTCGAAAAGATCGATGTCGTAGTTGTCGTGTTTGCCCTGCAGCACCGCCGCGAGACGTTCGAGGCCCATGCCGGTGTCGATCGACGGACGCGGAAGGGCGACGCGGTCGCCGGGGGCGCGCTGCTCAAACTGCATGAAGACGAGATTCCAGATCTCGATGAAGCGATCGCCATCAGCGTCGGCAGTTCCCGGGAGGCCGCCCGCGACCTTGTCGCCGTGGTCGAAGAAGATTTCCGAGCACGGTCCGCACGGACCCGTGTCGCCCATCTGCCAGAAGTTGTCGCTCGACGCGATGCGGATGATCTTGCTGTCGGGGAAGCCTGAGACTTTCTTCCAGATCGCGTAGGCTTCGTCGTCGGTGTGATAGATAGTGACAACGAGGCGC
>DATBRI010000138.1:0-3008 GCA_036560365.1 Methylocystis sp.
CGGTTCTCGATCCCGGACGTCGCCGAACAAAGAAGGGCTTCTTCTGGGCGATCGCATCGGATGATCGCGGGCATGGTGGGACGGATCCGCCGGTCGTGCTTTTCCGATACGCGCCAGGGCGCGGCGGCGCACATGCCGAGCGGTTCCTGCATGGCTATCGCGGGCGTTATCGTATCCCTTCGGCGTGGGCCGCCTTTCGAATTTTGAGCAGGAACGCGATGCTGCGCAGCTAAGTCGGCTTTATGAGCGAGGCTAACTGCACAGCATGGGTCGGATGACATTGATCACGGGCGTCGAACGGCGCCGACGGTGGAGGGACGAAGATCGGGTTCGGATACTGGCGGCGATTGAGGAGCCCGGCGCGGTGGTCGCCGAGGTGGCGCGTCGCGAGGATGTCTGCACGAGCTTGGTCTACAAGTGGCGCCGAGCGGCGCAACGGAACGGAAGCATCGACGCTTGCGGGTTTTCGCCGGTAGTCATCGAGACGCCGCCGCCGCAATCACCGCCTCTGAACGACATCGACGCGAACGTCATCGAAGTGGACATAAAGGGCGCCCGTGTTCGGATTGGCGCCGGCGCGCCTTCTGCGACGATCGCCGCGACATTGAAAGCGCTGCGCCGATGATCCCGCTGCCGGCGGGCTGCCGGGTCTGGATCGCGACCGGCCATACCGACATGCGGCGTGGCATGCAGGGGCTGGCGCTTCAGGTGCAGGAGCAGTTGAAGCGCGACCCGCATGCGGGCGACCTGTACATCTTCCGCGGTCGCCGCGGTGACCTGGCGAAAATCCTCTGGCACGACGGGGTTGGCCTGTCGCTTTATGCCAAGCGTCTCGACCGAGGAAAGTTCATCTGGCCCTCGGCGAGTGCGGGCGTGGTGTCGATCTCGGCCGGACAGATGGCCTATATGCTGGAAGGAATTGACTGGCGAAACCCGCAACTCACCTACAGGCCGCAAAGCGCGGGGTAAGGCGTGAAAAAAGCTGGGGTCGACTGCATTTTGGGGCGCCACAAATCACTGGAAGTATGATTCACTTCGCGTCATGGACGCTGCGGCCAAAGCTCTTCTCGACGAAAACGCCGTGCTGAAAGCGCAGCTCGCCGTCGCGCTTGCAAAGGCGTCGGAAGACATGGCGCTGATCGCGGCGCAAAAGCTCCAGATCGCCAAATTGCAACGGCAGATCTACGGGCAGAAATCGGAGCGCTCTGCGCGGCTGCTCGATCAGTTGTCGCTCGAGCTGGAGGAGTTGGAGGCGAGCGCGACGGAAGACGAACTCGCCGCGGAGCGCGCCGTCGCGAAGACGACGACGGTCGCCGGCTTCGAACGCAAGCGGCCGGAGCGCAACACCTTCCCCGACCATCTGCCGCGCGAGCGCGTGGTCATCGAGGCGCCGAAGGCCTGCGCCTGTTGCGGCGGTTCGCGCCTGCGCAAGCTCGGCGAGGATGTCACGCGAACGCTGGAGACGATGCCGCGCCAGTGGAAGGTTGTGGAGACTGTGCGAGAGAAGTTCACCTGCCGGGACTGCGAGAAGATCACGCAAGCCCCCGCGCCGTTCCATGTCGTCGCGCGCGGCTGGGCGGGGCCGAGCCTCCTTGCGATGATCGCCTTCGAGAAGTTCGGCCAGCATCAGCCGCTGAACCGCCAGGCCGAGCGCTATGCGCTGGAAGGCGCGCCGATCGCCCTGTCGACCATGGCCGACGCGGTCGGCTCCATCTGCTCCGTTCTCGATCCGCTGCGGCGTCTTGTCGAGGCGCACGTCCTCGCAGCCGAGCGGCTGCATGGGGACGACACCACGGTTCCCGTGCTGGCCAAGGGCAAGACCGACACAGGACGCTGCTGGATTTATGTGCGCGACGACGCGCCCTTCGGCGGCGCCGGGCCGCCGGCCGCGATGTTCTATTACTCGCGCGATCGGCGCGGGGAACATCCGCAGGGCCATCTGGCGGGATACTCCGGCATCCTGCAAGCGGACGCCTATGACGGCTACAACAAGCTGTATCTTGCAGACCGCGAGCCCGGCCCGATCCGGGAGGCGGCGTGTTGGACCCACGCACGGCGTCCGTTCTTCGCAATGGCGGACATCGACGAAAACGCGCGTCGCAGGGCGGCCGGGAAGAAGGAAATCCCGCTGTCGCCGATCGCCATCGAAATCGTGCGCCGGATCGACGCACTGTTTGCGATCGAGCGCACGATCAACGGCAAGAGCGCGGAGGAACGTCTTGCGGTTCGCCAGGCGTCGAGCCGCCCACTCGTCGACGAGCTCGAAAGCTATCTGCGCGAACAGGTCGCGAAGCTGTCGCGCGGACACGATCTCGCAAAGGCGATCCAGTACATGCTGAAACGCTGGACTGCCTTCACGCTGTTCCTCGGCGACGGACGCGTTTGCTTATCGAACAACGCTGCGGAACGAGGGCTGAGAGGCATTGCACTCGGCAGAAAAAGCTGGTTGTTCTGCGGTTCCGATCGCGGAGGCCAGCGCGCCGCGGCGATGTACAGCCTTATCGTGACCGCGAAGATGAACGGCGTCGATCCGCAGGCCTGGCTCGCCGACGTCCTCGCCCGCATCGCAACCCACCCCGCGCTTCGGCTCGACGAGCTGCTCCCGTGGAACTGGCACAAGAACGACGCCGCGTCGGCGCTGGCGGCATAACCGCCGCGGACCTACCCTGCGGCCTACGGCGAAGGCTTACAACCCGGCAACTTTGGACGCAACATTTTGACGTCGCCGAATGGTATCGTCTTGGCGCGATCTTCAGCCTTCCCGACGACACGCTCCGCGAACATCTTGTCGATGTCGCCAAGCGGTCGCTCATTCTTCAATGATGCGTTTCAGGGCTTCGGCGCGATTCCCGGCGACGGTCTTGTAAAGCTTGTCAAAGTCCTGCCCCTCGGCGGCGCAGTAAAGGATATGAACCGAAATTTCAGGATGGGCCGCGCGTAATGCGCGCGCGGCCTTGAGGCCAGGCGCGTCGTTGTCGGCATATATCGTGACCTCGGTAACGTCGTCA
>DATBRI010000139.1:0-5152 GCA_036560365.1 Methylocystis sp.
TCGATCTCCCTTGGTTTTTTCGGCGTTCGCGATAGCAACGTCGAAAGCGCGCTTCGCCCGCCGATGGTCGATCACGGCTTCGTCGTAATGCTCACGAAGGCGCGCCTCGTGCCTGCGAACAGGACGCATGGCCTCTCCGTCCGCCGCGCTTTTTCGCTCGCCCGTCCCGGCGACGGAAACGAGAAACAACGAAAGCGGACGAACACGTCCCGGAACGGGAAGCGTCACATCGGCATGAAGCTGGCCGGCGAGAGAGGCAACAGCCAGGACGGAACTACCAGCCATCGAGGCGGGACACATAATCTTGTCGGCGATGGCGTGAGCCGCGCCGCCGAGAACCTCGCCGAGTGCGTCGACGGGGAAAGGTTCGGCCGGCGGGGCTTCGCGCCGCAATGGGCGCGGGGCCTCGGCGACAATTGCGACTCCCGCGACTCTTGACGCACGCGGCGCATATGCTCGCCGCTCGTCTTCGTCGTCGTCATGCTGTCGGCGCGGCGTCGGCGCGGTCGCGCGCTTGGCGGCGAGAATGTCGCGGTTCGCCGCAGCGAACCATTGATCCTTTTTCGACTGCGGCCAGGAAGCGAAGTCCGCAGGCGCAACATGCTCGTCAATCGGCTCGGTTCGGATCATGCGCGGGGCTCCTCGATCCGTTCGGCGAGAGCGTCGAAATGATGCGAGATATCGCGGCCAACCAGACGCAGGCGCGTCCAATGTGCGAGGGCGAGCGCCGTTTCGTGCCGGGCCGCCGCTTCGCGAGCCGAAATGGCGAGGCTCGCGAAAAACGCGAGGTCGAACGCCAGCCCATCAAGGGCGGCCGCATCGGGTTGCGCGGTGTGTCTTGAGGTTGTCTGCATCATGAGCGCGCCTCGCCGAGCGCGAGCGTCGCGAGCATGATCGCGAGATCAGGGGAAACATCGAATCGACGACGAAGCCACGCGAGCCGGATAGCTTGCGCGTCGGGACCGAATTTCATAGTGTGCTGGGTATCGAACGCGCCGGGAAGCATGTCCGATATTCGAGGGGCGCCATCCGCATCGCGCGGATGGCCGCCTCTCTCCGTTCCGGAGGGCAGCATCGATCAGGCAGCCCTCGCATTGGAGGTCGAACGCTGCGGCGCGCCGATCTTGGCGAGAGCCCATTCGTCGAGCTTGGCGGGCTCGTACAGCGCCGCCGGGCCCGCCTTGCAAAACTCAGGGCCACCGCCGATGCAGGCTAATTTTGCCAGCGTCTTTTCGGAGCCGAACCCGTATTTCGTCTTGAGGTATTCTCCGGCGGCTTTGCGGCGGAGGAACTGTGCGGCGCTCATGAGCTATCCCCGGTTAGAAGCGGAATAGCGAAGAGAGTTACCTTGATTTTTTAGGGCTGCGGGGGAGATTATCTTCCGCGCGCCGCGCATGTTTAGCTCCCGTTTTTCGTGATTTTGTGTTTGAATTAAGCGCTTGACTGACCGCGAGTGATAGCCCGGCGTCGGTGTCATGCCGCCGGAATTCATCGTCGAACGTCGATTGCAGCGCCTTCACAAAACGCACAAAAGGAGATAATTTACGACTCGGGTCTTTCGATGCACTGACACTCTTTTTCGCATCCCGAAACGCGCTCGCTAAGCGTTCGATCAGGACGGTCCACGCTTCACCTTCTGAAAATCTCGAAAAATCCTCCCGGGCAATTTCACGTAGTGTGTGATCGATGATCGCTCTGATGTCGAAAACTGTGTCCTTAAAGCCGCGACGCTTGCAATTGCCGTGCGACTCCGTTGCGAACGCGTTCTCGAAAATCGCCGCGTCGTCTTCGTCGGCAGATGCGTTGCAATGAACCTCTTCCGGTTCACCCGGGTAGCGTTGCTCCCAATACGCCGCGACCAGCGGTCCCGCATCTCCAAATTCGTTCACGACTTCCCGTAGCTCTGTTGCCAGCCCTTTCGCCTTGACCAATTTTTCCTTAAAATCTTTTGAGAATGGCGCGCACATCTCGAAAGGCTCCCATTCGAAATATTCTAAAACCGCGGAGCGAATTTTTCCCCGCAAATCATCGCCAAAATCTTCGCCGCGCGTCATTCCATATTCTTTTTCCATCCCTCGCCAGTCAGTATCGGTAGGCGACCATCCCTTTGTGGCGCCAAGAGCGGCGGATATCGAGAGGCGATCGAGCCGACGTTTGCGAGGCGCGCTCATGAGCGTGCAGCTTTCTTCTTTATAGCTACTACGTCGCCGCTTTTGCCGCCTCCCATCGCCGCCGAAATCGTCGCGCCGATCGTGTCGACCGCGCGCCGCAACGGGTCGGCGTCGAGATGCGCGTAACGCTGCGTTGTCGCCGCCTGGGTATGTCCCAAGAGCTTGCCTATGATCGGCAGGCCTAGCGACGCACCGGCGCCGAAGCTGGCGAAGGAGTGGCGAAGATCGTGCAGCCGCAAGCCGTCGAGGCCAGCGGCGCGGCAGACAGAGGTCCAGGGCTTTTTGAGGTCCGAGCGAGGCCTGCCATCCTTCGCGCCGGCGATGACATGCGGGTTGCCTTCGATGCGCGGAAGCACGGCCAAGACAGCGAGCGCCGCAGCGCTCAGATAGACCGGCTTTTTGCCGGTCTTGGAGTCGGCGAGAAAAATCACGCCGCGCTCGAAATCGACCTGTTGCCATTGCGCGTGCAAAATCTCGCGAAGGCGCGCGCCCGTTAGGATCAAGAGGCGGATTGCGGCGACGGCGAAGGGGTCCAGCTTGACGCGCCGGTTTTCGGCCTTGGCCGCGTGTTTCGCTTTGGGCTTTGTCTCGTCCACCTCGTAGGGCAGGCCCACGGTCTCGCCTTCCGCGAGGACAGCGCCGAGCCGCGCCAATTCCTCCGAGGTCAAGAAACGCTCGCGCCCTTGCTCTCGATATTTTTGCAAGCCCTTCGTCGGATTTACGCCCTCGGGGATAAGCCCGCGCGACGCGGCCCATGTGAAGGCCTTTCCCCAAACCGCGACAGCGCGATTTGCGGCATATGGACGATCGGCCATGTGAGCGTGCAGAGTGGCGACATGCGATCGAGAAAGTGCTTCCGCCTTCATTCCACCATGAGCGCTGCGAAGCTCGGCAATGGCAATGCGATGACTTACGGCGGTTCCCGGCTTCACCATCGGCCCAACGTATTGCTCATCGAACAGGTCTAGCAACTCACCGACCGTCAACGCCTTGCGCCGCTCGGCACGGTCGGCCGCCGGGTCGCCACCAAGCCTGACCGCGGCGAGCGTGTCGGCGGCGGTCCTACGCGCCTGTTCGGGCGTCAATTGTGTGATCTTGCCGAGCGTCACCCGTTTCTTTGCGACGCCGCGTCCGCCGCCATTTGGCCTATACTCACAGACCCATGACTTGATACCCGAAGGATAGACCGCGACGCCGAAGCCCTTTAGGTCCGAGTCATACTCGACGTATTGGTTTTGGCGCGGGGCAAGGGAGTCAACCACGCGCTTCGTTAGCCTCATCATGGAAGTGGGCCCCTGTTCAAATCGCCACCAAGTCGCCACCAAAAAGCAATCGGGGGAAACACCGAGAAACAAGGATAAACCGGAATGCTATGATTCTCAACATGCTTATCAAGCAACAGAAACTGTTAGAAATTGTCGGAAAGAGTAACCCGTGACAATGGCATTGAAGAGGTCGTCGGTTCGATTCCGTCTGGCTCCACCACGCTAACTTATTGTTTTTGATACATTTTTAGCTTCACAGAGAGTCCCCGAGATATCCGGGACTTAGCAGGGAGTTGCGCCAAGGAGCGCATGTCAGAGACTCCAAAATCGGAGACTTCGCGCGCCAATTCGGCGGGAGTCTCCGAGCGCGCAATTTCATTTTCCGTCGAGAGTGTCGGGGCGACTTGAAGAGACCGGTTCGACAACCGCGGAGACCGGCTTGATTCCGATATCGCCGCGAGGAAAAACGCCCAGGCGCCGGCGGACCAATGGGTTCATCGGATGCACCCCTGCCGCACCCGATATATCCCCGGGTTCATTGCTCGAAAAAGAGCCGCGAGGGTTTCTGTATGGGCGGCGCCACCGCTTCGCCCGCACACTCAGCCGCCGGGCTGGCGCCCTGGTCAGGCCGGACGAACAAGTCCGAGCGCGGACCATTGGTCGGCGAAGGCCACGGGAAGATCAACAAGCCGTGAGGCGCCATAGCCGCGGGGCAGTCTTCCATCCGCTGCGGCCTTGATGATCGCCGGATCGAGAAAGGCCAACGACAGCATCATCCGAATCGAGCGTTCGGTCCGCTTTTCCCGCTTTGCGAGTCCGGACACATCGGCGATCGTCCCGGCGACAAGTTCGTCGAGCCAGCGTCGGGCCAAGGCGATTGCCTTGAGCAGCCGGGCCTGTTCATCGACGCGGATAGGTCGGACGGGCCCGTCGGAGGTCTCGGGAAAGATGATGTCCCGCCGGCGGGTCGAGGACGGCTTTCGCCAATCAACGAGAACGACGTCCGAGGCGCCATCCGCCACCTCGTTCTTGCGGCGTATCTCGATATGATCCGCGCGGACGACGACGCGATCGAGCCCGCCGACAATGAAGTCACGGTCGGAGAGCGCCGTTTGACGCCGATCCCCTCCCGCGCGGCGAAGTTCCGACAGAACCAACTGCTCGATTGGCTCGGCTGGGACTCTCGCGATGGAGCCCGCCTCGTCTTTCCGCCCCTGAGCGATCGGACTCGAGACGTAGTAGAGATAGCGCGCGCCCTTCTTGACCGCATGGCTCGGCGACATCGGGTTGCCGCGATCATCGAAAATCTTGCCCATCAACAACGCGCCACTCTTCGCCTTGCGATTGGCGGCGCGGTTCAAATTCTCGGCGAGCCTCGCCTGCACGGCATCAAACAGATTGCTGTCGACAATCGGCTCATGCTCGGCCGGCCAGGAACGGCCGTGATGATTGAGTTCGCCGAGATAGTGGCGGTTCTTCAGAATATAGGACAACGGCCCGTTGGTCAGCGCCACCGCGCCGACGATCTTGCCATTCGCCAGACGGCGCTCGCGCGTTACGACGCCTTCCCCGCGCAACTCCCTTTGCAGGGCCGGGATCGAGCCGAGCGCCAGATAGCGCTCGAAGATTTTTCTGACGAGCTTCGCTTCCTCTTCCTCGACGATGAGCTTGCGGTCCTCGACGCGGTAGCCGAGCGGCACAACGCCGCCCATCCAC
>DATBRI010000140.1:0-3166 GCA_036560365.1 Methylocystis sp.
CAGCTGATGCTCGTCCTTGATCAGCTCGAACGGCTCGCCCTCCTCCTTGAATTCCAGAAAGGCCAGCGTATAGCCAAGCGCATTCGATTTATTGTTGGCGTCAGCGCTGGGACTAGGAACTTCGTGACGTTGTATTGCGCATTGAAATCTCGTGTCCCAACGACCTGCCGCGTCCTTAAGCGCCGCTTCGTTTTCGGCGTTGCCATAAGCAGCCAGAATATTCCATGCCGGCGATTTGTAGTCCCCGTTTTCGCCGATCCGCATGTTGCAATCGCGCGAGTCGGGATCGAGAACTCGATAAGGGTGGTCCTTCGGCGTGGAAATCGCCCAAGCGGTCACGAGAACCGTCAGAAAAGCGAAAAGCAAAAGACCCACGACAGTTATTGCGGCGCGCCAGATGAAACGAACGGCGCCACGCAGACCGGCTAGGATTTTGGACGAAAGTGAACGCAGCGAGCCGGTCGTAGATGCAAGACGGGCGCTCATTCAAAGCCCCCTTATGGTCACGTGACTGCAAACGCCAAGACGATATATGCTTTTCTCCAGGCCGTAAATTTTCATGGATTTTAAGGTTTGCCGACAACGCTGAAGACTGGGTTGCTGGAAGCTAGGGCGAAGCATGACCGACACATATGATCTTATCGTCATCGGCGGCGGACCCGGCGGCTATGTCGCCGCGATCCGCGCCGCGCAATTGGGGCTGAAGACCGCGGTCGTCGAGCGCGAACATCTCGGCGGCATTTGCCTGAACTGGGGATGCATTCCCACGAAAGCGCTGCTGCGCTCGGCCGAGGTCTATCGGCTCGCCCAGGAAGGCGAGCGATTCGGCGTTTCGCCAGGCGCCTTGAGCGCCGACGTCGCGCGCATCGTCGCGCACTCGCGCGAAGCGGCGACGCGGCTCAATGGCGGCGTGGCGTTTCTGCTCAAGAAGAACAAGATCGACGTCATATGGGGCGAGGCGACGATCGCCGGAAAGGGAGAGGTCCGCGTCGCCGCGCCGACCAAACCGCCCATGCCGCCGCAATTGCCGGCGCCGAAAACGACGCTCGACCACGGCGTCTATCAGGCGAAACACATCATCATCGCAACTGGCGCGCGCCCGCGCGTTTTGCCGGGCCTCGAGCCTGATGGGCGACTCGTCTGGACCTATTTCGAGGCGATGAAGCCGGAGCGCTTTCCAAAATCGCTGCTCATCGTTGGCGCCGGCGCCATCGGCGTCGAATTCGCTTCCTTCTATCGGACGTTTGGCGTCGAGGTCATTCTCGTCGAAGCGTTGCCGCATATTCTTCCGAGCGAAGACGAAGAAATCGCCGCTCTGGCGCATCGGTCCTTCAAGAAGCAGGGGATCGACATCCGCGTCGCGACGACGGTGACAGGCGTCGAGAAGAAGGCCGACAGCCTCGTCGTGACGCTGAAACCCGCGGACGGCGAAGCGCAGACGCTTGAAGTCGAGCGCGCGCTTTCGGCGATCGGCGTCGTCGCCAATGTCGAAAACTTGGGACTGGAGGCGCGGGGCGTCGCGCTAGAGCGGGGCGTCATCAAGACCGACGGTTTGGGGCGCACCAATGTCGAAGGCGTTTACGCGATCGGCGACGTCGCTGGCGGCCCGATGCTCGCGCATAAGGCGGAACATGAGGGCGTGTCCTGCGTCGAGGCGATCGCTGGAAAGGATGCGCACGCGCTCGACAGATCGCGCATTCCGGGCTGCACCTATTGCCATCCGCAGGTCGCGTCCGTCGGATTGACCGAGGCGAAGGCGAAAGAGCAGGGACTCGACGTGAAGATCGGTCGCTTCCCCTATCTCGCCAACGGCAAGGCGATCGCGCTCGGCGAGCTTGAGGGCGTTGTGAAGACGATTTTCGACGCCAAAAGCGGGCGGCTGCTTGGCGCGCATATCTTCGGGGTGGAAGCGACGGAGCTGATCCAGGGCTTTGTCATCGCCATGAATCTCGAGACGACCGAAGAAGATCTGATCCGCACGATCTTTCCGCATCCGACACTGTCGGAAACCATGCATGAAAGCGTGCTCGCAGCCTACGGCCGCGCGATTCACGTTTGAGTCGACTCTGGCCGTCATCCCCGATCGCGCTTCGCGCGTCGGGGATGACAGGCGGAGGCAAATTGCTACGACTTGCGAGCGTCGGGTCTCAGGGCCTCAGCTCTGCAGCACATAGGTTCCCGGCGCGTCGCAGAGCGCTTCGGCCATCAGAGGCGGCGCAACCGGGGTACCGGAACGCGCGGCGAGCCAGGCGCTCCATTCCGGCCACCATGATCCTTCCTTGACGGACGCGATCTTCACCCACTCTTCGGGCGCCGCGTAATGCTCGCCGTCCACTCGGGACGTAAAGCGGTAGTCGCCGCGCTTCTTCTCTGGCTCCGAGACGATACCGGCGTTATGCCCGCCGCTCGTTAGCAGGAAGGTGATTTGCGTGTCGACGAGAAGGTGGATCTTGTAGACCGAGCGCCAGGGCGCGACATGATCTCGCTCTGTGCCCACCGCGAAGATCGGCGCGCGAATGTCGTTGAGCGCGACGGCGCCTCCATTGGCGCGAAGCCGGCCCTCGGCGAGGTCATTGTTGAGAAACAGCCGCCGAAGATATTCCGAATGCATCTTGTAAGGCATGCGCGTCGCGTCGGCGTTCCAGGCCATCATGTCGGTCGTCGGCTTGCGCTCGCCCATGAGATAGGAGTTGAACGCATAGGACCAGACAAGGTCGTTGGAGCGCAGGAGCTGGAATGCGCCGGCCATCTGCTTGGAATCGAGAAAGCCATGCTCCCACATTAAGTCTTCAAGAAAGTCGAGCTGACTCTCATTGACGAAAAGCGACAGTTCTCCGGCTTCCGTGAAATCGGTTTGGGCGGCAAGCAGCGTCACGCTCTGCAAACGATCGTCATTGTCGCGCGCCATGGCCGCCGCGGCGATCGCGAGCAGCGTCCCGCCAAGGCAATAGCCGGCCGCATGTATCTTTTGGCTTGGCATGAGGCTGGAAATCACGTCGAGCGCGGCCATCACGCCGAGCCTGCGATAGGCTTCCATGTCGAGATCCCGATCTTCAGCGCTCGGGTTACGCCACGAGATCATGAACACGGTGAAGCCTTGCTCGACCAAAAACCGCACGAGCGAATTATGCGGCGATAGATCGAGAATGTAATATTTCATGATCCA
>DATBRI010000141.1:0-9543 GCA_036560365.1 Methylocystis sp.
TCGGCGCGCGTCGGCAAGGGCGACAGGATCATCGATTCGAGCATCTGCGTCGCGATGACGACCGGCTTGCCCAGCCGTCGCGCCGAACGGTTGATGCGTTTTTGAAGCCCCGGAACGCGCTCGAGCGGCACTTCGACGCCAAGGTCGCCGCGCGCCACCATCAGCGCATCAGAAACCTCGATCACCTCCTCGAGCCGCGAAATCGCTTGGGGCTTCTCGATCTTCGCCATAACCATCACGCGGCCTTGCGTGATCTGCTTCACTTCAAGAACGTCTTCGGGACGCTGGACGAAGGAGATCGCAACCCAGTCGACGCGCTCTTTGAGCGCGGCGTCGAGATCGGCGCGATCCTTGTTGGTCATCGAGGTGATCGGAATTTCGGTGTCGGGCAGGCTGACGCCCTTGCGGTTCGAGAGGCGCCCAGCGACGTCGACGACGGCGTGCGCCCGCTCCGGCGACGTCTCGACGACATGCAGCCGCACACGCCCATCGTCGATGAGGATCGAGTCGTTGACCTTGAGCGCCGCAAGAATCTCGGGATGCGGCAAGCGCACGCGCGTAGCGTCGCCGGGTTTGGGATCGCTGTCGAAGACGAAGACGTCGCCCTTGCGCAGATGCACAGAGCCTTCCTCGAAGGCGCCGATGCGCAGCTTCGGGCCCTGGAGGTCGACGAGCACCGCGATCGCGCGCGAGATGTCGTTCTCAATTTCGCGGATGATCCGAACATAGCTGGCGAGGCCGGCATGATCCGTGTGGCTCATGTTGATGCGGAAGACGTCGGCGCCGGCGCGCACGAGCCCCGCGATGACCGCTTTGTCGACCGTCGCCGGACCAAGCGTTGCGATAATTTTGACGCGCCGCGACCTTCTCATGATGAAGCAGTTCCTGAATTGAGTTATTGCGCGGGCGCGGCGTTGGGGTCAGTGAGCTGAACCGTCCAGCTCTTCGCGTCCCGTCCCGTGTCGATTTCGAAAAATCCGGTTCGATCAAAACCGCGCGCGAAACAGTCCTCTCGGCCGTCGATGCGGAATTCCCGATCACGCGTGCACATGAACGCTTTGCCCTTCCACTCGCCGCCGCGCTCGTCCATCGCGTAGACATAATAGTATTGGGCGGCGAGCGGACCGCGCAGAAGCGTTTCGCAGACGGTCGGCCGAAGGTTCCACCAACCCTCCGACAACCAGTTGCGCCCGTCGGTATACGCGATGGCGACGCTGACGCGCGTGCTCGTGTTGTTGCACAGACGAAAATCCGCCCGGACGGACCCGGCGGCGCATAACGAGAGAGCGGTAACAAGAACGGCGCGTCGAATCATATCTTTAGCGAGGCCTGGAGGGGGCTGAAGATAGCGCGCTGACGCGCGCGAAAGCGGCGCAGCAGGCGGTCCTGCAAACCATGCCTGAGAGTCTTTGTCCACCCCGCGACCCGGGAGTCTGGCGCGCCGCCCGTCTTACCCCCGGCGTGACGCGCTCTCAATCCGCTGGAACAAAGCAATCGGGCTCTCGTTTAGGACCCGTACGCGCTTGCGTCGTCCGGAGGCAGAAAAATGGAAAAGTCTGAAGTCATCACAACCTTGAATGAGCTTGCCGATATCAGTCGCGACGGCGAGCAGGGATTTCTGGCCGCAGCTGAAGACGTCGAAAACCCAACGCTAAAGACTGTGTTTCGAACGGCCGCGGCGCGCTGCGCCGAAGGCGCGAAGGAGCTGGAATCGAAGATCGTCAGCTTAGGCGGCGAACCTTCGAAGGGCGGCTCCATGACCGGCGCCGTGCACCGTGCTTGGACAAATTTGAAGGCCGCCCTGACGAGCCGCTCGGAACAGGCGGTGCTGGAGGAGGTCGAGCGCGGCGAAGACGCCGCCAAGGACGCCTATCAGCAGGCCATAGCGCAGCCTCTCCCTCCTGAAATCCGATCGATGGTTCAGCGCCAGTATCAGGGCGTGAAGGAAAACCACGATCGCGTACGCAGCCTGCGCGACGCGGCGTAATGATCTCTCTGAACGGAAGTGGCGCGCGCGTCACTTCCGTTCAGTCAGCGCCCGCGCCGCGGCGAGCGCGAAATAGGTGAGGACGCCTGCAGCGCCAGCGCGCTTGAACGCGAGCAGACTTTCGAGCATGGCGCGATCGCCGTCGATCCAGCCGTTTTGTGCGGCGGCGACAATCATCGCGTATTCGCCCGACACCTGATAGGCGAATGTCGGCGCCCGGTAGACGTCGACGACGCGTCGCACGATGTCGAGATACGGCATTCCAGGCTTCACCATCACCATATCGGCGCCCTGCTCAAGGTCGAGACCCACTTCGCGTAGCGCTTCGTCCGAATTGGCGGGGTCCATCTGATAGGTTCGCTTGTCCCCTCTCAGCGTCTTGCTCGTGCCGATCGCTTCGCGGAACGGTCCGTAGAACGCTGACGCATATTTCGCGGCGTAGCTCATGATCTGGACGTTCTCGAAACCCTCGGCGTCGAGCGCGTTGCGGATCGCGCCGACTCGCCCATCCATCATGTCCGAGGGCGCGATGATGTCCGCGCCTGCACGCGCTTGGGTGACCGCCTGCCGCGCCAGCACGGCGACGGTCGCGTCGTTGACAATCTCGTCGCCGACGAGAAGGCCGTCATGTCCATGGCTCGTGTAAGGATCGAGCGCGACATCGGTAATGAGGCCGATGTCGGGAACGGCGCCTTTGATCGCCTTGCAGGCGCGGCAGACGAGATTCTCGGGATCAAGCGCCGCGCTGGCGCTTTCGTCGCGCAAGTCCGGATCGGTATAGGGGAAGAGCGCAACAGCGGGCACGCCGAGCGCAGCTGCCTGTGCGACGGCTTCAACCGCGGCGTCGACCGAGTAACGGAACACGCCCGGCATCGAGGATACGGGTTCGCGTCGACCCGATCCGTCTATCAAGAAGAGCGGCCAGATGAGGTCGGAGACCTCAAGCGCGTTTTCCCTGACGAGACGGCGCGCCCATTCGCTCTTCCGGTTCCGACGGGGGCGTTGCAGCAAGCTCAGCCGCGCTGCTGCATCGACGGGCCTTCGTGCATCGTTCATGGCGCCTCCGCTCTTTTGGCTCGCTGAATTGCGCCCGTCCGTCACGTCCTCGCCGTCATCCGCTTTCGAGGCGATCGGACTTCAGGCTATAGAGGATCGACGGCCATTGCGCTCGCGCGAGGAAAAACCATTGAAAATCGGCTCGCGCAACTCTTCTCTGAGCCGATTGGCGCGCACCGCGGCGATCGCCGCCGGCGCCCTTTTCGCTGCGAGCGCATCCTTCGCACAGGTAAAGCCGGCGACGCCGACGCCGCCGACTCGCGCGCGCTCCGGCCCGGCGCAGCAAAAGCAGAGAGCCCTCTCGCCTCAACAGGACGTTCGGAAGCCATCGGCGCGGCAACCCGGCGCAACGCGACCTCCGACCGTCGCGCCGCCGAGCGCGAAGCCCGCTCCGCGAACGCCGCCGCCGCTCGTCGTCGACCCGCTTCCGCCGCCGCAAGCGCCGCCTCCGGTTGACGTAAGCCAGCCGCCGCCCGCGCTTCCCCGCGCGCCGCGCGAGAAGATGCGGGCCTGCGCCGAGGAATGGGACAGGATGAAGCGCGAGTCGAAAGAGGGTTTGCCGATGTGGCGCGATTTCGCGACGAAATGCCTGACGCGCTAGGCTCCGCTAACGGCTGGAGCGCGCCGGACGCGCCGCGCTGAAAATGCAGAAAGCTGTGAATGCTATCGCCCGGGATGCGTCTCACTGGACGCGCGCCCCCGGGCGATGAGTGCATGAAGCGCAGCCGCAATGACGCGAAAATGGATCGCGCATACGAAAGCGCTTCGGCTTACATGGTTACTGGCGCTGCTGGAGGCGTTGGCGTCTTCGCCTTTCGCGGAGTGCGCTTCTTCGCGGCAGCTTTGCGCGTGGTCTTCGCGGCAGCCTTGCGCGTGGTCTTCTTGGCGCTGGCCTTTTTCACGGCGCCGCGCTTTTTCGTCGCCACCTTGCGGACGCCCTTGCGGGCCGTCTTTTTCGTAGCGGACTTTCGCGTAGCCTTGCGGGCGCCCTTCTTGGCCGCTGACTTCTTCGTCGCAGCCTTCCTTGCGGTTTTACGCGCACCTTTCTTAGCAGCAGCCTTCTTGGCCGGCTTACGCTTCATTGTAGCTCTCGCCATAATAAGTCCCCTTGATCCGAATTGCCGGAACTATGGTCCACCGACAATACGCGCAATTAGCGTAACGCGGTTAAGCAGTCGTTCAAGTGCTGCGCGCGCAGAAGTGATCAACGCAACGCATGACGAGGCATGTTGAGCGCTGTCGCGCGACAAGCAAAATGATCCTGAAGCTGCTTTGCAAACGCTTCGGCGAGACTATCGCGACAGGTTTGCGCCGCGTGTTTTATTGACGACGCGCCACATACGAAATTGGTTGGCGACAACCGCTTCGAGAAGGCCTCCCGACGTGCGGCCGCACGCTTCGACGCATGTCGCGACTGATGTTCAATTACTTGATTTGCTTTTGTATCCTCGAACAGTTGCGACTCGTGCATGTTGTCCGAGATCGACCGCGGCGCGCTATATCGTAACACGATGAAAAATTGCGGAACGCGCCTTTATCGGTCGGGCGACACGACGCCCGCAGGGAGACGGAGGACGTGGAGCGGCGCCGACCTCTCGCGCGATGGCGGCGTCGGCGACGGCGCGCGTTCGGGGGAAAAAAAAAATTGTGGTCAGCGCGGTCGGATCAAAAAAAAATGGCGCGCGACGGCGCCGCTGGGACAAGAATCGCGCAGCGCGCGTCGCGAACTGATTCGTTTTTTTGGACGAACGGGCTTGCGTCAGACGCCCAACTTGCGTTTGAGCAGCTCGTTCACCGCCTGCGGATTCGCCTTTCCGCCTGTCTGCTTCATCACCTGGCCGACGAACCAGCCGAGCATTGTCGGCTTCGCCTTCGCCTGCTCCGTCTTGTCGGGATTGGCGGCGATGACGGCGTCGATGGCGGCTTCAATGGCGCCCGTGTCGGTCACCTGCTTCATGCCGCGCGCTTCGACGATCTCTTTGGGGTCGCCGCCTTCGGTCCAGACAATCTCGAAAAGATCCTTGGCGATCTTGCCCGAAATAACATTCTGCGAGATCAGGTCGATGATGGCGCCCAAGGCCTGCGAGGACACTGGCGAGCGCGTGACGTCGAGACCCTCCTTGTTCAGGCGGCCGAACATCTCGTTGATCACCCAGTTGGCCGCAAGCTTGGCGTCGCGTCCCGTCGCCGTCTCTTCGAAATAGTCGGCGGCCGCCCGCTCCATCACAAGCACGCCGGCGTCGTAAGGCGGCAGCCCGTACTGTTCGATAAAGCGCGCGCGCTTGGCGTCGGGCAGCTCCGGCAACTGCGCCCTTAGCGTGTCGACATATGGCTGGTCGAACTCAAGCGGCAGCAAATCCGGATCGGGGAAATAGCGGTAATCATGCGCTTCCTCCTTGGAACGCATCGCGCGCGTCTCTCCCTTGCCCGGATCGAAGAGCCGCGTTTCCTGGTTGATCGCGCCGCCGTCTTCGAGAATGCCTATCTGTCGACGCGCCTCGACGTCGATCGCCTGGCCAATGAAGCGGATGGAGTTGACGTTCTTGATCTCGCAGCGTGTGCCAAGGGGCGCGCCAGGGCGGCGCACCGAGACGTTGACGTCGGCGCGCATCGAACCCTGCTCCATATTGCCGTCGCAGGAGCCGATATAGCGCAAGATGGTCCGCAGCTTGGAAATATAGGCGCGCGCCTCTTCCGCCGAACGCATGTCCGGCTTCGAGACGATCTCCATGAGCGCGACGCCGCTGCGGTTGAGATCAACGTGGCTCTCAGTCGCGGAAAGATCATGCAGCGACTTGCCGGCGTCCTGCTCGAGGTGCAGACGCTCGATCGCGACGGTGATGCGTTCCGTCGGCGAGACGTCGACGATCACGGCGCCCTCGCCGACGATCGGATACTTGTACTGGGAGATCTGGTAACCCTGCGGCAGGTCGGGATAGAAATAGTTCTTGCGGTCGAAAACCGAACGCAGGTTAATCTTGGCCTCAAGGCCAAGACCTGTGCGGATCGCCTGTTTGACGCATTCCTCGTTGATCACCGGCAGCATGCCCGGCATGGCCGCATCGACCAGGGAGACGTGATCGTTGGGCGCGCCGCCATACTCAGTGGAAGCGCCGGAGAAGAGCTTGGCGTTGCTCGTCACCTGCGCGTGAATTTCCAATCCGATCACGACTTCCCAGTCGCCGGTCGCGCCCTTGATGAGCTTGGTGGGAGCCGCCTGTGTCATCATATCTGCCTCGCTAAACTTGCGCATTCCATATAAACCACGCTTCGCAGGAGCGGAACGGCCGGCGCGCAGAAGAGGACAAGCGGGCGAGATGGCCAGGAACCGGAACTCTGTAGGCGCCCGCTGGAAAGACGTTATCAGTCGTATGCGCGGCGCGCCCCGCTACGTAAGCATTCCGATGGGCGTCGGCTTGATCCTCGGCGGAACCATTCTCGCGCCGCTCCCCGTCTTCGGAGTTTGGATGTTCCCCTTGGGTCTCGCGATCCTCGCCCCGCACTCGCGGCGCGCTAACAGGCTGTCGCGGCGTTTCCATTGGTGGTCGCTGAAGTTCCTGCGCTGGTCGATCCGCAACGGTTTCGTCCGGGTCAAGAGCAAGTCGTCCAGCAGCGATCAGGAAGACGCGCCGCCGTCCGCGGATCCTTGAGAGTCCCCCTTCGGCGCGCGATCGCCCATCAGCCGCTCTTCGTATTGGATCGACCAGTCGATCAGCGTGCGCCACAGGTTCATTGCGACCTCGACCGATAGACCCTCGCGGCGCGCGGCGCCGAGCACATGCGCCAAAACTTCGTCGACGCGCTCGGGCACGTTCGCGGGAATCCCTAACGCGGGTTTGATCCGTGCAGCGCGCTCAATCTGTCGCTGGCGCTTGGCGAGCAGCGCCACAAGCTCTTCGTCCAGCTCGTCGATCAGACGACGCACGTCGGACATTTCGTCCTGCAGCGTTTGCCGCGGGCGTTCCGCAATGTCCTTTTCAGCGCGCGGCGTCGTCATCATCAGCCCTCGCGCCACCATGGCTGCGGAAGTTCGATCTTGGGCGCCGCCCGTTCGATCGCCGCAGCGAGTGAGAACAGCGTCTCTTCGTCGAATGCTTTTCCGATGAGCTGCAACCCGAGCGGCAAGCCGTTCGCAGCGAGACCGCCCGGAACGGCGACGCCGGGAAGACCGGCCATGTTCACCGTAACGGTGAACACGTCGTTGAGATACATTTCCACGGGATCGGCCGAGCCCTTCTCTCCCTGCGCGAAAGCGGTCGAAGGCGTCGCCGGCGTCAGCACGGCGTCGACCCCGGACGCGAAGGCTTCGTCAAAGTCGCGCTTGATCAGGCTGCGGACTTTCTGCGCACGGACGTAATAGGCGTCGTAATAGCCGGCGGAGAGCACATAGGTGCCGATCATGATGCGCCGCCGCACCTCAGGACCAAAGCCCGCTGCGCGCGTCTTCTCGTACATTTCGCTGACGTCGCGGCCCTGCTCACGACAGCCGTACCGCACGCCGTCATAGCGGGCGAGATTGGAGGACGCTTCGGCCGGCGCGATGATGTAATATGTCGGCAAGGCGTAGCGCGTATGCGGCAAGGAGATTTCGACGATCTCCGCGCCCGCGTCCTTCAGCCAAGCGGCGCCTTTATCCCACAGGGCGGCGATCTCCGCCGACATTCCATCGATGCGATATTCTTTCGGCACGCCGATGCGGCGTCCTTTGACGGACGCGCCGACAGCGGCCTCGTAGTCCGGCACGGGCGCATCGACGCTGGTCGTGTCCTTGGGATCGTGCCCCGCCATCGACCTGAGCATGATCGCTGCGTCGCGCACAGTGCGCGTTATCGGACCCGCCTGATCCAGCGACGAGGCGAAGGCGACGATCCCCCAACGCGAGCAGCGGCCGTAGGTCGGCTTGACGCCGACAGTGCCCGTGAAGGCGGCGGGTTGACGGATCGAACCGCCTGTATCGGTCGCTGTGGCGCCGAGGCAAAGACGCGCGGCCACCGCCGCAGATGAGCCGCCCGAAGAACCGCCGGGAACGATCTTGGACTCAGGATCAGCCGCGCGCCGCCACGGCGAAACGACCGGACCAAAGGCGCTCGTTTCGTTCGACGAGCCCATCGCGAATTCGTCGAGATTGAGCTTGCCGAGCATGCCAGCGCCGTCGCGCAGCAAATTTTCGGAGACCGTCGATTCATATGTCGGCGTGAAGTCGCCAAGAATTCGACTCCCCGCCGTCGTGCGCACGCCTTTGGAGCAATAGAGATCCTTGATGCCGAGCGGCAGACCCTCGAGCGGGCGCGCTTCTCCGCGCGCAATGCGCGCATCGCTTTCCCGAGCCTGCGTCAACGCTCGTTCCGGCGTCTCCGTGATGAAGCAGTTGAGCGCGCGCGATTTCTTAATTGCGTCGATATGCGCCTGCGTCAGCTCAACGGCGGACAGCTGTTTGGATTTGAGCGCGTCGCGCGCCTCGGCCAATGAAAGATGCGTGGGATCGGACATTTGTCCCTTTATATCTGAGGGCCGCCGCGTGCGCGGCGCCGAAAGCGCTATTCGATGACCTTGGGCACGACGAAATAATGATCCTCGCGCAACGGCGCGTTGGCGAGAATCTCATCGGCGATGCCACCGTCGGTCACCACGTCGGCGCGCTTCTTCATTTGCATCGGCAAAGCGGAGGTCAACGGCTCGACGCCATCGACATCGACCTCGCTCAACGTCTCGACGAAAGTCAGGATGGCGTTGAGTTCGCCGCGAAGGCGCTCGACCTCGCTGGCTTCGATGGCGATGCGCGAGAGATGAGCGATCCGGCGGACGGTCGCGGAATCAACGGACATCTAGGGCTCCGCAAGAAAGGTCCAAGAGGGGCGCTATAGCGCCTGGCCTTTCGCGGCGCAATGTTGCGAAGCGGATGGCGGATGGAAAAAGCGGGAAACGTGGCGCTCCCTGAGTTTGCGGAACGGCGGCGGCGTGTTAGCGGAATCGCGTGACGATGCGCGCGACGACCCTTGAAGAACTGGCGGCGCTTCTGCCGCCTAAGGGCCGGCTGATGGGATTGGATCTCGGGACCAAGACCATCGGATTGGCGCTTTCGGACGTTGAGCGGCGGCTCGCGTCGCCGCTCGATACGATCGGGCGAGCGAAGTTTTCTCAGGACGCCGCCGCCTTGCTTAAACGCGCGTCCGATTTCGATATTTGCGCGCTGGTCATCGGGCTGCCGCTCAACATGGACGGCACGGAAGGCCCGCGCGCTCAGGCGACCCGCGCCTTCATGCGCAATCTTTCCAAACTTGACTCCCTGCCCTTCGCCTTCTGGGACGAGCGCCTGTCGACCGCGGCTGTCACGCGCGAATTGATCGCGCAGAACGCCTCGCGCGCCAAGCGCGCCGAAGTCGTCGACCGAATGGCGGCCGCCTATATCCTGCAGGGCGCGCTGGACCGTTTGAAACGTCTGTAGGCGCCTCAATCGCAGCACTACAACTTTTGGTAGAATTTTGCTCTTGACACGGGAT
>DATBRI010000142.1:0-1503 GCA_036560365.1 Methylocystis sp.
CACGACGCCGACCAGAAGAGCGTCGGGCCGCAAGGCCCACCAGAACCCACCCCACGGCCGCGACAGCGCCGCCCCGGCCGCCAACGCTGCCAACATTATGAGCCACACCGACCGCCGCCCGAGCGCTGCTATGAACGGCGCAAGCGCGTAAAACTGCATTTCGCTGGCCAGGGACCAAAAATGCGAAGAGAGCAGGGGATCGCCGCATCCGTCGCGTCCATCGAAACAGGGCGCCCAATAGAAGTTTGCGAAGAAGCCGGCGCCGGCGACAAGATCCTCGCCGCGAATCCCTTCCAGCGCGCCAAGGCGCGCACCGAGATACAGCCCCGCAATCGTCACCAAGGCCGGGACGCCTATTCGAATGACGCGGCCCGCCCAAAACGCCGACGCGCCGCGCCAGAAGCCGCGGGCTTTAGCAACCGATCGCGCCGCGCGTTCGACGACCAAATATCCGGAAATCACAAAGAACAAATCGACGCCGACGCCGAACGCTGGCGCCGAAATCACCGGCGCGAGCGCTAAATCGTTCCGAAGCACCAGAGCCGCATGAGACACAAAGACAGCGCAAATCGCCAGCCCTCGCAACTCGTCCAGCCTCGCGTCGCGTTTTGCCGTCGAAGCGCTCGCCATTGGTTCAAGAACACCCTTGTTCAATCCCATTTGCTACGGTAAACAATGTAGCCTATAAAGCTGTAATCATCCACGGGGCCGCGCGGAATCCGCTGGCGGCGTCAGCACAAACGCCTTTCCATGAGCAAGCTCTTGATCTTTTTAAGCGTCGCCGCGCCGATCGGTTTGCCGGTTCGCGCCTCCGCGCAGGAGCTTGCCTTGACGCCGAACCCCGACAAATGGCGTCCCGTCGTCTACCGTGATCTTCAAATCCCCGGTCCGCTCGACGCGCCATTCACCGGGCTTTGGGCGGATATGATCGACCAGAACAACCGTCGCTACACCGCCGCCGGCGACACTCGCTATGCCGTCGGCAACGCGCCCGCGCGCGAAGCCCATTTTGTCGTGCGCGGCGGCGAGAGGATCGCAATGTTGAGCGTTCTCAATATCGCGACTGCCTGCAAGACGATCGCGACCGACGCCGCCGCTAACATCAACGTGAAAATGTGTCCGCTGCGCCTCGCCTTTTGGCAAGGCCCGCAAGGGACCATTCGTCAGGCCCGGGGATGCTATTTGGAGCCGGGCGCGCAACCGGGGAATTTCACGCCGGACCCCAGCTATGCCGTGTCATACGCATCCTACGACGTCGCCACGAAGGCGATCAATTTGGGCGTTATTCTCGCGCATAAAGCTGTCGAGAAATGTTCTCAAACCGTGCCGCTTTACGAAAAATAGGGGGCTGTCATGTTCGCTGCGATTTCGACTGGCTTTCGCAGATTGTTGTTGCTGACCGGCTATGCCGTTACGGCCGTCATGATCTATCTTGTCGTGACCGGGCTCGCCTTTCCGCTCATCTATGGCGCCAATGAGATCATGTACTCGATTGGGCGGTTC
>DATBRI010000143.1:0-41560 GCA_036560365.1 Methylocystis sp.
CATCTGGTCCCCCATGCTTGAGCGGATTATAGCGAACGTTGGCGAACGTGCAAGGATGATGAGCGCGGATTCTCTTTGTTCTTTCGTGGTTTTGAAAACGCTGGCGAACGTCTGCGCCCCCTGAGTGGTGGGACTACTTCCCCCACCATCATCCCAAAAGCTCAAAAACTTTCGTGCGAGCGCCAGCCCGGCGCTTCCGGGCCGCGAGCGGCGTGAAGTCCACGCATGACGGGCGCTCCGAGGCGCCGTCCGCTGAACGCTCCCGCTTCAGCTGTCTTGTCGGCCGCAGCCGCGTTTGGCATGTTGCGCGGCCACGAACACAGGGAGCGCGTATGACCCGGGTTTTCAGGATAATCGCCGCCGTGATCTTTTGCGTCGGCGTCGCGGCTCCGGCCATGGCGCACACGCCCGATATCTCCACGGGCAAAATCCTTCCCAAGGACAATCGAACCTATACCGTCGAGGTCGGTTTTCTCGCCACCGATCTCGAGCGCATGTTTCAGGACACGATGGGCGAACGCGCCAGCGTCGACCTCTCGGCGCCCGGCGCGCTCGAAGCTGAAATCGGCAAATTTGTTCAAAAGCGTGTCGCGATGCGCGATGCGTCGGGCCGCGCCTGCATCGCCAATGTCGAAAAGTCTGGCGAAGACCCCACCAACCAGGACAGCGCGCTGGTCCTCGTGCGCTTCGACTGCGGCGCAACGACCGGCGCGCTCTTTTACGACGCGACGAAGCTCCTCGCCGCGCAAGGCGCGAAGGGAAAGCATCTCGTCACGCTCGAGGGAAGCGAAAACGCCGGCCAGACCATGCTCTACCCCGACGATCCTCCGCTCGATCTATCAAAGCCGATGGAAACGACCGCACAGCTGATGTGGAAGTTTCTCAAGGCCGGCGTCGAACACATCGTCACCGGCTATGATCATTTGTGCTTCCTGTTCGCCCTCATTCTCTGGGCCACACGCGTCTGGCCGGTCGTCAAGATCGTCACCGCCTTCACCATTTCGCATTCGATCACGCTGTCGCTCGCGGCGCTCAATATCTTCACGCTTCCCTCGACATTGGTCGAAGCGCTGATCGCCGCCTCGATCGTTTTCGTCGCGGTGGAGAATTATTTCTCGCGCGACGTCGACAACCGTTGGCGCAACACTTTCTTGTTCGGCTTCATCCACGGCTTCGGCTTCGCCTCGGCGCTGACCGAGATGGGCGTGCCGCAAGGCGGGGTCGTTCCGGCGCTCGCCGCTTTCAACATCGGCGTCGAACTTGGCCAGATCGCCATCGTCTTCGCGGTGATGCCGATCCTGTTCCTGATCGACAAACAGACCGGCGGCAAGCGCAGCGAAAAGCTCGTCTACGTGGCCTCGGCGCTAATCGCGATTGCGGGCGTTTATTGGTTCTTCGAGCGGATCGGCGTTCTTCCAGGGTAAGGCTTCAGGACGGCCCCGCGCGCGCATCGGCTGCGCGCGGCCGAACCTGCCGTCTATCCCCGCACCCGCACATACTCCCCCGGGGCGTCGCAGATGATCTTGAGCTTGCCGCCGCCGGGCTGGCGGGCGGGGACTTTCTTGGGCGCCTGCGCCGTCACCCAGGCCAGCCAGTGCGGCCACCAGGAGCCCTTGGTTTCCTTCGCCTTCTTGATCCAGTCCTCGAAAGCGCCCTTGGCGGGGCCGCCCGTCCAATATTGATATTTGTCTTTGGAGGGCGGGTTGATGATCCCGGCGATATGGCCCGATCCGCCAAGCACGAAGGTGACGTCGCCGCCGAAAAATCGAGCGCCGCGAAACACCGACTGCGCCGGCGCGATATGATCTTCCTTGGTCGCGATCTCAAAGACCGGTGCTTTCACCTGACGCAGATTGAGCCGAATGTCGTCGATGACCATCTCGCCGCGGGCGAGACGATTTTCGAGATAGCAGCTGCGCAGATAGAAGGAGTGATTGGCGCGCGGGATGCGCGTTGAATCGGAATTCCAATACAAGAGATCGAAAGCGGCGGGCTCGACCCCCTTCATGTAATTGTTGACCACATAATTCCAGATGAGTTCGTTCGGCCGCAGCATATTGAACGCGTTGGCCATCTTGTAGCCTTCGAGAAAGCCGGTCCGCGCCATGCTTTCGTCGAGCGCCGCGAGACGCGCCTCATCGACAAAAATCTGCAGATCGCCAGCGTCCGAAAAATCGACCTGCGTCGCAAAGAATGTGACGCTGTCGATGCGGTCGTCGCCGGTCGCAGCCATATAGGCGAGCGTCAACGCGAGCAGCGTGCCGCCAACGCAATAGCCCGCCGCCGTGACCTTGCGTTCGCCCGTCGCCTTCTCGATCACGTCGAGCGCGGTCAGCACGCCCTCGTGCATATAGGCCTCGAAACCCTTCGTGGCCTTGGTCTCGTCGGGATTGACCCAGGAGATGATGAAGACCGTGAAGCCTTGCTCGACGGCCCAGCGCACGAAACTCTTCTCGGGGTTGAGATCGAGCACATAGAATTTGTTGATCCAGGGCGGCGTGATGAGCAGCGGCCGCGCATAAACCTCCGCCGTCGTGGGCTCATATTGAATGAGCTCCATGACGTCGTTGCGCCAGATCACCTTGCCGGGCGTATTCGCCATATCGACGCCGAGTTCGAATTTTTGATCCGCGCTCTGGCGAATCTTCAGCACGCCGCCGCCCGCGGAAATATCTTCGGCGAGCATCTTCAAGCCGCGAACCAGGTTCTCGCCCCTGGCGTCGATCGTCGCGCGCAACAGTTCTGGATTGGTCGGCACGAAATTCGATGGCGAAATCGCGCTCGAAATCAGCCGTGTGTAAAAGACCGCCCTGGCCTTCGTCTGCGGATCGAGGCCTTCGGCTCCCTCGACCATGTCGCCGGCCCAGCGCGACGCCATCAGATAGGATTGCCGCAGCCAGTCGAAAAAGGGATGCTCGTTCCATTCAGGCCCGGCGAAACGCTTGTCGGAGCGGTCGGAGGGCACGATCGGGGCGACATCCTCCCCGCCATAGCGGCGAAGCGTCTGCCGCCAAATTTCGCTCAACCCCTTATAGAGATCGGCCTGGGCGACGGCGGCGCGCTCTGGCTTCGACAGCCAATATTCCGCGACCGCGCCAAGAGTCTTGGTGGCGTCGGCGACATTGGCGGCGAGTTCGCTGCGCGCCTCATCGGGATTGACGCCGCCAATCGCCGCGGCCAGCGCCTTGCGGCCCTGATCCACGAGCTGCGCCATATTGTCGGCGATCGCTTCGATGTCGAGCTGGACGAATTGCTCGAGATGGGGACGGGGCGCGGGCGCTTCTGCGCCGTGACGGGTCGCGGGCGCGGCCTTTCGCCCCGAGGCGCCGGGCGCTGTCGGCTTTTTCGCCGAGGCTGTTTGCTTGGTCGTTTTCTTGGCCTTTTTCGCAGCCTCTTTCTTTGCCTCTTGCTTTGGCTCTTTCTCTTTCTTGGGCTCTTGCTGGGCCTTTTTCTCAGTCTCGCGGGACGGCTTCGCCGGCGGTTCGGCCTTGCCGAGCGCGGAGACCTTTTTCGCCGTGGCCCCTCGTTTCCGATCGGCGGCGGGATCCTGGTCCTGGTTCGCGCTCATGCCCTAAACCTGTCTGTTTTTCGAATGATGGGGCGTCGCTCGGCAACCGCCGCGTCGCTCTGGTCTAACAAGTGCGCGCTGATGAGAAAAGCTCTGCCGCCCTGGCGCGGGACAATGCGCCCCGGCGACATAAGCTCCAATTATTACAACGCAATGCCGAATTGATCCCGCGAGCGGGCGCTCTCCAGGGACGATTGTGCGAAAAGGTCGCACGGGCCGGAACGGCTGACGTCATTCAGCAGGATGCTATGCGGCGCCGGCGCTGTCCAGCGCCACGAGCTGCGGCGAAAGCGGCAGACCATGCGCGGCGGCGACCGGGGGCGAAAGGATGCGGCCAGCCGAAATTTCCAGCCCCGCACGAAGATGCGGGTCGTCCTCGATGGCGCGCCGCCAGCCCTTGTTGGCGAGCGCCAGGACGAAGGGCAATGTGGCGTTGTTGAGCGCGAAGGTCGACGTGCGCGGCGTGACTCCGGGCATGTTGGTGACGCAATAATGCACGACCCCGTCAACGACATAGGTCGGGTCGGAATGGCTCGTCGGCCGTGACGTCTCGCAGCAGCCGCCCTGATCGATCGCGACATCGACGATCACGGCGCCGCGCTTCATCGTCGACAGCATGTTACGCGTGATCAGGATAGGCGCTTTCGCGCCCGGGGTCAGCGCCGCGCAGATGACGAGGTCCGCCCGCTTCACCGATTCGGCGATCGCCGCGCGGGTCGAATAAATGGTGCGCGCCGCGAAACCGAAACGCGTTTCGAGACGCCGAAGCGCGTCGGGATTGCGATCGGCGACAAGCACGCTCGCGCCCATGCCGAGCGCAATCGCCGTCGCCTGCGCGCCGACGCTGCCCGCGCCGAGAACGAGAACGTCGGCCGGCGGCACGCCCGGCGCGCCCGCGAGCAGAACGCCGCGGCCGCCCGCCTGCTTTTCCAGAAAATGCGCGCCGATTTGCGGAGCCAGCCTGCCGGCGATTTCCGACATCGGCGCGAGCAGCGGCAACCCGCCGCCAGGCGCAGTGACCGTCTCATAGGCGATGCAATGCGCGCCGCTCGCCATGAGTTCGCGCGTGAGTTCAGCGTCGGCGGCGAGATGGAAATATGTGAAGAGCACATGATCCGGCCGCAAGTAAGCAATCTCGCGCCGCTGTGGCTCCTTCACCTTTACGATCAATTGCGCGGCGGCGAAGAGCGCTTCGGGACCATCGACGAGCTTTGCGCCCGCGGCGGCATAATCTGAATCGGACAGGTCAGCGCCCTCGCCGGCGCCGCGCTCGATGAAAACGTCATGTCCCGCATGGGCAAGCTCGGCGACCGAGGACGGCGTCAGGCCGACGCGATATTCGTTGTCTTTGGTTTCTTTCGGCGCGCCGACACGCATTTTTGGCTCCAAAATACGGCGGCGACTTGGGTAAAAATCTCGCCCTCGAGGAATATATGCAAATGGCCGACTTTCGGGACAAGGGCGAAGGTCAAGCGAGTTGCAAAACGGGAGCGAAAAATGCCGACCATCAACACGGACAAAGTCTGTTTCGTGGCCGTCAAGGCTCGCGAGCTTGAAAGCGAAGATGAAGGCGTCGAGGCGGACGCCTCAAACGCGACGGACGACGGTTTTGTGAGCGTCTTGACCGAAGACGCGTTTCCCACCGTTCGCGACGAGGTGTCCTCCTTTATTGAAGCCATGGACATTGACGAGCAGGTCGAGCTCGTCGCGCTGATGTGGGTAGGCCGGGGCGATTTCGCCGCCGCCGAATGGGGCGAAGCTGTCGCGCAAGCGCGCGCCCGGCATGAAGGCGCGACGTCGGCCTATCTGCTCGGCGTTCCGCTTCTGGCCTCGTTTCTTGAGGGCGGGCTCGCAGAGTTTGGCGAGAGTTGCGAACTCTTCGCCGCAGATCGGCAGTAAATGCCCGGTCAGGCTCTCGAAACGAGAGCCGCGGCGCCCATATTTCCGATCGTGCGGCAAAAAGTTGAGGAGACGTCCATGAATCGCAGGATTTTTGCAACCGCCCTGGCTCTCTCCATCGCGGCCTTTTTCGCGCCACGTCTGGCCTATGCGGAAGATCATCTGGGCGAAGCCATCACCCACACCAAGCAGGCGATCAGCGAAGGCAAGGCGGGGAAAGCCGAGGCGCTGACGATGCATGCGGAAGAAGGCTTGAAGCACGCAAAGGCCGCCGAAGCGCAAAAACCGAATGAGCACACCAAACAGGGCATCTCGCACCTTGAAATGGCCATCGACCACGGCAAGCAGAAACATGCCGATGTCGCGACCAAACACGCCGAAGAGGCGCTGACGCATCTCGAGGCCGCGAAGAAATAGGCCGCGCCGCTCTGATAAGAACGAGAGAGCGGTCATGCTGGGGCCGCTCTTTTTTTGTGACGGCGCATGGCCGCCCGGCAATGACAGCGCCGCCCGGATCGCCTAAGGACGTCACGGCGGACACGCCCGCCGACGGGCCTTTTTGATGAAGCTTTCCTCCTCGCTGCTGCGCGCCAAATCCATCGAATCGCTGCAAGCCGAAGCCGACCGACCGGGCGGATTCCGTCGCGTGCTCGGCGTCTGGCAGCTCACCGGCATCGGCCTTGGCGGGCTCATCGGCGTCGGCATTTTCGTGCTGACCGGCGTGGTGGCGGCGACTCAGGCGGGGCCAGGCGTCGCGCTCTCTTTCCTGATCGCCGGCGTCGCCAGCGCCGCGGCGGCGCTCTCCTACGCCGAATTCGCCGGGATGATTCCCGTCGCCGGCAGCGCCTACACATATGCCTATGCGGTGCTGGGCGAACTCGCCGCCTGGATCATCGGCTGGGACCTTCTGCTCGAATATGCGCTCGTCGTCGCCGTCGTGGCGATCGGCTGGTCGGCCTATTTGCAGGCGCTGCTCGCGCAATTTGGCCTCGTGCTTCCCGAATGGGCGAGCGGCGCGCCCGGAACCGGGCCCGGCCGTATCATCGATCTTTTCGCCGCGCTCGGCGCGCTTGGCGTCGCCGGCCTATTGACCCTGCGCATCGAACTCGGGGCGCGCTTCAACACCGCAATGGTGATCGTCAAGATCGCCGCGGCGCTGTTGGTGATCGTCGCCGGCCTTCCCTATGTGCGCTTCGAGAACTGGACGCCCTTCATGCCCTTCGGCTTTTCCGGCGTGGCGCAGGGCGCGGCGGTCGTGTTCTTCGCCGTGTTTGGCTACGACACGCTGACGACCGCCGCCGAAGAAGCCCGCGCGCCGCAGCGCGACGTGCCGCGCGCCGTTCTTCTGTCGCTCGTCGTGGCGTTGACGCTCTATATCGCCATGTCGCTCGTGCTCACGGGGATCGTGCGCTACGACACGCTCGACAATCCGGCGCCGGTCGCGACGGCTTTCACGTCGCTCGGCCTGCCCTGGGTCGCCGTCATCGTGTCGCTCGCGGCGGTGGCGGGCATCGCCAGCGTCATGCTCGCCTTTCTGCTCGCCTGCGCCCGCATCTGGTTCGCGATGAGCCGCGACGGCCTGCTCCCCGCCTGGTTCGCCAAGCTGCATCCGCGCTTTCGCACGCCCTATCGGCCGACGCTGGTCGCCGGCGCGCTGACCGCGCTCGTCGCCGCGCTCTACCCGATCAAGGAAGTGGCGGAGCTGGTGAATATCGGCACGCTCTCCGCCTTCGTGGTCATCTGCGCGGCGATTATCGTGCTCCGCCGCACGCGGCCCGATTTGAAGCGCAGCTTTCGCGCGCCTTTCGTGCCCTTCACGCCGCTCGTCGGCGTCGGCTTCTCGCTTTGGCTGCTATCGCGCCTGCCGGCGGTGGCCTGGGAGCGCTTCGCGATCTGGATGGCGATCGGCCTCGCGATTTATTTTCTCTACAGCCGCCGTTACAGCCGGCTGGCGCAGGGCGTCAACGCGCCGCAGGACCGCCGGTAAATTTCGCATTGATGAGGCGCAAGCGCGCTTCCTCAACATGCACGAACAGTCACGTTCAATTGGCTGTCGTCGCCAGCGCCGCCGCTCTATCGCCTGATCGTATCGAACCCTCGATCGTCGCCGGCAGGCCGGTATGCGTCCAGTCGCCGGCCAGCCACAGATTGTCCCAGCGCGTTTTCGCATCAGGCCGGCGCTTCTCCTGCGCCGGCGTCGCGGCGAAGGTTGCGCGCTTCTCCTTCACGATCTGCCAGGGCGGCAACGCCGCCGGCAGGCCCGTCGCGGCGGAAACCTCGGCCCAAATTTTTTCCGCAAGCGCTTCGCGCGACTCGTCGATCAGCCGGTCGGCGCCGCTGATCGTCACCGACAAGCGATCGTCGAAGGCGAACAGCCATTCGGTGAGCGTGCCGATCATGCCGAGAAGCGGCGGCTGACCGGGCGGCGGCGCGATCTTGAAATGCGCATTGACGATCGCGCGAAAATCGTCGGGCGCGACGAGACCGGGGAGAAGCTCCTGCGCGATCCACGGCGGCGTCGCGAGGACCACCGCGTCGCCTTTTTCCAGCGTCACGTCGGCGTCGCCGAAGCGCAGCGCCCCGACGCGGGACCCGTCGAACACGATGTCGCGCAGGCGCGCCCCAAAGCGCGGCTCGACGCCTTTGGCGTGAAGCGTGCGCAGCGCTGGCTCGATGAAGGCGTCGCCGAGGCCGCCTTTCGCGACCATGGGGCGGCAGGCGTCGCCCCCCGCCGCGAGCGTCTCGCGCAGGACGGCGCCCGCGAGCGTGGCGGACGCCTCTTCAGGCTCGGTGTTCAGCGCCGAGAGCAGAACCGGGCGCCAAAGCTTCTCCCACAGCGGCCCGCGGCAACGCATGGTTTCGCCGATCGTGGCGCCGTCCTTCGCGAAGAGCAGCTTTCCCGCGTCGAGATAGTCGAGCGGCCTCGTGCCGGGAACGCGGCGGTCGGCGACGAACACCCACCAAGGAATGCGCGAGGCGTTGGGGCGCAGCCTCCAGCGCTCAGCTGTGCGCGCGTCGAGAAAATCGAAGGCGCATTCGTCGGGGCCGACGAGCGCGTCGCTTGCGCCGATACGCCGAGCGTAATCCCGCGCCGCGCTATTGCCCGAGAGCAGCAGATGATTGCCGTTGTCGATCGTCAGGCCGAGCGACGCGTCGAAATAGGAGCGGCAGCGTCCGCCGGCCATGCGCGCGGATTCGTAGAGCGCGACGCGGCAACCGGCGGCGGCAAGTCGCAGCGCGCAGGCGAGCCCCGCGAGGCCCGCGCCGACGACGTGAATCGTTTCGCTCACGTGAAGGCGTGTCGCAGGAAGGCGCTGACGAGCTTGAGACGGGAGGCCCGCACCGGCGCGCGCGGCGCCGAAAAGCCGCGCGCCGCGAGATTGTCGAGGATCGAGCGATAGCCGGCGGCCATCAGATAGGGCGCTTTCACCGCGCGCTTGGGCATGCCCGCCATCACCAGATCCGCCTGGTCATAATGTTCGCGGGCGCGGCAGAGGACCGGCGCGCACACCGCTTCGAGCGAAGGATGCGACAGCACGGCGTGCGGCGCGAAACTCATGACCCCCGCGGACTCAAGCGCCTGGCGGGGCAAATAGAGCCGTCCCCGCGCGGCGTCCTCGTCGAGGTCGCGCAAGATGTTGGTGAGCTGCAAGGCGCGGCCAAGGTGATAGGCGAGCAGTTTGGGACCCGTCGGCAATTCGCATTCGGCGCTCGGCTCATCCTCCGCGAGACCGAAGGCGCGCACGGACAGCCGCCCGACGGCGCTGGCGACGCGGTCGCAATAGAGCTCAAGCTTTTCCCAGTCCGGCGCGCAAATATCCTCCTCGACGTCCATGGCCATGCCCTCGATCACCGACTCGAAATCGGCGCGGTCGAGCCTGAAACGGCGGACGGGTTCAGAGAGAAAGCTCACCCGCGCGCGGATGCGGCCGGCGTAAAGCTCATCAAGGTCGGCGCGCCACTGGTCGAGCGCGGCGCGGCGCGCGGCGCGGTCGCCCTCGTCGTCGGCGATGTCGTCGACGGCGCGGCAGAAGGCGTAAATGGCGAACATCGCATCGCGCCGCGGCGGCTCGAGGATGCGCATCGCGAGATAGAAGGAGCTTCTCGTCGCGATGGCGCGCGTGCGCAGCGTCGTGGGATCGGAAAGCGCGTCCAATGTCATTGGCGCGTCCTCGGGCGCGTCCTGGCGACGGCCTCGGACTTCGCCCGGCGTGGGCGCGAAATGCGGCGAAGGAGAACGCCCAGCGCGCCCGCCGCCCCCTTCAGCGCAAAGCTGAACTTGCCGTCGTGAACCTTGTCGTGAAGCGGGTCGGCGACGGCGAGGCGCGCGACGAGCTGTTCGGCGAGCGTTTGGATCGCGCCAATCTCCATTGCGAGCCGCGTATCGTCGATGAGATCGGCGAAGGAACGCGACTGCGCGAGCAGACGCGCGGTTTTCTCATTCAGGTCGCGAACCGTCGCCAGCAGCGGCCGCGGCGCGCTTTCCTGCGCGAGCATCTCGACGGTCGCGCCATGCGCCGCGAGCGCGTCCTGCGGCAGATAGACCCGGTCGAGGTTGCGGTAGTCCTTGCCGCAATCCTGCAGGTGATTGATGATCTGCAGCGCCGCGCAAAGCGCGTCGTTGGCCGGCCAGACCCGGCCGGGGTTCTCGCCATGGAGATCGCAGACGAAACGTCCGACCGGCATGGCCGAATAGCGGCAGTAGTCGATGAGATCGTCCCAGTCGCGATAGCGCAATTGCGTCACGTCGCGCTTGAAGGCGGTGATCAGGTCGCGCGCGTGCTGCGGGTCGAGGCGCCGCTCCCGGCAGGTCTCGCGCAGGCGGCGCGCCACGTCCGCATCCTCTTGCGCGTGTCCCATCAAGGCGGCGTCAAGCGCGTCCAGCAGATCGAGCTTCTCTTGCGCGCAAAGCGTCGGGTGGTCGGCGATATCGTCGGCGGCGCGAACGAAATCATAGAAGGCGAGGATCGGCGCCCGATGGCGCGGCGCGATGAGAAAGGAGGCGACGGGGAAATTCTCGTCGCGATGGGTCTTTCCCGAACTCGTTTGCGCAATATCCATTTGACGCCGTTTTGCCGCTTCACGGCGCTCGCGCGCCCTAAGCCTCGATTTCGCGGTTCGCTTCGATCTCGCCAGGCGTTTCGAAGCGCTGCGGCCCCTTGTGCGCGCGCGGCGCCTGATAGCGGCCTTTCCATTCGCCGCCGCGGCCCCTCAGGTGCCGCCAAGCCGACGCAACGGTAAACCACGTATAGCATGCCGCGACGCCTGGCAAAGCAAAGGCGCGCCACCGCGACAGGCCGTAAAAGCGCAGCGTCGGCATATAGGCCTGCGCCATCAAGAGCCAGGAGACGAGCGCCGTCTCGCGCGCCGGCGATTCGCCGAACAGCGCCAGATAGGGCGGCGCAAGATAGGCGGCCGCCATGCCGATGAGCGCGCCCGCGAGACGCCAGGGGGAATAGCTCAGCTGGGCGTAGGCGGAGCGCACGACCATGCGGGAAATATCGGCGAGGCGCGGGTAGGCGCGCAGGCTGTGGACGTCTTCGGTCAGGCCCAGCCAGATCGGCCCTTGCGCCTTCATCAGCGCGCCCAGCGCGCAATCGTCGATCAGCGCGCCGCGAATAGCCCGCAGGCCGCCTGCAGTCGCGAGCGCCTCGGGACGCACCAGCATCACCCCGCCCGCGGCGCCCGCCGCCGGGTGATCCGGATCATTGATGTGGCGGAACGGATAAAGCTTCTGGAAATAGAAAATGAAGGCGGGGACGAACCAGCGCTCCGCGACGCTTTCGCAACGAAGCTTGACCATGAGCGACGTCAGAACCGCGCCGCGCGCCTTCGCGCCAGAAGCGAGGCGGGCGAGCACATGCGGCGAAAATTCGATGTCGGCGTCGCAAAACAGCACGAAATCGGGGTCGATCGGCAAGCTCCGCACATGATCGAACCCGCGCTCCATCGCTGCGAGCTTTCCCGTCCAGCCCGCATCGGGTCCGCGCGAGGAGAGAACCGTCAGCCGGCCTGCAGCGCCATTGGCGGCCGCGCAGCGGCGCGCCGCTCCGGCGGTGCCGTCGTCGCTCTCGTCATCAACCAGAACGATGTCGAAGCGGCCATGGAACTGTTGTGCGAACAGCGACGCGAGGCATTTTTCGATGACGTCGGCTTCGTTTCGAGCCGGAACGATCGCCACGACATGGGTCGCCGGAACCGCAGCGTCTTGACCGCCCAGGTTCCGGTCGTGTTCGGTCAGCCGCCAAAACCCGCCCCGCAGAGCGATGAGGTAGAGCCAAGCGACCAGGCCGATCGCGGAGATCGAAATCGCGAGCATTAACGAATCGGGGTGAGGATTCGACGCACGCCGGCTTTGTATCACCCGCGCTCAAGGTAGGCCAGCGCCCCCTCCGCAGTTCATGCCTGTCGCTTTACCCAGCCGCCCTGATCTGACGCAGCTTTAGGCGACGTCCATCTCTCTAACGATGGCCTCGGCGGCCGCCTTCGGGTTCGCTGCGCGGGTGATCGGCCGGCCGACGACAATATAGTCGGCGGAGGCCGCGACCGCTTGCCGCGGCGTCATGACGCGCTTCTGATCGCCGACGTCCGCGCCCTCCGGCCGCACCCCCGGCGTCACCAGCAGCAAGTCGGGGCCCACGAGCGGCCTTACGGATGTCAGCTCCAGAGGCGAGAGGATCAGGCCATCGACGCCGTTCTCCTTGGCCTGCCGCGCGCGGCGAGCGACGAGTTCGGCGACGCCGCAGGCGTAGCCAGCTTCCTTCAGATCAGCGTCGTCATAGGAGGTCATCACCGTTACGGCGAGCAGCTTGAGCGCGCCGTCCGACGCGCCATCGCGGGCCGCCGCCATCGTTTGAGGAAAAGCGTGAACGGTGAGAAAGTCGACGCCGAGCCGGGCGATCTGCCGCGTCGCGCGCGCCACGGTGACGCCGATGTCGTGAAGCTTCAGATCGAGAAAGACGCGCTTGCCGGCCGCCTTCAATTCGCGGGCGAAGTCGAAGCCGCCCGGCGCATAGGCGAGCTCCATGCCGACCTTAAAGAAGGAGACCGTCTCGCCGAGCGCCGCGACCATCGCCCGCGCCTCATCGACGCTTTCGACGTCGAGCGCGACGATCAATCGCTCCCGCCGCTTCACGCCTTCCGCTTTCCGGCGAAGTTAGCGTAACCCGCTTTGCGATAGCGCCAGACTCTTGCCGGAGGGATGTTGAGCACGACCGGCGGCGATCCCTTGCCGACATAGGCGCCATTGACGCCATTGGCGTGCATGGGCATCGGCGACTTGGTCAGGCCGTAGGTGAATTGGATGAAGAGCCCCTCGTCGCCCATCAGTTCGAAGGCCTGGTTCAACAGCTCGACCCGATCGCGCTCCGGCCGCACGAGGAGCGGCAGGCTGGAGACGACGGTGGCGATTTTCCCCGGAACCTTGCCGTCGAGAGTCGCCTTGAGGCCATAGGCGTCTCCCTGCACGATGTTGACGCCAGGGAAGCGTTCGGAGAGCAGATGGCAGAACCGGCTCTCATATTCGACGAGGACGAGGCGCTCGGGGGCGATGCCGCGGGCGAGCAGCGCCTGAGTCACCGGCCCGGTGCCGGGTCCGAGTTCGACGATATGGCCCTCTCGATCCAGTTCGACGAAGCCGGCCATCGTCTTGGCCAGCGCGCGTCCTGACGGCGAAACGGCGCCGATGAGCCGCGGATTTTCGATCCATTGACGGATGAAGCGCGCGTTATCCACGAGCCTCGCCCGCCCATTGGCTTTCTGCGTTCTGTGCGGCACCGGCGCCCCTCCCGATCGGCGCGATGAAACGCGCAAACGGCCCCCGCGATCGGAGGGCCGTTGGGCGGATGATAGGAGAGCCGCGCGTCAAAAACAATGTGGCGGCTCTGAGGCCGGCAAGGCGGACATGCCCCACGCGCTTCGGGACGTCCCAGAGCTGTAAAAAAATTTTCGCGCGAGCTTACCCTTCGCCCTTCGCGATGAGTTCGCCATAGGCGTCCAAATCAATGACGCCGCCGCCCGCGTCGACGGCAGCGCGGTCCTTGGGCGTCAACGCCTCCTGAGCAAGATCGAGCCGCTTCCAGCCCGGCAGCGGCGCATCGCCAGCGCAATCCGGTAAATATTTCGAGTCGGCGACCTTCTGATAGCCGTGGATATATCGCGGGCAATTGACCCAGACGCTCTCGACCGCCACGCTGACTAAGAATTGCGCGCCGGGATACGTCGCCAGCAGCGCCGACTCGCGCGAAATCGCCGCCGCGCCTTGCACGCGCAAGCGGTTCGGCCTCAGAAAGTCGATGAACAGCAGTCCAACGCTCGCCCTCTCGACGAAATTCCCGGCCGAATAAAACATGCCATTGCCGTCGTACCAAGGGAAGATCAGCGCGCTCGGCGCGTTGACGCGCACAAAACCTGTCGCGCCGCCTTTGTAGGAGACCGTCGGCCGGCCAGACTGATCGATGGTGGCGAGAAAGAACATGTCGCGCGACTGAATGAAATCGATTTCATGCGGCGCGAATTCGGTGTGGATCACGCCGCCTTCCATCAGATCGGCGAGGCGGCGCGTGTCGAATTCATCCTGAAGCGCGCGATGCGCTCCGCCGTAATAATTGGACATGAAATCCTCCCGCGCCCGCCTTCTTATTGCGCATTCAACGCGCGGCGCCACGGAAACGCGACCGAAAGCATTAGGGCAAATTGCCTGAGCATTTGATCGAACATGCGCTTGTTCAAAAGCGGCGCGCGTTTTGGAAACGCTACCCCCCAAACAAATCCTTCATCCGCGCGAAAAAGCCCGTCTCCTCGGGATGCGTGTCATGCGAGGACTCCTCCTCGAATTCGGCGAGGAGCTCCTTCTGGCGCTTGGTGAGCTTTTGCGGCGTCTCGACGCTGATCTGCACATGCAGGTCGCCTTGCTCGCGCCCACGCAGCACCGGCATGCCCTTGCCCTTCGCCTTGAGCTGACGTCCAGACTGCGCGCCCTCGGGAATTTTGAGCTTCACCTCGGAGCCGTCGAGCGCATGGACCTTGATCTCTCCGCCGAGCGCCGCACGCACGATCGAGATCGGCACGCGGCAATAAAGGTCGGCGCCGTCGCGCTGGAAGAACGGATGTGGCTTCACCGAAAGGAAGATATAGAGGTCGCCGGGCGGGCCGCCCCGCAAGCCCGCCTCGCCTTCGCCGGCGAGCCTGATGCGCGTGCCGTCCTCAACGCCCGGCGGCACATTGACGGACAGCGCGCGTTCGATCGTCTTGCGCCCGGCTCCGGCGCAGGCGGGGCAAGGATTTTCGATCGTTTCGCCGCGCCCCTGGCAGGTTGGACAGGTGCGCTCGATCGCGAAAAAACCCTGCTGCGCGCGCACGCGTCCCATGCCGGCGCAGGTCGTGCAGGTCTTCGGCTTTGAGCCCTTTTTGGCGCCTGTGCCCGAGCAGGCCTCGCAGGTCGCCGACGTCGGGATTTTCAGCGAGGCCGCCTTGCCGTGATAAGCCTCGTCGAGGGTGATCTCCATATTGTAGCGCAGATCCGAGCCCCGCTCTCGGCCGCCCGAGCGGCTGCGCCGGCCCATCACATCGCCAAACAGATCCTCGAAAATATCGGCCATTGAGGCGCCGAAGCCCTCGCCTGCGCCGAAGCCGCCGCCCTGCTCAAAGGCGGCATGGCCGAAACGGTCATAGGCGGCGCGCTTCTGCTGGTCGCAGAGGCACTGATAGGCTTCGTTCAATTCCTTGAAACGCGCTTCCGCCTGCTTGTCGCCGGGATGTCGATCGGGATGGCACTGCATCGCCGACTTGCGAAAGGCGATTTTTAATTCGACTTCCGTGACTGTGCGGCTGACGCCCAGAACTTCGTAATAGTCGCGTTTGGACATGCTTGATTTTCTGATGGTGCGGCGGCGGGCCCTGGGCCGCGATCACATGAATGCAACGAAACCCGGCGTATTCGCGCCGGGTTCCCGTTTCGCTACCGCATCGCAGCGGCTATGGCCAGTCCCGGTTTACTTCTTGTCGTCGCCGACGTCCTTGAACTCCGCGTCGATTACGTCGTCCTTGGGCGCTTCCTCCGATGCGCCGGACCCGGAGGCCTCGGCCTGCTGCGCCTTGTACATCGCCTCGCCGAGCTTCATCGAGGCCTGACTCAATTCGTTGGTCTTGGCCTTGATGGCGTCGGCGTTGTCACCCTCGACCGCGCTCTTCAGCGCGACGATGGCGGCTTCGATCGCGCTCTTGTCCGCGGCCGAAACCTTGTCGCCAAATTCGGCGACGGACCTTTCGGCGGCGTGGACCGCGGCCTCGCCATGGTTCTTGGCGTCGACGAGTTCGCGGCGGATCTTGTCTTCCGCGGCGTGCGTCTCGGCGTCCTTGACCATTTTGTCGATGTCGGCGTCGCTGAGGCCGCCAGACGCCTGGATGCGGATCTGCTGCTCCTTGTTCGTCGCCTTGTCTTTCGCCGTGACGTTGACGATGCCGTTCGCGTCGATGTCGAAGGTCACTTCGACCTGCGGCATGCCGCGCGGCGCCGGCGGAATGCCGACAAGGTCGAACTGGCCGAGCAGCTTGTTGTCGGCCGCCATTTCGCGTTCGCCCTGGAAGACCCTGATGGTGACGGCGGTCTGATTGTCTTCTGCCGTCGAGAACACCTGGCTCTTCTTGGTCGGAATCGTCGTGTTGCGGTCGATGAGACGCGTGAACACGCCGCCGAGCGTCTCGATGCCCAGCGACAGCGGCGTCACGTCGAGCAGCAGCACGTCCTTCACGTCGCCCTGCAGCACGCCCGCTTGCACCGCGGCGCCGATGGCGACCACCTCGTCGGGGTTGACGCCCTTATGCGGCTCCTTGCCAAAGAACTGCTTCACGACCTCCTGCACTTTGGGCATGCGGGTCATGCCGCCGACCAGCACCACTTCGCCGATGTCGGCCGCCGACAGTCCGGCGTCCTTCAACGCCTTCCGGCAGGGCTCGACCGTGCGTTGAATGAGATCGTCGACGAGCGCTTCGAATTTCGCGCGGGTGAGCTTCAGCGTCAGATGTTTGGGCCCGGTGGCGTCGGCGGTGATGTAGGGAAGATTGATCTCGGTCTGCGTCGCCGACGAGAGTTCGATCTTGGCCTTTTCGGCGGCCTCCTTGAGGCGCTGCAGGGCGAGCTTGTCCTTCGTGAGGTCGATGCCCTGCTCTTTCTTGAACTCGGCCGCGAGATATTCGACGAGGCGCATGTCGAAGTCTTCGCCGCCAAGGAACGTGTCGCCGTTCGTCGACTTCACCTCGAAGACGCCGTCGCCGATCTCCAGGATCGACACGTCGAATGTGCCGCCGCCGAGGTCATAAACCGCGATCGTGCCCGACTGCTTCTTGTCCAGGCCATAGGCGAGCGCCGCCGCCGTGGGCTCGTTGATGATGCGCAGCACCTCGAGGCCGGCGATCTTGCCGGCGTCCTTGGTCGCCTGGCGCTGAGCGTCGTTGAAATAGGCGGGGACGGTGATGACGGCTTGCGTGACCGTCTGGCCGAGAAAGGCCTCGGCCGTCTCCTTCATCTTTTGCAGAATGAAGGCGGAAATCTGCGAAGGCGAATACTGCTTGCCGGAGGCTTCAACCCAGGCGTCGCCGTTGTTGGCCTTGACGATCTTATAGGGAACGAGACCCATGTCCTTTTTGGTCATCGGGTCGTCGTAGGTGCGGCCGATCAGCCGCTTGATGGCGAAGAAGGTCTTGTCTGGGTTCGTCACCGCCTGACGTTTGGCGGGCTGGCCGACGAGGCGCTCGCCATCGTCGGTGAAGGCGACAATCGAAGGCGTCGTCCTGGCGCCCTCGGCGTTTTCAATGACCTTGGGGCTCGACCCTTCCATGACGGCCACGCAGGAATTGGTCGTGCCGAGGTCGATGCCGATAATTTTGCCCATATCGTTTTCCTTTCGCTGGTGAACGCCGAACCCCGAAGCGGTCCGGTTCAAATGGCGAAGGACGGCGGCTCGCCATGAGCCCGCCGCGCGATCCTTCACGCTTAGCTCTCCCAAGATTGTGTTGCGCTCACCTGGCCGCAAGAGCAGGCCGCGTATAGAAGAATCATTTCCTTGCGACAAGCCGTCGCCGGCCGGCGCCGGGCGACATTCAGTCCCGAAAAAGCGGCGGAGCGGGCGCCTGAACAAGTTTCCGCTTCAACAAAATCTGTCTTTGCCTGTTGACCAATTGCTGACGACTGACGATTATTGAAATTCGTCAGACGGAACTCAGCGGCTCTGGCGTCAGTGGACGGGGTCCAATGTTCAGCTATCGCTCGAAGCTTTTTGCGCTCGCTGCCGTTCTGACCGCGGCGCTCGCCGCCTGTAACGGCAAGGAAGAGCGATCCGCCGAGGCGGGCGGCCGCGCCGAGCGACCGGTGCTCGTCGCGCCGGCGCGCTACGCCGCGCAGTCGCAAACGCGCGAATTTGTCGCCACCATTCGTCCCCGGGTCGAGTCCGATCAAGGTTTTCGCATCGCCGGGAAGGTGGTCAAGCGCTTTGTCGAAGTTGGTCAGCGGGTCAAGGCCGGCGACCCGATCGCGGCGCTCGACGAGCAGGATCTGCGATTGCAGAAGGAGCAGTCCGACGCCGAATTCACCGCGGCGCGGGTGGCGCAAATTCAGGCCGTCGCCGATGAAAGGCGCGCCGCCGAACTGCGCGCCAAGGGCTGGACCGCGCAGGCGGCGCTTGATCGAGCGCGCGCCGGCGGCGAGGAGTCGCGCGGCCGGTTCCGACGGGCGGAACGCGCGGTCGAGCTCGCCCGCAACGCGCTCGACTACGCCACGCTGCGCGCCGGGGCGGACGGCGTCGTCACGCAAACGCTCGTCGATGCCGGGCAAGTGGTCTCGGCGGGACAGCCTGCCGTGCGCATTGCGCATGCCGGCGAATTGGAAGCGGCCGTCGCCTTGCCGGAGGCGTTCGCCACGACGGCCGGAAAGGGCGAGGCGACCTTGACGCTCTGGTCGAAGCCCGGCGCGGTCTATCGCGCCAAGCTGCGCGAACTCAGTCCCGCCGCCGATCCAGTGACGCGCACCTTTGCGGCGCGCTTCTCTATCCTCAATCCGGACGCCGCCATCGCGCTGGGAATGAGCGCCACGCTGCACATCTCCGCTTCGGATGCGCAGCCCGTCGTCAGCGTGCCGCTTTCGGCGATCTACAATCAGGGCGCAGGTCCCTCGCTTTGGAAGGTTGACGGCGAAGGCAACTTGCAGCTCGTCCCGGTGACATTGGTGCGCCTTGAAGCCGACGCCGCGCTTGTCGCTGGCGGCGTCAAGGATGGCGACAACATCGTCGTCCTCGGCGTCCACAAGCTCGATCCCAACACAAAAGTCCGCGTGATCTCGCGGCAATCGCTGTGAGGGCGCGGCCATGGCTGGCGTAAACCTTTCGCGCTGGGCCGTACAACGGCCAACGCTGATGCTGTTTTTAATGATCGCGATCAGCCTGACTGGCGTCTATTCCTACTTGCGGCTGGGACGCGCCGAGGATCCGTCATTCACCATCAAGGTCGCCGTCGTCACGGCCGCTTGGCCAGGCGCCACGGCGACCGAGATACGCGACCAGGTCGCCGATCTGATGGAGAAGAAGCTTCAGGAGCTCCCCTTCCTCGACAAGATCGAGACCTATACCAAGCCCGGCTTTCTGGCGATGCAGGTGACCTTTAAGGACACGACGCCGCCAAAGGACGTGCCGCAGCTCTTCTATCAGTTGCGCAAGAAGCTCGACGACATCGCGCCGACGCTACCCGCCGGCGTGCGCGGCCCGCAAGTGAACGACGAATATGGCGACGTCGATACGGTGATGTATGCGGTGACCGGCGACGGCGCCGACTATCATGTCCTCGATAAGGTGGTTCAAGCGGTGCGCCAACGACTGCTCGCCGTGCAGGATGTGATCAAAGTCGACGTCTATGGCGATCAGGGACGCCGCATCTTTGTCGAATTCAGCGAGGCGAAGCTCGCGAGCCTGGCGATCCAGCCTCAGGCTGTCTTCGACTCGCTCGCCAAGCAGAACGCCATCAGCGACGCCGGCGTTTTCGAGACGTCGTCGAACCGCGTGCGGGTTCAGGTGACGAGCGATCTCAAAGGCGCCGACGCGATCGCCGCGATTCCGATCGAAGCGAACGGCAAGGTAATACGCCTCGGCGACATCGCCAATGTCTACGCCGGCTTTGAGGATCCGCCGAGCTTTCTCGCGCGCTTCAAAGGCCAGCCGGCGATCGTCGTCGGCGTCGTTATGGCGAAGGGCGCCAACGTCCTCAAATTCGGCGAGAACGTCGGCGCGGCGGTCCAGGAGATACGCGACAAGACGCCGGTCGGGATCGATATCGATCAGATCGCCGATCAGCCGAAGGTCGTCCAGGAGGCGATCGGCGAATTCACCCGCTCCTTTCTGGAGGCGCTGGTGATCGTGCTCGGCGTGAGTTTCGTCTCGCTCGGCTTCCGGACCGGAATCGTCGTCGCGCTTTCCGTTCCGTTGGTGCTCGCCATCGTTTTCATCTGCATGGGGCCGCTCGGCATCGATCTCCAGCGCATCTCGCTTGGGGCGCTGATCATCGCGCTCGGGCTCCTCGTCGATGACGCCATCATCGCCGCCGAGATGATGATGGTGAAGATGGAGCAGGGCTTCAACCGCATCAAAGCCGCGACCTTCGCCTGGGACTCGACGGCCTTTCCGATGCTCACGGGGACGCTTGTCACCGCCGCGGGGTTTCTGCCTGTCGGCTTCGCCAATTCAGGAGTCGGCGAATATACGGGTTCGATGTTCTGGGTATTGCTCGTCGCGCTGATCGCCTCATGGTTTGTCGCGGTGATGTTCACGCCTTATCTCGGCGTGAAGCTTCTTCCCGATTTCGCCAAGTTGCATCCGGATGGCGATCCGGACGAGATCTACCGGACGCCCTTTTATCGCTGGCTGCGCGCCGTCGTCACCTGGGCGGTCGACTATCGCGGCGTTGTGATCGCCGGCGTGATCGGCGTTTTCGCGCTTGCCGTGTTCGGCTTCTTCGTCGTGCCCAAGCAATTCTTCCCCTATGCAGAGCGGCTGGAGCTCTTCCTCCAGTTGCGCCTTCCCGAAGGGTCCTCGATCGGCGCTTCGCTCGAGGCTGCGAAACAGGCCGAGGCGCTCCTCAAGGACGATCCGGACGCCGCCCTCTACACGAGCTATGTCGGACAGGGGCCGCCGCGGTTCTGGCTCGGCCTCAATCCGCAGCTCCCGAACGAAGCCTATTCCGAGATCGTCGTCGTCGCCAAGGATATCGCGGCGCGCGAGCGCTTGAAGAAGAAGCTGGAGACCGCCATCGCCAACGGCGCTTTGCCGCAAGCGCGCGCGCGCGTCGATCGCTTCTATTACGGGCCGCCGGTGGGATTTCCCGTGCAGTTTCGGGTGGTCGGCTCCGATCCGGCGACCGTCCGCGCCATCGCCTATCAGGTGCGCGACATCATGCGCGGCGACGAGGGCGTCGACGATCCGCATCTCAACTGGAACGAACAAACGCCGCGCGTGCGACTGGTCATCGATCAGGATCGCGCGCGGCTCCTCGGGCTGACGCCGCAGGATGTGTCGAACAGGCTGCGTCTGGCGATTTCCGGCGTGACGATCACGACGTTGCGCGACGGGATTGATCAGGTCGAAGTGGTCGCGCGCGCCGTTCCTGAGGAGCGCGGCGATCTCTCGAGAATCGGCGACATGGTCGTCTACGCGCGCGACGGCAAGGCGGTGACGGTCTCGCAGGTCGCCAAGGTCGTCTTCGACCACGAAGAGCCGATTTTTTGGCGGCGCAACCGCGACATGAGCATCACGGTGCGCTCCGGCGTCAAGGACGGCGTGCAAGCGCCTGACGTGACGACGCGCATCTGGCCCCAGCTTGCGCAGATTCGCGAAGGTCTCCCGCCGGGCTATCGCATCGAGATGGGCGGTGCGATCGAGGAATCGAAAAAAGGCAACGCGTCCATTTTTGCGGTTTTTCCGCTCGTCGGCCTCGTCATGCTGACGATCGTGATGTTCCAGCTGCAGAACTTCACGCGCGTCGCGCTCGTGATGATGAGCGCGCCGCTGGGCATCATCGGCGCGTCGCTTGCGCTCAATGTCGCTCACGCGCCGTTCGGCTTCGTCGCGCTGCTTGGCCTCATCGCGCTCTCGGGCATGGACATGCGCAATTCGATCATTCTCGTCGATCAGGTGCGACAAGATCTCGAGCGCGGCGAAAAATATCGTGAAGCCATCATCGGCGCGACGATCCGGCGGGTGCGTCCCGTCGCGCTGACGGCGCTCGCCGCCATCCTCGCCATGATTCCCCTGTCGGGCTCGGCCTTCTGGGGACCGATGGCGCTGACCATCATGGGCGGGCTTTTTGTCGCCACTTTTCTCACCGTTCTGTTCCTGCCGGCGCTTTATGCGACATGGTTCCGCCGTCATCTTGGCGAGGGATTGGCCCAAGCCAAGGGCGCGCGGGCCCAGGCTCTGGCCGACGGGCTCGCGAGGGGAGCAGCCGAATGAGCGTGATGGGGGCAAGCGCGCAGAACGCGCGCGAGACCGAGCAGCGCGCGAGAATCATCGCCACCGCAGAGCGGCTCTTTCGCGAGATCGGCTTCCAAAAAACCACGGTCGCCGACATCGCCCGCGAATTGCGGATGTCGCCGGCGAACGTCTATCGTTTCTTTGGCGCCAAATCGGAAATTAACGCCGCCGTCGCCCGCCACCTGATGAACGAGGTCGAACAGTCGGCGCAAAGTATCGCGCATGGACCTGGTTCGGCGGAGCAACGGCTGCGCACGCTCATCCTGTCGAATGAGGCGATGAACGCCGAACGCTACGTCGCCGACCGCAAGCTCCACGACATGGTGGAAGCGGCGCTTGACGAGAATTGGCCGATCATCTCGGATCACATCGACCGTATCGACGCGGCGCTCGAGGACGTCATTCGCTCTGGCATGGAGAGCGGCGAATTCGCCAAAGGCGATGCGCAGCTGGCGGCGCGGCTGGTGCACGCCGCCTGTATCCGCTACTGCCACCCACGGCTTATGATCGAGTGCGCCGATCGCCCCACGCCGACGAGCGCGCAGATGGTCGAATTTTGCGTCGCAGCGCTGCGCGCCGGCTTTCGCGATCCCAACTGGTCGGCGACGTCGTCGCGCTAAACGCGATTCGCCCTATACCTACGGCTTCAGCGACGTATAATAAGCGACGCTATTCGTTAGCGCGCGACTGTCAGTCGCGGGAGCAACGGCGAAACTATCGGGCAGTCGATGAAGGTTACTCTGGTTCAGATGAATTCCGTTGGCGATAAGGCCTTGAACCTCGCCAACGCCCGCGCTTTGATCGAGCGCGCTGTGGTTCAGGAGCGTCCGGACTGGATTTGCCTGCCGGAGGTTTTCGATTTCATCGGCGGCTCGCGCGCCGAGAAGATGGCGGCCGCCGAGGAGCTGCCGGGCGGCCCCGCTTATGAAATGTGCCAGGCGCTCGCGCGCGAGCACAAGGTCTTCATACACGCCGGGTCCATTCTTGAAAAAGCCCCTGGCGAGGAGCGGTTGCACAACACCAGCGTCGCCTTCAACCGCGAGGGCGAAGAGGTGGCGCGCTACCGCAAGATCCACATGTTCGACATCACCGCGCCGGATGGGGCGAAGTATCACGAGAGCGCCGCGTTCAAGCCGGGCGACTCCGTCGTCACCTATGATTGCGAGGGCGTCACCGTCGGCTGCGCGATCTGTTACGACCTTCGCTTTTCATATCTCTTCCAGGCGCTCGCGGATAAGGGCGCGGATATCGTCGCGCTGCCGGCGGCGTTCACGCTGGTGACCGGCAAGGATCATTGGGAAGTGCTGTGCCGCGCGCGCGCCATCGAGATGCAGGCCTATCTCTGCGCCCCAGCGCAGACCGGCGCCCATAAGGCAGGGCATGAGACGCGCTTCACCTACGGCAATTCTCTGATCGCCGACCCTTGGGGCCAGGTCGTGGCGAAGGCGTCCGATGGGCCCGGGCTCGTGTCGTCCTATGTGGACGTCGATCGCATTCGAAAAATTCGCGCCATGATCCCGGTGGCGCAACACAAGGTGAAACTGGCCGTGTGACGGTTCCGCTAACGCCCGTCGCGGGGGTCGCGCCGGTCGTTTCGAGAGTCCGCGACAACAGGTGATCCCCCTTGCATATCGGTTGTTTATGCGTACTATGAGCCCATTGGGCCGAGCGCCCATTTATTGCCATGTTGCGATTGCCAGAAGCTTCGAGGGGGAATTGTGTTCAGCCCAGTCCCGACAGAACACGCATTGGGCGCTCTTTTCGCATGGTAAGGAGAACCGCTCCGGGCTACACCTTAACGCGGGCGGCGCTGCGGGAAGCCGTCTATGGCTGTTGCCCGACGCTGTCTCGCGCCGAAGCCCGTAAAATCTTGGACGCGACTTTTGACGAGATCAGCGAAGCTTTGCTGCGCGGCGAATCCGTAAAGTTACGATCCTTCGGGACTTTCAACGTGCGCTCCAAGCGTGAGCGCGTCGGCCGCAATCCCAAAACGGGCGTGGAGGCCACGATAACGCCGCGCCGCGTGCTGACGTTTAAGGCCTCGCCCGTGCTCGTCGCCCACGTTAATGGCGACGCGGTTATTCCTGAAGAGGACTGAACCCTCTATCATGGGGGCGAGACGGTGATCGTCGGCGATGCGTCGCGGCGCGCCGAGCGGTTTCTCACATCCAAGGTGAAAGATGCAGAAATTGAGCGTGGCGGTCGCCGTCTTCGCGGCCCTTACCGCGCTGGTCGGCGCCCATAAGGGCGACTCCAGCCTATTCGTCCTCGTCGCCGCCGCGGCGCTCTGCGCCTATACGACATGGCGCGCCGCCGACATATCGAGTTTCCTGAAAATCTTCGCCTTCATTTTCTCGACGGAGACGATCGTCTTCGGACTCATCGGCCTCGCCCAGGCGGAAGGCCTGTGGCCGGAGTCGTTGAAAGACTATGCGCCGCCCGAAACCATGCCGCTGACCGTGGCGGTGTTCTCGGTTCTCGTTTACGCGATCTCGCACCTTCCCGTCGTGCGGGAGATGACGCGCATCGCCGATCTCTATTTCGATTCGCGCGAGCGTGGCGAAGGACGCGTCTGGCCGTTTCGACCCTTTGCGGCGCGGGAGCGCGCGATCGCCACCGCCATGGTGGTGGTGCTGGTGCTCCTCAATCAAGGACAGGTCGGCATCACCGTGCGCCTGTCCTTCTTCAATCGCGACTGGTTCAACGCCATACAAGAAAAGAACGCCGCGGAGTTCTGGCGGCAGCTGTTCTTCGTGTTCACGCCATGGGCCTTCGTTTACGTCGCCTCCGTGATCATCGAATTCGTTCTGCAGTCGATGCTGATCATCCGCTGGCGCCGGTGGCTGACGGAACATTATATCGGCCGCTGGCTTGGCGCGCACACGCATTACGGGATGGCGCTCGCCGGGAGCGGCGCCGACAATCCGGACCAGCGCATCGCCGAAGACGTCAATCGCTTCATCAGCGGCGGGGAGGAAGGCTATGGCGTCTATTCCTATTCGATCCTGCTGATCGCCACCTTGAGTTCGCTCGTCTCCTTCGCCTACGTGCTGTGGGATCTGTCGGGCAATTATCCGCTGCCAGGAACCGATATTTACATTCCCGGTTTTCTCTTCTGGGTGGTGCTGCTGTATGCGGCGGTGGGAACGCTGGTGACGCATCTTATCGGCCGCTCTCTCACCGGACTCTACTTCGATCGGCAGAGGCGCGAGGCCGACTTCCGCTTTTCGCTGGCGCGGATGCGCGAATATAGCGAGCAGATCGCGCTGCTCGGCGGCGAGCCTGCCGAGCGCGGCTCGCTGCTCCGGCGCTTCGCCGGCATTATCGTCAACTATCTTGCGATCGTGCAGAAGCGTAAGCAGCTGATGGTGTTCACCTCCACCTACGGCCAATTGTCGCCGATCATTCCTTACGTGATCACGGCGCCCTTCTATTTCGCCGGGCGCATTTCGCTCGGCGTCATGACGCAAACGGCGAGCGCTTTCGGGCGGGTGGAGAGCGCGCTGACCTTCTTCATCAGCTATTACACCTCTCTCGCCAATTTTAAGTCCGTGCTCGACCGCTTGTCGTCCTTTGACCACGCGATCGATACGGCCCGCGCGCAGACGTCCGCGACGCAGATTGTCTCTCCGACGGACGGCGCTGATATTCGCCTGCGCGGGCTGACGCTTGCCTTGCCCGACGGACGCCAGATCGTGACGGTCGACGATCTGACGCTCGCCGCCGGCCAGTCGGCGCTGCTCACCGGCCCGTCGGGTTCCGGCAAGTCGACGCTTTTTCGCGCCATCGCCGGCATCTGGCCTTATGCGTCGGGCGAGGTGCTGACGCCGCGCGGCGCGAAGGTGATGCTGGCGCCGCAGCGGCCCTACATTCCGATGGGCGCGCTGGCCGACGCCATCGTCTATCCCGGCCACGTCGACAACTACGCGCGCGCTGACGTTCAGGAGGCATTGCGCGCGGCGCGGCTTGCGCCTTTCGTGGAGCGCCTCGAGGAGGAAAACAACTGGGGTCAGCGGCTTTCAGGCGGCGAGCAGCAGCGCGTCGCAATCGCCCGCGCGCTTCTCGCCAAGCCGGATTGGCTTTTCCTCGACGAAGCGACGTCGGCGCTCGACGAGCAGCTCGAAGAAGACATCTACGCCATGCTGCGCGAGCGGCTGCCCGGCACGACCATCGTCTCGATCGGCCATCGGTCGACTCTGCACGCCTTCCACGATCGATACATCGTCATGGAGCCGGCGCCGGGCGGCGTCTTTAGCCCACGCGACAAGGTGCACGCGTGACCAAAGAGTCAGGCCGCGAAGGCGGACGATCGCTCAAGACGCGGGTCAAGACCGCGCGCAAGCGGTCGCTCTCCTCGACGCTGTGGCTGGAGCGCCAGCTCAATGATCCTTATGTCGCGCGCGCCAAGCGCGAGGGCTACCGCTCCCGCGCGGCCTATAAGCTCATCGAGATGGATGATCGCTATCATCTCTTTAAGCCGGGCGGCCGCATCGTCGATCTTGGCGCCGCTCCCGGCGGCTGGTCGCAGATTTGCGCCCTGCGCGTGAAGGCGAAAGAGGCAAAGGGCAAAGTCGTCGCGGTCGATCTTCTCGAGATGGAGCCGGTGGAAGGCGTCGAATTCGCGGTGAAGGACTTCAACGATCCCGACGCGCCGGAATTCATAAAGACCATGCTCGGCGGCGACGCCGACGGCGTGATGTCGGACATGGCCGCGAACGCCACCGGACATAGGGCGACCGATCATCTACGCATCGTCGCTCTGGCCGAGCTTGCCGCCGATTTCGCTTGCGAGGTGCTCGCGGAAGGCGGGTTCTTCATCGCCAAGGTGCTGCAAGGCGGCACCGAAGGCCAGCTGCTCACGCGGCTCAAGCGCGATTTCGCGACCGTGCGCCATGTCAAGCCGGAGGCCAGCCGGGCGGGTTCGGCCGAACTCTATGTGCTGGCGACAGGGTTTCGGGGAAGGCGCGCCGAATAGGCCCCGCGCCTACGTCACGCCCGCCCGCGCGGCGTAGGCGTCGACCTCGGCGATCCTCTTTTTCTTGTCAGCGTCAGAAAGAAACGAGGCGGCGAAACTGTTTTTGGCGAGCTGGATCAGCTCGGCTGCGTCCATGTCGAACGCCTGCTCAACTGCGCGGAAATTGTCATTTACATAGCCGCCGAAATAGGCCGGATCGTCCGAATTGACGGTCACGACGACGCCTGCCTCGAAGAGCCGCTGAATCGGATGCGCGCGCATATCGGGATAGACGCAGAGGCGTATATTCGACAGCGGACAGACGGTCAGCGGAACCCGCTCGCGCGCGAGCCGCTGAACCAGGGCCGCGTCATCGATCGCGTGCACGCCGTGATCGATGCGCTCGACCTTCAGGCGATCCAGAGCTTCCGAGACATAGGCGGCGGGTTCTTCTTCGCCCGCATGCGCCACGGCGCGCAGGCCGAGCGAACGGGCGCGCGCATAGACCTCTGTGAACTTGCCGGGAGGATTTCCGGTTTCCGCAGAATCCAGTCCAACCCCCGTAAGGCGATCGAGCCAGGGGCGCGCCGCTTCGAGCGTGGCGACAGCGTCCGCCGCATCGAGATCGCGCAGAAAGCACATGATGAGCCGTGATGTCGGCCCGCCCTCGCGCGCGGCGTCGCTCAGAGCCGCGCTCAATCCCTCCACGACCGCGCCGAAGGGAACGCCGCGGCGCATATGCGCTTGCGGATCGAAAAAGATTTCAGCATGGCGGAGGTTCTCGTCGTGGGCGCGGTCGAGATAGGCGCGCGCCAGATCGTAGAAGTCCCGCTCGGTCAAGAGCGCCTGCGTCGCCTGATAATAGAGATCGAGAAAGTCCTTGAGGCTCTCGAAGTCGTAGGACTTGCGCATCGCCTCGACGGACGGATAGGGAAGCTTGACGCCATTGCGTTCGGCCAGCGCGAAAGCCATCTCGGGTTCGAGCGTCCCTTCGATATGAAGGTGAAGCTCCGCCTTGGGGAGTCCGGCGATGAAGTCTTGAGCGACGCTCGACATAAGGTCCTCGATTCAGTCGATCTGGCGCTCGCGATCCACCTCGACAAGAGTTCCGCCCCTTGCTTGTCGGCCAGAACTATACGCGTTCCTCGCGCCCGGTCAGGTCGTCGCCCGCACTGGACGCGAGCGGCAGGAAGCTCATCACCGAAAGCATCGAGATCAACGCCACGACAATAAAAGCCGGCGTGAAATCCGCCGCCTGCAGCGGCCCGCCGCCGTGGTACGCGCGCGCGGCCTCCAGCGCCGCCGCGCCGATGGCGACGCCCGTGGACAGCGATAATTGTTGCGCGACGGAGGCGAAGCTCGTGGCGCGGCTCATCGCGTCCTGATCGACGTCGGCATAGGCGATGGCGTTGAGCGCCGTGAACTCGAGCGAGCGGAAGAAGCCGCCGACGAGCAGCACGCCCATGATGAGCAGATGCGGCGTCGCCGCCGAGAAGGTGGCGTTGAAGGCGAGAAAGCCTGCGGAGATGAGCGCGTTGACGATCAGCACGCGCCGGAAGCTGAAAATCCGCAAGATCGGCTGCGCGGTCGTTTTCATCGCCATCGCGCCCGCCGCCGAAACGAAGGTCAGGAGCCCCGCTCCATAGGCGGAGAGTCCGAAGCCCGCCTGCAGCATCAGCGGCAGCAGAAAAGGCGTGGCGCCGAGTCCGATGCGAAACAGAAATCCGCCAAAGACCGCCGCGCGGAACGTCGGGATATGCAGGAGATCGAGATCGACGATTGGATATTGCACGCGTCTAGCGTGGCGAACATAAGCAAAGAGCGCCCCCGCCCCGACCGCGACGATCAAAACCACCACCGGCGTCGGCGCGAAACCGCGCCCCGCGATGGTAAAGCCGAAGACGAGGCACGAGAGGCCGACGCCTGAAAGGATCGCGCCGGCGATGTCGAGCGGCGGCGTCCATTCCTCGCGCATATTTGGAATAAAGCGCGTGACGAGCATGACGCCCAGCGCGCCGATCGGCACATTGATCCAGAAGATGTAGCGCCAGTGAAAATACGTCGCGATGAAGCCGCCGAGGGGCGGACCGATCATCGGGCCGACGAGCGCAGGAATGGTGAGATAGGCCATGGCGCGCACAAGTTCGTGGCGCGGCGCGGTGCGCAGCAGCACCAGGCGTCCGACCGGCGTCATCATTGCGCCGCCGAGGCCTTGCACGATCCGAAAAGCCACGATCGAGCCGAGCGAATTGGACAGGCCACAAAGAATGGAGCCAAAGGTGAAGACGATGATCGCGGCGCGAAAGACGCGCCGTGCGCCAAAGCGATCCGCCGCCCAGCCTGAAAGCGGAATGAAGACCGCCAGCGATAGAAGATAGGACGTCAGAGCGAGCTTCAGCGCTACTGGGTCTTCGTGAAGATCGGCCGCCATCGCCGGCAGGGCCGTGGCGAGGACGGTGCCGTCGAGCTGCTCCATGAAGAGCGCGGTAGCGATGATGAGCGGCGTGACGAAGTAGGACAATGCGCTCAGCCCGTTTTTGAGGGGTCGCGTCAATCCTGACGCCGGTGGGCGGACTTCGCGTCAAATAAGCTTCAGGCCTCTGAAGCTGGAATGTCCGTGACGGCCGACGATGAGGTGGTCGTGGACCGTGATGCCGAAGGGCTGCGCGATCGCGGCGATGTCCTTCGTCATGCGTATGTCCGCGGCCGATGGCGTCGGATCTCCGGAGGGATGGTTATGCGCCAGAATGAGCGCGCTCGAGCCGAGCTCCAGCGCGCGTCTGACGATTTCGCGCGGATAGACCGGCGTGTGGTCGATGGTGCCGACGCCTTGCACTTCGTCGGCGATCAGCGCGTTGCGCTTGTCGAGGAACAGGATGCGAAACTCCTCCCGCTCGGCGAAAGCCATCGCCGTTCGGCAATAATCCAACACCTCCATGAATGAAGAGAGCACAGGACGCCTTTGCAAGGCCCCGCGCGCGAGCCGTTTCGCCGCGGCCTCGACAAGCTTGATTTCGACAATCGCCGCCTCGCTGAGACCCTCGACTTCGCGAAGCCTCTCCGGCCGCGCCGCGACGGTCTCGGCGTAGGAGCCAAAGCGGGCGAGCAAGGCCTTAGCCAGCGGCTTCACGTCGCGCCGCGCGATCGCGCGAAACAACAGCAGCTCCAGCATTTCGTAATCGGCGAGCGCCGCATCGCCTGCATCCATGAAACGCTCGCGCAACCGCTGCCGGTGACCAAAATAGTGTGGCGCAGACTCGCGCAGCCCTGGGCCGTCGCTTGATGCGGCGTCAGCCGCCTTTTTCATACGTCGGGGCGCGCGGCTGAGGGATTGTCGAGCCCCGCCGGCGATAAGGTGAAGACTTCCGCGCCCGTCTCGGTGACGCCGATGGAATGTTCAAACTGCGCGGAGAGGGAGCGGTCGCGGGTCACGGCCGTCCAGCCGTCCGACAAGATTTTAACCTGCGAACGGCCAAGATTGATCATCGGCTCGATGGTGAAGAACATGCCCGGCCGCAACGCCACGCCCTCGCCCGCGACGCCATAATGCAGAATATTCGGCTCGTCGTGGAAAACGCGCCCGAGCCCGTGGCCGCAAAAATCGCGCACGACCGAACAGCGCTCGCTTTCGGCATAATGCTGAATCGCCGCGCCGATGTCGCCGGTCGTCGCGCCAGGCTTCACCGCGGCGACGCCGCGCCGCAGCGATTCATACGTCACATCGATCAGTCGCTGCGCCCGCCGCGGAACTTCGCCGACGGCGAACATGCGGCTGGCGTCGCCGTGCCAGCCGTCGACGATCAGCGTCACGTCGATATTGACGATGTCGCCTTCGCGCAGTGGCTTGTTGTCCGGCACCCCGTGGCAGACGACATGGTTGATCGACGTGCAGATTGACTTCCGGTAGCCGCGATAGTCGAGCGGCGCGGGATAGGCGCCGTGCGCCATGGCGAAGTCGAAAACCAGATCGTCAAGCGCCTGCGTCGTCACGCCCGGCTGCACATGCGCGACCAGCATGTCCAGCGCCTCCGCCGTCAGCCTGCCCGCGGCGCGCATGCCCTCGAAATCCTGGGGGCCGTGCAGCTTGATCTGCCCGCTTTTGCGCGCAGCGGGCGCGAGATGAGATTCGATAAAGGTCATGGAACGCGGCGGCTCGGCTTACTCAGGTGAAGGTGTGTTGGACAAGGTAATGATTTGAGGCGGCAACGCAAGGCTGCGGCGGCGCGTCGCTCGCGATTCCCTGGGAAGGGGCGAGCGCGGTCTTGGCCCGCCACTGCGGAACGAGCGCTAGGGCTGGCGTTCACGGCCGCCATGGTCATAATCGGCGGCAGGGAGGCCGGCAATGGCGCAAGAAACGGCGGGCGACAGGCCGGCGAGCGCGGCGGTTCTGGTGATCGGCGACGAAATCTTATCGGGCCGGACGCAGGACGTGAACACACGCTATATCGCGAATTATCTGGCGCAGATCGGCGTCGATCTTCGCGAAGCGCGAATCGTGCCCGACGAGACGGAGGCGATCGTCGCGGCGCTGAACGCGCTGCGCGCCCGCTACACCTATGTCTTCACGACCGGCGGCATCGGTCCGACCCATGACGACATCACCGCCGATGCGGTCGCCCGCGCCTTTGGGGTCGACATCGACGAGGATCCGCGCGCGATTGCGCTGCTCAGGGAGCGCTTTTCGGAAGGCGAGCTGAATCCGGCGCGCCGGCGGATGGCGCGCATTCCAAAGGGCGCGGAGCTGATTTTCAACGCCATTTCCAAGGCGCCGGGATTCTGGATCGGCAATGTCATCGTCATGGCCGGCGTGCCGATGATCATGCAGAACATGATGGACGTGGTCGGGCCGCGGCTTGCCGCCGGCCCGCCGGTGCGCGTCGAGACGGTCGAGGCTTACGGCGTTCCGGAAGGCGCCTACGCCGCGGGCCTGGAAGCGATCGCACGCGGCCATGATGGCGTGAGCGTTGGCTCCTATCCGTCCTTTACGAGCGCCGGATTCAGGAATCAGATCGTGCTGCGCAGCCGCGACGCGGCGCTCTTGGCGCGCGCGACGGCGGCGACGCGCGCGATGATCGCGTCGCTATCGAAGGAAAACGCGCGCTGACGCGTGACCGCGGGAGGCTTGAAGCTGATGTACGGGTCCGACAAGATCTTTCCGGTCTCCTGGGACATATTTCACCGCGACGCGCGCGCGCTCGCCTGGCGTCTCGCCTCCATCGGCGGATTTTCAGCCATCGTGGCGGTGACCCGCGGCGGCCTTGTGCCCGCGGCGATCGTCGCGCGCGAACTCGGCATAAGGGTCATCGAAACGGTCTGCGTCGCCAGCTATCACGAGGAGACGGAGCGGGGTGAGGTGCAGGTGCTGAAGCCTCTGACCGACACGATTCTCGCGCGGCCAAGCGCCGAAGTGCTCATCATCGACGATCTCGTCGACACGGGCGCCACGGCGAAGGCGGTGCGCGACATGCTGGCGAATGCGCATTTCGCGACCGTATACGCCAAGCCGCAGGGCCTGCCGATGGTCGACACCTTCGTCACCGAAGTCTCTCAGGACACCTGGATCTTCTTTCCCTGGGACACGGGACTGTCGTTTCAGGCGCCGATCGGCGCGCCCGACGCCAAGCCCGAGGGCCGGCGACGGCGGCGCATATAATCCGCTTGGCGGCGTCGGGTCAGCGCCCCTATAAACGAGCGCTCCGCGGGCGTGGCGAAACTGGTAGACGCAACGGACTTAAAATCCGTAGGGCCGAAAGGCCTGTGCCGGTTCGATTCCGGCCGCCCGCACCATTTGTGTCCGCGACATGCCGGCGCCTCGTTAAGGCGACCCTGAGCCCATCGGCCATCTATCCGAAGGATATGGCTGGCTAGCGCAGTAAATACTTCTCCAATATTAACGCTAGCCACCAAAACTCCGACAGCCTCCCAAACTCAATGCACCGTGTGCGAGAAGTGCGCCCACGGCGAGCACTTTGATTTTGATAATAACCCGCCACGGCTACAGCCCTGGAAGGCAAAGTTCAGCGTTGCAGAACGGCGTGAGAGAATCGGAATCGTGACCTGCGTCTCATTAGCACCTGTTCACGCTGCCCCGAGCCGTCGTTGAAATTGAAGTGAGTCACGTTTTGCAGCGTGCTCGAAAAGTCGAAGACATGGGAGGTTCCTGACCAAGCGCCGGTCCCCAACTCGCACCTTCTTGAGCTTATGGCTTGGGGGACACCACCGATGCTCCATTTGGTATGATTCGGAATGAACGATTCGCGAGTCGTGCCTTGTAGGTCACAACACCTTTATGATGCGTGTCGACCATGTCTCGGATCTTCTTAAGATTGAAATCGCACGAAGGGCCAAGTATTACTTCCACCAATTTGATTGGTGCGCCAAATTGAATGAAATACAAGCCACCCTCGCGATCCGCCTTGCTTAATTCATACAACAAACGCCACTCACGTTCATATTGCCAACTCTCGTATTTCGTATATACGAGAAGTTCTTCCAACTTACGCGTGACATTACTCGTCCCCCTAGAAAAGTTTTGCTTCAATCTCTGCGACGAATATTGAATTGGCTTTACAAGAGAATCGCTTATATCAAATCCTAAAGCCATACCTTTGTGTTTGGACGCGTAGTGACTCCATAATACGGGGTCTGTCCAATCTTCACTAAAGCATATCAAACCGTTGTTAGCATCGAATGATTTCTTATGATCACTGATCAGCTTTCGCGTGCGGGCGTCATTGAAATGTTGACCAAGTAGTTCAAATGGATCATTTAGCTCCGAGAATCGCGAGATTTTGACGCGCCCAAATACAATATTTGAGAGTGCATGTTCGGGGCCTGTTAAATAATACAGCCGTTTAAACCCAGCCGATGCGGGCGGCAAAACAGCATCACTGCCATGCCCACGATCGTAACCGGCGGCCCGCCATTGCTTTCGGAGTAGTTCATTCAACGGCATTGCTCACCTGCCCGACTTTTTCTAATTAACAATCACACGTTCGAGTGTCCGCAATATCTATCAGGTCTGTGGGTTCAAGCCGGACGGTAAGACCGACCGAATAACGAAAGCAGTTCAACAGCTCCTTGAACGCAGCGACGAAGGGCGCAAAGTCCTTTTTTCCAAAGTTTGCCCATTCATTATAGCAGGACTTTATTGACGGCCAATTGTTCCGCGTTTTTGGCTGCCGAGCATTCGGACAACGCCGATTTTCGATCAATGCATCTTCTTTTGCGCCGTCATTAGCCCAGCTCTGAGCGGCATCTGCCGCCTTGCCATACAATTTTTTCCTCAGGGTGAGGGCACGCGGCAACAGCTCACCCAGCTCATAGTTTCCGTCGGATCGGAATTGCGGGGAGTTGCCTAATTGATCCGCTAACAGTCGAGAAACCTCAAGATGCCTGCGAAGGGATATTGCTGCAATCTCGACTTTGCCCTTGGCGAGCGCAGCTTCAATGTCCTCCCAGATTTCCGCATTCGATTCAATCAGCGGACCAGTGTCGAGGTAATTGGTCTTCAATGGTAATTCGGGGAATGGGGTCTATTGCAATTATAAGTTTGTAAATGCGAGAAGCCAAATAATATTTAAGCTTGTTTGGTAGCTAAAAGCGTTCCAGAAGCAGGCGTTATTACCAGGCTAAATGCTTAATTACTCATTTACCGCTACAGTGGGTAATACAAAGTAATACAAACTTTTATGTTACCCCGTACGCGCAGTAATAGAGGTCGACCCAGAAAACTTAAAATCCGTATGGCCGCAAGGCTTGTGCCGGTTCGATTCCGGCCGCCCGCACCACAAAATGCGTATGAGACCGTTGTCTTTTCGCCTCGCGCGTCCCCGCAGTGCAAGGCCGCATCGCTGGTCCGTTACTTGCTATCGCCTGTCCATGTTGATTCTTGAAGGCGATCACAATGACGTTCACCGCGATCTGTAACGCCGGCGCCGTGAGCGAAGGCGGCATGGGCCTGTTTCACGCCGGCAAAAAAAGCGTTCTTCTGGTCTGGCCGACCGGCGGCGAACTCAAGGCCTTTCGCGGGCGCTGTCCGCATGCGGACATGCCGTTGAGCGAGGCGACCTTCAACGGGCAGACCGTCACCTGTCCGCACCACCAATGGGGGTTCGACAGCACAAGCGGCAAATGCGTGACGCATCTCGTCCGCAATACGCTCCACCCCTATGCGCTGCGCGTCGAGGGCGACGAGATTCAGGTCGACGTCGGACCGGTTAAGCCGGCGCGCACGCCGACGCCCGCGTAAACGTCGGTCGCACGCACGAAGGCCCGAAGCGTTAGATTCCTGATCGCGCGGCCGACGAGCGGGCGCAGTTTTGCGCCCTGCCCGCTCGTCGAACTCAGGCAGTCTTCTTTTGCAGCTCGGCAATATAAGCCGTCGCTTTGTCAACGAGCGCGGCGATCCGCTTCTGCACGACCGGCAGATGGTCCTTCGCCTTGAGAAGGGCCGGCTGCAGCTCGCTGACGACTTTTGTCGTCAGCGGATGCGTTTTCAGCTTCGTCCACTCGGCGCGCAGATCGAGAGTCGCCAGCCCGGCGAGCGTCTTCTCGGTCAGCGGATGCGCCTTCAGCGCCTCGAACCTGGCCTGAAGGTCAATCGTCGAGAGATAGGCCAGCGCCGCCTTCGAACCTTGCTCGGCATGCTTGCGCGCGACGGGAAGAAATTCGACGAGTTTGACGGCGCCGCGCTTCGTCTCGCGCAGGGCGGCCTCCGTCAGAACATTGGCCTTCAGCAGGCCGTAGAGTCTCGCGTTCAGCTTTCGCAGCTCTCCTTCGAGCCGGAGGATGGTATACTCCTGCTGCCTAAGCTGGTTGCCAGCGCCCTCATGCAGCGAATTGACGCGCTGCAGCTCCGTCCTGACGCGCTGCAGCTCCGCCTCAAGCGCATTCACATGTTCCCTGATGGAGTCGACCATCGGGAACGAAAACTTACCGGCCTCGAGGTCGGCCAATGCGCGTTCGCCTTGCGTTTTCGTAGCCATGCTCACTCCTCTTGCTCCGTTCAAACGACCATCGGCGGCCGATGGTTAAGACTTCGTTTCCCCGGCGAAAACATCGGCGGTTTTTCGATCAGTCCGACGTCGCCGCGCAATGGCGCCGCCTATACCCGCCGTGACAGCGACCGCAGGAACCCCTGCATCTCGTCGGTGAGATCCGTCTCGATCGCCGGCGCCATCTTCAACAGCATATTGGCGATGAAGGCCTGATCGTTGCGCGTCTCGGCGAGGCATTCCTGCAACTCCGGCACGCTGTCTTCGATATGCGCCATGAAGGCGACGCCCTTCTCGAGCGTCTCGGTCCACTTCGCCCGCGTCCACAGCGCCAGCGGATAGACGATCTCATTCACGAAATTTGATTTGCGCGCCTTCTCGAAGAAGCGCAGGCCGGCGTTCCAGTTTTCGCGCGCGCGCATCGGCGGCGGCGGGATCTCGCCCGCGAGCATTTTCTGCGCAGCCTGCCCGACATGATCTTCGAGGCTCATCGGCGAGTCGATCGGCGAACGGAAACTCCACAGCGCCGTCGACCCTGGATACTCCTTGCCGAGCTGCTCCGAGAGCGCCGAGTCGACCTTTTCGACCGCCGTTTTGTCGCCTTTCAGCGCCGCCGCCATGCAGAAGGCAAAGAGCGCGTCTCCACCGTAGTTGACCGCGGCCGCGCCCTTTATCTGCTGAGGCGTCAGCTTCGGCGTCGCGCCGTCGGCCGGGACTTCAACGTCGCCCGCGCGCAACGCCGTAATGAAACTCGTGATCTCGAGCCACGGCACAAAATTCGCGATGAAGGCGTCGGGATCAACATGCACGATCGCGAGATTGAGCGGTTGCTTACGCTTCTGCAGTTCGGCCATATCGGTCATAGAGCGCCTTTCATTCTTCGGCGAGCAGCACGCCGGTGAGGCAGACGTCGCCCTCGTCGACGACGAGTTTGATCGGCGTCAGCCGTTGGCCCTGACAGGGGCCGATGAAGCAGTGGCCGGTGTCGATGTCGAACTGCGCATGATGCCTGCCGCATTCGAGGAAATTGCCCTCCTCGTCCATGAAGTGGCCGGGATTGACGTCGAGCCGCTCGCCCTCATGCGGGCAGGCGTTCTCGAAGCCGTAGAAGTTGTTGCCCTTGCGCGTGATCAGGATGGGATAGGGCGCGGCGTCGCCGCTCTCCTCGGCGCGCATCAGGACGAATCCCGTCGCTTCGGCGTCCTCGATCTCGTCTGTCCGACAAATCACATAGAGTTCGTCCATCGGCTCACCTTTCGGACAAAGTCGCGCGCCACACGGGCGCCAAGCGCCCTTGCCCTCCCCTGTAGCAATCGACGAGCCAGACGCGACTTGACGATATAGTCATTTCACTATAGCCCATGCGCGGGCGCGAACTGAGCGTCAATGCTTCCAAGCCGAAATGACCGAAGACTCGACCCCCGCCAAGACGGCGCCGCCCGGCGACCCCCTCCTCAAGGCGCAGCTCGTTCGCAAGATCGAAGCGCTGCTCAAGGAGCGCGGCTTGAAACAGGCGCAAGCCGCGACACTCTTTGGCGTGAAGCAGCCGGACGTGTCGAAGCTGCTGCACGGCGATTTCCGGCAATTTTCGCTGGAGCGGCTGATGCGATTTCTCGTCGCCCTGGGGCAGGACGTCGAGATCGTCGTGAAGCCGCGTCATGAGTCGGCGAAGTCCGCGACGCTCAGCATCGCGTGACCGCAAATACAAAAGGGATTGCAATGAACGCCGCCGCGCGCATTGACGCTGATTTCACCCCCGTGTCCACCGAGGCGCTGGAGACGAGCATTCAGACCGCTAAGCGGGCGCTGCTGTCGCTCGGCAAAGGCGATGGACATTTTTGCTTCGAGCTCGAAGCCGACACCAGCCTATCGTCTGAATATGTGCTGATGCGCCATTTTCGCGCCGAGCCGGTCGACGCCGAACTCGAACGCAAGATCGCCGTCTATCTGCGCCGCTGTCAGGGCGAACACGGCGGGTGGCCGCTCTTCCTGGACGGACCTTTCCACATCAGCACCAGCGTCAAGGCGTATTTCGCGCTCAAGATGATCGGCGACGATATCGACGCGCCGCATATGGCGCGCGCGCGCGCGGCGATCCTCGCCTATGGCGGCGCGGCCAAGAGCAATGTGTTCACGCGTTCGCTGCTGGCGCTTTACGGCGAAATTCCGTGGCGCGGCGTGCCGGTGATGCCGGTCGAAATCATGCTGCTGCCGAAATGGTTTCCCTTCCATCTCGATAAGATTTCCTATTGGGGCCGCACCGTTCTCGTGCCGATGCTGGTGCTGATGACGAAAAAGCCGCGCGCCAAGAACCCTAGGAACATTCACATCGCCGAACTCTTCACGACGCCGCCGGAAGCGGTGAAGGTGTGGCCGAAGGGCGAACACCAGACCTGGCCCTGGGCGAATATTTTCGGTCAGATCGACAAACTGCTGCGTTTGATCGAGCCGCACATGCCCAAGGGCCCACGCGAGCGCTCCATCGAACGTGCCGTGAACTGGACGACGGAGCGTCTCAATGGCGTCGACGGACTGGGCGGCATCTTTCCGTCTATGGTCAACAGCCTGCTGATGTATGACGTTCTCGGCGCGCCGGACGCCGACGAGCGTAAGATACAGGTGCGCGAAGCGATCGAGCGGCTGCTCGTCGTGCATGACGCGGAAGTCTATTGCCAGCCCTGCGTCTCGCCGGTGTGGGACACCTGTCTGACGGCGCACGCGCTGCTCGAAACGGGCGATGAAGACGCGCGCGAACAGGCGCGCCAAGCCTGCGAATGGCTCGCGCCTTTGCAGGTGCTCGACGTCAAGGGCGACTGGGCGGCGCAGCGGCCCGATCTTCGCCCCGGCGGCTGGGCCTTTCAATACGCGAACGCCTATTACCCGGACGTCGACGACACGGCCGTCGTCGTGACGGCGATGGATCGCCTTACGGCGAATGACGCGTCGCGTCCCTATGACGAATCTATCGCCCGCGCCAAGGAATGGATCGTCGGCATGCAGTCGAAAGACGGCGGCTGGGGCGCCTTCGACGCCGACAACACAAGCCACTATCTGAACCACATCCCCTTTGCCGATCACGGCGCGCTGCTCGATCCGCCGACGGCGGACGTTTCGGCGCGCTGCGTGTCCATGCTGGCGCAGCTCGGCGATACGATCGACTCGAGCGAGTGTCTCAAGCGCGGCGTCGACTATTTGCTCAAAGAACAGGAAAAAGACGGCAGCTGGTTTGGACGCTGGGGCGCGAATTACATCTACGGAACCTGGTCGACGCTGTGCGCGCTCAACGCCGTCGGCCTGCCGCACGACCATGGCGTTTACCGTCGCGCCGTCGCTTGGCTGGTCGCGATTCAGAACGAGGATGGCGGCTGGGGCGAGGACCTCGCAAGCTACAAGCTCGATTACAAGGGCTATGAAAAGGCCCCCTCGACAGCCTCGCAGACGGCCTGGGCGCTGCTCGCCCTGATGGCGGCGGGCGAGGTGGACCATCCGGACGTCGCGCGCGGAATCGCCTATCTGCAATCGATGCAAAACGAAGGCGGCCTATGGGACGAGGCGCGATTTACAGCGACGGGTTTTCCGCGGGTCTTCTATCTGCGCTATCATGGCTATGGAAAATTTTTCCCGCTCTGGGCGCTCGCGCGCTATCGCAATTTGAGGCGCGCCAACAGCAAGCGCGTGCAGGTCGGGCTCTAGAGCGCTTCCCAATCACATGGAATCATGTGCTCTGGAAGGAATCGATGAAGCTGATACGGCCCTGGCCGGAGGAGCAATGGCGCGCGCGGCAGGCCGCAGAAAAACCGCTGAACTGAGCGCCCTCGCGCCGATTCTCGTCATCGTCGGCATGAAGCGCGAAGCCGCCTGCGCCGCCGGCGAAGGCGTCACGACGCTGTGCAGCGGCGCGAATGTCACGCGCCTGCGGCTGGCGCTCGACGCGCTTGGCGAAACTGATTTTTCCGCGGTTGTCAGTTTCGGGCTCGCGGGCGGACTCGATTACGCGCTGGCGCCCGGCCATGTCGTCGTGGCCGACGCCATCGTCGGGGGCGACGCGCGGCGCGACACCCATTCGCGGCTCTCGTCAGTGCTGATGAAAGGCGCCGCCGCCGCCGGCTGCAAAGTCGCGCCCGGCGCCATCATCGGCGTCGACGCGCCGGCGATGGACCCGGCCGCCAAGGCGGCGCTGCGCCAAGCTGCGCAAGCGGTGGCGGTCGACATGGAATCGCATCTTGCCGAAGAATTCGCGCGGCGGCGCGAGATCCCTTTCGTCGCGCTGCGCGCGATCAGCGATCCGGCGGCGCGCGCGCTGCCGCCGCTCGTCGCCAAAGCGCTGACGCCTGAAGGCGACATCCACGCCCTGGGCGTCGCCCGCGAGCTGATCCGCGGGCCGCATCAACTTGGCGGCATGATTCGGGCGGGCCTCGACTCCCGCGCCGCCTTCGTCTCGCTAAGCCGCTGTGGACCGCTGCTCGGACCTTTGCTGCGCCTCGTGCTCGCGGATCTCTGAGAGCTTGGCGATATTTTCGTCATAGACATATTCGGCCGGACGCTGATTCTCGAGCGAGACGTCAGGCGCCATCGGTCCCTCGGTGCGCACGCCAAACAGCGCGACGGCGGCCGCCCTCCAGGGCCGGCGAACCGAATCGGCGACCGCCGTCGCCTCAAAACCGGAATGCACCATGCAGTCGGCGCATTTCTCGTAATTGCCGACGCCGTAAGCGTCCCAGTCGGTCTCCTCCATCAACTGCTTGAACGTCGGCACATAGCCTTCGCCGAGCAGATAGCAGGGTCGCTGCCAGCCAAACACCGTGCGCAGCGGCATCCCCCAGGGGGTGCAGCGATAGCTTACATTGCCGGCCAGGAAATTCATGAACAGCGTCGACTGGGTAAGGTCCCAGGCCTTCCCGCCCCTGCCGCGCCGCAGAATGGCGCGGAACAGTTCCTTGGTGCGCGTGCGGTTCAGGAAGTGGGTCTGATCCGGCGCCCGCTCATAGGCGTAACCCGGCGACAGCGTCATCCCGTCGACGCCGAGCGCCGTTGTCGCGTCAAGGAAATTCGCGACGCGCTCGGGATCGGCGTCGGAAAAGAAGGTGCTGTTGGTGGTGACGCGGAAGCCCTTCGACTTTGCGAGTTTGATCGCCTCGACGGCGCGCTCATAGACCCCGTCCTGGCAGACCGCCCGGTCGTGCATCTCCTTGTCGCCATCGAGATGGATCGACCAGGTGAAGTAGGGGCTCGGCTTGAAAAGGTCGATCTTCTTGGCGAGCAGCAGGGCGTTGGTGCAGACGATCGCGAATTTGCGCCGGGCGACGATGCCTTCGACGATCTGCGGCAGCTCCTTGTGCAGGAGCGGCTCGCCGCCGGCGACGACCACGACCGGCGCGCCGCATTCGTCAACGGAGCGCAGCGCGTCCTCGACCGAAAGCCGCTTGTTGAGGATATGATCGGGATAGTCGATCTTGCCGCAGCCGGCGCAGGCCAGATTGCAGCGGAACAGCGGCTCCATCATGAGCACGAGCGGATAGCGCCGCACGCCCGTGAGGTGCTGCTTGAGCAGATAGACGCCGATCTTGGCGATATAGCGGAACGGAATGGCCACGGCTGACCCCTTGGAGACCTGACGGGTTCAAGGCCCATCAGC
>DATBRI010000144.1:0-7768 GCA_036560365.1 Methylocystis sp.
TTTTTCTTTATGCCGAGCTCTGGTCTGTCTGTCAACTCGAGTTCGATATTTTTCTACTCGAGTTAGTATGTTGAGCAATATTAATCACCTGAGTGGCTTATAAGCAAATTGATAAACGCGACATCGCCCATGGCTTTCACCCGAGATTCACGCGCCCGGCCTCTCCTTCACCAACTCCTCCACGACCCCCGGGTCCGCCAGCGTCGAGGTGTCTCCCAGCGCGCCAAATTCCCCTTCGGCGATCTTGCGCAGAATGCGCCGCATGATTTTTCCAGAGCGCGTCTTCGGCAGTCCCGGCGCGAATTGCACGATGTCGGGCGTCGCGATCGGCCCGATCTCATGGCGCACCCAATGCACCAGCTCCTTGCGTAGATGTTCGCTCGCCGCGACGCCCTGATTGAGCGTCACGAAGGCGTAGATGCCCTGTCCCTTGATGTCGTGCGGATAGCCGACGACGGCGGCTTCCGACACTTTGTCGTGCGCGACGAGCGCGCTTTCGACTTCCGCCGTGCCGAGCCGATGGCCCGAGACATTGATGACGTCGTCGACGCGGCCGGTGATCCAGTAATCGCCGTCAGCGTCGCGCTTGGCGCCGTCGCCGGTGAAATATTTGCCAGGATATGCGGAGAAATAGGTCTGCGCGAAACGTTCGTGATCGCCATAGACGGTGCGCATCTGCCCCGGCCATGAATCGGCGATGACGAGCAGCCCTTCGCATTGGCCTTCGAGAACATTGCCGGCCGGATCGACGATCTCCGGCGCGACGCCGAAAAAGGGCCGCGTCGCCGAGCCTGGTTTTAAATCAATCGCGCCGGGCAGCGGCGAGATCAGCACGCCGCCGGTCTCCGTTTGCCACCATGTGTCGACGATGGGACAGCGGCCCTCGCCGACGACGCGATGATACCATTCCCACGCTTCCGGATTGATCGGCTCGCCGACGGAGCCCAAGAGGCGCAGCGATTGGCGGCTGGTCTTTTTGACGGGCGCTTCGCCCGCCGCCATCAGCGCGCGAATGGCGGTCGGCGCCGTATAGAAAATGTCGACCTTATGCTTGTCGATGATCTCCCAGAAGCGCGACACGCTTGGATAATTCGGCACGCCTTCGAACATCAGCGTCGTCGCGCCATTGGCGAGCGGGCCGTAGAGAATATAGCTGTGGCCGGTCACCCAGCCGACATCGGCCGTGCACCAATAGACGTCGCCGTCGCGATAGTCGAAGACGAGTTCATGGGTGAGCGAAACATAGACGAGATAGCCGCCCGTCGTATGCAGCGCGCCCTTCGGCTTGCCGGTCGAGCCTGACGTGTAGAGGATGAACAGCGGATCTTCCGCGTCCATCTCCGCATAGGGACAATCGGCGTGCACGCGCGCGGCTTCTTCCTCATAGCGGAAGTCGCGGCCTGGCTGCATGTCGATCTCGGCGCCGGTGCGCGTCACGACAATGACCGTTTTCGCGGAGACCTTGTCGAGCGCCGCGTCGACATTGGCTTTCAGCGGAATCTTCTTGCCGCCGCGCACTCCTTCGTCGGCGGTGATGATGACCTCTGACTCCGCGTCGGCGATGCGACCTGCAAGCGAATCCGGCGAGAAGCCGCCAAAGACCACCGAATGAACCGCCCCGATGCGCGCGCAGGCGAGCATGGCGAAGGCGGCTTCGGGAATCATCGGCAGATAGATGGTGACGCGGTCGCCCTTCTTGACGCCGCGCTTCTTGAGCACATTGGCGAAGCGGCAGACTTGCTCATGCAGCTCGCCGTAAGTGATATGGCGTGAGACGGAAGAATCGTCGCCTTCCCAGATGATCGCGGTCTTGTTGGCGCGCTCCGGCAAATGCCGGTCGATGCAATTCATCGCGACATTGGTGGTGCCGTCCTCGAACCAGCGTATCGAAACATTATGGGTGTCGAAGCTGGTGCGCTTCACTTTCGAAAAGGGCGTGATCCAATCGATTCGCTGCGCCTGTTCGGCCCAGAAGCCGTTCGGATCTTTGATGGAGCGTTCATAGAGCCGGCGATAGGCCTCTTCGTCGATGCGCGTGCGCGTTTTCCAGTCGTCGGGGACGGGATAGATTTTTTGCGACATTCGTTTCTCCATCGACGCATTCGTAAACATCCGCCCGTCATGGCCGGGCTTGTCCCGGCCATCCACGTCTTTATGGCGACGCAGATTGGGAAAACAGGGCGCAGTGTCTCGGCGGGATGCCCGCGACAAGCGCGGGCATGACGCGGAAAGGGGACGCTTACGGGCACGGAATGGGGAGCGCTCATTCCTTGCGGGCGCGGGCGAGCTCCACATTGTGCTGCATGCGCTGAACCATCAGCCGCATCAGGTAAAAGCCAAATTGCGGGGTCTGCGCCGCGAGCTGCAAGAGATCGTCATAGCGCACGCAGAGAAGCTCGACGTCGGTCGCGCAGACCGCTGTGGCGGTGCGGCGATTTTCATTGGTGAACATGCCCATCTCGCCAAACAGCGTGCCGGGTTTCAGGGTGACGTCGGGCTCGCGCAGATGGATCTCGCCGCGCACCAAGAGATAGGCTTCCTCTGACAGATCGCCGATGCGGTGCAGGACGAAGCCTTCGGTAAGCTTCAAGGGCCGCATATAGGGACGCAGCCATTCGAAATCGAAATCCTCGGAGGCGGCGGCGCGAATGTCCTGGACGAGCCGCCGGATCTGTCGGAGCCGCACGATGTTGACCGGGACCAGAAAGGCGTTGAGCGCGAAGAGGGGATAGAGACCTTTGAGAAAAAAGTAGGCGGCGAACAGCGCATTGGCGAGGATCGCCGCGATCCGCAGCGGGATCATGGTGTTCGACACATAGACGAACACGCTCGCCGCCGCGGCGAGATAGCCGATGACTTCGATAAGCAGACCGTTCAGCGTCGTGGGCAGCGTCATGGCGAGATCGCTCGGACTTCAGCTTCGCCCCACACCTTTAGCAGAAGACTTTGGGAAAATGCGAGGGCCGGAACACGTCGCCGCCCCGGGCGTTGCAAAGGACTACGGGGCTTGGAGCGGGAATCGCCATGACGCAATCAGCCAGCATTCGTACAGCCCGCGCCCGGACCGCCTTTCCGACCGCCGCCGCGATCATTCTTGGCGTCGGCCTTGGCATTTTCTTTGATGGCATCGTTCTTCACCAACTCTTGCAATGGCATCATTTGGTCAGCAACTGGCGCCCTGCCGAGACTGTCGAGGGCATGGAATTCAACATCTATTGGGACGGCATGTTGCACAGTTTCGCTTATGTCTGCGTCGCCGTGGGACTGTTCTTTTTGTGGCGCGCCTCGCGCCGCGCCGGCGGCATGTGGTCCGGCCGGCGCCTGGCGGGAGCGCTGCTGATCGGCTGGGGAGGGTTCAACCTCTACGATGGCGTCGTCAACCATCTCGTCCTCGGCATTCATCACGTGAACGAAAGAGTCGATCGCGCCCAGTGGCCGATCTATGACGCGGGCTTCATCATCTGGGGCGCCGCGATGGCGCTGGCTGGCTTTCTGCTTCTGCGCAGCGGCAAGCGGGAGGCGGACGAGGTCCAGAGCACGCTCCAACAAAGCTAACGTTTTTGATTTTGGCGACCCGCGTCCCTTCGCGCTTTGCCCTCGCTGCGGCGATTTGGTAAAGGGCGCTAGATTTCCTCGCGCCACACCGAAAGTAACATGGACAACTTCACCACGCTGACGGGCGTCGCCGCGCCGCTGCCAATCATGAACGTCGATACGGACATGATCATCCCCAAGCAGTATCTCAAAACCATTCAGCGCACCGGCCTCGGCAAGGGCCTGTTTTCGGAGATGCGCTATCGCGACGACGGGTCCGAGAACCCAGATTTCGTCCTGAACCAGCCGGCCTACCGCGACGCGCGCATCCTCGTCGCTGGCGACAATTTCGGCTGCGGCTCGTCGCGCGAACACGCGCCATGGGCGCTGCTCGACTTTGGCGTCCGCTGCGTGATTTCGACGAGTTTCGCCGATATTTTTTATAACAATTGCTTCAAGAACGGGATTCTGCCGATCGCGGTCAGCCAGGCCGATCTCGACCGGCTCATGGACGACGCCAAGCGCGGCGCGAACGCCACCCTGACCATCGACCTCGCGGCGCAGGAGATCCGCGGGCCGGACGGCGGCGTGATCAAATTCGACGTCGACCCGTTCCGCAAGCACTGCCTGTTGAACGGGCTCGACGACATCGGTCTGACCCTTCAAAAGGCCGAAAAGATCGACGAGTACGAACAGCGGGCTGCGGCGAAACGCCCCTGGGCGTGACCGCGGCGCGGCCCGCGCCGCATGGCGGCGCGAGGCTCATGTTTCCGAAGCGGCGCTTATGGGATAGAGCACCCTGACGCGACGGCGAGCGTCGCGTCCAACCGCTGGACGCCCAGAGCGACGGACAAGGCCTCGTGAGCTATTTTTCCGCCCTATCGAAGCGTTTTCGCGCCGCCCGCCAGCGGCTGGCGCGGCTCGCTCCAGGCGTGGGGCGCTCGCGAAAGCCAGATGAAATCGCCGAGGCTCAGTGGCGTGTCGCTGGCGCCCAAAACTCAGGCGCCGATTCCGATGAGGCGGCGCGCGACGCCAATTTCTGGGGACCAGCGCCGGCGAGCGAACAAGCTGAGCCGCCCGCCTTCGAGCCTGGCTCGGCCTATCAAGAGCCCGCGGAATTCGACGGCCAGGGCCTGCTTTCGGTCCATAATCTGGCGAAGTCCTACAAAGCCCGCCGCGTCGTGGAAGACGTGAGCCTGCATGTGGCGCGGGGCGAGGCGGTCGGGCTGCTGGGTCCCAACGGGGCCGGCAAGACCACTGTTTTCTATATGATCACAGGGCTGGTGAAGCCCGACAAGGGCATGATCTCGCTCGACGGCTATGATGTGACGCCGCTGCCGATGTATCGGCGCGCGCGGCTGGGAATCGGCTATCTGCCGCAGGAGGCGTCGGTGTTCCGGGGCCTCTCGGTCGAGGACAATATCCGCGCCGTCCTCGAGATCACCCAGCCCGACGTCAAAAAGCGCGAGGAGGAGCTGGAGGCGCTTCTCGAAGAGTTCCGCCTCACCCGCATGCGCCACACGCCCGCCGTGGCGCTTTCGGGCGGCGAACGGCGTCGCTGCGAGATCGCCCGTGCGCTCGCCGGCCATCCGTCCTTCATGCTGCTCGACGAGCCTTTCGCCGGAATCGATCCGATTGCGGTGGGGGGCATTCAGGATCTCGTGCGGCATCTGAAAGCGCGCGGCATTGGCGTGCTCATCACCGATCATAGCGTTCGCGAGACGCTGGGGCTCACCGACCGCGCCTACATCATCTACAACGGCAGTGTGCTGACCGAAGGAACGCCTGACGAAATCGTCGCCAATCCCGACGTTCGGCGCATCTATCTTGGCGAAGATTTCCGCATGTAGCGCCGCAGGCGCCGCTCGATCAGAGACGGCGCGCGGCGCATTCTCGCGACGAGGCGAGAATTCCGACTCGCGACCACTGAATTGGTGATTAAGGCTTAGGCGATTTGCCCCGCCGCGCGCTGCTTTTTTGGCCCTGTGCGCGCTTTGGCGAAGTGATATAAGCAAGAACCGGGCCGCACAGCGGCGGCCGATGCGTTCCGAGTGGGCCGAGCGAATATGGCGATTTCCACCAAATTGATGATGCGTCAGGGCCAAGCCCTGGTGATGACGCCGCAGCTGCTCCAGGCGATCAAGCTGCTGCAGTTTTCCAATTTGGAGCTTTCCGCCTTTTTGCATGATGAGCTCGAGCGCAATCCGCTGCTCGAAGCGCAGGACGGCGACGGCGTCGACGCGGCCGACCCTTCCCAGGGCGCGGAGTCAGGCGCCGCGGAGGCCTTTGAAGGGCCGCAGGAGGGCGACTGGGCGGGGCAGGAGCTCGCCGTCGACTCCGCGACGCTCTCCGCCGATCTTGGCGCCGACATGAGCAACGCTTTCGAGGCTGAGGGCCCCGCGATCGGAGAGCGGGCGCGGGATGAAGCCCCTGACGGCGCCGGCCTTTCGGCGACCTCCTGGACCGGCGCCGCCGGCGGCGGGTCGCCCGATGGCGAAGCGCCCAATCTCGAAGCCTATATCGCTGATCGGCAGAGCCTCCACGAACATCTCGCCGAACAGCTGGCGCTCGCCTGCCCGGATCCGCGTCACAGACTCATCGGCCAGGCGATCATCGATGCGATCGATGAGAGCGGTTATCTGCGAGAGGACCTTAGCGAGATCGCCGCGCGCCTTGAGGCGGACAGGGCGGAGTCCGAGCAAATTTTGGCGACGATTCAGACCTTCGACCCTTCCGGCGTCGGCGCCCGCGATCTAGCCGAGTGCCTTGCGATCCAGCTCAAGGAGCGCGACCGCTATGATCCGGCGATGCAAGCGTTCGTCGCCAATCTTCCTCTCGTCGCGCGGCGCGATTTTGCGCAGCTCGCCAAAGTTTGCGGCGTCGACGACGAAGACATCGCCGACATGGCGGCGGAACTGCGCCGGCTGGAGCCCAAGCCAGGCCGGGCGTTCGGCGGCGCCCCCATTCAGCCGCTCGTCGCCGACGTCATTGTTCGCGCCGCCCCGGACGGCGCCTGGCATGTGGAGCTCAACGCCGACGCGCTGCCGCGCGTCTTGGTCAACCACAGTTATGCCGCGCAAGTCAGCGCCGTCGCCACCGGCCCTGCGGACAAAAGCTTCATTTCAAGCTGCCTGCAGAACGCCAACTGGTTGACCAAGAGTCTCGAGCAGAGGGCTCGCACCATTCTACGCGTGGCTTCTGAAATCGTGCGATTGCAGGACGCCTTCCTCACGCATGGCGTCGAACATCTACGTCCGCTGAACCTGCGCACGGTCGCTGATGCGATCGGCATGCATGAGTCGACGGTCTCGCGGGTGACGTCGAACAAATACATGATGACGCCGCGCGGCGTCTTCGAGCTCAAATATTTCTTCTCCGCGTCGATCGCAACGACGAGCGGCGCCGCCGCGCATTCGGCCGAGGCGGTGCGCTTTCGCATCAAGCAGATGATCGATCGCGAAACGCCCGACGGCATCCTGTCGGACGACGCGATCGTCGAACGGCTGAAGGCGAGCGACATCGAAATCGCTCGGCGCACGGTTGCGAAATATCGCGACAGCTTGCGCATTCCTTCCTCGGTCGACCGCCGCCGCGCCAAGCTTGCGCAGGCGCGCATGACGGCCCATCAATTGTCCTGAGCGTCTGCAGGCATTCGAAGCTTCGCCGTGACTGAAGACTTCATTTGACTTCGGGCGCCGAGGCTTCTAACGCTGCGCGGAATTTCCGCTCTTTGACTAGACGGCCGGCGATTCGCTGACCTCTCAGGCGGAGTTCCAGGGCGGATGAGGCGCATCATTGGGCGGTTGGTCTGACGGCGGCGCGGCAGGCGCGCGGCTGCCCTTTTCTGCAGCCGAAACTTCGCTCGTAACGAAAGTTCGGATTGCAAAATGTCTCTCAGGGTTTCCGGCAAGAACATCAACATCGGCGAAGCGCTTCGGGCTCATGTGACGCAGAGGCTGGAGACGGCGGCGGCGAAATATTTCGACGGCCGCGTCAGCGGCCACGTCACCATCTCGCCGGAGGGCTCGGGCTTTCGGGCCGACTGCAGCCTGCATCTCGCCTCAGGAATCGTGTTGCAGGCCGACGGCCGCGCGCAGGATCCCTACGCCTCTTTCGATCAGGCGGCGGAGCGTATCGAAAAGCGCCTGCGACGCTACAAGAGCAGGCTCAAGAGCCATCACGAGCATGGCGACGGCGCTCAGGCCGAGGTCGTCGCCTATCACGTGCTTGAGGC
>DATBRI010000145.1:0-2356 GCA_036560365.1 Methylocystis sp.
ATCGCCTTCTGCACGGTTTTCCAAATCGCTGCGAACAATGGGACCTCCTACCTCTGATAGAGCGGGACGATCTGAGAACATTTCTCGACCGCCTTATGCGCGAGAATGACGCCCAATTTGATGCTTTTCGTGGCGAGGTCATAGGAGGCGTAGGAGACGGCATAGCTGGGGTCGGGTGTAAAATTCCCCGGCTGTGCGCCGGGCTCGAGATAACAGCCTTGCGCCTGCCGAACATTGCCTCTTAGTCCTTGCCAAAAGGCGAGACGCATCGGGCACATCTTGACGTTGATGTTGGTCGCGGCGTCGGCGGCGATCGTCTTGCACGCGGTCGCGATATTGAGGACGCTCAACATGGCGATCTTGTCGCCGCCGCGCACGACAAAATGGGCTTCACGCGTCGGCGCGTTGCCGACTGCGTAGCGGCCGTCGCCGGCGGCGGCATAGCGACGGTTGTTGCTGTCGATCATATCCGCCCAAATGCCGGTGAAGGGCGCGTCGAGCGGACCAGGGATTTGAAGGTCGCGATAGACGACGGGCCGCCATTTGTCGGGATTCGGCGTCAAGGGCGCTTCTTGCGCCAGGGCCGGCGCCGAGAACAGAATCGGCGTGACGACACCGAACCGGGTCAAACACTTGCGCATGAAGAGAGTTCGTCCCCTGCTCGGCGGCGTGCCATTTTGTCTGTTGTAACTTATAGGCTATACGCTATAGCGTCGTAAATGAAATTTTGGACGCCGCTCCGCCAATGTCGAGCCCGCTTAAGGAAAGCCGAGACGCGCCGCTCGACGAGCTGCGGGGGCTCGCGATCTGCGCCGTGCTGGCCTCTCACGTCGCGCTCGTGTTCGCGAACGATTTCCCGCTGGCGCACGTGCTCCTGTTGCCGGCGCTTGGGGTGGGCGTCGATCTCTTCTTCGTGATTTCGGGGTTTTTGATTGCCCCACGCGCCGCCCAATCGGTCTCGCACGCTGCGGGCTTCTGGCGTGGCGCGGCGGCGTTCTGGGCCGGCCGCGTGATCCGCATTGGCGTTCCGACCTGGATGACGATCGGCGCGCTCTATCTCGCGTGGCGACTTGGCGGGTTGCAGGGCCTGCGCTTTCAGGATCTGATCGCCGCCGCTACGTTCCTTGGGAATTTTTATTGGGCACCCTGCTTTTCTGGCCTTGAGGGGTGCGGCGATCCCCTCCTCTCCTCGCACTTCTGGTCGCTCGGCATGGAAATGCAATTCTATGCGCTGGCGCCATTCCTGGCGGCGCTGCCCCGGCGCTGGCTGTGGATCATCGTCGCCTCGGCCCTGACGGCCGGGGCGCTGCTGTCGCGGCCCTGGGGCGGGTTCTGGTGGGCGCTGCGTCCCGACGCGTTGCTTGTCGGGGTCTTGATCGGGCTGGAAACGCGCCGGCGCGCCGAGTGGCTGAAGCTCATTCCGAAAATTGGCCTCGGGCTCGCAGCCTATTGGCTGCTCGTCGCCGCGGTGCTGGCGCGCGTCCTGTCGATCGGCGGGACGGGCGCCGGGCTGGTGGCGGTCGCTGTGATCTTCGGGATGGTCGTGGCGGGACGAGGCCGGGATATGAGCGCCCGCGCGGCCTTCGGCGCGAAGCCGCTGCGCTGGATAGGCGAACGATCCTTCTCGATCTATCTCATCCACTTGCCCGTTCTCAGCGGGCTGCGGGCAGCGGTACTCGAACAGGCGCCGGTCTGGGCGGTGGCGGCGCTTGCGACGATCGGCGCGGTATTGGCGGCGCTGTGCCTCGAAAGATGGGTGACGCGGGCGGCCATGGTCGTGGCGCGGCGCATGGCGGCGTGGATATGCGACGTCAACGGCGCCAATGCTTTATTGCGCGCGGAAAGTCGGATTGCGGAATGAGACGCACAGCTCAAGGAACATGGGCTGTCCGATCAGATGACCTCCGCCCCGGCCTTGTCGGCCGGCGCCTCGCAATGATTTTGCGCGTTGCGAGGGACCCTCATTGTCAATACGGCGTCGATCTTTTGCCGAAAGGAAACCAGGAGAAAGGATCGCTCGGGGAGCGCTCCGGATTGATCCACGCCGCCGGCGTGGTCGGCGCATTGGTCTCAAGCATCCGCCATGCGCCTGCAGCGTAATAGAAATTTACAGTTTCCCGAGAAAGCCGCCTGCCCTGCCCGTCGAGAAAATCGGTCGCGCAATGAACGGCCTTTCCGCGCGGCTCAACAATGCGGCCGGTCACGCTGTTCAGCACGCCCGGCTTGCAAGCGAAGAGGCGAAGGCTTGCGGCGCGGCGCCCGGTGGGCAAAGGGTCGCTGGCTCGAATCACATACGGCCCCTTGGTGGGGTAGAAACTCCCCATATATTCGCGGGCGAAGGCGCTATTGGCCTGTT
>DATBRI010000146.1:0-3416 GCA_036560365.1 Methylocystis sp.
TATGCCAAGCTCCTCGCCAAGTTCGCGCGCCAGCGCCTGTTCGGGCCGCTCGCCGGGGTCGATCTTGCCGCCGGGAAACTCCCACAGGCCGGCGAGCTGCTTGCCCGGCGGGCGCTGGGCGAGCAGCACGCGGCCGTCGGCGTCGACCAGCGCCGCCGCGACGACGAGGAGGAGTCTTAGGGGCGAGGATGTTTCGCTCAATTTTTGTTTTACGCTCCGAAAGAGGGGGCGACGTCGCCTTGCAGTGGCGGAAGTGTAACACTTGGCGTCGGCGACGGGGAATGTGGGAAGTAAGGAGGTCGAGCCTTTGCAAATATTCGCTGCGGGCCTTATTTTGGTCAGGTCGGGCATGTACACACAAGAGCGCGCGAACCCATGACAAAACGTCTTAGCAAAGAGCGGTTCGACCTCTTCGCCATTGGCACTCGCCTATCACCGACTCAGCTCGTTGCGGAAGAACTTTCACACTGGTCCGATCTTGATGAAAACGTCATCGGGGTGGTGTTCCGTGATCGGGTGGACAACGATTATGGTTGGGCATTGATGGTTCGGGATCGCCTTGGTCGTTTCCGAGGCGTGCACCTCGACTGCAGCTTGAAGAGCGAACGGTGGGCTGAAGCTGGTCTTCGGGTGAAGGTCGCGGACGTGAGCCGGACCGCCGATCTGGCTGAACTTGGCATCCAAGGTGATGAGTCCAACGCGGCGATCGACCTGCTGACAGTGCTCCCGGGCACGCGTCCCGATCAGTTGCACCCGTACTTCCGCGAATTGATCGAGCGGCCGGGGCGAGCGCCCGCCCGAGCGGTACTGCGTGAGATTGGCCCTTGGCTGACCGCAGCAGACCCACATTTCGTAAGAGAATTCCAAAGACACCAGTTCGATCAACGGCTTTGGGAGTTGTATCTCTGGGCCGCCTTTCGGGAGGGGGGCTACGACGTGGCTCATGGCGAGGCCCCGGACTTCCGCGTCAGCGCTCCGGGGGCGGCATTCGCCGTCGAAGCGACGACCGTAGCGCCGTCGAAGGATGGCGCGTTAGCGCACCACCCTAATCCGCAGACTCCGGAAGAGATCGCCGCCTTTCTCGCCGATTACATGCCAATCAAGTATGGTAACTCGCTAACGAAGAAACTCAACCGGCGGTCTGCCGCCGGCAAGGCTTATTGGGACGAGGACGGAGTCGCTGGACTGCCGTTCGTGATCGCGGTGGCCGATTTCCACAAAGCCGCGACTAAGGACGAACCTGGCTCCATGACTTACACTCAGTCGGCGATCTGGTCCTATCTATATGGATTCACGACTGAGTGGGAAATGGTAGACGGTAAGCTCGTCATCAGGAGGCGGGACCTCGCGAGCCACACCTTCAATGGAAAAACGATCGAGTCGGGCTTCTTCAGCTTGCCCGGGGCTGAGAACGTGTCGGCGGTGCTGTTTTCGAATGCCGGCACATTGGCCAAGTTTGACCGCATCGGCGTCCTTGCTGGCTACGGCCCACCGAGCCACAAGTATCTCCGGATGGGCGTTCGGTACGATCCGAACCCGAACGCTTACATGGGCAAGTACTTCGTCGAAGAGGTCGGGGCAGACGGCTATTGCGAAGGGTGGGCAGACGAACTGCAGGTGTTCCACAACCCCAAGGCTCTGCGTCCGCTCCCAAAAGAATCCTTCGGCATCCTAAACCAGCACTTTTTCGAAAATGGAGAGATGGTAACCTATTGCGGTGCCAACGCCGTCTTGTCGTCTTACACGATGATCTTGCATGCGCAGGATGGCGACGCGGCGGACGCCGAGGTCGCGGGTTCTTAAACGATGCGGCGATCGAGTGATCGATGAGACACGTTGGTGTTCGATCCCCTGAGCTTTTGAGAAAGACCGAACGGAGAAATTCGAGGGATCGCCGCCTCCGACATCCCCCGCTCAATCCCGCAAATAGCGTTCCGGGCGTCGGACTTAGCCGCCAGCGCCTAACGCGCCGCGAAAGCAGGCGTCATTGTCCATTGAGCGCGAGCGCCACGCCCGCCAGAATGAGGAAAATCCCCAAGGCTTCGCGTCCGCTTGTCCGCTGCGCGAAGAAGCGATGGGTGATGAGTTGCGCGAAGATCACCTCCGCGAGGCCCAGCGTGCGCACCCGCGCCGCGCTCTCCAGCGCGAGGGCCAGGAACCAGAACTGTGTCGCGAAGGCGCCGAGAAATCCCGCCGACAGCGACGAGCGCCGCTCGCGCGCGATCGCCGCGAGCCCGGCGCGGTCGGCCAAGGCGAGCCAGCACAAGATGACGAGCGTTTGCAGGGTGAGCGCCAGCGCCAGCTCCTCGGCCGCCGCGACGACGAAGGACGCGCCGCCGAGCGCCAGAACGCCGGCGCGAAAGGCGACCGTCGACAATCCGAAGGCCGCCGCCGAGGCCAGTCCGTAGCCGGCGGCCCGCCAGTTCGAGCGCGCGTCCCCCCGAACGAAAATCGACACCCGCGGAAAAGCGATCACGAAGACGCCGAGCGTCGCGAGCATCACCGCGAGCAGCAGCGCCGGCGTCGCGGAATCGCCCAGGAACATCATGCCGAAAGCGACGATCTGCACGGCCTCGGTCTTGGTCAGGGCTGTTGCGACGACGAAGGAATTGTCGCGCATGGCCAGCAGCATCAGCGCCGTCGCGAGAACCTGCGCCGCCGAGGCGAACACGACATAAAAAAGCGCGGTCGCGCTTGGCATGGGCGCAAGCGCGCCCGTCGCGAGGCACGCCAGCGCGAGAAAGCCGAGGGAAAAGGGAAAGCCGAACAGGAAGCGCACGAATGTCGCGTTGCGCGCGCCAATATGCTGGACGAGATCGTGCTGCACCGCGTTGCGCAAAGTCTGGCTGGCCGCCGCCGTCAACGTGAAGGCGGCCCAGGCCCAAGGGAAAAGGTTCATCTCGGCGACGCTATCAGTCTCTCGGTTTGGAATTCCACCAGAGAATCGAAATCCAGAAGCCCTTTGAGCGCGGAAGAACGAGTAACACAATGGCGACCGTCGCGAGTGCCACGACGAGAAACTCGGCGTAATAGCCGAGCCATTCGCGGCGCTCCAGGAAGATCAGCAGGGGCACCACGATATGCGCGGCGATGCCGATCGTCAGCCACGCCGGGCCGTCGTCGGCGTCGAGCCCGACAAAACTCTCGCCGCAATGCGGGCACGCATCGCGCCGCTTGAGATAGCTCGCGAAAATTTCGCCGGCGCCGCATCTGGGGCAGTTGAGCTTCACGCCGTTGAGCAGCGTCTTCGTCAGGGTCGGCGCGTCGCTCATCGTCGGTCCCGGCCGAGCGAGCGCTCCAGTTCGAGAATGCGCGTCGTCGCGCGCAGCACCGTGTCGGGATTGAGGCTGATCGAATCTATGCCGAGCCGCACCAGAAACTCGGCGATTTCAGGATAGTCCGAGGGCGCCTGGCCG
>DATBRI010000147.1:0-20463 GCA_036560365.1 Methylocystis sp.
GGCGAGCCGACGACCACTAAGCCACTGGAGCCATAAGGCTCTGGGAAGGCGGTCCGAGGCGACAACCCGCGAGCCAGGAGACCTGCCGTCGCTTCGTGGTCACGCGCGAAAGCGTCGGGCGGGGTGCACCGATGCGGCCGAAGTCCCTCGCCTTCGCGGCGTACGGGCGGAGACCTTCGCAGTGACGGCCCACGTCTCGCTGCGAGTCCACGCGCATGCATATCCCGATCCAGAGCCCCGCCTTGCGCGGCGCGTTTCTGCTGTCTCTTTCCGTCTTCCCCTCCGTCGCTCTCGCCCAGCAATCCTTGCCCGTTATCGAGGTCGGCCCATTAAGTCCGGCCCAGCCAGGCTCGCCCGCCGCCGACGTTGAGGACCAAACCGTCGTCACGCCGACGCGTGTCGAGCAGCCCGTGTCGAGCACCGGCGCCTCTGTCACCGTCATTCACGCGCATGACATTCAAAAGCGCGGATCGCTCGGCTTCAACGACGTGCTGCGCGGCGTTCCGGGACTTGATGTCTTTTCGAACGGCGGGCCTGGAACGCAGACCTCCGTCGCCTTGCGCGGCTCGACGCCCGGCCAGACTCTGGTGCTGATCGACGGCATTCGCATCGGCGATCCAACCAGCACGGACGGCTCGGTCGATTTCGGCCGGCTGCTTCCGACCGACATCGAGCGCATCGAAGTGCTGCGCGGTCCCCAGTCGGCGCTTTATGGCTCGGACGCCATGGGCGGCGTGATTAATATCATCACGCGCCGCGGAAAGGGCGCGCCGCAAGGCTGGCTTATGTCGGAAGGCGGCTCCTATGGAACGTCGTCCTCGCGCGCGTCGATCTTTGGCGCCGACGGACAGGGCTCCTACGCGTTGTCGATCTCCGGCCTGCACGCCGATGGCTTCCCGCGCTACGGCTATCGCCCGCAGCGCCCGATCTTCATCGGCGATCAGACGACGCCGCTGCCGCCGCTTCCCGCCAATGATCCGACGAACAACGTCGGGGTCACCGGGCGCATCGGCCATGACTTCACCGAAGATGCGCGAATCGAGGCGGGCGTCGCCGGTTACGACAGCGCCATTCGCTACGACAATCCTTACGCCTTCAATTCCTGGAGCGTCTTCGATCCGTTCAATCATCAGCGTGCGACGTTCATGCAGGGTTATGTGCGGCTTGGCGCCGACATGTTCGACAAGACGCTGCGCAACAGGCTGACGCTTTACGCCAATCGCGGCAATCGCGACGCCTGGATGACGGAAGCCTGTTTTGACACGCTGACCTTCATGTCGCGAAATTGCCGCTTCGGCTATCTCGGCGGCCGGCGGGGCGTCGAATATCAGAGCGATGTCGCGCTGGGGCCGCTGGGTCTTGCGACCATCGGCTCGCGCGTTGAAACGGAGACGGCGCAGAGTTCGCGCGAGGCCTGGATCGTCGATAATTACACGCCGACGCGCGCCGTTCAGACGACATGGTCCGGTTACGCGCAGCATCAATTCACGTTGTTCGACCGGCTCGACATTTCTTATGGCGGACGCGTCGACGCGGTGAGCAAGAACCAAACATTTCTCACCTGGCGGACCACGGCGAATTTTCGCATCGACGAGACGGGCACGCGCCTGCGCGGCTCGGCGGCGACCGGCGCGAAGACCGCGTCGCTCTACCAGAGGTTTTCCGAATTTGGCGATCTGGCGCTCGCGCCGGAACGCGTCCTTGGCTTCGACGCCGGCATCGATCAGAGCTTTTTTGGCGGTCTTGCCACCGCTTCCGTCTCCGTCTTCGCCAATCGCTACACGAATCTCGTGCAGTTCGGGAAGGCCGAGAGTTGCACGGCGACGCAGATCTTCGGCTGCTATTTCAGCGTCGGGCGCGCGGATACGCGCGGCGTCGAATTCTCTGGCGAAGCGGGGCTCGTTCCCGGCGCGCTGCTGTTGCGCGGAAGCTACACGTTCCTGTCCGCCCGCAATCTCGATGACGATGGGGACAGCATCTATGCTGGGCGCACGCTTTTGCGCCGGCCGCGTCACAAGGGCATGTGGTCGGTGATTTATACGGGCGCGCCGGGTCTCGAGCTCGAAGCGCGCGCCAATATCGTCGGCGCTGCGCATGACGTCGATTTCATCTTCAACAAACGCGTGATGCTCGCGCCCTATGTGCGGCTCGATCTCTTCGCCAATTACAAGCTGACCGACCAGCTGACGCTGCATGGGCGCATCGAGAATGTCGGCAACGCGCTCTACGAAGAAGTCTACAATTATTCGACGACGGCGCGCGCCTTCTATGGCGGCGTGAAATACGCCTGGTGAGAATGAACGGCAGGGAGATCGACATGGAAATCAACGCAGACGTAACGCCAAGCATCGCGCCTGGCATAACGCCAAATATCGCGCCAGGCGCCACGCCACGACGCATTATCGAACCCGACGGCGCGGCGCTCGATGTCTTCTCCCTGCCGCTAGATTCGGCCATTCTCGAAGAGCTCATTCGCGACCTCTTTGAAAATCACTGGAGCGAGATCGTCTTCGGACCGATCATTCAAGGCGCGGCGTGGGAGATTCACGCCGACGGCGCGCCGACGCGCATCAGGCTGCTCGACGGCTATCTCACGGTCGCCTTCGGCGTCACGCATTTCCACGTCTGCATCGGCGAGACCAAGGGATCGCGCGCTCGGCCGACGTCTCCAGAACTTGCAAAACTAAGGCGCACGTCGCGCGCCGAGCTCTACCGCAGAACCAACACGAGCTGCGTGCCGATGTCGTGGGGATTGCAATTGTTCAATGGCGCCGGCGAACAGCAGATCACCGTGCTGCTGCCCAACCCGTTTCTCGATGCGGTGACCGACAAAGTCCTGAAAGAACCGGATTGGTCGCGCCTCGCGCTATGGGACAAATTGCGCGCGCGCTGGTTTGGCCTGCACGAACCCGATCCCGCCGATCGTTCCACCAGCCGGCTGCGAGGCGACTGACGCGTCACGCTTTTAAACTTCCCCTGTCTTCACTTGAAAAGGAGAACAGTCATGTCGCTTACGCTTTCCGCTTTTCCGACGACAAACCGCCGCGCGCTCTGGGCCGCGACCTTCATCGCCGCGAGCATTATTCTCAGCTTCGGTTGGGCGTGCGCCTTGCCGCTCGCGGGCTTCGCCGCCGTGGCGGCGCTCACCACGGCGCGTCGCGAGGCGCTGCTGCTGACCGGCGCGGTCTGGCTCACGAATCAGGCCGTGGGCTTTCTCTTCCTGCATTATCCGACGGACGCCATGACGCTGTTTTGGGGCGGCGCGCTCGGCGTCATCGCTCTGCTGTCGTGTGAAAGCGCCGGCCTGCTTGCCCGCCGCTTTCACGGCCTCGGTGGCGGGATTGCCGCGTTCCTCGCGGCCTTTGTCGTCTATGAGAGCCTTGTTCTGGCGCTCACGGCGGCGACAGGCCCTGGCGTCGATCATTTCACCGCGCCGGTCGTGACTCGGATCTTTCTCGTTAATCTCGCGGCATTTGCCGGGCTGTTGATGTTGAAGGCCGCAGGCGCCGCGATGGCGAATCGCGATGTGACGAAGGCCTTCGCCTCGCGTCCGATCTAAGCGCGAGGGAGCGTTGGCGAAGGGGAGGTCAACCCCCGACGCGGACGCATTTCGGGCCGTGTTCTTGCAGCATGTCAATGCAGCGCCTTCTAAGGCGACTCAGATCGCGCTGCGTTGCGCCTCGCAAAATGTCTGCTTAAGCGAATATGCGCCTTTGCGCCGCTGCCGGCGTTCGCATCATTGCCGCCGTCGCGGCCGCAGGCCATCCGCACGCGTTCCCGCGAAGGGAATCGAATCCCTTCTGCGCCGCACGGCCCAGCCCTCACATCACCCGCCGAGCATCCGGTCCGCGTGGCCGCTTTGCTGATCGGCGAGGCGCGCCAGGGCGAACAACAGATCGCTGAGGCGATTGAGATAGGCGAGCGCGCTTTCGGGCGCCGGCGGCGCTTCCAGCGCGGCGACGCTGCGCTCGGCCCGCCGGGCGACGGCGCGGGCCATATGGAGACGCGCGCTCGCCTCGGCCTCTCCCGGATAGATGAAATCCCGCAGGGGCGGCAGCGCGTCGGTGGCGCGGTCGATCTCCGCTTCGAGCGCTGCGGTCTCGGCGTCGTCGAAGGAAAGATTGATCTGCCGCGCTTCGGCGCTGACGATGGCGCTGATGGCGTAGAGCGCCTTTTGGGAGCCGCACAATAGTTCGCTTGCGGCAGGGTAGGCGACGCGCGCGAGACCCAGACTCGCCGACAATTCGTCGAGATCGCCAACCGCCGCGACGCGCGGATCGAACTTCGCCGCCCGCCGGCCAGAGAAGAGACTTGTCTGGCCCAGATCGCCTTTTTTCGTATAGAGCTTCATCGCCGTCCGCACCCCCGTCTCTTCGTTACCTCACGCCAGGCCCGATGGTCATCCCATAAACGCCTCGCTCGAAAAAGCCTCGCTGAAGGCTGCGCCAGGCAAGGCGCTGCTTTGACGCCGCCGGGCGGCTGCGCGATGGCGTGGCGCCATTGGTTTCATTCGATGTGGCCCCGTATTGCGCAAGAAAAGAGGCGCGGGCGCGTCATTCGGCCACTCGCCTTTAATGCGCGGATCGGCTATGTAAGAAAACGTCCAAACTAGACGGCGGGCAGGACGGGGGCCTTGTCGTCGAACTCTGGGGCAAGAGTAAAAAATCAAAGGGTTCGAGCATGGTCTATCGGCGTTACTTCGAGGCCGCCGTCTCCCGTCTGAAGGACGAGCGCCGCTACCGCGTCTTCGCGCATCTGGAGCGTGACGTCGAAGCTTTTCCGCTGGCCAATTGGCATCGCGAGGACGGCTCGGTCGAGCCAGTGACCATCTGGTGCTCCAATGACTATCTCGGCATGGGCCAGCACCCCGACGTGATCGCCGCGATGGTCGACACGGCGGCGCGGGTCGGCGCCGGTTCGGGCGGCACCCGGAACATTTCCGGCACCAGCCACGCCATCGTCGAGCTTGAGCGCGAGCTCGCGGATCTGCACGGCAAGGAAGCCGCGCTTGTCTTCACCTCGGGCTGGATTTCCAATCTCGCGGCGATCTCGACGATCGCCGATCTTCTTCCCAATTGCGTCATTCTATCCGACGCCTCGAATCACAATTCGATGATCGAAGGCGTGAAGCGCTCGCGGGCCGACAAGAAAATCTTCCGCCACAACGATCTTGCGCATCTCGAAGAGCTGCTGATCGAGGCGGGCGATCGGCCCAAGCTCGTCGTCTTCGAGAGCCTCTATTCGATGAACGGCAATATCGCGCCCGTCGCCGACATCGTCGCGCTCGCCGAGCGCTACGGCGCGATGACCTATGTCGACGAGGTGCATGCTGTCGGCATGTATGGCGCGCGCGGCGGCGGCGTCTGCGAGCGCGAAGGCGTCATGGCGCGCGTCCATGTGATCGAGGGCACGCTCGCCAAGGGCTTCGGCACCATGGGCGGCTATATCGCCGGCGACGCCGTGATCATTGACGCGATCCGGTCCTACGCGGCCTCCTTCATCTTCACGACGGCGCTGCCGCCGGCCGTCGCCGCCGCGGCTTGCGCCGCGGTGCAGCTGCTCAAGCGCCGGCCGGATTTGCGCGCGGCGCATCAGCGCGCCTCGCATATCACCAAGCACGCGCTCGCCGCCGCCGGCCTGCCCGTGCTCGAAAATGGCTCGCATATCGTGCCGGTGATGGTGCGCGACGCCGAGCTTTGCAAGGCTGCGAGCGACATGCTGCTCGATCGCCACTCGATCTACATTCAGCCGATCAACTATCCGACGGTGGCCAAGGGAAGCGAGCGGCTGCGCGTCACGCCGACTCCCTGCCACACGCAGGCGCATATCGCGAACCTCGTCGAGTCGCTCGTCGACGTCTGGCGCACGCTCGGCATTCCCTTCGTCGAGCCGCCGTCGCATCTCCATGTCGAGGAGAAGAGCGACGGGAAGTGCAGCTATCCCGAGATCAAGCTCGCGGCGCAGTAGCTCCGCGAGACGACGGTCGCAAATCTTTTTGGTTCAGGATTTTTCCGCAGCCAAAAGATTTGCGTCTCGGGCAAGCCGCCATCGTCCATCGGCTTCCTTACGTAGAATCGTCAATGTATTTCCGGTCCGACGCAAAGGCGCGCCTCCGTCTCTAGGCGTCGCCGTCATCTCGATGTAACTGCGCATATAGGCCCAGTCGCCAAAAATGCAGAGCTCCTGGATTTCGCTGCATGCCTCGATCGCGACGTTCTTCATGTTTTTCGACGCGGCGGTGAAGGCCTCTTTTCCGAAGGGCTTTCCTCCCGGCGTCATAAAAATCACGTCATCCGTCATCAGATCGAGCATCGCTGAAAGGTCGCCTGCTTTGCTGCAGGCCATCCAAGCTTCGACCAATTCGCGAATGGCTCTCTCGTCGTCCGTCATTCCGCAAGGCTCCGCGTGATTCCTCTCACGTCCGTCCCACGCTCACATAGGTGAAGCCGCGCTTGCGCACGTCGCCGGGGCGATAGACGTTGCGCAGATCGACGATGATCGGCTGTTTCAAGAGGCTTTTGACCCGATCGAGATCGAGCGCGCGGAAGGCGTCCCATTCGGTGACGATGGCGAGCGCGTCGGCGCCGTCCAGCGCCGAATAGGCGTTGTCGTGGAAGGTGACCTCCGGCATCAGCGGACGCGCCTGCGCCATGCTCTCGGGGTCATAGGCGTGCACCTGCGCCCCGTCCCCGGCGAGCGAGGCGACGATGGCGAGCGAGGGCGCGTCGCGCATGTCGTCGGTGTTGGGCTTAAAGGCCAATCCCAGAAGCGCGATCTTCTTGCCGCGCACCGAGCCGCCGAGCGCGTTGATCACCTTGCGCGCCATCGCCCGCTTGCGCGCGTCATTGACGGCGACGACCGTCTCCACGATGCGCAGCGCCGCGCCTTCGTCCTGTCCGGTCTTGATCAGCGCCAGCGTGTCTTTGGGAAAACAGGAGCCGCCATAGCCGGGGCCCGCGTGCAGGAATTTTCCGCCGATGCGCTTGTCGAGGCCAATGCCGCGCGCGACCTCCTGCACATCGGCGCCGACCTTCTCGCACAGATCGGCGATTTCGTTGATGAAGGTGATCTTGGTCGCGAGAAAGGCGTTGGCGGCGTATTTCGTGAGTTCCGACGTGCGGCGCCCGACGAAGACCAGCGGCGGCGCGTTCAGCGACAGCGGTCGGTAGATTTCCTCCATCACTTCCCGCGCGCGCGAATCTTCGATGCCGATGACGACGCGGTCGGGGCGTTTGAAATCCTCGATCGCCGCGCCTTCGCGCAAGAATTCAGGATTGGAAACGACGGTGAAATCGGCGTCCGGATTGACTTCGCGAATGATGCGCTCGACTTCGTCGCCGGTGCCGACCGGGACCGTCGATTTGTTGACGACGACCGTGAATCCTTCCAGCGCTTTGGCGATGGTCTGTGCGACGGCGTAGACGAAGGAAAGATCCGCATGGCCGTCGCCGCGCCGCGAGGGCGTGCCGACGGCGATGAACACCGCGTCCGCGCCCCTCACCGAGGATTCGAGTTCGGTGGTGAAGGAGAGCCGGTTCTGTTCAACATTATTGGCGACGAGTTCGTCCAAGCCTGGTTCGAAGATCGGAATTTCGCCCGCCTTCAGGCGCTCGATCTTGTTCGCGTCCGTGTCGACGCAAATGACGTTATGGCCGAAGTCGGCGAAACAGGCGCCCGAGACCAAACCCACATAGCCAGAACCAATCATTGTAATGTTCATCAGCGTCTGTCTCTCGCTTCATGTGCGATCGCCTCCCCTTAAGGGGATGGATCGTGCGGCGAACCCGCGCGGTGGGGGTGAACAGGGCGCCGGATCCGCGGTTGGCCCCACCCTGCGACTGCGGCGCGACCCCACCCATCAAGGGCGGGTCATCCCCCGACGCCGAAGGCGGCGAGCGCCGCCATATTGACGATCTCCGTGTCCGTCGCGCCGAGTTGGACGATTTGAATCGGTTTGTCGAGTCCGACGATCAGCGGACCGAGAACGGTCGCGCCGCCAAGTTCCTGTAACATTTTTGTTGAAATAGCCGCCGAATGAAACGCTGGCATGACAAGGACGTTCGCGGCATCGGTGAGTCGCGAAAACGGATAGGCGCTCATCAGTTCCTTGTTGAGCGCAATGTCCGCGCCCATCTCGCCCTCATACTGGAAATCGAGGCGGCGGTGGTCGAGCACATTGACCGCCTGATGCACCCGCGCCGTGCGTTCGCCCGGCGGATAGCCGAAGGTTGAAAAGGCCAGCATGGCGACCCGCGGCTCGAGTCCGATGCGGCGCGCGACGCCGGCCGCCTCGATGGCGATTTCGGCCAGCTCGTGGGCGTCGGGCATTTCGGTGATGGCCGTGTCGGCGACGACGACGATGCGGCCGTTGGCGAGAATGATCGACGCGCCGATGACGCGGTGGCCGGGCTTGTGGTCGACAACGCGACGCACGTCTTCGAGCGCGTGGGAGAAATTGCGCGTGACGCCGGTCACCATGGCGTCGGCGTCGCCCTGCGCCACCATCGCCGCGGCGAAATGATTGCGGTCCTGATTGATCAGCCGCTGGCAGTCGCGCATCAGAAAGCCCTTGCGCTGCAGGCGCTCGAACAGGAACTGCGCATAGACCGAGTTGCGGCTCGAGAGTTTGGCGTTATGGATTTCGATCTCTGCTGGAAGCTCAAGGCCGGCGTTCGCCGCCGCTTCCTTGACGCGATCCTCTCGGCCGACAAGCACGGCGCGTCCGAAGCCCTGATGGACGAAGGCGAGCGCGGCGCGGATCACCTGCTCTTCTTCACCCTCGGCGAAGACGACGCGCTTGGGATCGCGCCGCACGCGTTCGTGGACCGTCTGCATCAGTCCCGCGATCGGATCGCGGCGCGCCGAAAGCTCAGCGCGATAGGCTTTCATGTCGACGATCGGTCGGCGCGCGACGCCGGTGTCCATCGCCGCGAGCGCCACGGCGGGCGGAATGATGGAGATGAGGCGCGGATCGAAAGGCGCGGGGATAATATAGTCTCGGCCGAAACGCGGCCGCGCGCCACGGTAGGCGTTGGCGACTTCGTCCGGCACGTCCTCGCGCGCGAGATCGGCGAGCGCCTTCGCCGCGGCGATCTTCATCTCCATGTTGATCGTTTTCGCGCGCACATCGAGCGCGCCCCGGAAAATATAGGGAAAGCCCAGGACATTGTTGATCTGGTTGGGATAGTCGGAGCGGCCGGTGGCGATGATCACGTCGGCGCGCGTGGCGCGCGCTTCTTCCGGCGTGATCTCCGGGTCGGGATTGGCCATGGCGAAGACGATCGGATTGTCCGCCATGCCGAGAAGCATGTTGGGCGTCAGGGCGCCCTTGACGGAGAGGCCGTAGAAGATGTCGGCGCCTTGCAGCGCCTCGGCGAGCGTTCGCGCCGTCGTGTCGACAGCGTGCGCGCTCTTCCACTGGTTCATGCCCTCCTGGCGTCCGCGATAGACCACGCCCTTGGTGTCGCACAGGATGACATTTCGAGGATCGAAACCCATCGCTTTCGCGAGATCGAGACAGGCGATGCCGGCGGCGCCGGCGCCGTTGCAGACAAGCTTCGCCGATTTGATGTCGCGGCCCGTCAGCTGCAGCGCGTTGAGCATGCCGGCGGCAGAGATGATCGCCGTGCCGTGCTGATCGTCATGAAAGACCGGAATGTCCATGAGGTCGCGTAGCCGCTCCTCGATGACGAAACACTCCGGCGCCTTGATGTCTTCGAGATTGATGCCGCCGAACGAGGGGCCGAGATAACGCACGGCGTTGACGAACGCATCCACGTCCTTCGTATCGATCTCGAGATCGATCGAATCGATGTCCGCGAACCGCTTGAACAGCGCGGCCTTGCCTTCCATCACGGGCTTGGCCGCCAGTGGGCCGAGATCGCCGAGTCCGAGAATCGCGGTGCCGTTGGTGATGACGGCGACCATGTTGCCGCGGGTCGTGTAATCGAACGCCGCCGAAGGATCCTTGGCGATGGCGAGGACCGGCGCGGCGACGCCGGGCGAATAGGCGAGGGACAGGTCGCGCTGAGTCGCCATCGGCTTAGAAGCGATGACGGCGAGCTTGCCGGGCCGGCCGCGCGAATGAAACAGCAGCGCCTCCTTGTCCGAAATCGTCGCTCGCTGCTCTCCTTCGGCCCGAGTCCCCGCCATGTCGTCGGCCATATCCGTCCCTTTGCTGTTGCGCTGCAACAGCGGCGACCATAACCGGAGCGTGGCAGCGTTCACAAGCGCCTTGCCCATAAAGCCGGCGACGCAATGCGTCACGGAACAATGACGAAGCGTCAGAGTTCTAGGGCATATGCGGCCGCCCACGCCGCGGCTTAGGTCAGGATTGAGGGCGGCGCCGGTCGAAGCGGAGGTTTCAAATGGGTGGCATCATTTATCTTGTAGGACTCGTCGTCGTCGTTCTGGCGATCTTATCATTTCTTGGCTTGCGCTGAGGAGACGGCAGATGACTGACTTTGTGCAAACGGGACTCGACGTCAGGCCGGTACGGGGCGAAACCGCCGCCGTGACTGCCGCCGACATATCGAGTCGCTCAACCAACACTGATTGGCCAGCCATCATCGCCGGCGCCATGATCGCCGGCGCGATTTCCTTCATTATGGGCGCGTTCGGTTCGGCGATCGGCCTGTCGTTGACGTCGCCTTATGGCGGCGCGTCCTTGGCTGTGCATCTGGTCGCCTTGACGCTCTGGGTGCTCTGGATCACCATTTCGAGCTTTGCGGTCGGCGGCTACATCACAGGACGGCTGCGCCGGCGCGCCGGAGACGTTTCGCAGGAAGAGGTGGAAGTACGCGACGGCGTCCATGGTCTGGTGCTCTGGGCCGCGGCGATCGTGGTGTTCGCGCTGATTGCGGGCGCTTCCATATTTCAGCTCGCAAAGACCGGCATTTCCGCAGCGGCGTCTTCAGAAGCGGCGAATACCGAGACGTCAGCGCTTGCGCCCACGGTTACTCCGGTCGAGGAGCGGGTCGATTTTCTGTTGCGCGGCGATGGCGACGTGAACGCACGGGGCGTGGCGATGCCGGCCGAATATCCGCGCGCGATCGTCAAGCGCATTATTGAGCGAGGCCTTGCGACAGGCGAAATCTCCGGAGAAGACCACGCCTATCTCGTCAATGTTCTCGCTTCGCGCTCCGGCCTCGCCCCGCAGGAAGCCGAAAGACGCGTGGATCTGAGCGCCGAACGTCTGCGTGAAGACCAGGCGAAGGCGAAGGAGACGGCCGACACGGCGCGCAAGACCGGCATCCTGCTCGCCTTCCTGTCCGCAGCGACGATGCTCGTTGGCGCGGTGGCCGCTTGGTACGGCGCGACGCTCGGCGGACGCCATCGTGATGAAAACGTCGGCGTCGCGGCGTTCTCCCGCTTCTAACTGGAGGTGTGACATGTTCCGGTCTGTCTTGCTGTGGATGCTCGGGATTCCGATACCGATCATCATCCTGCTGGCGCTCTGGCGCTAGCCCGCGAAAAGCCCCGGAAGTCGTCCTTCCGGGGCTTTCTTATGGCGTGCTGGGAATGTCGAAGACCAGCGGGGCGCCATCTTTGCCCCCGTCCGAAAGCACGAGCAAACGATAGAGTTTTTGGTTCAGCTCAATCAGGGCAATGGCTTCTGGTTTGATAGGTTGGCCTTTCTTCCCCAGCGGCGCATCCTGGAGATCGAGCGTTGCGAGCTCTCTTGATTGCACCGCTACGCCGGCCGTCAATCCACGTAGGGCGACGATCGAATAGTCCCTGACGATAGACCGTCGCTGGGTCCAACGAGCGCGAGCGCTTCGCCGTCGGCGATTATAAGATCCCGAAACCCTTTGTTGGCGCCTAAAGGTATCTTTGCAAGAGAGGGGCGAAGCTCGCCGCCCTCGAAAAGCGCCCGCGCGTCGACGCCGACGACGTAGCCGTTTCCTTCTACATTCGGCGCGCGCAAGGCGAAAAGCAGCCGCCCGTTCGCCGCCGCCATGCCCTCGATGTCGATACGGTTACGGCCAGGAGCCCTGTGGCAGCGGCAGTCGCCGGGAACCGCGTAGGACGCAAGTTCGGGCAGGCTGCGCATGGCGTCCCACAGCCGCTCGCTGTGCGCCATCGTTTCGAGTTGGCCGTTCTCGTCGGCCGTCAGACGGTAGACGCGTCGGCTGTCAGAATTGTCGCAGCATGTTTCGCGCTTTGCGGCGTGAGATCCGGCGACGTAAAAATAGCCGCTATCGAACGCTGCGGCTTCCGCGTCGAGTTCCTTCTCCACGCCGCTAAACTCGAAGGGCTCCCCGAGATAGACGAGCCGCTCGCCTTTGATGCGCATGAAGGCGCCCTGGCGGCCTTCGTCGACCGCGAGCACGCATATGCCGCTCGTCGCGCAGGCAAAGCCGCTGAAGGCTTCATTCGCCCTTTTCGCCACGAAGTGATGTTTGTCGACTTGCCACGGCGTTGGCGATTCCGGCGCGACGCGGTCCGCGGCGAAAGCGGCCGAACACAGCCAAGCGGCGGCCGCGGCAATTGCAGTAGGACGATAGATGGCGGCAATCATCGAAGTCTCCAATCGCATCCGGCAAGCAAACGGCGAATCTAGGCCGGGGCGGACGCGTCGTCCACATGCAAGCGCATGCCGCGCGTGGCGCTTGCGCCGCGACGCCGTTACACTGGCTGGCATGAAACACGCGGCGCCCGTTCCTGCTCAAAATCTCAGTATCGAGGCGCCCACGCGCGCGACCCCAATGATCGCGCAATATATCGAGATAAAGGCGGCGAACGCCGATTGCCTGCTCTTCTATCGCATGGGCGATTTCTACGAACTGTTCTTTGAAGACGCGCAGACCGCGTCGCGCGCGCTCGGAATCATGCTGACGAAGCGCGGCAAGCACCTTGGCGAAGACATTCCGATGTGCGGCGTGCCGGTGGAGCGCGCCAACGACTATCTGCAAAAACTCATTGCGCTCGGACATCGCGTCGCGGTCTGCGAGCAGATCGAAGACCCGGCGGAAGCCAAAAAGCGCGGGCCAAAATCGGTGGTGCGGCGCGACGTCGTGCGGCTTGTCACGCCCGGCACGATCACCGAAGACGTGCTGCTCGATCCGGCGAGACATAACGCCTTTCTGGCGATCGCGCGCTTGCGCGGGGAGGACGGGCGCTGGCGATACGGCCTGGCAAGCGTCGATATTTCGACCGGCGCCTTTACGGTCTGTGAGCGCGAAGAGAGTGGGCTTGGCGCCGAGATCGCGCGCCTGGAGCCTCGCGAAATCGTCGCTGTCGACGCGCTGTGCCGTGACCCGTCTCTGTCGACGCTGTTCGAGGGCGCCGGCGCGCCCGTCGCGCCGATCGGACGCGAGATTGGCGATAGCGCTGACGCGGCGCGACGCCTCATGGCGTTCTATAGCGTCGCGACGCTCGAGGGCTTCGGCGCCTTCAGCGACTGCGAACTCGCCGCCGCCGCAACGGCGATCTTCTATGTCGAGCGCACGCAAAAGGGACAGCGCCCGGCGCTTTCCCGTCCGACCAGTCTGCGCGAACTGACGACGCTTGAAATCGACGCCGCGACGCGGGCCAATCTCGAGCTGACGCGCACGCTCTCCGGCGCCCGCGAGGGCTCGCTGCTTTCGGTCGTCGACTTCACCGTCACGCCAGGCGGCGCGAGACTCTTGGCCGATCGGATCGCGGCGCCCTTGACCGACGCGCGATCGATCGCAGCGCGTCTCGACGGCGTCGCCTTTTTTCTCGAAAAGTCAGATCTGCGCGCCACGCTTCGCGCGAAGCTCACGCGCGCGCCCGATCTCTTTCGCGCCTTGTCGCGTCTGTCGTTGGAGCGCGGCGGCCCGCGCGATCTTGCAAGCGTCGGCGTCGCGCTGGACGCTGCGCAGGACATCGCGGGTCTTTTCGCCCAGCTCGATCCCCCAGGGGAGATCGCCGCGGAAGCTCAAACATTTTCTCGTGCGGACATCGCGCTGGCAGGCGAAATCGCCGCAGGCCTGAAAGACGGCCTGCCGCTCGACAAACGCAACGGCGATTTCATTCGCGAGGGACGCGACGGCGAATTGGATGACGCGCGGCGCCTTCGCGACGCAAGCCGCAAGGTGATCGCGGAGTTGCAGGGACGCTACGCGCAGCTCACCGAAACGAAGCTCCGGATCAAGCACAATAATTTTCTCGGCTTTTTTCTCGAGGTCTCGCAGGCCCATGGCGAAAGGCTGCTGCGGCCGCCTTTCGACGCGACCTTCACGCATCGCCAGACCATGGCCGACGCGATGCGGTTCTCGACGCGCGAACTCGTCGAGCTCGAAGCGAAGATCGCTTCGGCGGCGGATCGCGCGTTGGCGCGGGAATTAGCGATCTTCGACGCCCTGGTCGCCGAGGTTTGCGCGCGCGCCGATGACTTGCGGCTCCTCGCCGAGGCCTTCGCGCGTCTCGATCTCTACGCCGCGCTTGCCGAAGTCGCAGAGAAGCGCGGCTGGTCGCGCCCGGTGATCGACGCCTCGCTGCATTTTGAGATAGTCGGCGGGCGCCATCCTGTCGTTGAAGCTTCGCTGCAGTCACATGGCAAGGCCTTCGCCGCCAACGACTGCGACCTTAGCGGCGCGGACGCCGGCCGGATCGCCGTCGTCACCGGGCCGAACATGGCCGGCAAGTCGACCTATCTGCGTCAGAACGCGCTCATTGCGCTTTTGGCGCAGTCGGGCTCTTACGTTCCTGCGCGGTCCGCCCGTATCGGCGTGATCGACAGGCTGTTCTCTCGCGTGGGCGCCTCTGACGATCTCGCCCGTGGTCGCTCGACCTTCATGGTCGAGATGGTTGAAACCGCGGCGATCTTGAACTGCGCGGGCCCGCGCTCTCTCGTCATTCTCGATGAAATCGGTCGTGGGACGGCGACGTTCGATGGCCTTTCGATCGCCTGGGCGACGATCGAACATCTGCATGAAGTGAATCGCTCGCGCGCGATCTTCGCCACCCATTTCCACGAATTGACGCAGCTTGCGAAGCGGCTGCCGCGCCTCGTCAATCTGACGATGAAGGTGACCGATCATGCAGGCGACGTGGTGTTTCTGCATGAGGTGATCAAAGGCGCGGCGGACCGCTCCTATGGCGTGCATGTCGCGCAGCTTGCGGGCCTGCCGGCGCGCGTCGTCGCGCGTGCGCACGCGATACTCGCGGAATTGGAGGCGGCGGACCGTCGCGCCCCGGTCGAGACCTTGATCGACGATCTGCCGCTCTTCGCACGCATTCCTGAGGCGTCGGCGTCGCAGGACGCGGTGCGCGACGCGCTTCAGGAGATCGATCCCGACCAGATGACGCCGCGCGAAGCGCTTGCGGCACTTTATGAATTGAAGAAGAAACTTTGAAGGCCGCTCTCGTTTGAAGTCCAGCTTAAGGGCTCGTGACTAAGTCGCAGACCGCGACGCGTTCGAAGCACACACTCAAATACATCGAGCCCCGTTGCGTTCTTCCGTCGACGCCAAGACGCGTCGAACGAAGGCGCAAGGATCGGGGCGATACGCCGGCGCCGCCTGCGGCCTTCGCTCAGCATGTCCGTCTCTCAACGACGGCGCCACCAGATACTCTGACATTGGAGAACGCGTCATGATTCTCGTGTTGATCTTCGTCGGCGTCGCTTTGGCGGCAGGCGGCCTGCTCTCATTGCTAGACCGACAGTTCAGGGTCGGCAAGGTGACGGCGGTCATGGCCTTCGTCGGCGGATTGATCATGGTCGTTGGCGCGGAAGCCGGACTGATCGGCTCCAGCTCATCCTTCTTCAAAGCGCAGCAAATTAAAACGTCGGCCTGCGAATTGGATGGCGAGTCGGCATATCCCGAAAACCGCCGCTTGGATCCAAATCAACTGATCCGCAAATATATCCTCGGCTGCATGGCGCAGTCGGGCTATGCCTGGACAAGCGACCACGAGCACTGCAAGGAAGCGCCGCTCGCCACAAATCCTCTGTGCTATTTGCCGACCGGTCTTTTCGATCGCGCGGTGACGCGAGTGCAAGTCGCCTTTGAGTAGAACCGTAACGGCGTTATCCGCCTCGGCTCACGCAAGATAGCGCGCGAAGACGAATTGCGTGGCGCCGTAGCGGCGTTCGTCTTCGCGCAGCAAGCACGGCGGTAAATCGATTCTCGCCTTGGCGCTTTCCTCGATGACGAGGAAAGCGCTTGGCGCAAGCCAGCCGCCGTCGACAAGGGCCGCGAGCGCAGGCGCCAAGAGATCCTTGCCGTAAGGCGGATCGAGGAAGGCGAGCGAAAACGTTTCGCCCGGCGGCGCGGCGCCGAGCTTCGTGGCGTCGCGGCGAAAGATGCGCGTGACGCCGCCAAGTCCCAGCGCCTCGATATTGGCGCGCAATAGAGCGCGCGCCTCCGCGCCGTCGTCGACGAATAGCGCCCGCGCCGCGCCGCGCGACAAAGCCTCGAGGCCAAGCGCCCCGCCGCCGGCGAAGAGATCGACGACATTCGCGCCCGCAACCGGATCGCCGAAGCGATGCGCGAGAATGTCGAACACGGATTCGCGCAGCCGTTCGGACGTCGGTCGGATCGTCTGTGAACGAGGTCCTGAGAGCGCCCGACCGCGCAACGCGCCGCCGACGATGCGCATGGCTTACGCGCCGCGCGGCTTGCGGGGTCCCTTAGGCGCGCCCCTTGGCGCTCCCCGGGACGCTCCCTTGGACGCTCCCCTCGGCGGTCCCTTGGACCCACCCCTCGGCGGTCCTTTGGGCGGCCCCTTGCGCGGCGCGCCTCGGCCGCCAGCGGGACCTTTGCCTGGTCCTCCGCTGCGTGGACCTTTGTGCGGCCCCCGAGATGGGCCCCCGCTGCGCGAGGGCCGTGCGTCTCCGCCCGAGCGGGTCTGATCGAATTTGCGTTCGCGAGGCGCGCGGTCGCCTGCCGAGAATTCACGCTCGCCGCTGCGGGGCGGGCGCTTGTCGAATGTCCGTGGCCGCTCCTGGCGCGTCGCGGCGGCGCCGCGCGTGTCCCGTCGCGCCTCGTCGCCGTCGCGTCGCGGGGGACGCTTTTCGAAACGCGCGTCATCGCGATTGGCCGTGCGATAATTTCTCTGACCGCTCGCGCGGTCGTCCGGCCGCTTCTCGAATCTCTGCGTGCGCGGACGTTCCTCTCTCCCCTCGGATCCGCGTTCGCGCGGCGCGCGCGTCGCGGGACGCGCGCCGCGTTGGTCGTCGAAGCGCGGCGCACGGCGCTGTTCGGGCGCAGCCCGTTCGTCGCGCCGCCGCCCCTCCTCGCGCGGGTAACGCTCTCCGCGCGGGGCGCTCTCGCGCGAGGGACGTTCCGATCGCGCCTGGGAGCGTTGCGGCGCGTCATCGGCGCGCATCGCCTCGAAACGCCGGGCGTTGCGCGACGGCGGCGCCGCCGTCTCGTCGCGCCGCCTCGGCGGAGGCCTCGTCGGAGTCACGCGCTCGACGGCGACGGCGCGGCCCTTGCGGTCGGCGACCGCGCCGCGCGAAACACGCGCCCGCGGTCCGGCGTCGCGTTGCTCGTTCTGCTCTTTGCGTAGCGTGGAGACATGTTTGCGCGGACGCTTCTCGGCGCGCTGACGAATCTCCTGCTGTTCCGCCGGCGCCATCTCCCGCAGCGGCGCGGCGAAATCGACGCCGGCGAGTTCGGCGAGCGATTTGCCCAGTTGCTCGCGCAGCGTTTTCAGCCGCACTTCTTCGACGGCGCCTTCCGCGAGATCGGCGAGCTGGAAGGGCCCGTAGGACACGCGAATGAGCCGCGTCACGTCGAGCCCGAGATGCGCCATGACGCGCTTGATCTCGCGGTTCTTGCCTTCGGTGAGGTTCATCGCGATCCAGGCGTTTGCGCCTTGTTCGCGTTCGAGCCGGGCCTCGATCGGCGCATAATTGACGCCCTCGATCGTCACGCCTTCGCTCAATGAGTCGAGCTGCGCCTGATCGATCGCGCCATGCGCCCGCACGCGATAGCGCCGCGTCCAACCGGTCGCGGGCAATTCGAGCGTGCGTGCGAGGCCGCCGTCATTTGTGAGCAGCAGCAGCCCTTCGGTATTAATGTCGAGTCGACCGACGCTGACGAGCCGAGGCAAGTCCGGATGGCGTTCCTCAAGATAAGAGAACACCGTCGCGCGGCCTTCTTCGTCGCGCGCCGTGGTGACATAGCCGGCGGGCTTATGGAACAGAAAGAGCCGCGTGCGCTCGCGCGCCTGCATTGGCGCGCCATCGATCGTGATATTGTCGGTGTCGCGCACATTGAAGGCGGGACTTGTCTGCACGCGCCCGTTGACGGCGACGCGACCTTCCGCGATCCAGAACTCGGCGTCGCGGCGCGAACACACGCCCGCGCGCGCCATGACTTTAGCGATCCGCTCGCCTTCGAAGGCTTTTTCGCGGGGCGCGGGCGCGGGCGTGGCGGCGCGCTGCTTGGCGGGGGGTTTGTCGGGACGCTTGTCGCGCTCGCCTTGGGCGCGTGGCGCAGCGGGCTTGTCCGAGCGAGGCCTATCAAACCGAGGCTTGTCAAACCGAGGCTTGTCCGAGCGCGGTTCGTCCATGCGAGGCTTGTCCGAGCGCGGTTTGTTTAGGCGAGGCTTGTCCATGAGCGGTTTGTCGAAGCGCGGTTTGTCGAAGCCGGGCTTTGCTGGCCTTGCGTCTTGGCGTGTGGCGGCGTGCGGCGCGGCGGTCTTCTTGGCGCGGTGCAAGGGCCGATCGCCGCCGGCGGAGCCGGCGCGGGAATTGCGGTTCTTTTCGGTCATGGGTTCTGATAGCAGGCGGCAAGCGCGCTTTGAAGCGCGATCGCTTAAGAGATGCAAATGAGTGGCGAGGACCCTTACAGCGCCGCCTTCGATGAGGCGCGCGCCGCGGCGGCGGCAGGCGAAGTCCCAGTCGGCGCGGCGGTGGCCCGCAATGGCGAAATCATCGCCGCCGCCGGCAACCGCACGCTGCGCGATCGCGATCCGACGGCGCATGCCGAAATGCTTGTGATTCGCCAGGCCTGCGCGGCGATTGGCTCGGAGCGACTCGTCGACTGCGATGTCTATGTGACGCTCGAGCCCTGCGCCATGTGCGCGGCGGCGATTTCCTTCGCGCGCATTCGGCGGCTCTATTATGCGGCGAGCGATCCGAAGGGCGGCGCCGTCGAGCACGGGCCGCGATTCTTCGCGCAGCCGACCTGCCATCATCGGCCTGAAGTCTATGGCGGCATTCGCGAAAGCGAGGCGGCGCAGCTCCTGCGCGAATTCTTTCAGGCGCGGCGGTGAGCTTCGAGTCGCAGCGCCGCCTGCGCCAGCCCCTGCCGCAGCGAGTCGCGGCAGGCGTCGCCGGCGGCGAAAATGCGCGACGCCTTGAAGAGGTCCAACGCGAGATACTGATGCACTTCCGGTCGGATGAGCACGTCGGGCGGCCGCTCCGCGATCATGCGCGAGCTGATCGCGTTCATCATGATCTGGCTCGCGACGATCATCGTCTCGAAGGCGGACGGCGGCCCCTTGCCGGTCTCGACGCCGAAATTGCCGGAGACGTCGACGGCGATGACGATGTCGGCAAGGCCCCAGAGATGGTCATAAGGAAGCGGATTGACCAATCCGCCATCGACGAAATAGCCGTGATCGCTTGCGGCGGCCCGCACGATGCCCGGAATAGCCATCGACCCAGCCACGGCGGGACGCAATGGTCCCGTGGCGAAGACCGCCTCGATGCGGCGGCGAAAATCGGTGGCGACGACCTGCAGCGGAATGTTTAGATCTTCAAAGCGCTCCGGCACGCCTTCGGGCCAGAAGGCGTGGAGAAAGCGCTCGCCGTCGAACAACAGCGGATGCGCGACGCGGGACAGCAGCCGCTTTCGCCCCCGCGCCCGCGCATGAAGCAGCCGGCGTGCGAGTCCGATGCGGTTCTTGAGTATGGCCTGAGTGTGGGCGCGCAGCTCCGCGCCCGAGAAGCCTGCGGCATAGGCGGCGCCGACGATGGCGCCGATCGAGGCGCCGGCGATGGCGACCGGCCGCACGCCGAGGTCGTCCAGCGCTTCGAGCACGCAGATATGGGCAAGCCCGCGGGCGCCGCCGCCGCCAAGGGCGAGCGCGACGGTCTTGCCGCGATAGAGGCTCACAGGAATTTCTCCAGGGCGACGAGCGTCTCCGCCGGCGCCTCCTCCATCGGATAAAGGCCGGACTCGACGCGCGCCTCGGCGATGTCGTCGCTCCATTCGCGCCACGCGTTGAGAAGCGAAGGGCCATCCGTTGGGAATGTCGCCTCGCCGGCGACAATGAGCGTCGGCATGACAAGCTTCTTGCCCTCGGCCTTGTCGGCCGCAAGCTGCTCGCGATCGATGTTGGCGCCGGCGCGAAAATCCTCGCAGAAGGCGTGAATGCGCGCCGGGTCGTTGAAGGCTTGGCGATAGGCGGCGAGCGCCTCCGCTCCAAATATGTCGAGCGATTTCGCCTTGGTCGCGTTCATCAGCGCATCGTCGAGAAAGCCGATCGGATCGAGCCCGATCAGCTCTTCCGGCTTGGGCGCGTCAGCAGCCAGGAAGC
>DATBRI010000148.1:0-3877 GCA_036560365.1 Methylocystis sp.
CGAGGATGAGACAAGTCGTGATCGAGCACATTGCAAACCTCCCGAGAGAATTTGCATGGGACCGGGCCTCGACCGGGCGGCGCGTCAAGGCCGCGCGCAGCACGCCCGCAGGATCGCCTTGACGGGCGGCGGCCGGTCGGGGCCAACATAAACCTCGATGGGCGGGGATTTGCGGCTCGACGCGCATGTTGGCTCCTTCGTGAAGTGGTTCACGCTAAACTGTTTAGCGAAGCATATGCGAAGGCCGGAATCGGCGCAAGTCGGGGTTGGGTGACGCGCACACCCCAGGGAATCGGCCTCTACGTCGACAATATTGTTAAGTTAGCGCTACGGTTTCGACGAAGCTTTAGCGAACAAGGTTGAGGTCGCGCGCTGGCTTCGCGCCTGCGCCCTCGCGCTGCCAGAGCTGGGCAAAGTCATTTATGCCGCCTTCCGGCGTCGCGATCTCGACGCCGAGCACCGGGCGCGCTTCCCTGAATTTCTCCGCATAGAGCAGGCCCGGCACGTCATCGTCGGCGAAGATCGTCACGCGTTTGACCTCGCTCGGAAATAAGACCCTCAAATATCGTTTGTTTCCAAGCGCCGCCCAAACGGGCATGTCGTGCATGAGTTGCGCCGCCCATGCCGTCTCGAAGCCTTCGGCAAGGCCAATATGTTCCGCGACCGGCGCGAGGCGCAACGCGCCGGCGCCGAGCGGACCGATAGCGCGACGCGGCTCGAGAACATCGGCTTTACGCTGCCCGCCCGAGTGAAGAAAGGTCAGCTGCACGGCGACGATTTCGCGCGTCGGCGCCTGAACGGCGGCGATCATACAGGCGAAGGATTTCCGGCTCGAATAGGGATAGCGCGGCAGAAACCGGATGGTCGCGGGCGGCGGCTCGGTGAAGCCGCGCGCGCGAAGATAGGTTTCGACGGGCGTGCCGGCGACGGGCCGGCCTGCGCGCCAGAGGTCAAGCGCGTCGGCTGTCGTCGTTTTGCGCCTTGCGCGCGCCGGCGCTGGGGACGGGTTGAGGCGCGGCGCCCCATTCACATCGAGCCTGTCGATTGCGGCGCGAACGTCACGGGGATCGCAGCCCGCAAAGCAATTGTAGATCAGAGCGCGGTCGCCATCGCGGACGGCGAGCGACGGGCGCAAGTCTCCCCTGCCCTTGCCGTGGCTCGCGACTGGGCAACGACACAGGAAGCCTCCGCCTACGGCGTGGCCTCCCAAGATTCTCGCCACTGCCTTTGCTTTGATCTGCATGGTTCAATATTCTGCATAAGACGTAGCGGAAAGGAAGGCAGCCCCGCCTGAGCAGGCGCCCTGCGCGGGAGGCGGATGTCTGGCCCGTCGCGGATGCACGGGCGGCGGCGCGGGGTGGGGAGGGGTCGAGGGGAACGCGGCGCGGGGTTCCCCTCGGGCGAGCGCCTCAGCTCGCCTTTGCCTCAAAACAACAAGGCCATTTGTTCACCGGGCTGCATCACCGATGGCGCATAGGCGTCGAGGCGCCGCCTTTCCTCCGCCTCGCGTTGGCGCGCCGCCTCGAAGTCGATGCAAACGATCTCGCACAGGGGCGTGCCGTCTTTCCAATCGTCGCGGTGATAATTGGTGTCCACGCCCGCGCCTATGTCCATAAAGACGCCAGTCGCGCGCTCGAAGTCGACCCCGCGCCCGGAAGTGCGGCGGTCGAAACATTGGCGCCCGGAATAGCGGAAGCTCGCGGACTCCTGCGGCACGATAAACGCGCCGCGATCCGCGAATTCGCGGGCAATGTCGATAAGGTGAAACTCAAACTCGGGGCCGCGATAGCGCGGCGTGTCGCTTGAGCGTCTGACGCGACCGAATGGCGGATTTGCAATCGCCACGTCGTAGTGACCGAGGTCGAGCGTCCGCCAGTCGAAAACATCGGCGTTGATCCAACGCGCCTGCGGCAGGAGTTTTTGTCCGACCGCGACATAGCGCGGATTGATCTCGATGCAGGTGATCTCGGCGAGGCGTTCGCCCCATTTGCTGCGGTGGTGGATGATGTAGGACAGCACGCCGATGCCAGCGCAAAGGTCGATGACGCGCCGCCCTGCCCCGTCGAGCGCGAAGTCGCAAGCGAGGCCAAAGGGCGTGAAGAACGCCCCCGCCCCGCCGTTCTCATGCGTCGCGCCCTCGTGCCAGTTCTGAAAAACAAAGTCCCGCTCGTCGTCGGTGATGCGGTCCTTGGTCAAGATCGCCTCGGCCTCGGCATGGGCCTTGCGCTGCTGTTTGGTGAGTTTCGCCATCGCTGCAATCCGTCTGTCTTGGAAATGGGCGGGCCGCGCACAAGGCGCGGCCCTGTGCGGTCTATTCGGCGGCTTCGGTCAATTCGCCGGCGTCGCCCGGGCCGTAAACGCTCTCAAGCGCTCCCGCCTCGTCGTGGCCGTCATCGGCAAATTCGCCCGCTTCCTCGCCCTCCGGATCGGCGGCGGGCGTCTCGTCCTCGAAAGCCTCGTCGTCCTCGATGACAGCGGCGGCGGTCGGCGCGAGGGGGTTGCGCAAGACGGGCGGAAGCCATGCGCGGTCTTTCATCGCCTCCAGAGCGATGGTGACGGCTTCGGCTTTCGAGCCGGCGCCAATCGCCTCGAGGGCGTCTTCCGAGCATCCGGCCTCGCGCGCCGCCGCCGCGATCGTCTTCTTGCTGACGCGCGACAGGAAACCCTGCGAGACCCGCCAATGCGCCGCCATGTCGAAATTCATGGCGAGGGCGATCTGATCGGCATGAGCAACCGCCGCGCCGCGATGATCGCGGTAGCTCGCCTCGATCTGGAAGGCGACGCAAAAGGCCAGCACGTCGAGCAGGGTCTTCTCGTCCTGCAGGATGAGCCACCCCCAGAGGTCGGCGTAGCGGTTCGGAAGCTTTGACGCCAAAACGACATGGCGCTCGTCGAAAGCCGTGAAGACCGCATGATTGTCCTCGTCCGGCGCCGCCTGCCGCTTCTCGTGAGATTGGGCAGTAACCAGCAAGCAAGAACCGCCCGCCGTATAGTCGTAGGGCTTGCCGTTGCCGCCGCGATAAAAGACGGCCTCCGCCAGCTTGTGAATAATGACGTGAAGCGCGACGTTGGGGCGCTCGCTCAATTCGAGCGCGAGCGCCTTGGTGCGCAGGATCGTCAAATCCTCGGTGACGGCTTGGCTGTAGCCCTCGGTCTCGATTTCGGCCGTGGGGGCGGGGGTGTGAACGGCGCCCTGCTCCGTCTCCTCGCCCTGCCCTTCTTGTTCGCGGGGCTGCTCCCCGGTCTCTTCCCCAAATCCCGCCGCTTCATTCGCCGCGCGCGCCGCCGCCTGACGGGCGCGCTGCAAGGCCGCGAGGTCATGGGCTTCATCCTTGCGATAGAGCCCGCGCTTGATCGAAACCTCGCCCGCGTAATTGAGGGAGACGATGATCCCGGCGAGGGGGATTTCTTCCGCGTCGAACACGATGCAAGAATTGGTGATGGCGTCGTGCCGCTCGCTCTTGGCGTCGAACTCCTTGACGTCCTCCTCCGTCATCTGGCCACTGTCATAGGCCGCCTCGTGCTCGTCGATATAGGCCGCGAGCGCGAAAAGCTCCTCGCGCTCCTCCGCCGTCTGTTCGCGCTCATGGGTCGCGAGCCGCGAATAGCCGCTGCGGCTTTCGTGCTCGGCGAGATAGACCTCGAACCATTTCCAGCCCTCATCGCTGCGGGTCTGCTCGGCGATGGCTTCGAGTTTCGCCGTCGCCAGTCTGACGACAAGGGGCTTGTCGTCGAGAAAGATCGCATCTTCGTCGTCTTCCGAGAACACGTCGCGGGTGATCGTCCCGCCCGCTTGGCTGTAGGCCTCCACGCCGACGAATTGCGCGAGGCGATGGCTGGCGGCGATCTTCTCATTTGCGAGCCGCGCGCGGATGGC
>DATBRI010000149.1:0-6227 GCA_036560365.1 Methylocystis sp.
CCAAGTTTACGCAGTCGGCGTAAACTTGGCTGCGGGCCGACGGGTGGGGGTTCTTGACCCGCCAAATCGAGTGGATGTCACCCCACCCGACCCCGCTTCGCGGGGCCACCCTCCCCGTAAAGGGGAGGGATTCGCAAACGCCCGGTCTTCGTTGCTGCCTATAAGAGACTCCGCTGCGGCAGCTTTACCTTCTGTAGTGGATCGAAGCGCCAGGACGCTAAATGCTCATCGAGAACAAGCGTCAACTATTTCGTTGAAGTCTGGCTTATAAAGAATCACGCGTTCGAAAATTTGCGACGTGAGAATAGGATCATTGATCGTGATTTCCTGGTCCTGAGCGCGATCAACCCAGTCAACGATGATTAAAAGCCAATAGGCATCACACGGCTGATACTGGAGAGCCTTTGCTTCTTTCTCGCGGAGAATGTCAGCCAAAGCCTGCAGCGAGATAAAGTTCAGCGTGTAAACTTGAGTAATACGCCATCTGGGATCGGGATAATCCCGCGCGTTCAGCCACACGGTCAGCAACTCAGGAGAGGTCGCAAAAACTTCAGGGTCGATAGGTCCTGTTGAATGTCTCTCGATGCGTCTCGCCAGGTCCGCCAATTCAGTGGTGAGGGCGGCTGTACGGCGGGAACGTATAGGGAAATTTGTGTTGAATTGGATTGTAAGCTCAAAGGCGCGGCTACCACCCTGTCGGCGGTAGAGGCTCTGCGCATCGGCTACAATGTTCGTTCGGCGCTCTCTCTGGCGCTGTTCGCTCGCGTCGTCGGAGCCTGGACGAAGATAAAAATTGGTGATTTCGACACCGATTTTTCGGTCCAGATGAATGATCACGTCCGGTTTGTCGCCATACTCGGGAATAGCACCCAAGCCGGATGCTTGCCGAAACAGTTCGAAATAGAACTTTTCCGCCTCCTGTTGTGACTCAAACCGTCGAAAATTCACTTTGCCAACCTCGAAATCGTGCGTCTGTTGATATTGAGTCGTTGCTCGAGATCAGTTTTTGTCCCGGTGCCTGCGGTAAGCGCCGCAAGCGCCTCCTTGCGCTGATAGCCGGTGTATTTGTGCGCGCGCCCCCTCACCTCGCCTTCACCCGCTTCATCACCGCATCGAGCTTCTTCAGCAGTTCCGGGTCGCGCGCGTCGGGGGCGGTGACGATGGCGTTGTCGAGCGCGCGGTCCGAGCCGATCGGGCAGGGCTCGTGTTCGCGGGGAAAATCGGCCAGCACCCGCGCCAGCAGTCGTCCGACCGTCGCCGAATTCTTTTGGACGACCGCGATCACCGCGGCGATGTCGACATTGTCGTGCTCTGGATGCCAGCAATCGAAATCCGTCACCATGGCGACGGTGGCGTAGGAGATTTCGGCCTCGCGCGCGAGCTTGGCTTCGGGCATCGCCGTCATGCCGATCACGTCATAGCCGGCGCCTTTGTAGGTGAGCGATTCGGCGTAGGACGAAAACTGCGGGCCTTCCATGCAGACATAGGTTCCGCCGGCGACATGGTCGATGTTCTCGGCCTTCGCCGCCGCGCCGATGCGCGCCGACAGCAGCGGCGCGATCGGATGCGCCATCGACACATGGGCGACGCAGCCGTCGCCAAAGAAGGAGGACTGCCGGGCGACGGTGCGATCGACGAATTGATCGACCAGCACGAACAACCCGGGAAAAAGCTCGGATTTGAACGAGCCGCAGGCGGAGACGGAAATCAGATCGGTGACGCCGGCGCGCTTTAGGGCGTCGATGTTGGCGCGGTAGTTGATCGTCGAGGGCGAGAGCCGATGGCCACGCCCGTGCCGCGGCAAAAAGACCGCTTGCGTTCCGCCCAATTCGCCAAAGCAGAGTTCGTCGGACGGCGCGCCCCAGGGGGTCGTGACGCGCTCGCGGCGGATGTTCGCGAGCCCCGGCAGATCATAAACGCCTGACCCGCCGATTATTCCGACGATCGCTCTGGTCATGAATTATGTCTCCTTCGATGGCTGTTGCGTGGCCGGCGAAATGGCCGGCGCCAAAAATCGCGGCAATGTGACAGGGTTGCGCCCCCAAAACGCCTGTGTTAGGGGACGCTCGCCTTGGAGCTGGGGCGCAGCGGCCCTCGTTCCTTTTCCTACAGCATCCGTCGTTTGAGGCTAACCGCTTTATCGTCGCGACCGTGCAACTTGCACTGCGAGCGGCGTCTCCAAACGACGTAGATTGACGAGCGAACCAAGTGGCTCAAGACGGGGATTCCTTATCGGGCGTTGCGGGTCGCTACGCCTCTGCACTCTATGATTTGGCGACGGAAAACCACGCCGCCGATGACGTCGCCGCGGCGCTCGATCGATTCAAGACTCTGCTGGACGGCAGCGCCGATCTCAAGCGCATGGTCAAAAGCCCGGTGTTCTCCGCCAAGGAGCAGCTCGAAGCCCTCGAGCCCGTTCTCAACAAGGGCCAGATCTCCGGCATCGCCGCCAATTTCATCCGTCTCGTCGCCGCCAAGCGACGTCTCTTCATCATCGCCGACATGATCGCCGCCTATCGCCGGCTGCACGACAAGGCCAAGGGCCTGGTGCGCGCCGACGTGACGATCGCGGCGGCGCTGAAGCCGGATCATGAAGTCGCGCTGCGCGAGACGCTCGCCGGCGTCACCGGCGGCAAGACCATCGATCTCAATGTGACGACAGATCCGTCGATCATCGGCGGCCTGATCGTCAAAATCGGTTCACGCATGGTCGACGCCTCCGTGCGCACCAAGCTCAACTCAATCCGCACACGCATGAAAGAGGTCGGCTGATGGATATCCGCGCCGCAGAAATTTCCGCGATCCTCAAGAAGGAGATCGCCAACTTTGGCGCCGAGGCCGAAGTCACCGAGGTCGGCCAGGTTCTGTCCGTCGGCGACGGCATCGCGCGCGTCTACGGACTCGACAATGTGCAGGCCGGCGAGACCGTCGAATTCCAGGACGGCACCAAGGGCATGGCGCTCAATCTCGAAACCGACAATGTCGGCATCGTGATTTTCGGCGACGACCGCCACATCAAGGAAGGCCAGACGGTCAAGCGCACCGGCGCCATCGTCGAGGTTCCCGTCGGCAAGGAGCTCCTGGGCCGCGTCGTCGACGCGCTCGGCAATCCGATCGACGGCAAGGGCCCGATCAAGGCGGCGCAGCGCTCGCGCGTCGACGTCAAGGCGCCGGGCATCATTCCGCGCAAATCCGTTCACGAGCCGATGGCGACAGGCCTCAAGGCCGTCGACGCGCTGATCCCGATCGGCCGCGGCCAGCGCGAACTCATCATCGGCGACCGCCAGACCGGCAAGACCGCCATCGCGCTCGACACGATCCTCAATCAGAAGTCCTTGAACGACGGCGACGACGAGAAGTCGAAGCTCTACTGCGTCTATGTCGCCATCGGCCAGAAGCGCTCGACCGTGGCGCAATTCGTCAAGGTGCTCGAAGAGCGCGGCGCGCTCGACTATTCGATCATCGTCGCCGCGACGGCCTCCGATCCGGCGCCGATGCAGTTCCTCGCGCCCTTCTCGGGCTGCGCGATGGGCGAGTATTTCCGCGACAACGGCATGCACGCCGTCATCATCTATGACGATCTGTCCAAGCAGGCCGTCGCCTACCGCCAGATGTCGCTGCTGCTGCGCCGCCCGCCGGGCCGCGAAGCCTATCCGGGCGACGTCTTCTATCTGCATTCGCGCCTGCTCGAGCGCGCGGCGAAGCTTTCCGACGATCGCGGCGCTGGTTCGCTGACCGCGCTGCCGGTCATTGAGACGCAGGCGAACGACGTGTCGGCCTATATTCCGACCAACGTCATCTCGATCACCGACGGCCAGATCTTCCTTGAGACCGATCTCTTCTACCAGGGCATTCGCCCGGCGGTGAACGTCGGCCTCTCGGTCTCGCGCGTCGGCTCCTCGGCGCAGACCAAGGCGACCAAGAAGGTCGCCGGCAAGATCAAGGGCGAACTCGCGCAATATCGCGAAATGGCGGCCTTCGCCCAGTTCGGCTCGGACCTCGACGCGGTGACGCAGCGCCTCCTGAATCGCGGCGCCCGCCTCACCGAACTCTTGAAGCAGCCGCAGTTCTCGCCCTTGAAGATGGAAGAGCAGACCTGCGTGATCTACGCCGGCGTGAACGGCTATCTCGATCCGCTGCCGGTCAATCGCGTGCGCGCGTTCGAGGACGGCTTGCTTGCATTGCTGCGCTCGCAGCACGGCGACATTCTCGAGAGCATCCGCACGACGAGAGATCTCACCGACGAGACCGCGGCGAAACTCAAGAGCGTCGTCGAGAATTTCGCGAAGAGCTTCGCTTAACGCGTGCCCGCCATGACGGGCGTTGGTGAAACGAGACAGGCAAAATGATATGCCCTCGCTAAAGGATCTTCGAAACCGCATCTCCTCCGTCAAGGCGACGCAGAAGATCACCAAGGCCATGCAGATGGTGGCCGCGGCAAAATTGCGCCGCGCCCAGTCGGCGGCGGAGGCGGCGCGTCCCTATGCCGAACGCATGGAGTCGGTGCTCGCCAACCTCGCGTCCAGCGTGACGGCAGGCGGCCCGCCGCTCTTGGCCGGCAATGGCAAGGACGATACGCATCTCCTCGTCGTCGCCACCGCCGAGCGCGGCCTTTGCGGCGCCTTCAATTCGTCCATCGTGCGTCTCGCCCGCGAGCACATCGCGCGGCTTCAGGATCAGGGCAAGACCGTCAAGATCCTCTGCGTCGGCAAGAAGGGTTTCGAGCAGCTTCGCCGCCAGTACGAGCGCAATATCATCGAGGTCATCGAGCTGCGCGGCGTCAAGCAGATCGGCTTCGACACCGCCGACGAGATCGGCAAGAAGATCATCCGCATGTTCGAAGAGGGGGACTTCGACGTCGCGACGCTGTTCTTCTCGCGCTTCAAATCGGTGATCGCACAAATCCCGACGGCGCAGCAGCTCATCCCGGCGCAAATTCCCTCGAATGAGAATGCGCCGCCTGTCGAAGGGCCGCAGGCCTCTTATGAATATGAGCCGGGACAGGACGAAATTCTCTCGACGCTGCTGCCGCGCAACATCTCGGTTCAGGTGTTTCGCGCGCTGCTCGAGAACGCCGCCTCCGAACAAGGCGCCCGCATGAGCGCGATGGACAATGCGACGCGCAACGCCGGCGACATGATCAAGAAGCAGACGACGATCTACAACAGGTCGCGTCAGGCGATGATCACCAAGGAGCTCATCGAAATCATCTCGGGCGCCGAAGCGCTCTGAGTCATTTTAGGACGAGGACGAAACATGGCCGCCAATAAGCCCAGCGGGCGCATCACTCAAGTCATCGGCGCCGTCGTCGACGTGCAGTTCGACGGGCAATTGCCTGAGATTCTGAACGCCCTCGAGACGACGAACCAAGGCAATCGCCTCGTTCTCGAAGTCGCGCAGCATCTGGGCGAAAATTCCGTTCGCACCATCGCCATGGATTCGTCCGAAGGCCTGGTGCGCGGTCAGGAAGTCATTGACACCGGCGCGCCGATTTCGGTTCCCGTCGGCGACGAGACGCTCGGGCGCATCATCAACGTCATCGGCGAACCGGTCGACGAGGCGGGTCCGATGCTGACGAAATCGCGCCGCGCCATTCACCAGCCGGCGCCCTCCTACGCCGAGCAGGCGACGGAAGCGCAGATCCTCGAGACCGGCATCAAGGTCGTCGATCTGCTCGCGCCTTACGCCAAGGGCGGCAAGATCGGCCTCTTCGGCGGCGCGGGCGTCGGCAAGACCGTGCTGATCATGGAGCTGATCAACAACATCGCCAAGGCGCATGGCGGCTATTCCGTCTTCGCCGGCGTCGGCGAACGCACCCGCGAAGGCAATGACCTCTATCACGAGATGATCGAGGGCGGCGTCAACAAGAAAGGCGGCGGCGAAGGCTCGAAATGCGCGCTGGTCTACGGCCAGATGAACGAGCCGCCGGGCGCGCGCATGCGCGTCGCGCTGTCGGGACTCACCGTCGCCGAAGATTTCCGCGACCGCGGCATGGACGTGCTGTTCTTCGTCGACAACATCTTCCGCTTCACCCAGGCGGGTTCGGAAGTGTCGGCGCTTCTCGGCCGCATTCCCTCGGCGGTGGGCTATCAGCCGACGCTCGCCACCGACATGGGCGCGCTGCAGGAGCGCATCACCACGACGACCAAGGGCTCGATCACTTCGGTGCAGGCGATTTACGTCCCGGCCGACGATCTGACCGATCCGGCGCCCGCCACCTCCTTCGC
>DATBRI010000150.1:0-3598 GCA_036560365.1 Methylocystis sp.
TCGCCAAATGATCCCCCGCCTCATCGAGGCCGACGAGGCGCTGACCCCGATCGCCGCCGACGCCATAACGGACGCCGACATTCGCGCCGCCTGCATCAAAGTCGCCGAGCGATTGGAACTGAAGGAGGAAGGCGATTCCGCAGTCTTCAAAGCGGCCTTGGCCGCCATCCGCGAGGCCGAGCAGCGGCTCGCTCCAGTTCGCTGATCCCCGAGAAATTTTCACTCCTCAGGACGGCGCCCGCCTTGGCGAGACCGCCGTCTTCATCCCCCAAATGAGAAGGAACATCAGCCATGGGCTGGCTCTATATGAAATCGCTCCACGGCCATTCAGGCCCGCGAGAATATCTCGACGCGCAATTCACCTTCGAACGTTCGGATGGAGTGTCGAAAGTCCTACGCTCCGAACTCGTCGGCGACAGCGTCTATTACGCTGCCGTCGAACAGACCATTTTCGAGCCCGGCAAGCATGAGGTGTTCGCGCTGATCTGCCTTGTTGCGTACGATCCGCGTGATCGCGAGGGCTACATCTTCGGTTACAAAGACCTCACCGAAGGGATGGGGCCATACGAATCCAACTGCCCCGTTGCGATCCTCGACCTGCTCACGCCAACGGATCGTCCTTACGCCTTGCAATGGCGCGCGCGCTGCCGCGCCAACGCCGCTGGCGATGCCAAGACTGCGGGACTTTCCCCACGCGCCGCAGCTTCAAGCGCCTAAGAGTGAGAGGAGGGCCGGAAAGGATTGAGCCGGCGGGAGCGAGAGAGAGCGCCTGACGGCTCAATCCCGTTCCCGCTCTCTTGAGGTTTCCGACATGACGATATCCGTTCGTGCGGCCACAATCGCCGCCGCGCCGCTGTTTGACGCCGCGCATCTCTTGCTTCCTCATCTTGAACGCGGTCAGCGCGTTGACGCTGGCGTCCTCCGCGCGGTGATGGATTCCGCTTTTGGCGGCTCCGATTCCGAGGGCGCCTGGGACTGGAAGACCGCTTATGACGCCTGCGAGGCGGCGACGGTGCTGTTTTTGCGCAAATTCGGCCCGGTCATGCGCTCGCGCGCGGGGTCGAATGCCGCCATGGCGCCGATGCTGGCCAAGATCGCCAGCCTGCTACCCACCCATACGCGCCGCTCCGAAGAGAGCCAGACGCTGCAGCAATTCTCAACGCCGATCGCGCTCGGTTTCGCGGTGAGCGTCGCCGCCGCGATCACGCCGACTGATCTTGTGTTGGAGCCCTCGGCAGGAACCGGCCTGCTCGCCATTTTCACTGAGCTTGCCAGCGCGTCGCTCGTTCTCAACGAACTTGCGGAAAGCCGCGCCGGCCTGTTGCAGCATCTCTTTCCGGGCGTCGCCGTGACAAAATTCGACGCGGCGCAGATCGACGATCGTCTCGAAGCGGGAGTGGCGCCGAGCGTCGTGCTGATGAATCCGCCGTTCTCCGCGCTCGCCAATGTCGATCGCCGCATGGCCGACGCCGCGCTGCGCCATATCGGCTCGGCGCTGTCGCGGCTTGCCGAGGGCGGGCGTCTCGTCGCGATCACGGGGGCGGGTTGCGCGCCGGACAATCCGGCTTGGACCGATGCCTTCACGCGGCTGCAAGAGCGCGGCCGCGTCGTGTTCTCGGCGACGATCGACGGCGCGGTCTATGCCAAGCATGGCACGACCATCGACACAAGGCTGACGGTGATCGACAAAATCCCCGCCGATGACCCTACGGCGTTTCCGGCGCCTCTTGGCGTCGCGCCGGATGTCGCGACATTGCTCGGCTGGATCGCGCAATATGTGCCGCAAAGGCTGCCAACGCTAGTTCGCGTCGCTGCGCCAGCAGTCTCCCGCCATATTGGCGCGGTTGTTTCGCGCTCCGTGGCGACGCGGCGCACTTCGGCGTCAACAGCAACCATAGAACCCGAAGCCGTCGAACTCGCCTATGATACGATCGCTTGGAAAGCCGTCGATGGTCGGCGCATCACCGATGCGCTCTACGAGGAATACGCGCTGCAGTCGATAAACATTCCCGGCGCAAAAACTCATCCGACCAAGCTGGTGCAATCTGCGGCGATGGCCTCGGTCGCTCCGCCGAAGCCCAGTTATCGCCCGCATCTGCCGGCTTCCCTCGTCGGCGCCGGCCTGTTGTCCGACGCGCAGCTCGAGAGCGTCATCCAGGCGGGCGAGGCCCATGCCAGCTTTCTAGCGGGATCGTGGAAGGTCGACGAGACCTTCGATATCGTCACCGCCGCGCCCGACGACGCCGAGAATGCGGTTCGCTTTCGTAGGGGCTGGTTTCTTGGCGACGGCACCGGCGCCGGCAAGGGCCGCCAAGTCGCTGGCATCCTGCTGGACAACTGGCTCAAGGGCCGCCGTCGCGCGGTCTGGGTTTCGAAGTCCGACAAGCTGCTCGAGGACGCCCAGCGCGACTGGTCGGCGCTCGGACAGGAACGCTTGCTGATCACTCCGCTGTCGCGTTTTCGTCAGGGGACGTCGATCCGGCTGCCGGAAGGTATCCTGTTCACCACCTACGCCACGCTGCGCTCCGACGCCCGGGACGACAAAGCCTCGCGCGTAAAACAGATCGTCGATTGGCTGGGGCAGGATTTCGAGGGGGTGATCGTTTTCGATGAGAGCCATGCGATGCAGAACGCCGCCGGCGGCAAGGGAGAGCGCGGTGATCAGGCCGCGTCGCAACAGGGCCGCGCCGGCTTGCGCCTTCAGCACGCGCTACCCGACGCCCGCGTCGTCTATGTTTCGGCGACGGGCGCCACCACGGTTCATAATCTCGCGTATGGCCAGCGGCTGGGGCTCTGGGGCGGCGAGGATTTTCCCTTCGCCACCCGCGCGGAATTCGTGGAGGCCATTGAGGCCGGCGGGGTCGCGGCGATGGAAGTGCTGGCGCGTGACCTCAAGGCGCTCGGCCTCTACGCGGCGCGCTCGCTCTCCTATGAGGGCGTCGAATATGAGCTGCTCGAACATCGCCTCGGCGACGAGCAGATCGACATCTATGACGCCTATGCCGGCGCCTTCGCCGTTATCCACAATAATCTCGACGCCGCTCTCAAGGCCGCCAATGTCACCGGCGACAAGGGCACGCTGAACAGGCAGGCCAAATCCGCCGCCCGTTCGGCCTTCGAGAGCGCCAAGCAGCGTTTCTTCAATCACCTCATCACCGCGATGAAGACGCCCTCGCTGATCGCGGCGATCGAGCGCGATCTGACCTCGGGTCATGCCGCCGTGATCCAGATCGTCTCGACTGGCGAGGCGCTGATGGAGCGCCGGCTCGCCGAGATCCCGACCGACGAATGGGGCGACGTGCAGGTCGATATCACGCCGCGCGAGTACGTTCTCGATTATCTGGCGAATTCGTTCCCGACGCAGCTCTACGAGCCCTTCACCGACAGCGAGGGCAATCTCTCCTCGCGTCCCGTCTTTCGTGACGGTCAGCCGGTGCAGAGTCGGGAGGCCGTCGCCCGCCGCGACAGGCTGATCGAGAGACTGGCGTCATTGACGCCGGTGCATGGCGCACTCGACCAGATCGTCCAGCGCTTTGGCGCCGACATGGTGGCCGAGGTGACGGGCCGCTCGCGCCGGATCATCCGCAAGAGGGGATCT
>DATBRI010000151.1:0-10222 GCA_036560365.1 Methylocystis sp.
CCCGACCGGCTTGCACCAGCTCGCCCTCGGCGAAGCGCGCAACAGGGGATTCGAATTTGACTTCGCCGGCGAAATCCTGCCCGGCTGGAAAGTGATCGGCGGTTACTCCTATATCGCCTCGGAAATCACGAAGGACGCGCATTGCGACCCGACCTCCTATTCGAATTGGGTGGCGAACCCCTTCGGCGGACCAGCTCCGGGGGGATGTGTCCTCGACAACTACAGCCTGTACACGCTCGGAAATCCGGTGCTGCTCGGCATCTTCGGCAATGAAGGAAAACGCCTCGGCGGCGTTCCCCGCAACTCGGGCAGTCTCTGGACGACCTATGAGTTCCAGGATGGAAGCCCGTTGAAGGGCCTTAAGGTCGGTGGCGGCGCCGTCGCTCGCAGTCTCGCGCAGGGCGACAATTGGAACGACTACCATCTGCCGGGCTATGCGACCGTCCAGCTGATGGCGTCGTACACGACGAACATCTATGACCGAAAGACCACCTTCCAGCTCAACGTCGATAATCTCCTCGACACGCGTTACATTCAGATCAGTTATCCCAGCGCCTTTGCAATAGAAAACGGCGCCCCGCGCAGCTTCAAGGGCTCCATCAAGGTCGAGTTCTAGCGATGGCGCGTCCCCTCTTCGTCTGGCTGCATCGCTGGGTCGGGCTCGCCATGGCTGGCTTCCTCGTCGTCGTCGGCCTGACGGGGAGCCTTCTCGCCTTCAACATGGAGCTGGAGCGCGTGTTCGCGCCCCGGTTCTTCGCCAAGGCGCCGGCAGGCGCGGCGCCGCTAGATCTCGCGACGCTGGCCGAGCGCGCGCGGGCGCTGGTTCCGCAGGGGCGCCTCATCTATCTCGCCCACGCGGCGCCCGATCAGACCAGGGCCTATTTCGAGCCCTTGGAAAATCCCGAGACGCATGCGCCATATGATCTCGGCTTCACCGATTTCTTCGTCGATCCGTTCACCGGCGCGGAGCTCGGCAGGCGACGCAACGCGGATCTTTCGCAGGGCGTCATCAATCTGATGCCCTTCGTCTACGAACTACATTGGCGGCTCGTCCTCGGCGATCTCGGCCAATGGACGCTCGGCATAATCGCCTTCGCCTGGACGGTCGACTGTTTCGTCGGCTTCTATCTCACGCTGCCGCATACCACGACCGCCTTTTGGCGCCGTTGGAAGCCAGCATGGCTGATCAAGGGCGGCGCCAGCTTCTATCGGCTGAATTTCGACCTCCATCGCGCCGCCGGCCTGTGGCTTTGGGCGATGCTGTTCGTCTTCGCCTGGTCTAGCGTGATGATGGACATGCGGCGGCCGATTTACGAATGGGTGATGGGTTCCCTGTTCGATTTCACCTCGGGGATCGACGACTACGAGAAACTGCCGAAACGCGAAACGACGAATCCTCGTCTCGATTGGCGCGCGGCGCAGACCGCGGGCCAAAGCCTTCTCGCTCTCGAAGCGTCGAAACGCGGCTTCACGACGGGGCGGCCGCTCAGTCTTCAATATATGCGCCAATATAACGTGTATACCTATGAGGCCCGGAGCAGCATCGACGTGGTCGACGCGTCGAGATATGGCGGCGGCGCTTCCGTCATTTTCGACGGCGATACCGGCGCGCTGGCAACGCTAATCTTGCCGCGCGGCCAGCGCCTCGGCAACACGATCGAAAGTTGGCTTTACGCGCTGCACATGGGATCGGTCTTCGGCATGCCCTACCGCATCCTCGTCTGCGCGCTCGGTCTCGTCATCGGCATGCTGTCGTTCACCGGCGTCTATATCTGGTGGAAAAAGCGGCGCGCGCGAAAATCGGTAGCCCACGCGGTCTCGAATCGTCAGTTGGCGCAAGCCGAACTGGGGGTGAGATGACCGGCTCCTCGCTCCATCCCCGTCGGGTCTTCGTCTGGCTGCATCGCTATGTTGGGCTCGCCATGGCGGCGTTCCTCATTATCGAGGGCGTCACCGGCAGCCTGATCGCCTTTCGCTCGGACCTCTCCGCGCTGCTCGACCCGCGGTTCCTGGCCTCGCCGCCGGGGCCGGACGCCAAGCGGCTCGATCTCGCGACGCTCGCCGAGCGCGCGGAGGCGTTGGCTCCGAAGGCGCGGGTCGCCTATTTCGCGTCGAATCGCGAGGATCAGGCCGTCTTGCGGGTGGCGCCGCGCAAGGATCCCGCGACGGGCAAGCCCTATGACATCGACTTCGGCGTCATGGTGCTCGATCCCTGGACCGGAAAGGAACTCACGCGCGTTCCCTTCAACCGCTACACGGACGGCTTCGTCCACAAGATCATGCCGTTCGTCTTTGATCTGCATATGTCCTTGGCGCTGGGCGACGGCGGCGCATGGGCATTGGCGATCTTGGCGATTGTCTGGACGATCGATTGCTTCGTGGGCTTCTATCTCACTCTGCCGGTGTCGATCGCCGGCTTTTGGCGCAGATGGAAGCCAGCGTGGCTGATCAAGCCCAGGGCCGGCTTTTTTCGCCTCAATTTTGATCTGCATCGCGCGAGCGGGCTTTGGCTTTGGCCGATGCTGTTCGTCTTCGCCTGGTCGAGCGTCACGCTGTTGGACAAGACCGGCGCTTACGATTGGACGATGCGCAAACTTTTCGACTATCCGTTCGAACAATACATGATGACGCTGTTCCCGCCGCGCGAAGACGACGGACAGCCGAAACTCGATTGGCGCGCGGCGCAGGCCGCGGGCGAGCGGCTGATGGCCGAACAGGCGGCAAAGCAGAGGTTCAAGATCGAGAAGCCCGTCGCGCTGAACCACTTGATCGGCGAAGGCCTTTATAATTACACCGTGCTCACCGACCGCTTCTTCCCCGACGAAAAAACGGAGACGGTATTTTTCAACGCCGACACCGGCGCCTTTCACGCCGCGATTCATGTCAACACCGGCCATTCCGGTCTGACAATCACCAATTGGCTTCGGGCGCTGCACATGATCCAGGACCCAGTGGATTATCTCGTCTACCGGGTTTTCGTATGCGCCGTTGGTCTCGTCATCGCGATGCTTTCGGTCACTGGCGTTTACATCTGGTGGAAGAAGGGCCGCGCGCGCCAACTACACCGTCAAGCGCGAAAGATCGCGACGACCAGAGGCGTTCGACAAAACGCATAGTTCAAGGAGTAACGCGCCCGTGAGTGAGATCGATTCCTCGACCATGCAACACGCTTCACAAAAGGCCCGGCCGTCGCGCGATCGACTGTCGGGCGCCATCACGAAGGCCGATATCGCTAGGGCGATTTGCGCGCGAACGCTAGGCGTTTCGCGCAAAAACGCGACAAGCCTGATAGACGCCATTATCGAGGAAATCGCCCTTGCATTGGCCAGGGATCAATCCTTGCGCCTCCATAATTTCGGATCGTTTAGCGTTCGCGTGAAGGGCGAACGTCCCGGACGCAACCCCCGAAATGGCGCCGCCGTGACGGTGAATGCGCGCAGGGTCATGATTTTTCGTGCTTCGCCCAAACTCAAAGCCGCCGTGGCCAATGGCTTTCGCGCATAATCGACAAAACCATCGGCGCGCGCGTCGCGCCGGCGACCTCACGAAGATTCGCGCCCGGCAAATTGAATTTCAAGTCATTCGAATTACGGAGGCTGATATGAATCGCATAGCGGCAATTCAGGAGGAACAACTCGCTTGGCGGCTGCAATGCTTTCTTCCTTTGCCAGCCCATGGACGACCGGAGTTATTGAAATTTTTGCGCGGGCGCGGGGTGATGTTTAGAGATTCGCCTCGTCTCATGGTGACGGGCATCTTCCATGCTGGAGATGGTAAAGGGCTCATGGGCCAGTTCGCTGTCGAAGGCGCGGAGAAGAACCCGCGCTTGTTCGTCGCGCCAATCGAGCATTTGGCGTTCGAGCGCGGCCATCCGATCCTCCATGATCTTGCCGTTTATCGCAAAGCTCGCGAGAAGAGGGGCCTCGCCTCTCTATCACAGGACAATGATCGGCGATCATGACGGGTTTGAAGGCGTTCATGTCTTGGGCCAAGAGCCGCGCCGGCTGGATTTTGCTCGGCGTGGCCGTTCTCATGGGCGGCTACTTCCTGTCGCGCTGGTGGTTCGCGCAAGCGGCTCCGCGATATCTGACCGCCAAGGTCGCGCGAGCGACGCTGGAGAGCGATGTGCTGGCGACGGGGACGCTGCAGGCGATCCGTCAGGTGGATGTCGGCACGCGCGCCACCGGCCAATTGACATCCTTGAAAGTGAAGCTCGGCGATCATGTTCGGGCCGGCGATCTGCTCGCCGAGATCGATCCCGTCCTGCCGGAAAACGATCTTCGCGCACAGAAGGCGAATCTCGCCAATCTCGAAGCCCAGAAGCACGCCGCCGAAGCGCGGCTGCGTAAGTCCAAGCTCGAATATGTCAGGCAAAGGGGCCTGATCGGCGGGGCCGCAACCTCGCGGCGGGATTTGGAAAGCGCGGACGCGCAGTCGCAGGCCGATGAGGCGGGGCTCGCCGCGCTCGAAGCGCAGATCGCGCAAGCGCGCGCGCAAACCGACTTCGCCGCCACCACTCTGAGCTACACAAGGATCACCGCCCCGATCGAGGGCGAGGTCGTCGCCGTTCTGACGCAGGAAGGCCAAACGGTGGTCGCGACGCAGATCGTGCCGGTGATTTTGAAACTCGCTAATCTCGAAGCCATGACCGTCAAGACGCAAGTCTCCGAGGCCGACGTTATCAAGGTGCATGTCGGGCAGCCCGCGTCCTTCACCATTCTTGGCGATCAGGACAAGCGATACAGTGGAAAGCTGCGCGCGGTCGAACCGGCGCCGGAAAATTATTCCAATCCCGCTGGCGCCGCGGCGGCGTCCGGTCAACAGTCCGCGACCGCCGCAGCCAATGTCGCGGTGTTCTACAACGCGTTGTTCGATGTGCCGAACCCCGGGCACTTTTTGCGGATCGGCATGACGGCGCAGGTGTCGATCCAACTCGGCGACGCGCATAACGCGCTGGCCATTCCCTCGGCCGCGTTGCGCAACAGGGGCGCGGACGGGCGTTACGATGTCCGCGTGGTCACGCCCGGCGGCGGCGTCGAGACGAAGCGGGTGTTGATCGGACTCGACAATTTCGTGCAGGCCGAGGTACTCGAGGGTCTTGCGGAAAGCGAGACGGTCATCACCGGCGAACCGGAACAGCCGGCCGCGGGGGCGGGCAAATGAGCGCGCCGCTGATCGAGCTGCATGGCTTGTCGCGGCGCTACGCGGTAGGCGATCAGGAGCTCTATGCGCTGCGCGACATCGATCTCGAAATCCGCGCGGGCGAGATGGTCGCGCTGATGGGCGCCTCGGGTTCCGGCAAATCGACGCTGCTGAATATTTTGGGCTGTCTCGATCGGCCAAGTTCTGGGATTTACCGCGTCGACGGGCGCGAGACGACCTCGCTCGACGCGGGGGAATTGGCGGCGCTGCGGCGCGATCGGTTCGGCTTCATTTTTCAACGCTACAATCTGTTGCCGCAACTTACCGCGCGCGCCAATGTTGAAATTCCCGCGATCTACGCCGGCGTTCCGGAACAGGCCCGCCATATGCGCGCGCAAAAACTGCTCGCGCGGCTTGGCCTTGGAGAGCGCCTCGACCACCGTCCCAATCAGCTTTCGGGCGGGCAGCAGCAGCGCGTCAGCATCGCGCGCGCCTTGATGAACGGCGGCGCGATTATTCTGGCCGACGAGCCGACGGGAGCGCTCGACAGCCGCACCGGCCGCGAGATGATGGAGGTTCTGCTCGATTTAAACCGGCGCGGCCACACGCTGATCATCGCGACGCATGACGCGCATGTCGCCGCTTACGCTCGCCGCGTCGTCGAGATCGAGGACGGCCGCGTCATCAGGGACGAGGAGACTGAAGGCGCGGCGCCAGCCTCCCCGCCGACCCCGCTCGACGACATGCGCGCGCCGCCTCCGTCCAGGGGCGCGGCGGCGCTGTGGCCGCGCCTCGTCGAGGCGATGAAGATGGCCTGGTTCGCGCTGCTTGGACAGCGCCTGCGCACGGCTCTCACTTTGCTCGGTGTCGTCATTGGCATTGTTTCGGTCGTCATGATGGTGGCGCTCGGCGAATCCTCCCAGCGCGTCTTGCAGGAGCAACTCAAGGACATGCCGGCCAATTTTTTGGAGATCGCGCCGGGCAAGTTCTGGGGCGACCCGGATGCCGTGAAACTCCAGAGTCTGACGGCCGCCGATGTGGACGTGCTGCGCCGGCAAGGTTTCACTTACACAATCAGCCCCGAGGTCACGGCGTCGGCGATGCTGCGGCTCGGATCCCTCAACAGCAACGCCACCGTGTCCGGAGGCAACGAGGACTATTTCGAGACGAGCGGCTTAAGGTTCGAGATAGGACGGGGCTTCAGCGGTCAGGACGTTTCGGCGCAGCGACAGGTCGTCGTGATCGACACCAACGTCAGAAAGAGATTTTTCGGCGACCAAAACCCACTGGGAAAAATCATCAATGTCGGCAAATTGCCCTGTATCGTAATCGGCGTCGTCGTGAAGAACCTCGCGATGGAAAGCCCCGGAGCCGCCAATCGTCTCGACGTCTACATGCCCTTTACGACGGTCGCCGCGCGTCTTCTCGGACACAGCCGCTTGAACTTTGTCGAGATGCGGTTTCGCGAGGGCCTTCCGGGCGAAGCCGTCGAACGCGGGGTCGAGGACATTTTGAAACGGCGTCACCACGTCAAGGATTTCACCGTCTACAATATGGAAAAATGGGTGCAGTCGAAGAAGGTTTTCACGGACACGACGACTTATCTGCTCGGCGCGATCGGTCTCGTCTCGCTCATCGTCGGCGGAATTGGTGTGATGAACATCATGCTGGTGTCGGTGTCCGAGCGCGCGAGAGAGATCGGCATAAGAATGGCGGTCGGCGCGCGCCGATCCGACGTGCGAAGCCAGTTCCTCACGGAGGCGGTCGTCGTTTGTCTGATTGGCGGCGTGGCCGGGGTGATCATCTCCTTTGGCGTGAGCTATCTCGCCAGCTTCTTTTTGCCAAGCGACTGGGAGCTAACACTATCGCCCGGCGCCATCGCCGCGGCGGTCGCGAGCGCTTCGCTCACTGGCATAATCTTTGGCTATATTCCCGCGCGCAACGCATCGACGCTCGATCCGGTGGAGGCGCTCTCTCTTGACTAGTCGCCGCAGACGAGATTTGTCATTCGCCGCGATGCTCGCCGCGGCTTTGTCGGCCTGCGCGGTCGGACCAGATTTCGTCACGCCCGCGCCGCCGGATGTCGAACGCTTCACGCCCGAGAAAACCGCGTCTCCCGGAAATGGCCAGCGTTTCGCGGAAGGCGTCAGCGCTCCCGCGCGCTGGTGGACCGCGTTTGGATCGACGCAACTGGACGCGCTCATCGAAGAGGCGCTCGACCGCAATCCGACGCTCGAAGCCGCCGACGCGGCCATTCGCGTCGCCCAGTATAACGCGGACGCGGCGACGGGGGCCTTCCTTCCGCAAGTCGCGTTGAACTCGAATTCGAGCTATCAAATCTACTCGGGCGATGCGACTTCGTCGACGGTCACGCAAAGCGCCTATTCCTTCTTCACCAAGCAGGTGCAGATCAGCTACGCGCCCGACATTTGGGGCGCCAATCGACGCATGGTCGAGGGGTTGGAAGCGCAGCGGGACATGCAGGGCTTCCAGAAGGAAGCCGCCTATCTGACTCTCGCGGCCGATGTCGCCAAGGCGGCGATCGAGGAGGCGTCGCTGCGCGCCCAGATCGCGGCGACGCGTCGCATCATCGATCTCGAACAACAGCGGCTGGCCTTGCTCGAACTTCAATTCGCCCATGGCGCCGTTCCAGGAACCGATATTAACTTGCAGCAATCCGCGCTCGCCCAGGCGCGCCAGACTCTTCCAGACATCGAAAAGCGACTCGCCGTGCAACGCAATCTACTGACCGCGCTTGCCGGACGTTATCCGTCGCAAGAGGTAGGTGAGAGCTTCGACCTCTTGCACATCGCCTTGCCGCGCGAGCTTCCGGTCAGCCTTCCGGCGCAACTCGTCGCGCAAAGGCCCGACATCAAGGCCGCCGAAGCCATCGTTCACGCGGCCAGCGCCCAGGTCGGCGTCGCGGTCGCGGCGCGGCTGCCGAATGTCGTCCTGACCGCCAATGGGGGGACCAGCGCCTTCCAGCTTGCGCAGCTTTTCACGCCGGGCACGGGATTCTATGCCCTCGCCGGAAACATCGCGCAGCCGGCGTTCGACGGCATGACGCTGCTCAACAAACAGAAGGCAGCGGAAGCCGGACTTGAACAGGCGGAGGCGCAATATCGCGACACGGTGATCAAAGCATTTCGCAATGTCGCCGATACTCTTCGCGAGCTGCAGTCTGACGCGCGGGTGGTCAAGGAGGCCCGCGTCGCGGAAGGCGCCGCCAAGAAATACCTCGACAAGATTCGCTCGCAATCGCGGTTCGGCGGCGTGTCGCAGCTCGCGGTCGTCGACGCGCAGCGCAGCCTGCTCAACGCTTCCATCGCCCGCGTGCAAGCCGAAGCGCAGCGCCTTTTCGACACCGTCGCGCTTTTCGTCGCGCTCGGCGGAGGCTGGCGAAGTTGAGAAAGAGCGCGGCTCTTGTTGCATGGATGATATAGTCCGCAACCCTTGTCCCGCGCGAAAGGCGAAGCCGTTAGTCAGAATTGTTCGAGGGCAATGTCAAGCCGTCAAGTTTGATCGCATACTCTCTCCATCGTTCTTGGGACGTGATGCCGAATTCGAGCGCGTGTGCATATATCAAAAAAGTGCTTGGCATCCGTTCGACTAAGCGTTTGCCGAGATTGGCGCACTTACAATGTCGGCGGAGAGACGATTCCCAGGCTTCCACTATAAGGATCGAGGATAAGTGCGCCCACCGAAGGACGGAGAGCCGCAATCCCAAAGTGAACAAAGTCTACAGTGCGGCCGAATTGAACTGAATGGCGACACGTTTATGCGCTCGCCCTCGGATTACGACTTCCGGAAGCTGCCGCGACAAGCCAATTTGATCAGTTAAATATAAAATTCTGGACGCCGAAGAAGGAACCGCCCGGCGGGGGTAGCGCATGAACGGACGTGACAATGCGACGCGCGAGCGCTGCATGCGCCGGACTGGAACCTGAGACGGAAATTCCAACGATGGCGTCGTAGGCGTTGACGTAAAATTTGACGCGCGCCGTCCCGGAGCCAACGGACGTCGCGGTCGGCGTGTGTCGCCTGATCGCGATGGCCAGCAATGCGGCATAGTCCATCCGGCTGCGCGCCGCCGCTCGTCCCTCGGGCAAACCAAGCGCGCGGCGCCCCGGCGCGCGCCGTTCTGTATTCGCCCGTTCCACGGCCGTTCTCTTTTGGGCGACATGCGTTTTGGGCTTGGCGATTTCCTCTTTAACCGGCGCGTCCGGCGACATGATCATCGGCGCGGGCATCGCGAGATCGGGCTGCTCGACTTCTTCCGGCGGCGGCTGCTCGTCCGTCTCCTGTTGTTGCGACCCGAGCGGTTCGCCGGACGGCACGAGCGTCACATCGATCGCATGGAACAAATGGACCGAGGTCACGAGCGTGATCCATGCGACAAAGGCGTGGACGGCGATGACGACAGCCGTGACGACGGGCCGCAACCACAGAGGCTTCACGGGCGGATAAGGCGCCGTCCCGCTTGCGAAGGAAAAATGCGTCGAGCTGCTCATTCTAGCCGCTCCATCGCCCGCGCGGCACAGTTCGACGCTCCTCTCCGTCTATTTCCTCAGCATTTGGAGCGTAGCGCCGCGACCATTCCGCGCATGCATCGCCACGGCGCGCGCCCCCGCTCGCGTCGATCTCAAAACCGACCGCGTCGTCGCGCGACGCGCTATCGCGCCCCGCTCCCGCCCGCGCCTTCCGTTAACCCATCGTCTTGCGGCATTCCTCGGCGCAGGCCTTGCAGGCGGTCCCGCAGTCCGTGCATTCGACATATTGCGGGAATCTATCGCATTCCTTCTTGCAGGCCATGCAGACGTCGGCGACGGTTTTCGCCATGGCCGGCGTAAAGGTCGAATTGACCGCGGCCATGCTTTCGAGCGCGCCGCAGGCGGCGACCAGATCGTATGACGCCTTGGTGCACTCCGCCATGCTCGCGTCGTTCATCGACAACATGCCGAAGCAGTGGCGCAGGCATTCATCGCCCGTCGACACGCATTTGGCGGCGCTTTCCATCAGCGCTTTGTATTTCGGCGGATGCATATGCTTACCCGGGCTCATGGCGGCCCCGCCTTCCTCG